>JAJDYJ010000091.1 GCA_022822865.1 Pseudomonadales bacterium | reverse complement strand
TGTCGATCCTTCCCAGGCGGGCAGCGTCTTGTTGGTTTCCTCCTGCCGGTAGGCGATCAGGACGCGGTACCAGTTCGCGCCGTAGTTCGGAGACCTCGTCGCGTTGTGGTCGTAATACTCCGCCACGGTGGTCCAATCGCTGTCGTCCACGCAGGAGGTCGCCGGCGGCGGCGTCGTGATGATATTGCGCACCAGCGCGGTCCGGTCCGGCGCGCCGGCCGCGGCGCTGGTGGCGTTCCGGGCGTTCGCGCCCGCGCCGCGCACGGTGACCGTCAGGCTGACCGTGTAACTGGTGTCGGCGGTGACCGCGGGGCGCGTCCAGGTCGGGGTGGCGGAGGCGTCGTTGTCGAGAGCGCCGCCGGACACGTCCCAGTCGTATTCCGCCGCGCCGTCATACGCGCCGCCGGTCAGGGTCGCGGAAAGCGCCACGGCGGTGTTCTCGTCTCCGGCGGGAATGGCGTCGATCGCGACCGTTGGCGCGGACGCGGCGGGCAGTTGCGCCGGAACGTCGCGCACCAGAACGGTTTGGCTGGCGTTCGCCGCGGCGCTGGTGCCACTCTGGGCGCTCGCCCCCGCGCCGCGCACGGTAATCGCCAGGCTGACCGTGTAATTGGTGTCGGAGTTGACCGCGGGTCGCGTCCAGGTCGGCGTCGCGGCCGTGTCGTCGTCAAGATCGCCGCCGGACACGTCCCAGTCGTACTCCACCGCGCCGTCGTACGTGCCGCCGGTGAGGGTCGCGCGGAGTTGCGCGGCGGTGTTCTCGTCTCCGGCGGGAATGGCGTCGATGGCGACTGTTGGCGCGGCGGCCACGGGGAGCTGTACCGGAACGTCCCGCACCTGGGCGGTTTGGCTCGCGTTCGCCGTGGCGCTGGTGTTGCCTTGGGCGTTCGTCCCCGCGCCGTTGACCGTCACGGCGAGGCCAATGGTGTAACCGGTGTCCGAGCTTACCGGCGGGCGGGTCCAGACCGGCGTGGCCGAAGCCGGGTTGTCGAGGGCGCCGCCGCTCACGGTCCAGGCGTATTCGGGCGTTCCGTCGTAAGTACCGCCGGTCAGGGTCGCGGAAAGCGCCACGGCGGTGTTCTCGTCTCCGGCGGGGATGGCGTCGATGGCGACCGCCGGCGCGGACGCCGCGGGCGGCGCGCCCGGGCCGATGGCGCTGCCCGACACCTTCAATTCGTAGGAACCGGGGCCGTATCCCCTAAGCTGCACGTAGTACACCCCGGCCGACAATCCAGGCAGCGGATCGCCGGCCCGGCCCGTCTCGATCCGGAAGTTCCCCCCCTCCCCGCCGTTGTCGTCGAACCGCTGCGGCCAGCCGGTCGCGTCTTCCAGGTACGCGAAGGTGTTCGTCGGTCCCGTCGTTTCGACAATCAGCGTCCCGGGCGTCCCGATCTCCAGGCGAAAATAGTCCACGTCGCCGTGGCCCAGCGCCCCGGCCGTCGTCGACGGGATGAGCACGGGGGTCGCCGAAGCCCGGGCGTTGCCGTGGTCGTCGCCGGAGGCCGCGGCGGTGAGCACGCCGCCGGTGAAACCGTCGTCCGCCGAATCGGAACGGGACGCCGCGCCGCGGGACGCCGCCGGCAGGGCGGAAAACAGCTCGCCGTCCGCCGGGCGGCCCAGGGCGTACACGTCGGGATCGCAGGAAAGGACCACCGACCCGCCGGGAAATCCGGACGGGATTTGTACGATGTCGTCCAGAAAACGGATGTCGGAAGTCCGGGGCGGGATGCGGTAGGCGCCCTGGGACACCGTCGTTGCGGAATCGTCTCGCAGCGCCACCGAGCAGGAAGCCGCGACAGGGCTGTCGTTGGCCAGCGCAAAACCCAGGGAACCGGGGGCGGGCGGCGCGGGCAGGGCGAAATCGGCGCCGGAAGGCGCGGACTCGATAGTGGCCAGGGGAACCGAAGCCCCGCCGGCCTCGGCAGTCAGCGACAGACGGGCCACCGCGGGGCCGGCGCAGGACAGTTTCGCGTAGCCGCTGGCGAAGGCGCCTTCGCCGAGGCTCGCAAGATTGATCGTCGCGTCCGGGGCGCTCAGATAGACGGTGGCGAACATGCCGTCGGGCGCGACGGCGGCATGGTCCGCGAAGCGGGCCATGTCGAGACCCGCGCCAACCAGTTCCATCGAGCACTGGTTCACGGCGCCGGAGGCGTTGCGCAGGAACAGGCGGGAACGAAAGCCATCGCCGTCGGCAACCAGGGGAATCACGTGCTCCCGGCCGGGAGATTGTCCGGGAGACTGGACGAGCGCCGGCAATGCGGTGAGCAGACACGCGGCGAAGAGAGTGATTCGTCCCAGCCAGAATTTCATGGCGGAGCCAACCTTTCTTGCACTCTACGGATTTACCATACAACAGCCGCGGCTACCGCGCCATAGCAGCGAGAACCCTGTGTAGAGAATGCTGCTCGCCTTGCAACTCTATGTCACCGGGAAATTATCCCAATCGAGCGATCGCTCGCGAAACGCGTTCCCGTGCCTGGAATCCGCCCCCAGGAGAATCGGCTGGGACATAAATTGAACGCGGGAGGTTTTCACGCGACGATCGTGCGGGTCTTCCGCAAGCTGAGAATTTTCCAGCTTCGTTCACGGGCGATTCGTTCCAGTTTTTCGTCCGGGTCGACCGCTACGGCCTCGCCGGCTAATTCGAGCAGGGGCAGGTCGTTGATTGAGTCGGAATAGAACACGCTGTTTTCGATATCGAAGCCGCTGTTGTGCGCCAGCCAGTCGCGCAGCTTTTTCACCTTGCCTTCCTGGAAGCAGGGCGTGCCGAGAATGCGTCCGGTGATGGCGTCATCCACGATTTCCGCTTCAGTCGCCAGTAATGCGTCCACTTCGAACAGTTCTGCGATGGGCCGGGTAATCAGATCGTTGGTCGCGGTCAGGATCATGCAGAAGTCTCCATTGCGCCGATGTTCGCGCACCAGTTCCAGTCCGTCTTCGAGCACCATCGGCTTTGCGTACCCTCCGACGAATTCGGCGAGCAACTCATCGCGCTGCCGCCTGGCGAACTTGCGCACGGGCCCCAGCGTGAAGGCCAGCCAGGCATGGATGTCGAGCGCTCCGGCCAGGTAATCCTCGTAAAACCTGTCGTTCGCTTCCCGGTGCGCTGCTTCATCCACGAGTTTGCGGGAAATCAGAAATTCACCCCAGGCATGATCGCTGTCGCCCGCGAGCAAGGTATTGTCGAGATCGAACAAGGCCAACCGCCGATTCATGTGGCGCCTTGGTGGAATTTATTTAACATACTGAAAATTATAAATTTTATTTCATTGTCGGCCAATTCCGGGATTGCCTGAACGCGGCCTGTTGTGAAACAATGGCCGCACTTCGAACGGGAAACGAGACAGTGCTGGACTCGGACGGATTCAGATCGAACGTAGGCATCATTATCTGCAATCCCTACGGGAAACTGCTCTGGACCAAGCGCATAGGCCAGAACGCCTGGCAGTTTCCCCAGGGTGGAATTCAGCCTGGAGAGTCGTTCGAAGAGGCCCTTTACCGGGAACTGCTTGAGGAAGTCGGCCTGTCGTCGAACGATGTCGGCATCCTGAAACGGACCCGGGGCTGGCTGCGCTACCGGCTGCCGGAACGTCTGATCCGGCGGGGTCCGGGTCGGCTATGTATCGGCCAGAAGCAGAAATGGTTCCTGCTCAGCCTTGACAGCGACGACAGCCGGATACAGCTCAGCCGGTCCGCGCAGCCCGAGTTCGACGACTGGCGCTGGGTCAACTACTGGGAGCCGGTGAAGCGGGTAGTGCAATTCAAGCGCGAAGTCTACCGGAGGGCGCTTACGGAGTTTCGCGGCGCGCGCGACAAGTACGTCAACGTCCGCGCCAGAGAAAAGACAGAAGCATGCTCGAAAAACTCCGCAGCATAGTCCAGGAAGTCAATACGGCGAAGGATCTGCAATCCGCGCTCGACATTATCGTCAACCGGGTCCGGGAAACGCTCGGCACCCAGGTATGTTCGATCTACCTGCTGGACCACGATCTCCATTGCCACGTCCTGATGGCCTCCGAAGGTCTGAACAAGGAAGCGGTAGGCAGGGTCAGCCTGGAGATCGGCGAGGGCCTGGTGGGACTTGTCGCCAAGCACGCCGAACCGCTCAATTTGCGGGACGCGCCGTTGCATCCCAACTTCCGATTTCTTGAAGAAACGGGCGAGGAGGAGTTCCACGCCTTTCTCGGCGTGCCCATCATCCACCATCGTTCCGTACTCGGCGTGCTCGTGGCGCAACATCGCGAGCGGCGCCGCTTCGACGAGGGCGAGGAGGCCTTTCTGGTTACCTTGTCCGCGCAATTGGCCGGAGTCATCGCCCATGCCGAGGCGACCGGGGCCATCGAGGGCATCAGTCCATCCGGGCAGAGGATTTTCGATACGGCTTTTTCCGGCGTATCCGGCTGTGCCGGAGTCGCCATCGGCACATCGCTGGTGGTTTCGCCCCAAGCGGACTTGAGCCATATCCCGGAACGCATGGTCGACGACGTCGAAGCCGAAATCGAGTTTTTCAATTCCTGTCTGAACGCCGTGCGCGAGGAAATGAGGGAACTCAACATCCAGGTCGCGGGCAGACTTGCGGAGGAAGAGCGGCAGTTGTTCGACGCCTACGTGCACATTCTCGACGACGACGCGCTCGGCAACGAAGTGGTCGAGCGCATCCGCATGGGACATTGGGCCCAGGGCGCGCTTTCCTACGTTGCGAACGAACACCTGCGCACATTCGAACTCATGGAAGACGAATACATGCGGGAACGCGCGGTGGACATCAGGGACCTGTGCGCGCGCGTGCTGGCCCATCTGCAGGAAGAAAAGCCGGAAAAGCCGGACTATCCCGAAGACACTATCCTGATCAGCGAAGAACTTACCGCCTCGGTCCTGGTGGAAGTGCCGAAGGGAAAACTCAAGGGCCTGATTTCAGTCAAGGGCTCAGGCAACTCGCATGTCGCGATTCTGGCGCGCACCATGGGAACGCCCACGGTCATGGGCGCGGTTGACCTGCCCTTTCATCAACTCGACGGCAAGCAGTTGATCGTCGACGGCTACAAGGGCGAAGTCATTACCAACCCTTCGGAGCATCTGCTCGAACAGTTTCGCGCGACGATTCGCGAACAGGAGGAACTTACCCGCGGACTGGAAGGGCTGAAGGACTTGCCTTGCGAAACGGCGGACAAGCACCGGGTTTCGCTGTGGGTCAACACCGGGCTCATGTCCGACGTGCTTCGTTCGCTCGACCAGGGAGCCGAAGGCATTGGCCTGTTTCGCACCGAGGTACCCTTTCTGATCGCCGAACGTTTCCCCAGCGAACAGGAGCAAACGGAACTCTATCGCGAACAACTGGAGACTTTCGCGCCGAAGCCCGTAACCATGCGCACGCTCGATATCGGCGGCGACAAGGCGCTGTCCTATTTTCCCATCGACGAAGCCAACCCGTTCCTCGGTTGGCGCGGCATTCGCGTAACCCTCGACCACCCGGAAATCTTCACGGCCCAGGTGCGCGCAATGATGCGGGCGAGTATCGGTCTGGACAACCTACAGATCATGTTGCCGATGGTCAGCAACGTGCGCGAGGTCGAAACCGCGGTCGGCCTGATTCGCAAGTCATACCACGAACTGTTGCAGGAAGGCGCGGAATTGCCCTTTCCGCCTATCGGGGTAATGATCGAATTGCCCGCGGCCGTGTATCAGACCCGGGCGCTGGCAAGCAGAGTGGACTTCGTGTCCATCGGCAGCAACGACCTGACGCAGTACCTGCTGGCCGTCGACCGCAACAATCCGCGCGTCGCGAACCTGTTTTCCTCCTACCATCCGGCAGTGCTCAACGCCTTGCAATTCGTGGTCGATCAGGCCCACGCGGAAAACAAGCCGGTCAGCATCTGCGGCGAGATGGCCGGCAATCCCGGCGCCGCCCTGCTGCTCGTCGCCATGGGCTTCGACATCCTGTCGATGAACGCGGCCGCCCTGCTCAAAGTGAAATCGGTGATTCGCAGCATGACCCTGGAAGCCGCGCAGGAATTGCTGCGCAAGATCATGCAGATGGAAGACGAGCAACTGATTCGCAATGCCGTGGATATGGCGCTATACGACGCCGGCGTCGACCGCCTGCTGCGCTCGCAGCGGATTAACTGATCACTTGTCACGCCAACTGGATGGCGTCCTGGCCCGGCGCCGCTTCCGCCGTGGACTCCCGGGCTAGGGAAAAGTTGAAGAAATGGCGTTCGGTGACCTTGCCTTCGGCATTGTAATTCTGTTCGGAAAAGCGGCACAGACCATCGCCCTGGCGAATAAACACACTGATGCAGCGGGTGCCGTAGCCGCCGGGTTGGGCGGGGATGAACATCGAGGACAGCCGGCTTTCCTGCTCATCCGAAATCCCCGTATCCGGCAATTCGGCGTTATCGGCCATGTACCGGTCGTGCATCTGTTCGATCAGCGCATCGCTGTTCATGACGGCTTCCCGGGCAAACAAGGCCGCCATTTTCTCCTTGCCCCGCGAGACCTTGGGCCATCCCGACCCCGGCGGACCATTCGACAGTCCGAAGATTCCCGAACCTGCCTCGTGTATGCCGCGAGCGCGATTACTGGCGTAATACACGGAATCGAGGTCTCCCACGAGCAGGTTGAATCCGGCGTATTCGTCAAACCGGTCGGCCCGTTGCGCGAGATACTCCGCGGGCGGAAAATCTCCGCTGAGATAGTCGAGCGGCAATTCGCCGCGCGACCGGGAGCCCGCACCATTGCCGCCAGGTTCGCGGACATTGGTCACCGCGGCGAAGCGGCCGTCGAGACCGACCCCGAGCCAGGTGCCCCCGGCCAGCAGGTCGCGGCCCGCGATCATGGATCCGTTCGGCCACATATGCGCCTGATGCGTGGGTCTGTCGAAGAACTCGTCGCGATTCGCCGCCAGCACGAGCGGGTATTCGGGCGACATTCGATGGGCAATGACGATCAGGCACATGGATCGCAATACTAGCTGCTTTGCCGAAACGGCGAAACGAATTTTTTCCGGGTCTGGTATGTTTACACCCATGAAATTTCACAAGCAGAACTTCCACGTCGGCGAGCGGGCCGGCGCGGCGCCTGAGCCGGGGCAATTCGAGCCCGGCCCGTTCCGCAAATCGCGGCCGCCCGAACCGTTGCACTTCGAGGTGAACCTGGTGGCGCAAGCGCACGACAAGCAACAGAAGACCGGCACGGTCCAGGTCAGTATCCCGGGTTTCAGCCCGGTCACCCTGTATTGCGACGAGCAGCCGCCCGTCGGCGACGACCGGGCGCCGCCGCCATTGGCCTTTTTCGCCGCCGGAATCGGCTTCTGCCTGATGACGCACATGACGGACATTCTCAACACGCGCAAGATCGAAGTCACGTCCATGCGCCTGGAGCAGCGGATACGATTCATGACCAATCTGGGCACGATGCGCGAACTGGGCTATCGCACCGAGGGCGCATGCGAGATGGTGGAGACCCACGTCATCATCGACAGCCCGGAAACGGCCGAACGAATCCATTCCCTGCTGGAAGAGGCCGAAGGCGCATGCATGGCCCATCATGCCTTGCGCAATCCGATTCCCTGGTCCACCCGGCTCGTGCATAACGGCGTCGAAATCGATTCGCGCAGCAACGGCGACTGAGCCCCGGCCGCCTTGGGGGCGTGCTACCATCGCGCAAGCGAATTCAGGCTGATCCACAGATGCTGACCTTTCCGGACTTCGACCCCGTCGCCATTTCCATCGGGCCGCTGAGCGTCCATTGGTACGGGATCATGTATATCGTCGGGTTCGGCGCCGCCTGGCGCCTGGGAAGCCTGCGGGCGCGGCGCGATGGCTGGAGCGCCGCGCAAGTATCCGACCTGGTGTTCTATTGCGCCCTGGGGGCGGTGCTCGGCGGCCGGCTGGGTTCGGTGTTTTTCTACAACTTCGACCGCTTCCTCGCCGACCCCGTGTGGCTGCTCCGCGTCTGGGAAGGCGGCATGTCCTTTCACGGCGGGCTGCTCGGCGTGCTGCTGGCGAGCTGGCTGTACGGGCGCAGGATCGGGCGGGATTTCTTTTCGGTAACCGATTTCGTGGCGCCGGCGGCGCCGCTGGGCCTGGCCGCCGGCCGGCTCGGCAACTTTATCGGCGGCGAATTGTGGGGACGGCCCACCGAATTGCCCTGGGGCATGGTTTTTCCCCACGTCGACGCCCTGGCGCGGCATCCTTCGCAGCTCTACCAGATGACGCTGGAAGGCCTCGCGCTGTTCGCGCTGGTCTGGTGGTTCTCGTCGCGGCCGCGGCCGAAGTACGCGGTGTCGGGCATGTTCCTGCTCGGCTACGGTTTCTTTCGCTTCGTCGTCGAATTCGCCCGCGAGCCGGACGCGCATATCGGCTTCATCGCTTTCGACTGGATGACAATGGGTCAGCTACTGTGCATTCCCATGCTCGTCTTCGGCCTGTTGCTGCTATGGCTGTCGCGCTCGCAGCCGGCGCCGAAATCGGTGGCCGGCTGATGCGTCAGTATCTCGACTTGTGCCGCAGGATCGTCGACGAAGGTGAGTGGGTCACGAATGCGCGGACCGGCAAGCGCTGTCTTACCCTGATCAACGCCGATCTCGAATACGACGTTGCGAACAACGAGTTCCCCCTGATCACCACCCGCAAGAGTTACTGGAAGGCCGCTGTCGCGGAACTGCTCGGCTATTTGCGCGGTTATGACAACGCGGCCGACTTCCGCGCCCTGGGCACGAAAACCTGGGACGCCAACGCAAACGACAATCGCGAATGGCTGGAGAATCCGGTGCGCAAGGGCGAGGACGACATGGGCCGGGTATATGGCGTACAAGGCCGCCATTGGCGCAAACCGGACGGCGGCAACGTGGACCAGTTGCGCCGTATCGTGGACCACCTGTCGGCCGGCATCGACGACCGCGGCGAGATTCTCACCTTCTACAATCCCGGCGAGTTGCACCTGGGCTGCCTGCGGCCGTGCATGTATTCACATACTTTTTCCTTGCTGGGGGGCGAGTTGTATCTGACCAGCTACCAGCGTTCCTGCGACGTCCCCCTCGGCCTGAATTTCAATCAGGTGCAGGTGTTCGTCCTGCTCGCGCTGATGGCGCGCATAACCGGCCACCGGCCGGCGCGGGCCTGGCACAAGATTGTCAACGCGCATATCTACGAAGACCAGCTCGAACTGATGCGCGACGTGCAATTGCAGCGCGAACCCTTTCCGCCGCCGAGCCTGCATATCAATCCCGACATCAAGTCGCTGGAAGACCTGGAAACCTGGGTCAGCCTGGACGACTTCAAGGTGGAAGGCTACCGGCATCATCCGCCGATCGCCTATCCGTTTTCGGTATAGGCGGATACAGGCAAAGAGCCCGGCAATGACAATTAAAGTTGCGCTGATCTGCGCCATGGCGAGCAATGGAGTCATCGGCAACGAAAACAAACTGCCATGGCGCCTGCCCGAAGACCTGCGGCATTTCCGCCGCACGACCATGGGCCATAGCGTCGTCATGGGCCGCAAGACCTGGGAATCGATCGGCAGACCGCTGCCGGGCCGCACGAATATCGTGGTCACCAGACAACCTGATTACCAGGCTGAAGGCGCGAGCGTTCGCGACTCACTGGAATCGGCGCTCAAACTGGCGGAAAACATGGCGATCATCGACGGCGCCGAACAGGCCTTCGTCATCGGCGGCGCCGAGCTATACCGCCAGGCCCTGCCGCTGGCCAAGCTGTTTCATCTCACCAGAATCCACGCCGAAGTGCCCGGCGACACCTTCCTGACGGGATTCGAAGAATCGGAATGGCGGGAGATTTCCCGGCGGGACTACAAAAGCGACCCGGAAAATCCTTACGATTACAGCATCTGCCTGCTGCGCCGCTTCTGATTTCCCAGGATTCGCCAGCGCTACAGATTTTTGCAAAGAATCTTGGAATTGCGCTGGAAGTTGTAGAACTCTCTGCGCTCGGCGGGAAGATCCTCGAAGCCGGACTCTTCGAATCCGTGACGCTGGAACCAGTGGTCCGCGCTCGTCGTCAAGGCCAGCAAAACCTTAATTCCCGCATCCCGCGCCTGTTTCTCGAGACTGGCGAGCAGACGTTCGCCGAAGCCTCGGTTTCGATGCCGGGAGTCGATGGCGATACAGGCGATTTCGCCGAATTGGCTATTGACCGGATACAAGGCGGCACAGGCGATCAGCGTGTCTTCCCATTCGACGATGCTGAAATTGCCGATCTCGTTTTCAAGCAGTTCCCGGGAGCGGCGCACCAGCGAGCCGTCTTCTTCCAGCGGCGCAATCAACTGCAGAATCCCGGGCACGTCGGACAATTCCGCTCGTCGCAACAGGTGCGCTTCATCACGGCTGAGCAGGCTGCCACTGCCTTCGCGCGTGAACAGTTCCCGCAATAGCGCGCCGTTCTTCCCGCAACTGATCAGATGACAGCGGTGAATGCCGGCTCGGCAGGCGCGCAAGGCGGCTTGCAGCGCCAGGCCCGCGCGCCGCGACTCCGCATCGTCTCGCGCCAGCAGCCGGTCCAGGCATCGTTGGCCCTCGGCCATGCTCAAGGTCGGAATAACCGCGCCGTCCTCACCGCTCACCCCGTCACCGGGAACGAACAGAATGAGCTTGTCCGCCCCGAGCGCCCTGGCCGTCTCCGTCGCGACCTCGCCGGGCTGCAAATTGAAGACTTCTCCGGTGATGGAATAGCCGAGGCTAGGCAACAGCACGATCTTGCCTTGCGCGAGTTCCCGGCCGATGGCCTCGTCGTCGATCTTTCTGACCTTGCCGGTGTATTGCAGATCGACTCCATCGACGACGCCGGCCGGTCTGGCGCTGACGAAATTGCCCCGGCGCACGGCGATATCGGCCCCATGCATGGGAGACTTGCTCGTGCCCTGGGAAAACATGGCTTCGAGTTCGATGCCGGCGCCGCCGGCCTGTTGCCGGATGCGCGCCATGGCAGCGGCATCGGTGACCGGCAGCGAACCACCGGCCTCGATTTCCGCCTCGGACTCCTCCGCGCCATGCACGAGCGCCATGCGCACGCCCAGACTGTGCAGCAGGCTCAGATCAAAGACGATGTTCGGCAGATTGCGCGGCGCCAGCGCCTCGCCATGCAGCAACATGACGAAGGTCCTGCCGCGGTGGGCGTTGATATACGCTGCCGCCGAGCGAAACAGTTCGATAGTCTGGTCGCCGTCGTTCATCGCTCAATCCCGCAAACAGTGCTGGCCTACCAGTTCGCGCAAAACCCTGATGCAGGGCTCGATCATGTCCATCGACAGGTATTCGTCGGGCTGATGGGCCTGATCGATATTGCCGGGGCCGAGCACGATCGTGTCCATGCCGAGTTCCTGCAGGAATGGCGCTTCGGTGCCGAAAGCCACGCTGGCGCCGTCGTGGCCGGTGAGTTTTTCCGCGGCTTTCAGCAAGGCGCTTTGTTCGCGGGCAAAGAACGCCGGCGTGCCCGGAAACAGCGGCACGAGTTCGGCTTTCATCTGCAATGGCGCCGTCACGCCTTCCACACGCCGGCGAATCTCTTCGCGGATGCTTTCGATCTGCATGCCCGGCATCAGGCGAATGTCGAACTGCAATTCGCAATGCCCGCAAATCCGGTTGGGGTTGTCGCCGCCGTGGATTACGCCGAGATTGAGGGTCGGCCAGGGAATTTCGAAAAAATCGCCGCGGTAGCGGTCGCGCAATTCACGGCGGAAGTTCATCAGGTCGGCAATGACGAGATGCATGGCGTCGAGCGCGTTGCGGCCGAGCCCCGGGTCCGAGGAATGGCCGCTGCTGCCGAGCAGCCGCACCGATTCCATCATGATGCCCTTGTGACTTCGAATCGGCCGCATGCCGGTCGGTTCGCCGATGATCGCCGAGCGAGCTCGCGGCCGCCCCATTTCCGCCAGTGTCCGCGCGCCTTGCATGGAAGTTTCCTCATCGGCGGTGGCGAGAATGATCAGCGGTTCGCGAAAATCCCGGTCGAGCAGCGGGCGAACCGCTTCGATGGCAATGGGGAAGAAGCCCTTCATGTCGGTAACGCCCAGCCCGTAGAGGCGGCCGTCGCGCTCGCTCAAGCGTAGCGGATCGGCACTCCAGAGTTGCTCGTCGAAGGGTACCGTGTCGGTATGTCCGGCAAGTACGATGCCGCCCGGCCCGCTGCCTAACGTCGCGATGAGATTGAACTTTTCATTACCCGTTTTCGAAGGCGAGGGCAGCACTTCGCAGGCAAAGCCGAGCGCTTCGAGTTGTTCCGCGAGGTAATCGATGACGGGCCTGTTGCTCATGTCGATGCCGGGATTGCTCGAACTGACGCTCGCCAGGCTGATGAGATCGCCAAGACCCGGCAGCAGGCCGCGGATTTTTGCAGAAAAATTCGCGGGCATGGTCAGTTCCGGACTTCGGTCATTTCCCGGAAAATGTCGTCGGTCCTGGCCGCCATGATGAAATCGTTCAAATGCAGACCATTGATCTTGTGCGTCCACCAGCGGATCGTGACCTTGCCGTATTCGACCAGCATGGTCGGATGATGATCCTGCTCCCGCGCGAGGTCGGCGATGCGCCCGGAGAATTCGAAGGCCTCGTCGAAGCCGATGAAATTGAATTCCCGCACCAGTCTTCTTACCCCTTTTCGGGTCTCCCGCCGCCAGGCGGGAATCTTGACGATCAGGTTGCGAAATTCCGCATGGGTCACCGGCTGGCCGCCGAAACGGCAGGGTTCGCATTTCATCTTGTTCAAGGGCTCGTTCAAGCCAATTCTCCCAATATGCTGTCCAGCAACCGATACCCCTTGCTCGTCGCGCGCACGCGCTTGCCCTTCAATTCGAGCAGTTCCCGGGAAGACAGGCATTCTAGCTTCTCCTTGACCGTGCCGAAAGCAATCCCCGTGCGGCTTTCGAAATCGTCCGCGCTGAAACCGTCCCGCAGGCGCAAGGCATTCATGAGGAATTCCAGCGACCGCTCGCGCCGATGTACTTCCGAGGCGGCGGTGTGATCGCCGGGCGCCAGAAAGTGCCGGGGCTGCCTCGTCTTGCGCGTTCGGAGAATCCGGTCGGAACCGGGATCGGTCAATTTACCATGGGCTCCGGCGCCGATGCCGAGATAATCTCCAAACGCCCAATAGTTCATATTGTGCCGGCACTGCCTGCCGTCCAGCGCGAACGCCGAGATTTCGTATCGCCCATAGCCGGCGCGCCCGAGCAATTCGAGACCTCCCTCCTGCATGTCGTCGATGGACTTTTCCTCCGGCAGGACCGGCGGCCGGCGCCAGAACACGGTATTCGGCTCCAGCGTCAACTGGTACCAGGAGACATGTTCCGGCCCGAAACCGATGGCGGTTTCCAGATCGCTCAACGCCTGCTCCCGAGTCTGGCCAGGCAAGCCGAACATCAGATCGATATTGATGTTGTCGAAGCCGGCCTCGTGCGCCATGTCCATGGCCGCCAACGCCTCGCCACCATCATGAATGCGCCCGAGCCGCGCAAGAGCGGTATCGTCGAAACTTTGCACGCCAAGAGACAGGCGATTGATCCCCGCCTTGCGGTAGCCAGCGAAACGCGCGGCTTCCGCCGTGCCCGGATTTGCCTCCAGCGTAATCTCCGCCTCTCGCGAAAGCCGCCCATTAGTCCGCAGCAAATCCAGCAGTCGCTCAAAAGACTCCGGCCCAAAAAGACTCGGCGTCCCCCCACCGAAGAAGACAGTCTCAACAACACGGGTACCCAAGGGGCCGCGGGCGAGTTCGCGTTTCAGGTCAGCTTCGAGACTTTCGACGTATTCCGTTTCCGGAATTCCTTCGCCAGGCCGTTCGTGCGAATTGAAATCGCAATAGGGGCACTTGCGCACACACCAGGGGATGTGGACATACAGCCCTAGTGGGGGTAGTTCCAGCATGACAGCAACTTGCCGATCGCCCGGGCGCGATGGCTGAGCAGATTCTTGCGCGCCGGCGGCAACTCCGCGGAAGTGCAATTCTCGCCGGGAACGAAAAACAGCGGATCATAACCGAAGCCGTTCCTGCCCCGGGGCCGGAACAGGATACTCCCTTCCCAGGTTCCCTGACAAACCAGCGGCATCGGATCGTCGGCATGCCGCATCAGTACGATGGCGCATTGAAAGCGCGCGCTGCGTTCGTCTTCAGGCACTTGCTCCAATTCCGACAGCAACTTGAGGTTGTTTTCCTCGTCCGCCCCAGGTCCCTCGCAGCCGGCGTAACGCGCGGAATAAATACCCGGCGCTCCTTCAAGGGCGTCGACTTCAAGACCCGAATCATCGGCGATGGCGGCCAGTCCGGTCTCCCGGCAAGCGTGCCTTGCCTTGATAATCGCGTTCTCGACGAAACTCAGGCCCGTTTCATCCGCGGCATCGACATCGAACTCGTCCTGGGACAGCAATTCGACCCGCTTGGCCGCCAGCAGCGCACGCATTTCCTGCAATTTGGCCTTGTTGCCGCTGGCGAGCACGATTCTGGACATCGACCGCTAGTGTCTCGTCAGGTGATAGATGGCGACTTCGCCGAGAAAATTCGGCCAGGCCTTCATCGCCCAACTGCCTTCGTGACGGGAATTGACCACGGTGCGCGCAAGCACGTCGATGTTCCCGTCCCGGCAAAGCACGTCGAAATCCCTCACCGTGCAGAAATGGATATTGGGCGTGTCATACCATTGATGCGGCATGAATTCCGACACCGGCATCCGGCCGCGCAGCAACAGGTCGAGCCGGCTGCGCCAGTTGCCGAAATTGGGAAAGGTTACGATGCCCTTTTTGCCGATGCGCAACATCTCCTGCACGAGTTCAGCCGGATTGTCGAGCGCCTGCAAGGTCTGGGCGAGCAGCACGGTATCGAAACTTCCGGTCTCGAAATTCGACAGGCCCTGGTTCAGATTCTGCTCTATCACCGCCACGCCCGCGGCCAGGCATCGTTCGATATTGGACGGATCGATCTCGAGCCCCACGGCGTGAACGCCTTTTTCCCTTTGCAGGTAGGCGAGCAAGGCGCCGTCGCCGCAGCCGAGATCGAGCACCCGGCTGCCGGGTTCGATCCAGTGCTGAATGATTTCCTGATCAGGTCGCATCGCCGCAAAGTTCCCGATGCGCATTGCCGAGGTAGGCGGAAAGCGCATTCACATAACGCGGAATCGGCAGCAGAAAAGCGTCGTGCCCCTGATCCGCCTCGATTTCCAGGTAGCTCACCTGCTTGCCGGCCCTGAGCAACTGATCGACCAGTTCGCGCGAGCGGTCCGGCGGGAAGCGCCAGTCGGTGCTGAAGGAAACGAGCAGGAACTTGCAGTCGGACTTCGCGAAGGCGCGCGAAAGATCGCCTTCGTAGTCGACCGACGGATCGAAATAGTCCAGCGCCTTGGTCATCAGCAGATAGGTGTTGGCGTCGAATTTTTCCGAGAACTGCTCGCCCTGGTAACGCAGATAGCTTTCCACCTCGAAATCGACATTGAAACCGAAACTCAGCGAGCCGGTTCGCAGGTCGCGGCCGAAATTGCCTTGCTGCCCCTGCAGGCCCTCGACGGCCTTGCCGAATTTGGCGCGCATGGCCGAATCGGAAAGATAGGTGATGTGCCCCACCATGCGCGCGAGCATCAACCCATGCTTCGGATGGACGCCGTGCTCAAGATAATGCCCGTCGTGGAAATCCGGATCATTGGTGATCGATTGTCGCGCCACTTCGTTGAAAGCGATGTTCTGCGCCGAAAGCTTGGGCGCCGCGGCGATGGCGACGGCGTGATGCAGCCGTTCGGGATAACTGATCGCCCAGCGCAGCACTTGCATGCCGCCGAGGCTGCCGCCGATAACCGCCGCCCATTTTTCGATTCCGAGCCGATCCATCAGCCGGACCTGGCTGTTGACCCAATCCCGAACCGTAATGATGGGAAAGTCCGGCCCGTAGTGCTTGCCGGTATCCGGATTGATCGAAACCGGGCCGGTACTACCGCCGCAGCCGCCGAGATTGTTCAGGCACACGACATGAAACAGATCGGTGTCGATCGCCTTTCCCGGCCCGATGCAGGTGTCCCACCAGCCCGGTTTGCGGTCGTCCTCGCTATGGTAGCCGGCGGCGTGATGATCGCCGCTGAGCGCGTGGCAGATCAGCACGGCGTTGGAACGGTCCGCGTTCAGTTCGCCATAGGTTTCCACCACCAACTCATAGGCGGGCAGCGCCTTGCCGCTGCGCAGGATCAGCGGCTCGTCGAAACGATAGCGTTGCGGCTCAACCAGGCCGACGCTGTTCTGATCGTTTTGCTTGGTCATGGCTGCCTGTTGTCGCGGGTGGCCGGCTCGGCCTCCCGAGCCCCGGTCAAACTTCGTCAAATGCCGATCACGACGAGCGAAACCTGTTGCGACGCAAAGTTCTGATTCAGGAAATTCAGGATAAACCGCAACAGGATGAAAACGAAAATGGGCGAGAAATCCAGACCGCCCATGGGTGGAATGATCTTCCTGAATGGCGCCATCACCGGATCCGTCAATTGCCAGACCAGCAACAGGATCGGATGCGGATTCATGTTGCCGGAAAAGAGCATCACGAAGGACATGACGATGGACGCGATGATCGCGTACCAATATATATTGATGATGAAATACACCACCCCCAGTACCGACCATGTGACCAGGAATCCAACGCCCGGGAGACTGCCTCCATACAACAGGATCAGCACGTATATGGCGATGCCTTCGACGACGAAGGCCAGCACGAGAGCGGCGAAGTCGATGTTGCGGTAACCGGGAACGAAAGTACGAAATACTCGCACCATGGGGTCGGTGACCCGCACCACCGCCTGGGATACCGGGTTATAGAAATCCGCCCGCGCGAGTTGCAGCAGAAAGCGCAGCAGGATCGCCAGCAGATAGAGTCCGCCGAGTGCGTTGAAGACCGTCGCCAATGCGTTCATCCCGATTTCCTATCCGCTTTCCCGGGCCAGTTCGCGCGCGCGCTCGGCCGCGCAGGCAATGGCCTCGTCAACGAGTTGCCGCAAACCGCCTTGTTCGAAGCGGGCGATCGCTGCTTCCGTAGTACCGCCCGGGGATGTCACCTGGGCCCGCAATTCGGCCAGTTCCAAGTCACTGGCCCGAGCAAGTTCCGCCGCGCCGAGAGCGGTCTGGCCGGTCAGTTTTTCGGCCAGACCGCGTTCGAGACCGAGACCGCAGGCAGCGTTCTGCATGGCTTCCATGAACAGGAAGAAATAAGCCGGACCAGACCCCGACAGCGCGGTAATCGTATCGAGGTCCGACTCACGCTCGCACCAGGCGCACACGCCGACTGAATTCATCAAGTCCTCGATGGCCCGTTTCTGTTCGGCGCTTGCATTATCGCTGGCGAACAGGCCCGCGGCGCCGGCGCCGACAAGCGACGGCGTGTTGGGCATGCAGCGCACAAGCGCCAGCCCCGAACCGAGCCACTCTTCAATGCGGTCCAGCGTTACGCCGGCCGCCAGCGACATGACAACGGGAGCGCGGCCAACCAACGCGGGCCGCAGTGAAGCGCAGGCGTCCGCCATGGCTTGCGGCTTCACCGCCAGCACAATGAGATCGCAATCGCGCCCAATCCGTTCGTGATCGGAAGCATTGACCCCATGTTCGCGCACGAGTTTCGCGACCTTCCCGGCATCGATGTCGGCAACATGGATGCGCGCGGGATCCCGACCCTTGGCAAGCAGCCCAAGCACAAGACTGTGCGCCATATTGCCGCTCCCAACAAATCCAATATTCCGCGCCGCCACTTGTTCAATTCCGGTCGTACCTGCAAGGTCGATCATTCTAGCAGCAAACCACCACCCCGACAGTTTGCAACTTCGATCCGTCGCCATCGGGTGGCAGGAGGCTTCGATCAGTCCTGCACAATGTGAGTCGCCGTCGCTGATCACCACCCTGATTATCTGTGGGGGCGCTTTCCGAAAATTGCTTCGCCGAGACGGATCATGGTTGCGCCTTCGGCGATGGCGGCTTCGAAGTCCGCGCTCATTCCCATCGATAGCGTGTCCATTTCGGGGAAGAATTCGCGGATGCGATGGAATTCGATTGCGAGCGCGCGGAATGCCTCGCGCTGGGCGGATTCATCGGCAAATTGCGCGGGAATCGTCATCAGGCCGCGCAGGCGCAAGCGCGGCAATGCCGCGATTTCACGGCACAGATCTTCGGTCTCGCCGGGATGCGCACCGGATTTGCTGACCTCGCCCGACAGGTTGACCTGCACGCACACGTTCAGCGGCGGCAGACCGGCAGGACGCTGATCGTTCAGCCGCCCGGCGATCTTGACGCGCTCGACGCTTTGCACCCATTGGAAGTTCTCGGCGATGCCGCGGGTCTTGTTGGATTGCAGCGGCCCGATGAAATGCCAATTGCAGCGCCAGTCGCGCTCCCGGGCCAGCGCCATCCGGGCCTGGGCTTCCTGCAGATAGCTCTCGCCGAATTCCCGTATGCCGAGACGCCACGCCTGCTCGATCTTCTCCGGTGGCTGTCCCTTGCTGACCGGAAGCAAGGACACCGAACCCGGAACACGGCCATAACGCTTTTCGCAATCGCGTATGCGGGCGCGAAGACGATTCAGGCTGGTTTCGATGTCAGTCACGGGACGGCGGCAGCGCTCAGGAAAATTTATCCGGAATACGGGCTTTTCGCCGGCAAAGTCTACCATTACATACAGCATGCAACGGCAAGGAGGAAAACCGGCATGACGCTGAGAGAATTGCTTGAATTGTGTATCGAACGGGGGGCTTCGGACCTGCATCTTTCCGCCGGGCTTCCGCCCCGGCTGCGGGTGGACGGCGAATTGTGCGCCGCTTCGCTACCGGCCTTGACCGACGCGCAGGTACTGCGCTGTCTTGAGGAATGTCTCGAAATCGGGCAACGCGAACGCTTCCGCGCCGCGGAGGAAATCGATCTGGCGATCGAAACGCCGGGGCTGGGGCGATTCCGGCTCAACGCCTTTCTGCAGCGCAACGGCGCCGCGGCGGTATTTCGAGCGATTCCGTCACAAGTGCTTTCACTTGCGCAACTCGGTATGGAAGATTGCATCGCCCGCATCGCCGAACTGCCGCGCGGCCTGGTAGTAGTTACCGGGCCCACGGGTTCGGGTAAGTCGACCACCCTGGCGGCCATGGTCGATCACGTGAACCGCAATCTGAAGGGTCATATCCTTACCGTCGAGGATCCCATCGAATTCATTCACGAAAGCAGACGCTGCCTGGTCACCCAGAGAGAGGCGAGACTGCATACCAGAGGATTCCCCGCCGCCTTGCGGGCGGCCCTGCGCGAAGATCCCGATGTCATCCTGCTCGGCGAACTGCGCGACCCGGAAACGATTCGCCTGGCGCTGACCGCGGCGGAGACTGGCCATCTTGTGCTCGCAACCTTGCATACGGCTTCGGCGATCAAGACCGTCAATCGCATCATCGACGTATTTCCCGCCGCCGAGAAGGCCATTGTCAGAACGCAGCTTTCCGAGTCCTTGCAGGCCGTGATTGCGCAGACCCTGCTGAAGAAACCCGGCGGCGGCCGCGTCGCCGCCAGGGAGATTCTGATCGCCACGAATGCGGTGAGAAACCTGGTGCGCGAAGACCGCGTCGCCCAGATTTACTCATGCATGCAATCCGGCGCGGCGCTGGGCATGCGCACGCTCGATCAATGCCTGGCGGAATTGCTAGCGACAGGACAGATTAACCTGGCGGAAGCCCGCGCCCAAGCACGCGATACAACCCTTCTCTGAAAACCCGGCAAGAGCGCGCACCGAATCACTCCCCCTCCGGGGGAGTCAAAACCGCGCAGCGGTTTTGGTGGGGGCAGGTCGAACTACGAAGGCTTGACGCGAATCTCATTGAACCAGTTTTCGAGAATGATCTGGGCGGCAATGTGGTCGATGGCGGTTTTCTTGACGGTCTTCGCCGTGTTGGCTTCGACCAGCCGTTCGATCGCCTCTCGCGACGAAAGCCTTTCGTCCATGCCGTAGCAAGGCTTGTCGAAACGTTCCTGCAAGCGCCGGGCGAACTTCTCCGCCCGGCCGAGCAGTTCGCTGACCGTGCCGTCGATATTGTAGGGCAGTCCGACGAGGAAAACGTCCGGCTTCCATTGCTCGACGAGCTGCGCCATTTCGTTCCAGCGCGGCTGGCCGTCCTGGGCCTTGAGCACGGTGACCGCGCTGGCGGTTCCGGTGACGCTCTGGCCGAAGGCGACACCGATGCGTTGGGTGCCGAAATCGAAGGCAAGCGCCGAGAATTCGGAACTCAGATCGTCGGGAAACAAACTAAGGGTCATTGCGTTCTGTCAGGAATGGCCTGCCTCGGGCGCGAGCTTTTCCAGCGAAATGCCGAGTTGCGCCGCCGCCGCGCGCGGCTTGCCGGCGAAGTCCAGGGAAAAGATCAGGTCGCTGCTCGCCGGGGTCGTCAGCCAGACGTTATCGCACAATTCCTGTTCGAGTTGTCCGGGCGCCCAGCCGGCGCAGCCCAGCGCGATGAGATAGTTGTTCGGACCCTCGCCTGAAGCGATGGCCTGGAGGATGGCTTTCGAAGTGGTGATGGTGATCCCCCGCGTGATCTTGATCGAGGATTCCCATTTTTCGCCGGCGTCATGCAGGATGAAGCCCTTATCGCGTTCCACCGGCCCGCCGGCCAGCACATGCCGCTCGCGAAAATACATCTCGCCCGCGGCGCTTTCGATTTCCAGTTCTTCGAAAATATCGGCGACGCTGGCTTGCAGCGGCTTGTTCACGACGAGGCCGATCGCTCCGGTATCGTCGTGCTTCCACAAATAGGTGACCGAACTGCCGAAATAGCTTCCCGCCAATTGCGGCATGGCGACGAGAAAATGATTTTCCAGACTATCCCCAGTACTCATGTGAGCGCTCATGCTGATTCATGCCAACAGCTGGTTTGCGAATCTTCGCGCAAGTGCGATCAATAGCTGGTCAGTCCCTCCGCTTCATGGAACCGCCAGGTGCGTATGATTTCGAGTATATCAACTTCGGATCGTATTTCCGCCGGAAACGGCTCGAAAGGCGCCGCCATGTGCACGATATCCACGGCGGACCGGTCGAGCAATTCGTGTCCCGAAGAAGACAGTATCTCCACATCGTTCACGCTGCCGTCCGGCATTTGGGAAACGAGCAGTCGCAGACTGCCGTAAATGCGCCGGCGCTCCGCCTCCGCGGGATAATTGCGATTGCCCACGGCTTCGACTCGCCGGCGCCAGTTGTCGAGATACAGCGCGTCATGGCTTTTCTGCGTGGAGGCGGAAGAGATGGTGTAGGTGCGCGGCCGTTTCGCGTAGGCCTGCCGGCGACGGTCGAGCTGGGCCTGCAAGCTGGCGATGGCCAGGCTGATGTCGTCGGTGGCGACCTCGGATCTGCTTTCCCCGGCAAGATCGGCGTTGGCGAGATCGCCTTCGGCGGCAACCACTTCCGCCACCGCGTTTTCTTCGCCGCTATCGGGAATCTGAGGCAGCGGCAGGACTTCCTCGATGTTCTCGTCATGAAAATCTGCATCGAACAGGGTCGCCGGCGCCGCCGCCGCGTCGAGCACGCCGCTGCCGGTCTGATTTTCCTGGGCGCGGAAATCCGCCTCTTGCGGCGGTTCTTCGCTGCGATAGGTTGCGATGGTGATATCGAGAGGCGCTTCGTTTCGGCTTTCGGCGGCCAGGGAAAAGCCGATGCCGAGAATTACCAGGGCGTGGACACAGATCGACAAGAAGACCGTGAAGACGAATCGGTCTCCCTGGCTTACCCTGTCGGAACGCTCCACGCTTTCGCCTCGACGCTCATCCGGCGTGATTGAGTTTGTCCAGTATACAGTCCATCAGGTCGCCGGCAATATCCAGGCCGGTTCCGTACTGGATTTCGCGCATGCAGGTGGGACTGGTGACATTGATCTCGGTGAGGTAGTCGCCGATGACGTCGAGGCCCACGAATAGCAGTCCCTGTTCGGCGAGAACAGGACCGGTCTGATCGCAAATCCACCGGTCGCGCTCGCTCAATTCGACGCACACGCCGGCGCCGCCGGCAGCGAGGTTGCCGCGGGTTTCGCCCGCCGCGGGGATGCGCGCGAGAGCATGGGGAACGGGTTTGCCGTCGATCAGCAGGACGCGCTTGTCGCCGGCTGAGATTTCGGGGATGAATTGCTGCGCCATGATCTGGCGCCGGCCGTTGCCGGTCAGGGATTCGATGATTACGGATACATTGGGATCGTCGGGCCGCGCGCGGAACACATTGGCCCCGCCCATGCCGTCGAGGGGTTTGTACACCACGTCCCGATGTTCTTCGTGAAACCCCCGCAGCAGCGCCTCGTTCGCGGAAACGAGGAATGGCGCGCAGCATTGCGGAAACAGGGTGGCGGACATCTTTTCGTTATAGTCGCGCAGGCTGCGGGCTTCGTTGACGACGAGCACGCCGTCGGCCTGGGCGTGTTCGAGCAGATAGGTCGAGTTGATGTAATCCATGTCGAAAGGCGGATCCTTGCGCATGAGGATTACATCGAGTTCACCCAGGGCGATGTCGTTCGCCTCGCCGAGGCTGAACCAGCCGTCGGGGTCGTCGCGCACGGCCAGTTCCCTGACCCGGGCCCGGCAGCCGCCGTCGCCGAGATAGAGATCGGGCTGGAGCATGTACTGGATGCTCCAGCCGCGGGCCTGGGCAGCGAGGAGCATGGCCAGGGTGGTGTCCTTTTTCACGACGATGGACTCGATGGGGTCCATCACGACTCCGAGTTTTACTGTCATGCGCTTTGCGGTTCGGGTTTTGGCGGCATTGTGCATGGGATCGGGAGTACGCTCAATAGGCTTGTGGCTTCGATCCGTCGCCTTCGGATGGGGGGCGGTGCGGCGGACGCTGTGAATACGTTTGTGTTGACTGCCTTCGATTGGTTTGTGCATGCCATCCCTGGCGCGACATTAGTGGCTTCGATAACCCCCAGCCTTGCCATCCCTGGCAAGCCGTTCGGCCCTCAAGAAGCTTCGCTTCTTGTCGGCTGCGCCGACCGGGCCACACCCTCGCACGCCCGCCGCACCGCCCCCCATCCGAAGGCGACTAACATAGTGCCGAACCGGGGGACCCTTGCGGTGTGCGGAGTCCATGGTTATTGTGCGGGCATGTCGTCGCCGCTGACTTTGGTTGATTGGTCGATTGTCGCTCTCTATGTGGCGGCGGTGGCTGGGGGTGGGGTGGTGCTTTCCCGCAGGCCGGCGAGGTCGATGGGGGAGTACTTTCTTGGCGGGAACCAGATGTCCGCCTGGGTGGTCATGTTCTCGGTCATCGCGACGAACCAGTCGGCGGCCACTTTTCTCGGGGGGCCCGATTACGGCTTCCGCGGTGATTACACTTATCTCGCCTCTTCGGCCGGCGCCGTTCTGGCGGCCCTGGTCGCAACGCGATTTCTGCTGACGCGATTCTATGAATTGCGAGTGACAACGGTCTACGAACTGCTCGCGGTCCGCTATGACGACCAGGCGAAACGGGCGGCCGGCGCGATGTATCTCGTTGGCCGTGTGTTTGCAAGCGGGGCGCGTGTTTACATCGCGGCGACGGCGGTTGCGATGATGCTGTTCTTCGACATTGAGCCGCAAAGCGTCATGCTGGCTATTCTTGCAATAGCGGTTTTTTCTCTGGGCATAGCCCTGATGGGGGGCATTCGTTCCGTCATCTGGAGCGATCTCGGGCAGTTCATCGTTTACTTCGGCGCGGCGCTGATCGCCTTGTTCAGCCTCTGGTCGCAATTGTCGCTGACTCCGGCTGAAATGATCGCGGCCCTGCGTGAAACGCCGGAAGGAGTCAACAAACTCGTCCTGTTCGATTTCTCGACGGATTTTTCCAGACCCTTCACCGTCTGGGCGATCCTGACCGGCGTTTTCCTGCTCAATCTCGCCAATTTCGGGCTCGATCAGGATACCTCCCAGCGACTGCTGACCTGCCGTGACACCAAAGCGGGCGGGCGGGCGATGATCGCCTCTTCGCTGGTGGCGATTCCGATCGTCTTCGTCTTCGTGACGATCGGCCAGCTTTTACACCTGCTGTACGAGCGCCCCGAACTGATGGCCTCGACAAGCGGCGGCGAACTGATGCCGGAATTCAATGGAGAAAGCATTACCGTATTCATGTCTTACATTTTGTCCGAGATGCCGGACGGCGTGCGCGGCCTGGCTACCGCCGGCATCGTGGCCGCCGCCATTTCAACGATGAATTCCGGGCTGAGCGCCATGTCTTCGGTCCTGATCAGCGATTTTTATCGTCCCTGGAAAGAGGCGGCCGCAAGCAGGAGACCCGAACATTACGTAGTCGCCGGCCGATTGGGCATGCTCCTGTTCGCCGTTCTCCTCTCGGCGATGGCTGTCCTGTGTTTTTACTGGCAGCGCTACACCGATATGGCCCTGCTCGAGTTCGCCCTGGCGGTCATGTCCTTCGCCTATGCCGGCCTCATCGGCGTCTTCTTCACCGCGGTTTTCACCGATCGGGGGTCGTCGGTTTCGGTAATTGCGGCGCTCATCGCGGGATTCGTGACGATTCTCGCGCAGCAAGGCTACATCGTCGATTCACTGGGCTTGCCGGTTTACATGAAGTCATTGTCCTTTCCGTGGCAGTTGCTGATCGGCGTCGGCGTTTCCATAATTGTGTGCATGGCCGGAGGGAAAGTACCGGCGCGAAGAACGAGGTGGGGCTGACTCGTGCGATATTTTCTTGGCATCGACGCCGGCGGCAGCCACTCCAGGGCGCGGCTGACCGACCTAGAAGGGACAATCATCGGCGAGGCGAAAGCCGGCCCGGCAAACACCAGCGTCGGCCTTGAAAAACTCCAGGCGGTCCTGATGTCGATTACGCGAGATGTGATTGCCGCGGCGGGACTCGACGAAAGCGATATGCCATTGGTGGAAGCCGGAATGGGCATCGCGGGCGTCTCGCGCCCGGGAATACTGCGAGCTGTATCCGAACTCGATTTTCCCTTCAGGTCCTTGCATATCGAATCGGACGCCGCTATCGCGAATCTCGGCGCCCACCTCGGCGAAGACGGGGCTACCCTGGTACTTGGCACCGGCAGCGTCGCATACATACAGGTCGGCAATGAAAGCACTACGATCGGAGGTTACGGATTTCCGATTTCCGATGAAGGCAGTGGCGCGGCGCTCGGATTGAGCGCGATGCGGCACGCCTTGCGGGCGCTCGATGGACGAACGAAGCCCACGCCCCTGAGCGCGGCGGTGACGGCGAAGTTCGATCACGATACCAGGCTTGCCATCAAGTGGATGGACGAGGCGACGCCGAGGGACTACGCGGCTTTCGCTCCCATGATCATGGACTATGCCGAAAAGAACGACGAAATCGCACGCTCGATCCTGGAGGACGCCGTCAGGCATGTTGAGCGCTTCATCGAGACGATTTTCGAAAAGGGCGCTCCCAGATGCGCCCTGGTCGGCGGATTGTCGCGGCGATTGCAGCCATGGCTTCGCGAAAGCACCGCCGCGAGACTGACCAAAGCCAAAGGCGACTCGCTGGATGGAGCGCTGATATTGGCCCGCTCGAATCTTCCTCCCGATTCCCGATCTCAAGCGCGGTGTTCCAGACCACCGATCCAGACCTGACGAATATCGAACGTCGGCGAGACGCGAACGAGATCGGCCCGCCGCCCCGGGGCAATGGATCCGACTCGGTCTTCAATGCCCAGAAACGAAGCAGGCATACGGCTCGCCATGCCGGACGCCTCATCGACGCTCAGATCAAGCATTGCCATTGCATTCTTCACGGCCTCGATCATGGATAGCGCGGAACCGGCGAGCGTTCCGTCTTCGGAACGGCACGCGCCGTCCTTGATGTCGATGCGGCGGTTGTTGAGGTGGAAATGATCCATATCCGCGCCGACGACGGGCATGGCGTCGGTAACGAGCATCAGCCGCCGATCCGATTTCGCCCGTAACGCCAATCGCAGCATCGCCGGATGAACGTGTTTGCCGTCGACGATAACACCGCAGAACGCGCTGGATTCCAGGGCCGCCGGAATGACGCCCGGACTGCGGGATTGCATTGCGGTCATGGCGTTGAAAAGATGGGTGAACCCCGAAACGCCCGCCGCAAGCGCGTCGCGGGTCTCGTCGAAGCTCGCGTTCGTGTGTCCCACGCAGATCCTGACGCCGCTTTCCGCAAGACGCCTTATCTGATCCAGCTCGACGCACTCCGGCGCCAGCGTAACGACCACCTGGGCGTGTTTGGCCGACGTAAGGATTGCAATTGCTTCGTTCGACAGTTTCCGCAACTTGCGCTCATCGTGAATGCCTCTTTTCTCAACGTTCAGAAAAGGGCCTTCTATGTGAACGCCTGCTATGCCGGGCGTATTTCTCCCGACCGCCGCGTCGATGGCTCTCACGGCCTGTTCGACCCTGTCGAGGTCGTCGCTGATCAGGGTGGGCAACAGGCTTGTTGTTCCGAAAGCGCGGTGTGCGTTGGCAATCCCGACCGCGGTCTCCGCACTCGGATCGTCATTGAAGAGCAATCCACCGCCCCCGTTGACCTGCACGTCCACGAATCCCGGCAACAGGAAATCGTTTTCGAGGTCGATGAAGTCACCGTTCGAATCGTCCGGAGAAATCGAATCGTTAACGCTTGCGATAACGCCGTCGCATACTTCAACAGCGCCCCGGTCGAGTATTCCGTCCGGGGTTACGATGCGTCCATTGGCAAACAATGACCGTTGCAAACTTCCCCCTGAATCGTTTTTACCGGCTTCCCGAAACTTCTTCGTCCGGGAGATCAAGAGTCTCGTTCGATTCGCAAACCGCGTCGCGAAGTATTCCCTTGTGGCGGGTCAGCAGTCGCTGCGCCTCATCGATATCGACGCCCAGAGCACAAAGAACGCCGAGCTTGATGTTGCCTTCGGCGGCGTCGAGCGCGGTTTCCGCGGTCGCCTCGTCGACGCCTGCAAGCCGCTCGATTATCTCCACCGCCCGGGTGCGCAGTTTTCGGTTGGAAACTGCCATATCGACCATCAGACCCTGATAGACGCGCCCGCAAGCTATCATCGTCGCTGTCGAGAACATGTTCAGGATGGCCTTTTGGGCGGTGCCGGCCTTCATGCGCGTCGAGCCGGCGATTACCTCGCTCCCTGTTTCGGCGCAGATTCCGATCCGAGCCTTGTCCAGCAACGGCGACGGCCGGTTGTTCGATATCCCGACGGTCAACGCCCCGGCGGCGTTCGCCGTTTCGATCGCGCTCAGGGTGTAGGGAGTGCGCCCGCTCGCCGCGACGCCGACGAGAACGTCGTTTTTCGCAATGGAAACTTCATTGAGATCGCGCACCGCCGCGCCGGCATCGTCCTCGGCAAGTTCGACGCTCCGCAGGAGAGCTTCCTTGCCTCCAGCCAGGGCGTACGCCACGCGCTCCGCCGGCCACCCGAATGTCGGCCCAAGTTCGGCGCCGTCCTGAACGGCGATTCTTCCCGACGTTCCCGCGCCCGCATAGATCAGACGGCCTCCTTCCATCAGTCGCTTCGACGCCGCTTCGGCCGCACGCGCTATCGTCGCCAGTTCGGGGCCGATGGCCGCGATTGCCGACAACTGGGCTTCGAACATGGCGCTGACCGCGCTGTCAGTCGACCAGCGGTCGATATCCGCGAATCGCTCGCTCGCGTTTTCCGTAGGCATGTCTTGCTTCAGACTCTCGTACTCAAGAAAATAGCTCCGGAATCCCGGAAGGCGATACCGGGCAAAGTGTGTGGCCCGTATTCTAACGGAATCGAGCATGGCTCCAACACAATGAGATTCGGAATCGACCGCCTGCTGGCGGAAAAGGACTTGCGCGGGCCGCTGCACGGACGGCGGGTGGCGCTCGTGGCGCATCCCGCTTCGGTTACCGGCGATCTCACGCATTCGCTGGACGCGCTGGCGGCATGCGGCGATATACGGCTCGCGTCCGCATTCGGGCCGCAGCACGGGCTGCGGGGCGACAAGCAGGACAACATGATCGAGTCGCCGCATTTTACCGATCCCGCCCACGGCATCCCGGTCTACAGTCTGTATGGGGACGTCCGCCGTCCCACAAGCGAGATGATGGACAGCTTCGATGTCGTCCTGTTCGACCTTCAGGATCTCGGTTGCCGAATCTATACCTTCGCCACGACGCTGCTTTACGTCCTTGAAGCGGCGGCTGAACACGGCAAATCGGTCTGGGTACTCGATCGCCCGAACCCGGCGGGCCGCCCGGTCGAGGGACTGCTGTTGCGTCCGGGATGGGAGAGTTTCGTCGGCGCCGGGCCGATGCCCATGCGGCATGGCCTGACGCTGGGTGAGATGGGGCGATGGTTTGTCGACTGTTACGGTCTGGATGTCGACTACCGCACTATCGAGATGGAAGGCTGGAGACCCGCGGAAGCGCCCGGCTTCGGCTGGCCGCTTGTTGAGCGGTCCTGGGTGAATCCGAGCCCCAACGCGCCGGCGCTGTCGATGGCGCGCGCCTATGCGGGTACGGTCATGCTCGAAGGCGCCACATTGTCCGAAGGCCGGGGCACGACGCGTCCGCTGGAGTTGTTCGGGGCGCCCGACATCGACGCCCGTTCGATCCTGAACACGATGCATGACATGGCTCCGGCATGGCTGGAGGGATGCCGGCTGCGCGAATGCTGGTTCGAGCCGACCTTCCACAAACATGCCGGCGCATTGTGCCACGGCTTTCAGATTCATCCCGACGGCAAGGATTACGATCACTTCGCCTTCAAGCCCTGGCGGCTGGTCTCGCTCGCTTTCAAGGCCGTGCGCCGACTTTACCCGGAATACCCGATCTGGCGTGATTTCCCATACGAGTATGAAACAGGCAAGCTTCCCATCGATGTCATCAACGGCGGCCCGATCCTGCGTGAGTGGGTGGACGACCCATCGTCCGAAGCCGGCGACCTCGACAATCTGGCCAATTCCGACGAAAGCCAATGGATTGAGCAAATGCGCGACTCTTTCTGCGTGGTGATGCCTTGAAATATCTTGGACTGGCCTGGGGCCTGGGCGGAGTGGTGGCCTTGCTGGTGTTCGCGATTTACCGGCTGGCTCCCCTGGCTTTTGAACTTGCGGATTTGCGGTTGAATCTGTTGCATTGGGCGGCGCTGATCTTTAGCGTGGTCTATATGTCATATGCCGAAGGCTACAAGGGATTTCATCTCGGGTTCGCGCCGCGCGTCGTTGTGCGGGCGCAATATCTCGGCCGCGACCCGAGACCCGGTTTCGTGCTGCTCGCGCCGCTGTTCTGCATGGGTTTCGTGCATGCCACGCCCAGGCGCAAGCTGGCCACTATCGGGCTTACGGTAATGATCGTCTGCTTCATCGCGGTCGCGCGGCAGTTGCCCCAGCCCTGGCGCGGCATTCTCGATGCGGGGGTGGTGGCCGGTCTGAGCATCGGCATCTGCTCGATTATCTATTTCATGGCGCTCGCCTGGCCGGCGCGCAAGAGGATCAATGTTTCGGCCGACACACCGGAAGCAGCAAGGATCTGAGCGCCATGTCTCCCGCCGGCAAAACCGATTCCTGCGCCATTGTCGTCACGTATCATCCGGACATCACGCCGCTGTTGACCATGCTCGGGCAATTGAACCGGGAGACGAATTTCCTCGTGGTCGACAACGGTTCGCCCTCTATCGAGCGGCTCGAGGAGTCGATCACGGTTTACGACAACTGCCTCGGCATCGTCAAGCGCGAGCAAAACGAGGGGCTTGCGCGGGCGCTCAACATCGGCATCGCCCGCGCCACGCAAAGCGACTACGACTACATCTTCCTGTTCGACCAGGACAGCAGTCTGTGCGAGTCCTATGTGGAACGCATGGTCGCCGCTTACCGGGAAGTGCGCGACCGCAGCAGGAAGGGAATCGCCGCCATGGGGCCGCGCATCATCAATCCCCAGACGAGCCGGCAGACGCCGTTCAAATTGTTCAATCGGCTCTGGTTCCGCACCAACCGGCCTTATGCGCGCAGCGAATCCCATTTCGTCGCGGACTTCCTGATCACTTCGGGCACCATGCTGACCGCGAAGCACCTGCCTGCAATCGGTCTCATGCGGGAGGACTATTTCATCGACAACGTGGATCTGGAATGGTGTTTCCGCGCCCGTTCCAAGGGCTTCGACCTCGTCGGAACCAACAACGCAATCCTGTATCACCTGATCGGCGAACGCAGCCTCAATCCCCTCGTGCGCGCCGGAATCATGGCCCAGCACAAACCTTCGCGAACCTACTATTCCAGCCGCAACCGCATCCATCTGTACACGCGGCGCTACTCGCCCATCGGCTGGAAAGTCCGCGACATCGTCCGCTTCACGTTCAAGGCGGCCTGGCTCCTGATCAGTTCTCCGCAACGGGCGGAATACTGGAAGCACATCAGCGCCGGCGTCCGCGACTACCGGCAATTGCAATAGCTCATGGCTTACTCGCTGGCCGTACTGCTTTCGACATACAACGGCGAACGCTTCCTCGCCGAACAACTCGATTCCCTGTTGCGCCAGACCCGGCAGGACTTCATCGTCCTGGCGCGGGACGACGGCTCAGGCGACGGCAGCCGCGCGTTGCTGGAGAAATATGCGTCCCGGCATCCCGGCCGCTTCCACCTGCTGTCGGAAGACCGCGTGAATCACGGCGCCTGCGCGAGTTTCGCGCTGCTGCTGGAAACCGCGCTCGAGCGCGGGCCGGAACTCGGGCTGGAATCGGCCTGCCTGATGTTCTGCGACCAGGACGACATCTGGCTCGAAGACAAGATCGAGCGCCAGATGATACTGATGCGCGACACCGAAGCGGGCGACCCTTCGCTTCCCGTGCTCGTGCATAGCGACCTGGAAGTCGTTTCCTTCGAAAACGAACCTGTCGCGCCTTCCTTCGCCGCTTACCAGGGGCTCGACATCGAGCGCAACCGCTTCATTGAGATGGTCGTCAGCAATCTCGTCACCGGCTGCACGGCCCTCATCAACGAAGCACTCGCGCGCCGGGCGCTGCCGTTTTCGCCCGACGCCATCATGCACGACTGGTGGCTCGCCCTGACGGCGAGCGCATTCGGCAAGGTCGCCTATATCGAGGAACCCACGATCCGCTATCGCCAGCACGACGCCAATACCATCGGCGCCCGCCGGCACACCACGGCCAGCATCACTCGCTGGTCGCACTGGAGCCGTCTGATAGCCGGCGCCGCCAACCCCCACCTCCTCGAAGTCGGTCGCCAGGCTCACGCCTTCCTCGGCCAATACCGCGAACAGCTAAGCCCCCGCCAGCGCCGAGGCCTGCAACTATGTTCGCTACTGCGAGTGCGGGCGGGAGTGTTGCAGCGGGTCGTTTATCGTATTGCCAGAAACCTGTAGAGTTGTAACAGCATTTTGTATTCCGCAGTATAGATACGATTCTGACCTAAGCATATGGATGATATTCACGACGAACGCAAGAACCTTCGGGATCTGCTTCAGAGCGGTACTGAAATCGCAGGGGGAGCTATTGCTGGAGCTATTAGTCTCCTCGAGATGGACCCTGTTTCGGCTGGAGCAAGCGGTGCGGCTGCGGCAAGATTGTTGCGTCAAGCTGGCGATGAAATCTCTCAAAGATTTCTCGGACCAAGAGAAAAAAAGAGAGTGGGGGCAGTCCTCGCAATTGCAGCGCAAGATATATCCCGTCGCATAGCGAATGGTCAGACAATTCGCTCAGATGGATTCTTGGGTGGTCAAGGGGAGGAGCATACTGAAGCCGCCGAGGTAGCAGAGAGTGTAATACTACGAAGTCAAAAAGAACCAGAAGAGAAAAAGCTTCATTACATGGGAAGATTTCTTTCAGAAGTCTCTTTTAACTCTGAGGTGGTCGGGTCTGGTTGGACAGTTCGAGGGCAAAGTTAAGATAGTTTTCCCATGATTGCAAACCCTCGATTTCCATCTTCTCTCACCAACATCGTGGTGGGTTCGCCCCCCTGCCGCGCGCAGGGAGCGTAGCGA
>JAJDYJ010000026.1 GCA_022822865.1 Pseudomonadales bacterium | reverse complement strand
ACGGCCGGACGAAGCGCTTCCGGAGGGCTTCGCGAGCCCCCGCGCGGCCATCGACGGGCTCCGCGGTCGCCCATGCGGGTTCATCGTCGGGCGGCTCCATGCGCCCGACCGCGAATCGTTCTACGGCGCAGACTCCTAGCCCATGTCATCTCTCAGCACGCTCGACTGGATTGTCATCGCCGCCTATTTCGGTGTGCTGCTGGCGCTGGTGGCGTCGGTCACGCGCAGACAACAGACCTCGACTGACTACTTTCTCGCCGGGCGCAATGTCGGCTTCTTCGCCATCGGCGCGTCGATTTTCGCCTCGAACATCGGCTCCGAACATATCGTCGGCCTGGCGGGACAAGGCGCGTCGACCGGCCTGGCCATGGCGCATTACGAATTGCATGCATGGATCGTCGTGCTGCTTGCCTGGGTGTTCGTTCCTTTCTATTACCAGGCCGGCGTATTCACCATGCCGGAGTTTCTCGAACGCCGCTTCGGGCCGAAACCGCGCTGGATCCTGTCGCTTGTCTCGCTCGCGGCCTATGTGCTGACAAAGGTTTCCGTCACCGTCTATGCCGGCGCGATCATTTTCCGCACCTTGTTGCCGGACACATTCGGCAGCCCGGATGCGGCGTTCTGGGTCGGCGCGGTCGTGACCGTGCTGCTTACGGGCCTGTACACGGTCGCCGGCGGACTGCGAGCCGTGCTGTATACCGATTCGGTGCAGGCGCTGGTGCTGATTCTCGGCTCGGCCGCGATTACCTGGTTCGGACTCCAGCAACTGGGCGGCTGGGGCGAGTTGCAATCCTTCGCCGCGGCCAATGTCGCCGATTACGCCCTGTGGCGGCCCTTGTCCGATCCCGAATTTCCCTGGCTGGGGATACTGGTCGCATCGCCCATCGTCGGCATCTGGTACTGGTGTACCGATCAATACATCGTGCAACGCACGCTGGCGGCGAAAAATCTGACGGCCGCCCGCCGCGGCGCCTTGTGGGGCGCGTTTCTCAAGGTCTGGCCCGTGTTCATCTTTCTCGTGCCGGGCCTGATCGGCGCCGCCCTGACCGATCGCGGCATGTTGCAGATTCCGGTGGACGCGGCGGGCAATCTCGTCGGCGACCAGGTCTTTCCGACGATGGTCGTCTCGCTGTTGCCGGCCGGATTGCGGGGACTCGTGGTCGCCGGCCTGCTGGCGGCGCTGATGAGTTCCCTGTCCTCGCTTTTCAATTCGACGGCGACGCTGTTCACGGTCGACGTGTACGAGAAGTTGCGGCCGGGCGCCTCGGAACAGCGGATCGTCACCGTCGGGCGGCTCGCCACGGGCGTGGTCATCGTTCTCGGCCTGATCTGGATTCCGATCATGCCGGCGGTCTCCGAGGGCGGACTTTATCAATATCTGCAAAACGTACAGAGTTATCTGGCGCCGCCGATCACGGCGGTCTTTCTGCTGGGGCTGTTCAACCAGCGCATCAATTCGCGCGGCGCAGTCTGGGGCATGGGACTCGGCTTCGTGCTGGGAATGGGAAAATTGCTTCTGCAGGCGGTATTCGGCGCCGGCAAGATCGAGAATCCCGCTTTCCTGGCGGCGATCGCCGATTTCAATTTCCTGTATTTTTCCGGCGTACTGTTCCTGATCAGCATTGCCGTCATCGTCGCCTTCTCCTATGGCGCCGCGCCGCCGAAGCCCGAGCAGATTCGCGGCCTGACGCTGGCGACGATCGACCGCGAAGCCGTGCGCCGAAGCTATGATCGAAGGGACATCGCCGCCACTGCCGTCGTGCTTGGCCTGGTCGCCGCGGTTTACCTCTACTTCTCGTTCTGGATATAGGGCGGCATTCCATGACGAATCGTTTCCGAAGAACAGCCAGGCTTGCATCATGGTTCATGGCGCTGATTCTGCTGTCCGCCTGCGGCCAGAAGGGTGGCCTCGTGCGGCCGGAAGCGGTGGAATCTCTCACACAGTCCGGGCCGGCTGCCGCTATTTCTTTTTGAGTCTCTCTTGCAGAACCGAGAACCATGGACCACTTCCTGTATCGTGGCGAGGAACTGTTCGCCGAAGACGTAGCCCTTGCCGAAATAGCGGAAAGCGCCGGTACGCCTTGCTTCGTCTATTCGCGGGCAACGCTTGAGCGCCATTACCGGGTCTATCGGGAAGCGCTCGGAGAACGCGACGGCCTCGTTTGTTTCGCCGTCAAGGCCAATTCCAACCTGGCGGTGCTGAATGTGCTCGCCCGGCTCGGCAGCGGTTTCGACATCGTTTCGGGCGGAGAACTTCAGCGCGTGCTCGCCGCGGGCGGCGATGCGGGCAAGACGGTTTTTTCCGGCCCGGGCAAGAGCGCCCGGGAGATTCGCCAGGCGCTCGAAGCCGGCATCCGCTGTTTCAATGTCGAGTCGGAAGCGGAACTGGAACGCATCAACGACATCGCGGGCCAGGGGGGCCGCGCAGCTCCCGTTTCGCTGCGCATCAATCCCGATGTCGACGCCGGCACGCATCCCTATATCGCCACCGGTCTGAAGGAAAGCAAGTTCGGCATTCCCGCCGAGCGCGCCATCAAGCTCTATCGGCGCGCCGAGCGCCTGCCGGCGATCGACCCGATCGGCATCGACTGTCATATCGGCTCGCAATTGACCGGCGTCGAACCGTATCTGGACGCCATCGACCGGCTGTTACCGATCGTCGAAGAACTGGAAGGCGAGGGCATCCGGCTGCGGCATTTCGACATGGGCGGTGGCCTCGGCGTCCGTTATGGCGACGAGACTCCGCCGCAGCCGGATGAACTGATGCGAGCGGTCGCGAACCGCTTTCAGGGCCGCGAACTGGAACTCGTCATCGAACCCGGCCGTTCGATCGCCGCGAATGCCGGCGTATTCGTAACCGGGATCGAATATCTGAAGTCGAATTCGGCGCGCAATTTCGCCATCGTCGACGGCGCCATGAACGATTTGCTGCGCCCCGCGCTATACGGCGCCTGGCAGGAAATCGTTCCGGTCAGCCGGCGACATGGCGAAACGGCCGTCTACGATGTCGTTGGACCGGTTTGCGAGTCGGCCGATTTTCTTGGCAAGGATCGTGAACTGTGCGTACAGCCCGGCGACCTGCTCGCGGTGCGCGGCGCCGGCGCCTATGGATTCGTCATGAGCAGCAATTACAACTCCCGGCCGCGCGCGGCGGAAGTCATGGTCGACGGCGGCGAATTTCACGTCGTGCGGCGGCGCGAGGAACCCGATGCCCAACTTGCGCTGGAGTCGATCCTGCCATGACGATCAAATTCACCAAGATGCACGGCCTGGGCAACGATTTCATGCTCGTCGACTGCACCGCGCGCGCATTCGACATGCCGGCCGATCGCATTGCCTCGCTCGCCGACCGCAGGCGCGGCGTCGGTTTCGATCAATTGCTTGTGCTCGAAGCGAGCGGCGATTCCGGGGCCGAATTCCACTATCGGATCTTCAATCCCGATGGGGCGGAAGTAGAGCATTGCGGCAACGGCGTCCGCTGCCTGGCCCGCTACATCGCCGACAAGGGTCTGAGCGAACGCAATCCGATCGTCGTTTCCACCGTCAACCGGACGCTGGAATTGCGCCTGCTCGACAACGGCGAGGTATCGGTGGACATGGGCAACCCGGACTTCACGCCGGCGGCGTTGCCCTTCAGGACCGCGCGCCGGCAGGCGCTGTACCGGCGCGAACTCGAGGCCGCGGGAGCCGCCGTGGACTTCGCCGCCCTGTCGATGGGCAATCCTCACGCGGTAATTCAGGTTGAAGACCTGGCGAATACTGCCGTAAAGACAATAGGGAAGGCGCTGGGAAACCATGCCGACTTTCCGGCAGGCGTGAACGTCGGCTTCATGCAGGTGGAAAGCCGAAACCGCATCCGGCTGCGCGTGTACGAACGGGGTCCGGGAGAAACTCCGGCATGCGGCAGCGGCGCCTGTGCAGCGGCGGTCAGTGGAATCGAGGCGGGCTTGCTCGACAGCCCGGTTACGGTGACCCTGACCGGAGGTGAGTTGACGATCGACTGGCAAGGCGGCGCGGCGCCGGTATTCATGTCCGGGCCGGCGCAGGCCGTATACGAGGGAACCGTCGAAGCATGAACAAGAAAGCGACAATTCCGGCGGGACAATCCGGCATCGAAGCGGTTGAACTGACGGCCGAACAGGTCGCCGGATTTCTGGGAACGCATCCGGAATTTTTTCTCGAACACGAAAATCTGCTGACGGAACTGTCCTTGCCCCATGACTCTGGCAAGGCCGTTTCATTACTCGAACATCAGGTCATGCTGTTGCGCCGCCGCTTCGACAATACCAGCCGCAAGCTAGGCGAATTGCTCGAAAACGGCCGCCGCAGCGAACAGTTGTTCGGCATTACCCGGGAACTCGTGCTGGCGCTGCTGGAAACGCGTAATGCGGAACAGACGATTGCCGTAACCAGGGGGCATCTGCTCAGCCGCACCGGCGTCGAAGCGCTGGAAGTGATTTTCCTGAACAATCACCGCCGGGCTCCGGGCGGCGGATTGCGCGTCGAGGACGCGGCAATGATCATCGACGAGTTTCACGATGTGTTCCGTCTCAACAAGGCGCATTGCGGCCCGCAAAGCGAGACGCTGCTGCAGTGGCTGTTTCCCGAGGGTAGCGCGCGTGTCCAGTCGACCGCGCTGTGTCCGGTCAAGGCGGACGGAGCGCCATTGGCGCTGCTGGCGCTTGGACAGAGATCACCCGACTATTTCACCGTCCAGATGGAAACGCTTTTCCTCGATTTTATTGCCGAAGTCATGGGAGCCATGTTCACATTGCACCTGGAAGCCGCCACCGACTGATTCCCGGCGGCCAGGTACAGGTCTTCATGGCGAGCGAAAACTCAGGCCCGCAAACAAATCCGCAATCTCCGCTGGTTTCCGTCATCTGCCGAACCATGGGCCGGCCCGAACTGGGGGAAGCCCTGGCTTCCGCCGCCGGGCAGACCCATTCCCGGCTGGAAATCATCCTGGTTGACGCCGCCGCCCGCGGTGAAGCCGCGTATCGGGAGGCCTGCGCTGAGGAACGCGTCGTGCTCGTCTTGCCCGAATCTCCCTTGTCCCGCCCGAACGCGGCGAATGCCGGCATTGAACGGGCCCGGGGCGAGTACCTGCTGTTTCTCGACGAAGACGACTGGCTGGCGCCCGATCATGTCGAGCATCTCCTGGACTTTCTGACCGGCCGGCAGGACGTACGCGCGGCATATAGCAGTACCCGCAAGACCGACGTTACCGGAAAATCCACCCTTGAGACTTTCCAGCAGCCATTCGACCGGCTGCTGCTGATGCGGGACAACTATATCCCCATTCACTCGATGTTATTCGCGCGCGGCCTGATCGATGAAGGCTGCCGGTTCGACGATGATTTCGAAATTTTCGAAGACTGGGATTTCTGGCTGCAATTGAGCGAGCGCACCGATTTTCATCACGTGAATCGGTGCACGGCGTTCTATCGTTCCGGCGGGGCGTCGCAAACCGCCGACCTCGATGATCACCACCAACGATTCGACTTCGATCACGAACTCGGCAAGGCCAGGGCGGCGATCTACGACAAATGGCTGCGCCGCTGGACCGGCGATCAGTTGAACCGGTTAATGGGGGCAGGGCAGCGTGAATGGGAAGAAAGCGTGCAACGGATCGGCGAACTCGGCAGCGAACTGGAACGCCTGGCCCGGGCCAAACAGAACGCCGAGGGAAAATTGGGGGAACTCAAGCGGGAAAACGACGAGAATAAACAGCAATTGGCGCAGGCCCGTAGCGACCATGTACGCATGGAAGCACGGTTGAACGCGGTGATACGCGAATTGCAGGCCGCCAACGTCAGTCTGCACAATTCGGTCCAGGAACTTCGGGAAAATCTGGAGGCCGTATTCGATTCCCGAAGCTGGAAACTGACGCGTCCCTACCGTGCACTGGGAGAATTGCTGAAACCTGAAGCGGCGCAAGCGCCGGCCGGGCAAGCCGCCGAAACCGGCGCAAGCGCGCCGGCGGAACGGGAAATTCCGGTTCGGGAACCCGCGATACGGGATCGGCCTCATGACTTCAAGGCGGAGTATGACCGAAAGGCTCTCGCGGCCATGGACGAGTTTTTCGCGAGCGGCGAAAAACTGAGCTTTCCGGCAATCGGCGACCCGGTCCTGTCAGTCCTGCTGGTTTTCTACAATCAGGCCCATCTCAGTCTGCTCTGCCTGCGAACGCTGCTGAACAATGCCGATGTTCCTTTCGAGTTGATCGTCGTCGACAACGCTTCCGGCGACCGCACCGGCGATCTGCTTGAACGGCTGGAAAACGCCAGAGTGATCAGGAACCCGGAAAATTCCGGTTTCGTAAAAGCCGTCAATCAGGGCGCCGAACTTGCCACCGGCGAATTCCTGCTGTTGCTTAACAATGACGCCTTCATCGAACCCGGCGCGCTTGGCGCCGCTGTCGACGTCTTGCGGGAAGACGCGAGCGCCGGCGCCGTGGGCGGCCGCATCGAGGCGCTCGACGGGAGATTGCAGGAAGCCGGCAACATCGTCTGGCGCGACGGCTCCTGCGCCGGGTACGGACGCGGAGAAAATCCCGAAGACGCGGCATTCCGCTTTCGCCGGCAAGTCGACTATTGCTCCGGCGCGTTTCTCGCGTTTCGAACCGCGCAGTTCCGGGAGCTTGGCGGTTTCGACGAGGCTTTCGCCCCGGCCTACTACGAGGAATCGGATTTCTGCCTGCGGTTGCGGCGGGAGGGTCTGCGTACGATCTACGAGCCGCGGATCAAGGTACGCCATTACGAATTCGCCAGCACCGGCGGGTTGCAGGCCGCGGTTGCCTTGCAGGAGAAGAACCGCGCGCTTTTTTGCAAAAAGCACGCGGATTTTCTCAAGGGGCAGGCGGATGCCGACCCGGCCCGGACATTGCACGCCCGCACGAGTAACGGCCATCCAAACCTGCTGCTGATCGACGATGCGGTTCCCCACGCCAGTCTGGGCGGCGGTTATCCCCGTTGCCGCCATATCGTCAGCCTGCTTTCGCAAATGCCGCTGAACGTCACATTTTTTCCCATGCATTTCCCCAACGACAATTGGGACGAGGTGTATCGAACCTTGCCGGAAAATGTCGAAGTGCTGCTGAACCTGGGGCGGTCGGGACTTGCGAAACTGCTGACCGAGAGAGCCGGTTTTTACCGATATGTGATGGTCAGCCGCCCGACCAACATGGCGTTTTTCAATCAGGTGCTGCAATCCCTGCCGCGGGAAGCCAGACAGTTCGACATCGTTTACGACGCGGAGGCCGTGTTCGCCGGGCGCGAGTTGCTCTGGCGCGAATTGCAAGGCGAGTCCATCGGTGAGGACGAAAAAAAGCGCGTCATCTCGTCAGAACTTGAATTAGCCGCCGAAGCTTCGGCGGTATTGACCGTATCCGGCGCGGAAGCCGATCTTTTCCGCGAGCGCGGCCACGACCGCGTTCTGGTGCTCGGCCACGGCCTGGAGCCGGCCGCGGAGCCGGCGCCGTTCGACGCCCGCCGGGGACTTCTTTTCGTAGGCGCCCTGAAGGACGAACACTCGCCCAATGTGGATTCGCTGCTATGGTTCGTCTGCAGCGTGTTGCCCCTCATCGAACGGGAAATACCGGGAATCGATCTGGCCGTGGCCGGCCACACCGCGGCGCCGTCGCTGGTCAGCATCGAGCGGCCGAACGTTCATATGAAAGGCAGGCTGGAAACCCTGGACGGCCTGTATCGGGACTCTCGCGTCTTTATCGCGCCGACGCGTTTCGCAGCCGGCATACCGCACAAGGTGCACGAAGCCGCCGCCCATGGCATTCCCGCGGTGGTCACGCCCCTGCTTGCACGGCAACTCGGCTGGCGCCACGAACGGGAAGTGCTCGTCGGCGAAAATCCGGAGTCTTTCGCCGAACAGTGCCTGCGCCTTTATCGCGACGCCGAATTGTGGGAGCGGATCAGCGCCGCCGGCCGCGAGGCCGTGGCAAGGGATTGTTCCGAAGAGCGGTTTCGGCAAACTCTGGAAGAGTTGTTCAGCCCCATCGAGCGCAATCGGGCCTGAACCCGATTCGAAAGGAGTCCCGGCGCCGGCAGGCTGCCTTCAGTATTCCACCGGCACGGCGTCGAGGCTGCGCCAGAGGTACCAGGAGGCGACCGAGCGCCATGGCCGCCAGGGCTCGGCGATCGCCGTCATCTCCCCGGCGCTCGGGCGAACGCCGCCGTTGAAGTGATTGCCGATCGCTTTCTGGATGCCGATATCGTCGACCGGCAGGACGTCGGGCCGCAGCAGGTGGAAAATCAGAAACATCTCCGCGGTCCAGCGGCCGATGCCCTTGACCTGGACGAGGCGCTCGATCACGGCCTCGTCGTCCATTTCGCTCCATTGTTCCTGTTGCAGCGAACCGTCGATGAAATGCTCGGCCAGGCTCAGCAGATAACTGGCTTTCTGCCGCGACAGCCCGCATCCGCGCAAGCTCTCGACGTTTTCTCCCGCAATAGCGCCGGGAGTGATTTCCCCCATGTGGCCGAGCAACTTCTGCCACACCGACTCCGCCGCTTTCACCGAAATCTGCTGGCCCACGATCGAACGCGACAGCGAAAAGAACGGGTCGTGGCGCGGCCGCAACATCGCATCGCCGGCGAGTGCGATGATCCTTTCGAGCCTCGCATCCGCTGCAGCAAGCGCCTGCAAGGCTTCTTCCCAATATGGCGCGGGATACCCGTCCCCGCCTCCCATGATTCTGGACAATTCAGTTTCCCTCCCAAAAATTCATGCAGGCATTCTGCTGATAATCACCGGTGAACGCCACAACTCGCCTGCCGCTCGGTCGAGAAGAGCGGAACCGCGTCGGTGTTGGCGGCGAGCAGTTCGGCGTGGTCGAAGGGATAGTTCGAATAATCGGCGCAGACGAAATGTTCTCCGATGCGATTGGCGCATCGGGCGGGCAATTGGTCCGGTTCGAACGCCGGCGCATGACCCGTCAGCAATACCCCATCGACGAAACCGGCGGCGATGTCCGCGGTTCGGGTTTCCAGCAGGTCGTCATAGGCGTTCCCGGTCCGCTTGCGATAAACGATCAGATCCGCCGCATACCCGGGCGCCAGACGGCCGGTTACGTCTTCCAGCCCCATGGCGTAGGCGGCCTCCGCCGTGGCCATGCGCCAATAGTCGATTCCGGAGAGCCGATCGCCCCAGGCGTCGTTGTCGATCCGGTCGGCGCAGCGAAACTCCTCGAGCATGTTGTACGAGCCCGAATAGGACCAGTCGGTGCCGATGGCGATGCGCGCGCCCGAGTCCAGCGCCCGCGGTATGTCCACCGTCGTGTTGTAAAGCGCGACGTTGGAGCGCGGCGACCAGACCAGCGTGACATCGAGGGCGCCCAGCCGCTCGATGTCGCTCGTTTGCAGGCCGACGCCGTGATTGATGGAATAGCGGCGCCCCGGATTGGCTTCCACATAGTCCAGGAAAAACTGGCCTTCGAGTTCCGCGGTGCAATTGACGCCTTCGGCGATGTGAGGAATGAAGGGAATGTCCGCTGGCGCGCCGGTCGAGTGAAGCGGCTCAACCGGCGCCGGACCGCCGAACGGACACGAATATTCCTCGAACGTCGCCGTCGCGTTCGGGAAGGGAAAAATCTGCGTATCGGCGCGATATTCGTTTTCCGGTTCGTCAAGGTAATAGGCGTTCTTCAACAAGCCCGCCACGGCATCGCCGCCGCCCAGGGTGGTCGTGCCCCCGAACAGATGCCGCAATTCGATCCAGAACCTTCCCGCTTCGTCATCCCGCCTGCCCCATTCGATGACATAGTGACCCGGCCCGGCTCTGCCCTGCCATTGCTCGCGATGGGCGTAAACCGGTTCCAGCAAAGGGTCGGGGAAGCCGCCGCTGGCGGCGAGATGCTCGTGGGCATTGACGAAGCCGGGCGAGACATACCAGTCCGCGCAATCGAACACCGCGGCGCCGTCCGCGTTCGAACGGACTTCATTCACTTCTCCCACTTCGACGATGACCCCGTTCTCAATGAGCATCGCGCCCGCCGCCGCCGTCTCCGCGCCTCGCAGGAGTCGGCCGATGACGATCGTTCGCCCGGAATCGCCGGGCGAAATCCGGCACGGCCGCGACTGCCCGACATCGGCCGCGGAAGCTCCACCCATGCTTCCCACCATCCGCGCCGCCCCGCAACCTGCGAGCGCTACCAGTGTGGTGAACAATGCAAAGTACGGAAGTATGAAATTGTGGCTATTGCTCAATCTTCGACTACCTTTCGTTTGGCAGCGAACTGCCTGACCGTTTGGGCTTATAGCGTATTTCCGACTATCTGCCAAACGTGCCCGGCCCAGCCTTTTTTCAGTTATCAGGAAGTGATAACCTATGTCTGAGCAAGAACCAGATCGAGACCCATGCCTGGATGCGTTGTTGGACTTGCACGATCAAACTCTTGTCCTTGACGATGTGGGCCACTGGGTGAAGTTTAAGGTAATTCAAGTCGAGGTTACGTCTGAGAGGCCGCATGGACTTGACTATTCATTGACACTGCACGCGCCGGACGGAGTGAGACTCATCGGATTCGACAACGCGCATCCTGTGCGAACGCGTCGGAGTCTGCGGTCAAAATTGGATTCCACGATGGACCACAAGCACCGGCTGAGTACCACTAGGCCCTACAACTACAGGGATGCCGCGACTTTGCTAGTGGATTTCTGGAATGCGGTGGATGCCATTTTGGATGAAAGAGGGGTAAGCAAATGACGACTCTCAATATTGGCATAGCAAGCTATGACCAGATGAAGGCGCGCACCTTGGCGATCGCGCGGGGAGAACGCAAAGTCGGCAAAGATGAGCCGAAAGTCTGGTTCACTTCGATCGAGAGCCTCGCGAAGATACTTTCCGAGCGCAATCGCGAACTGCTTCTATTGATCGCGCGAGAGGGACCTGATTCGCTAACCGGGCTTGCCGAATTAACTGGACGCGAAAAGTCGAATCTCTCGCGGACGCTCAAGACAATGTCGGGCTACGGCCTGATCGAGTTGGAGAGGGGAGAACGAGGCACGATCGTTCCGCAAGTCCCATACGATCAGTTGAATATCAATATTCAGTTGACTCACGTGGAGGGAGAAAACGAATCGGCGCCGGCGCTTCCCCCGAGGACCGCAAGCAGTGTGGGGTGAGAAGCGAGAATCGGTCTATCCTAACCTGGATATTGCATGAGCGGATTGATTGGACGATGAATTCGCGGTTAAAACCGTGGCCAGCACAAACAGTTTCGGAATGGCTTACGCATTTTCCGAACCAGCGCCAAACCTGACCTGCGTCGCGTCGACGGATCGTGGTTCCGCCAAATCGGCAATCCATTTCTTCGCAATGCCTGAATGTTTGAGATTTCCATGCTGCAGGACCATAATCTTTCACAGACACGAGTATCGCCATCACGCAAGACGATCAGGGATCGCTGGACCGACTCGTTGCCGAACTCGACAAGATGTCATTTCTTTGATTACCGGAGATACCGCGATGATGAACGATATCGAAAGAATCAGGAAGACCAGGGAAGCCAGAGCCCTCCTCAGGAAGGCCTGCTCAATCCTTGATCGCATCTATCATGATTGCTTAAAGAAGCTTCAGAAGAGTGCTACTTAAGCTTGGGATCCCACGGGCGAAGGCCCAGTTGCTGATCCAAAGGCCCGCTTCATGCGGGTATTTTTGCGCCGAGCATGTCTGATTGCCGGACGGAGTAAGTTCTACATTTCTCTCTCGCTAAGGAAGGTCTGAACAAGTCGAGATCGGTTTTGTCCTGGCGTGAGCGTTGCCAGTGAGGGACAATGCGCTCACGGGGTTTGACGGAGCGGTTTCGATGGAGCAGTTGACGTTTGCGGAGTTGGAGCACGACGCGAA
>JAJDYJ010000101.1 GCA_022822865.1 Pseudomonadales bacterium | reverse complement strand
CGGGCCGGATCGCGCCGGAAACGACGCAAACCCCCACTGGATCGAAGAAAAACCGCCTCCCGGATACCCGGTTACAACCGATCGGACGGAATCGGCAAACGAAAAAAGACCAGAAAACGGAGTTTACGGACAAGAACTAGTCAAGGATATATTCTCTAACCTCTGGTTTCGTATCCCCGAATACCAGCGCCCCTACATCTGGGGCTCGGATGAGATCGACGATCTGCTGGATGACTTGTCTTTTGCGCACCTCGAAAAGCCGCATCAAGAGTATTTCCTCGGATCATTCGTCTACCAGAACAAAAAGGCCGGCAGTACTCCGGGTCAGGAGTTCGATGAAAATGACCTTCTCGACGGTCAGCAGCGCATGACTACGCTGCTAATGCTGTTCGCCTGTATTCGAGACCTGTCGGTTAACAGCATGGTCAAAGCCAATTGCCAGAAGTCAATATACCAGGAAGGCGACGACATCGACGAGATTCCCGAGCGTACGCGCATCGCTTTTGCCATACGCCCAGCGGTAGAAAAATTTGTTGAGGACTTCATAAAGTCCGACGGTGGCACTGACAAGATGGCTGAGTTGAAGAAGCTCTCGGATACGTCCAGTGATCCATCTGTTAGGAACATGGCGCGTGCGGTTATGAGAATGCGTAAGGATATTTCTAGCAAAATGGATTCTACCAACGAAGACATTCCGCTAAATCTGAATAACTTCATAAGATTTATCCGAAATAAACTCTTGATGATTTTTGTCTCAACAGAAGACCTACAAGATGCCTTCCGCCTGTTCACTATCCTCAATAATCGCGGTGTGCCTTTGCGCAACAGTGACATCCTCAAATCGCTGAACCTTGGAGAACTGACCGACGAAAAGGAAAAAGAGAAGTTCGCCAAGTTGTGGGAGGAAGCCGAAGGCGAATTGGGGGACGATTTTGATCGTTTCCTTAATCACATCCGCACAATTCTGTTGAAAGACAAGGCGCGCCTAAACTTGCTTGATGAGTTTGAGCACAAGATTTATCGCCCGAGAGAAAAGGACAAGTCCACCGGCCAAATCAAGCCGTCGCTGTTAGCCAAAGGCAAGGAGACATTCGAACTGGTAGAAAAATACCTCATACACTATGACCAGTTGCTTGGCGGCAACAATTACGACGATACCGGCAACAGTTTCAAGTTCGATAACCTGATCAAGGTTATGCTGACGGGCTTACCGTCGACTGACTGGCTGCCTCCTCTGATGCGCTACTTTGACCGCTTTCGCTATGAGCGGCTGCTGGATTTCCTGATTCAACTGGATAATCAACTCTCCTCCGACTGGATTGCACAATACACTCCGACAAATCGAATTGAGCGAATGAACGATATCATCAGGATGATCGAAAAGGCGACTACTGCTGACGAAGTGTTCCATGCCACTGATTCCAAGGATGCATCGTTCGGATTTAGTTTCGATGCGGATGGTTTCAATCGGTCGATCGATTCAGCGGTTTACGGGCGTCGCTTTACCCGCTACTTGCTGTTGAAACTGGACTTTCTGTACGCCGACCACAGCCACCGCATGTCGCTGAATTACCTTACTGTGGAACATGTTCTACCGCAGAATCCGAAGGCTGACAGCCAGTGGCTCAAGGACTTCACGGAAGAGCAGCGACAGGATTGGACTAATCGGTTGGGCAATCTGGTGCTGATCACCAAACGCAAGAACTCATCGCTTAGCAATCTAGACTATGTCGAGAAGAAGTCACGATACTTTGAGAGCAGGATTACTACTTGCCCCAACTCACTACGCGTACTAAACAACGATCAATGGACACCTGTGGAACTTGAGGCGAACCATGACTCCGTTTTGTCGAAACTACGTGAACATTACGGATTCGACAAGGCTTAGCGATATGACTGAGACTACGGTTTCGGGGAGCTTGACGTGTACCCTTCTATGACACATATTGCCGCCTGCCAAAACGACCAGTGGAATCGACATGAGCAAGGCCAACCTTTTCTATGCCCAGTCCGGCGGCGTCACGGCCGTCATCAATGCCAGCGCCTGCGGCGTGATCGAGACGGCGCGGCAATATCCCGACCGCATCGGCACGGTGTACGCCGGACTTAACGGCATCGTCGGTGCGCTCCGGGAAGAACTGATCGATACCGGCAAGGAGTCTGCCGAAGCCATCGCCGCCTTGCGCCACACGCCGGCGGGCGCCTTCGGTTCCTGCCGCTACAAGCTGAAGTCCTATAGCGAGAACACGCGCGAGTACGACCGTCTCTTGGAAGTTTTCCGGGCCCACGACATCCGCTATTTCCTCTACAACGGCGGCGGCGATTCTCAGGACACGGCGAACAAGATCGCGCAATTGAGCATCGAACGGGAATTTCCCATTACCTGCATCGGCGTGCCGAAGACGGTCGATAACGATCTGCCGGTCACCGACAACTGCCCGGGTTTCGGTTCGGTGGCGAAATACGTCGCCGTGTCGATCCGCGAAGCGGGCCTCGACGTCGCCTCCATGTGCGAATCCTCGACCAAGGTGTTCGTCATGGAAGTAATGGGGCGCCACGCCGGCTGGATCGCCGGCGCCGCGGGCCTGGCGAGCGAAAACGAGGGCGAACCGCCGCATGTCATCCTCTTCCCCGAAGTCACTTTCGACCGGGAGAAGTTCCTGGCGCGAGTGAAGGACTGCGTAAACGAGTACGGCTATTGCGCGATCGTGGTTTCGGAAGGCGTGAAGGGGCCGGACGGGCGATTTCTTTCGGAAGCAGGCGGAACCGACGCTTTCGGCCACGCCCAGCTAGGCGGCGTGGCGCCGATGATCGCCGACATGGTCAAACAGGAACATGGCTACAAGTATCATTGGGCGGTGGCCGACTATCTGCAACGCGCCGCGCGCCATATTGCATCAAAGACCGATGTGGAGCAGGCCTACGCGGTAGGCAGGGCGGCGGTGGAATTCGCCATGGCCGGAAAGAATGCCGTCATGCCGGCGATCGTGCGCGGCGAAGGCGGGGAGTATTCCTGGAGCATCGGCGAGGCGGCCCTGGCGGACGTCGCCAACGTGGAGAAAAAGATGCCGCCGTCTTATATAACGGACGATGGTTTTCACATCACCGACGACGCCCGCGCCTATTTCGCGCCGTTGATTCGTGGCGAGGACTATCCGCCCTACAAGGACGGCATGCCGCGATATGCACGCCTGGATCGCGTATTGGCCGAAAAGAAATTGGAAACCTGGGGCTAAGACAATAAACCCCCTGTCCGCCTGTCGGAGCCCGAAGGCCTGTCCATGACAGGCAGCTTCCTTAAGCTGCAATACTCTTGCGCTCGCAAGAGCGCAAGAGTTCGCTATCCTGCCGGCCTACTCTTCCGTGAAGCGTGCAATGATCCGGACGGTAGCCAGGGTCGCGACGCTCGAATACAGCGCAATCGCGATGCCGCCAAGGATCGCGTCCAGGTATGACCCTACCGCGGGCAAAAGATCCAGCACATCGGATTGACCAGTCAATCCAACGGCTACGACCAGGGCGCAATGCATGGTCGGATCGTTCGCGTCCACTCCCAGGTATCCCCAGACAAGACCGAGCAAGACCAGCGCGATAGGCAGCGCATCGCCCGGAACCACTCCGGGGGCGACGCCTTCGACGATGGCGCACAGTACACCCAACCCTACTACTATTTTCTTGCCCATCTTGTTCCTCCCACAATTCCATGATTTTGATTATGGATTATGAACGTGGGGTGTCGAACCCCATATGACAGACAGTAACTTCCTTTTATTGTTATCCCCCACGAATCTCCTTTGTTAGCACTTCCATTCGTCGGGCGCAACAAAATTCGTCAAAAATTTGACAGGGCGCTATGGCGCAAGTCTTTCGATGATCCAGTCGCCCGCCGCGCCGGCGGAGTAGCGGAAACGATCGTGCAGGCGGTCCGGCCGGCCCTGCCAGAATTCGTATTCGTGCGCGTTGACGCGATAGCCGCCCCAGTCTTCCGGCAGCGGCACTTCCGCGCCACGATGACGCTCATCGAATTCCCTGAATGCGGCCAGCAATTTCTCGCGCGATTCGAGTACGCGGCTCTGCCGCGAAGCCATCGCCGCCAACTGACTGGGGCGTGGGCGAGCGGCAAAATAAGCCGCGGACTCGTCCTCGCCGATTCGCCCGGCTGTTCCGCAGATCTTGATCTGGCGGTTGATGGCGTTCCAGAAGAAAAGCAGGCTGACGCGGGAATTGCCTGCGAGCTCAAGCGCCTTGCGCGATTCGAAATTGGTGTAGAAGACGAAACCGCGCTCGTCGAAATGCTTGAGCAGGACGATGCGCTGGCTGGGCTGGCCGTCGGCGGAGACTGTCGCAGCGGCCATGGCGGTAGGGTCGGGAACCTCGGCTTCGAGCGCCTGTTGCATCCAGCGGCCGAACTGGTCGAGCGGGTCCGCCGCCAGGTCGCCGCGGCGCAAGCCGCCGGAAAGATACTCCCGGCGCTGCGATTCAAGCTTCATTTTTTGCGCTCGCGGATTCGATTGCTTGCTCAGCGCACGAAATCGCCGAAATTCCACAGTTGCTGGCGCGCGGTGCCGGTCTCGTAAAAGAAGGTCCCGTGACCGTGTTTTTCGCTGGCGAAAAATCCGCCGGTGAACTTCGTGCCGTTGGCCCAGCGATAGGTGCCCTGACCGTGATAGTGGTCGGCGACGAAGTCGCCGGTGTAATTTTCGGTGTTGTCCTTGAACCAGAACTCGGTGTGTTCGTTCTCGCGCCATTCCGGCAGGTTGAAGACGTAGGTGCCGATGCCATGGCGCTTGTTGTCCTCCCATTGGCCGATGTACAGATTGCCCCTGCCGTTCCAGTGCTTGCCGCGGCCTTCGCGCAGGCCGCGATCCCATTCGCCGGTATAGATCTCCTCGGAAACGAAGGAAACGGGAATTTCCAGTCTGCCTTGCCCGTGAAATTCGCCGTCGAGAAAGCCTCCGACGTAGCTGCCCTTGCCCCAGGGCGTGTCGAACTCCATCATGCCGTCGCCGTTGGCGCAATCGCCGCGCAGGCAACGCTCGGCGGTGACCTGTTGCAGGGACTGGCCGAACAGGGCCGGCGCGGCAAGCAGCAGCAAGGCGGCGGCCAGTGCGTTTCGCGGGAGAAATTTCATGAAGTTGCTCATCGGCAAATTTGCGGCTATCGGAAGACCGGGCAATTAAACCACGCGGCGCAGAACCGTCAAGGGGCTGGTGTTGACGACCTTGCGGGTGGAATTGACGCCGAGGAAGGCGATGAGCACGGCCCCGGCCGCCGGCCCGGCGATCCAGACCCAGTAATGCAAGTTGAAATCCTGCTCGAATACCCATTCCTGCAAGTAAAACAGCCCACCTTCCGCGCCCAGCGTGGCGATCACGCCGGCGACGATGCCGATGAAGGTGAATTCGATCAACAGGGAGGTCAGGATCAGTTTGCGCCCCGCCCCGAGAGTGCGCAAGATCGCGTTTTCGTGAAAACGCTCGTCAAGGCTCGCGCTGACGCAGGCGAGCAGCACCAGCGCCCCGGCCACGAGCACGAGGCCGAAGATCAATTCGATGGCGGAACTGACCTGGGCGATGATGTTCTGGATCTGCTCGATCAGGGCGTCGACTTCGATGACCACTATGGTGGGAAATTGCCGGATCAGATCGTTGAGCAGCAGTTTCTGTTCGGTTTCGAGCAACACCGTGGAGAGGAAAGTTCCGCCGAGATGGTCGATGGTCCCCGGAGAGAAAATGATGAAGAAGTTCGGCTGCATGTTGTCCCAGCGCACCGAGCGGAAATTGGCGACTTCGGCGCTGACGAACTGCTGGTTGATCTCGAACTCCATGGTGTCGCCGATTTCGATATCGAGCCAATCGGCATATTCTTCGTCGACCGAAATCAGTCCCGGCCGGGAATTCTCCGGCCACCATTCGCCGGCGGTGACGCGATTGTCCACGGGGAGGTCGGTCGCCCAGGTGACCTGCCGGCGGCTGAGCCGGCCTCTTACCCTGCGGCCTTCGTCTTCCGCCGATTCGCCCGAACCCGGCGCGGCTTCGGCATCGGCGGCAGGCGCTTCTTCGAATTGATTGTTTTCCACCAGCGAGGCGCCGCGTTCGTTCTCACCGGGTTCGCCTTCGGACTCGGGCTCGCTGCCGTTGATGGTCCGCACCCGCGCGCTCATCAGGGGATAGAAGGCATTGGAGTCGACCGCGTTATCGGCGAAGAAGGCTTCGATGCCGTCCACCTGGGAACCGGTGATGTTCATCATGAAGTGGTTGGGGGTGTTTTCCGGCAATTGCGCCTGCCAGTCGGCGATCAGATCGGTGCGCAACAGGCCCAGTATCAGCAGCGACATGATCGTGACCGAGAACACCATGACCTGCAGCACATTCTGCCGGCGCCGCCTGCGCACGGCGGTCATGGCGAGTTTCCATGCGTTTCCGGCCTTCATTCCCGCCGAGCCGCTGGAAGTCAGGAACACGAGCGAGATCAGGGACAGAATCAGTCCCGTGCCCGCCACACCGGCGACGAGCAGGGAGGTGAGCACGAGATCCTGGCTGTACCACAAGATGAGCAGGATGCTGCCGCCGATGCCGAAAGCATAGGGGATGCGGTCGCTGAAACGCGTCTGGGTCAGATCCTTGCGCAGCACCCGCAAGGGCGGCGTTTCCCGCAGGGCGAGCAGCGGCGGCAGCGCGAAGGACAATAGACAGATGAAAGCCGTCATGGCGCCGACGGCGTAAGGCTGGACTCCGGGCGGGGGCAGGTCGACCTGCAAGCTCGCCTGCAAGGCGCGCAGGATGCCTTCGTGTACGAGATAGCCGAGCACCGAGCCGAGCAGCACCGCCGCCGCCGCGAGTTTCAACTGGATCAGGGAATAGATCGCGCTGATGCGGCCCGAGGTGCAGCCGAGGGTTTTCAGGATCGCGACATAGTCGTAATGGCGTTCGCTATAGCGCCGGGCGCTGAGGGCGATCGCCAGGCCCGCGAGCAGGACGGCGAAAAGCGATCCGAGGAGCAAATAGCCCTCGGCGCGGTCGAGCGCCTCGGCGACTTCCTCGCTTTCCTCGCGCACGTCGCGAATGTAGTAATTGCCTTCGAAAGTGTCGCGCACCCATTGTTCGAATTCGTCGAGCTGATCGAAATCGTCGTGAGAGAACAGCGAACGGTAGCTGACCCGGCTGCCAAGCTGGACGACATTGGTGGCGGCGACGTCGTCCATGTGCAACATCAGCCGCGGGCCGGCGTTGTCGACGATGCCGCCCTGGCCCCGGTCGGGTTCGGCGATGATCACCGCGCCCACGGTCAATTCGGTTTCGCCGACGAAGACCTGGTCGCCGACTTCGACTCCCAGCGCCGGCAAGGCGCGCGATTCAAGCCAGGCCTCGCCCGGCGGCGGCCCATGCGCCACGGGCGCACCGCGGGTGAATGGCCGCTGGGTCGTTATCACTTCGCCGCGCAGGGGATACGCGTCGCTCACCGCCTTGGCCGCGACAAGCATATTGCCGCTGTCCGAAAACGCCATCGATGTGAACGACAGGGTGCCCGCGGTGCGAAAACCGCGGCGGACCGCTTCGGCGTTGATCTCGGCCGGCGCCGGCTCACGGGTGTGCAGCACCCGGTCGGCCGCGAGCATATTGGCGGATTCCAGCATCAGCGCCCGTTCGAGCCGGTCGGTAAACAGCGCGATGCCCGTAACCGAGGTGACGGCCAGCACCAGCGCGAGGAACAGCAGCCGCAATTCGCCGCCGCGCCAATCGCGCCACATCAGGCGCCAGGCGACAATAAGCAGACTGTGCGCGCCCAGTTGCGCGGCGTCGGGCTGCGCGGCATCAGGCATGGGCAACTTCCGCGGCGGCTTCCTCGCCGGCGATGCGGCCCGCCACCAACTTGACCGTGCGGCCGCACTTGCGCGCCAGTCGCTCATCGTGGGTTACCAGCACGAGGGTCGTATCGAACTCCCGGTTCAGGTTGAACAGCACATCGACAACCTTGCCGCCGGTGGCGGTATCGAGATTGCCGGTGGGCTCGTCGGCGAACAGTATGCCGGCGCGGGTGGCGAAGGCCCTGGCAATGGCGATGCGTTGCTGCTCGCCGCCGGAAAGCTGGTTGGGATAGTGGTGCCAGCGATCGGACAGGCCGACCCGGTCGAGCAATTCACGCGCCTTGGCGCCGGCCCCGGGATCGCCTTTCAGTTCGATCGGCAGCATGACGTTTTCCAGCGCCGTCAGGCTGGGCAGTAACTGGAAAGTCTGGAACACGAAGCCCACGGTTCGCGCCCGCAACAGCGCCCGCTGTTCCTCGTCCATATCGGAAAGTTTCTGGCCGTCGAGCCAGATCTCGCCGGAGGTGGCGGTATCGAGGCCCGCCATGAGGCCGAGCAGCGTCGACTTGCCCGAACCCGAGGCGCCAACGATGGCGACCGACTCGCCGGATTCGATATGCAAATCGACATCTTCGAGAATGGTCAATTCGCCTTCGCTGGTCGGCACGCGCTTGGTCAGTCCCGAGGTGCGGATCATATCTTCACGGCTTGTTTGCTACCTTGAGGGCCAGTCATTATAGTGCAAACGCAAGTACTGGTCCGGTTAACGTCCTTTTACGCGACAGAAGCGCTAACCGGTTCAATTCAGTGGGGAAAGTCCGGAATCCGCCAGCCATGCAATCGGTTTCTACCAGAACTGTCCTGCTGCTCGCGCTGTTCATGCTCGCCGCACTTCCGGCCGCGGCCCAGCAGCGCAATCTGCTCGTCTGGGGCGACAGTCTCAGCGCCGCCTTCGGCATCAGCGAGGAACAGGGCTGGGTGCAATTGCTGTCCGAGCGGGTCGAACGGGAATTTCCCGCTTACCGGGTAATCAACGGCAGCGTCAGCGGCGAAACCACCACCGGCGGTCTCGAACGCCTGCCGGCGATGCTCGCGGAATACCGCCCCGAACTCGTGATCCTCGAACTCGGCGGCAACGACGGCCTGCGCGGCATCCCGGTCGCGGCGATTCGCGACAATCTCGCCGCAATGATCCGCCTGATCGAGGCGGACGGCGGGCGCGTGCTGCTTGCGGGCATCCGGATTCCGCCAAACTACGGGCCGCGTTACACCGAGCCCTTCCACGAGAACTATTTCAGCCTGGCCGAAGAATTCGAACTGCCGCTGCTTCCCTTTCTCATCGAAGGCATCCCGGAAACTCCGGAACTGATGCAGGACGACGGCATTCACCCGGTGGCGGAAGCCCAGCCCATCATCCTCGAAAACGTCTGGACAGCGCTGGAACCGATGTTGCGCGAGGCCGGCGGCTAGTCTGCAGTAGCGGACGGAAGTCCTTCATCCGCCCCGTTTACGGTCTCGTTCTGCAAACGAACCAGCAGAAAAGCCGAAGCGAGATTGCAGATTCCCATGGCGATGAGCGCGAGGTTGTAGTCGCCGGCGATGTCGTAATACAGGGCCACGAGTACCGGGCCGACAGCAGACAGCCCGAAGGAAAACGGCAAGGCCATGCTGCGCACCGAGCCGAGATAGCGGCGCCCGAAGAACGAGGCCCAGATCACCTCCTGCAAGGGCAGCATGCCGCCCCAGCCGATGCCCATGATCAGAAAGCCGGCGTAGACGAGAAGGTCCATGCCGCTGGCGATGGTGATGACGATGAAAATAACCGAAAGCCCGGTAATGACGGCCCCCGCCGCGGTGAGCAACATGGGCTGGAAACGGTCGATCAGCAAGCCCCAGAAGGGTTTGCTGAAAAATGCCGGCAGCGAAGCCAGCGGCACCATGCCGGCGGCCACCATGCGCGAATAACCGGCGTCGGTCATCAGCGGGATCGTCTGCAGCAGCATTACCGTGATCGAAATCTGGAACAGCCCGAATGCGACGACCAGGATGTAGAACTCGCTCGTGCGCATTGCCTGGGCGCGGGTCATGGAACGCGCGAAGTCCGCGTGGGCGGCCGCGCCATGACCCTGATCGAGGTCTTTCTGCGTCTTGCCGTCGGGAAACAGGCCGTGATCTTCGGGCCGGCGGCGCACGATAGCCGCCATCGGCAGGGTCAGACACAAGGTGATCAGGCTCAGGATCTGCCAGGACTCGCGCCAGCCGAAATTGTCCACGAGAAACGTGGCCACCGGCTGAATCACGATGCCGGCGAGCGAGATTCCCATCGCGGCCAGCGACACCGCCCAGCCGCGCCGCTCGACGAACCATTTGCCGAGGGAGACACTGATTACCAGGCTGCCGATCATGGCGCTGCCGATGGTGAGAACGATTCCATTGAGCAGCAGCCATTGCGGCAAGGTCTGAATCAGGCTCAGGCCGTACAGCGCCGCCGACATCAGCAGCGCGCCGGCGAAAATGAAAGGCCGCCCGCCCCAGCGGTCGATCCACGAACCGATCGTGAAGCCGGTAAAGGCCACCACCAGTTGGCCCAGGGAGCGCGAGAAGCTGAATTCCGCCCGCGTCCATCCGAACTCGTCGTTCATCGGCACCATAAAGGCCCCGGCGACGTAGTTCGACATGCCCACGGCAATAAACTGCGTAATCAGCCCGGCAACGACGATCCAGTAGCCGTAATAGATACGATTCATGCGCGGCCTTCGCAGATGGCGAGGTAGCGGGAGATTACCCGTTCCACGCCGTGTTCGAGACATTCGACTATAAGGGCGTGGCCGATGGAGACTTCGAAGACGTTTTCGATTTCGAGGAAACGGGAGAGGTTGTCGAGGTTCAGGTCGTGGCCGGCGTTGACGCCGATGCCGAGATCCGTGGCCCGGGCGGCCGCCGCGCGATAGCGTTCGAGCGTTTCCTCTTCTTCCGGTCCGCCGAAGGTCTGGGCGTATTCCTCGGTGTAGAGTTCGACGCGGTCGCAGCCGGCGGCCGGGGCGTGTTCGGCCATGGCGACCGAAGGGTCGAGAAACAGGCTGCTGCGTATGCCGGCTTCGCGCAGCCGCGAGGTGACTTGCCGCAGCAGCGCCAGGTTGGCGGGGATGTCCCAGCCATGATCGGAGGTGATCTGTTCGGGCGCATCGGGCACGAGCGTGCATTGGTCCGGTTTTGCCTGCTCCACCAGCGCGAGAAAGTCGGGGGAAGGATAGCCTTCGATATTGAATTCGACCTCGGGAAAGTCCGCCAGCATCGCGCGCAATTCGTGAACGTCGCTGCGGCGGATGTGGCGCTCGTCGGGGCGCGGATGCACGGTGACGCCGCGCACGCCGAGGCCGATCACGCGGCGGGCGAAATCCGTCACGCCCGGATAGTCCCTCCCGCGCGAATTGCGCAGCAGGGCGATCTTGTTCACGTTTACGCTAAGCCTGGTCATGGTCTTGCCCGTCTTTCGCAAGAAATTTTTCGATTGCCTCGAGCGACGCTTGCGGCTGCTCGACGTTCAGCCAATGTCCCGCGTCCGGCAACAATTGTATCTTGGCTGCCGGAAACAGGCGGCGGATTTCCAGTTGGTGATCGAATTGCAGGTAAGCGGATTTTTCGCCGAACAGGAACAGCGCGGGGCCGGGATACGGTTCCGGCGCTTCGGGAGCGCTCGACAAGGACGCCAGATTGGCTTCGATGGCCGCCAGGTTCAGGCGCCAGCGATAGCCGCCTTGCGGCAACCGTTCCAGATTGGTCAGCAGAAACGACCGCACCTGCTTCTCGGGAATGCTGTCGCGCAGGTATTCATCCGCCTCGGCGCGGCTGTGCATCTGCTGCACCGGCACTTCCTGCATCGCGGCAAGCGCGGGATGCCGCGACTTCACCGCCGCCACGGTGTAGTCCACCGGAGCGATGTCCGCCACCACGAGTTTGCCGACCCTTTCCGGCTCGGCGAAGGCCAGTTGCATCGCCACCTTGCCGCCCATGGAATGGCCGAGCAAATGGCAGCTTTCCATGCCCTGGAAATCCAGCCACTCGATCACGTCCGCGGCCATGGCCGCATAGCTCATGTGGTCGTCGTGCGGCGAAGCGCCATGGTTGCGCAGATCGAGGCCGTAGACGGCGAAGCGTTCGGCCAGATGACGCGCATGCCAGCCCCAGTTGGCCTGGCTGCCGAACAGTCCGTGCAGAATCAACAGCGGTTCGCCGTCTCCCGAATACTTGCGGTGGTGCAGCAGCATCGCTCAGCCGAGAGAGTCGAGCACCTCGAGAACGTCATCGTGATGGGTCTTGGTCTTCACCTTGTCCATGACATGGGCGATGCTTCCGTCCTTGTCGATGACGAAGGTCACGCGCATCACGCCCATATACTCCCTGCCCATGAATTTCTTCAGGCCCCAGACGCCATAGGCCTCCGCGACGGAGTGGTCCTCATCCGCCAACAAGGTGAAGTTCAGTTCTTCCTTCTCTTCGAACTTCTTCAGCCGCTTGACGGGATCCGGGCTCACGCCGAGGGCGACGGCGTCGCGCGCCGCGAGTCCCTCGCTCGAATCGCGCAGCCCCTGGGCCTGCACCGTGCAACCCGGCGTCATCGCCTTGGGATAGAAATAAAGCACCACACGCGACTTGCCGGCGAAATCCACCAGGCTGACGGTGTTTCCTTCCTGATCCGACAGGCTGAAAGCGGGCGCCGGATCGCCCTTTTGCAATGTGGTCATAGGGGTTCGTCCTGTTTGAAAATGTGCTGCATTATACCGGCAAGCAGGTATGATTCACGCCCATGAAGTCAACACCATGAAGTCAACTCTCGTGACATCGACCAGGCATTCCGGTCCCCGTTCCATTGTCGTACTTACCGGCGCCGGCGTTTCCGCCGAATCGGGCATTCGCACTTTCCGCGCCGCCGAAGGCTTGTGGGAGGAACATCGGGTCGAAGACGTGGCGTCGCCGATCGGTTACGCCCGCGATCCGCATCTCGTGCATAATTTCTACAACGAACGGCGGCGGCTGTTGCAAAAGCCGGAAATCGGGCCTAACGCGGCGCATATCGCGCTGGCCGATTTCGAGCGGGACTTCGCCGGCGAATTCCTGCTCGTCACCCAGAACATAGACAATCTGCACGAGCGCGCCGGCAGCCGCAATCTGCGGCACATGCACGGCGAGATGCTGAAGATTCGCTGCGAATATTCAGAGCGGGTGTTCGAGAATCGCGAAGACGTCTTTCCGGAATCCGAATGTTCCTGCTGCGGCCGTCCGGGCGGGCTGCGCCCGCACGTCGTCTGGTTCGGCGAAATGCCTTTTCACATGGACGAGATATTCAACGCCCTCGCCTCCTGCGACCTGTTCGTCTCCATCGGCACTTCGGGCAACGTCTACCCCGCCGCCGGTTTCTACCAGGCGGCCAGGGCAGGCGGTGCGCAGACCGTGGAATTGAACCTCGAACGCACGGGCGGCAGTTTCGACCGGGGCGTCTACGGCCCGGCCACCGAAGTCGTACCGGAGTTTTTCGCTAACGGAGTATCGTCATGAGATGGTTGAAGATCATCGGTATCGGTTTTGTGGCCTTGCTGGTCGTGCTGGTGACGGCCGGTGGCGCGGTGTTTGTTCTCACCTCACCGGAAAGGCCGGCGGAAGGCACGGCGAGCCGCGTCTGGCTCGACAGCCGCGAACACCTCGTCGGTCAAACCGATGTGATTTTCGTCGACGAAAGCCGGCCCACGAATGAAAATCGCGGTGTGCCCGGCAAGCCCGAGCGGACTTTTCCGCTGACGGTCTGGTATCCGCGAGACGTGGACGGACGCCTGCCGTTGATCATTCACAGTCACGGCATCCTCTCCAACAGAACCGAACTCGAATATGCGGCCGCGCATCTTGCCGGCCTCGGCTATATCGTCGCTGCGCCCGACTATCCGCTGACTTCAGGCAGCACCGAAGGCGGCGCAAACGCTCTCGATGTCGTGAACCAGCCGGCGGACATCAGCTTTCTGATCGACTCCTTGCTGGCCTGGCCTGAAGATGAGCGTCCCTTCGCCGCCGAGGCCGACCCGAACCGGATCGGTCTGAGCGGTTACTCTCTTGGCGGACTCACGAGCTACCTGACCACATACCATCCACGCTGGCGCGACCCGCGCATTCGCGCCACGGCGGCGATTGCCGGCCCGTCCACCGGATTCACGACGCGGTTTTTCGGCAACAGCGACGCGCAATTGCTTTCGATAGCCGGCACGGCGGACGCCCTGATCGAATACGCCGGCAACGGCGCGACGATGCCTGAGCGCGCACCCCGCGGCAGCCTGCTCGTGATCGACGGCGGTTCGCATTTGGGCTTCAGCGGCGTCGCCGATCCGGCCTTCCGCTTCATGGACAACCCCGACGGCATCGCCTGCAACGCGGTTCTTGGCGTACTTGACGATCAATCGAGCGTCGATTACGGCCTGTTCGGCGGTCCGGACGAAGGCGTCGATACGGCGCTGCCCAGCCCCGAAATCTGCGGCGACATGCCACCGCCAGAGGCTATTCATCCCGGCCGGCAAATCATGATCACGCTGATTGCCCTGTCGAGTTTCTTCGAGTCGGTTTTCGCCGAAGACGCCGCGCGCCGGCAACAGGCCTGGGAGCAATTGTCGCTGCATTTGCCTGCGGATTTCGCGGAAACTTCCTTCGAAGCGGGTCGCTAGAGTCTGAAGCGCCGGGTTTCAGGCAGCAAGCAGGAACGCTCGTCGCATAACTGCACCTGCAGGCGCAGGCCGGTGCTAGCGGCGAATTCGTCCTTGCCGCTTCCGGCGGATTGAACCTTGGGCAAGGCAACACGAAGTTCCACTTCGCCTCGCAGGATTTCGACGCTTTCGCCACCCGGAGTGGCAAGTCGGCCCCGCTCGCCCGATATCCGCATCTCGCCGAGACGCCAGTTTGCCTCGTTTTCGTCGAGCGACAGGGACAGTGGCGCGAATTCGCCGCCTGCCTGATCCGGCGCGGTGACATGCCAGGCCGGGGCGATCAGCAGCCGGATTACGGCCTCGTGGTTTCCGTTTTCGACCGATCTGCGCGCCAGCACCCGCGCGCGGCCCTCCCCTGCTGTTTGCATCGGTTCGATTTCGCCAGATTGCCAGGCTCTGATCACCCGCAGCAGGGATGGGTGTCCCACGGGATTGGCGTTTATCGCCGCCGCGAGTTCGCGAATGCAGGCTGTTATGCGCTCGCCGCTGAACTCCGCGGCGTCGGCTTCCGGCAGCAAGGCGGCGCGGCGGTTGAGGCCGATCATGCATTCGAGCGCCACCGCGACCGGCGAGACCTGGGCGCCGTCGGTAGCGTTGCGCGAGCGGATCAATTGCGGCCCCGGCGTGTTTTCCGGGGCGAGATAGAAACTGTCTTGTTCATCGTCGAAGAATCGCGCCAGCGCCTGTTGCATCAGGCCGCAGGACCGGAGCAGATACTCCTGCTTGCCGGTGACGTCGGAAAGTTGCAGCAGGGCCAGGGCCAGATTCGCATAGTCTTCGAGTTGGCCGCCGATGGACGAGGAGCCATGCAGCCAGATGCGCTTGAGCCCGCCGTCGGCATCGATATTGCTGTCGCACAGATGCGTCGCGGCGCGTTCGGCGGCATCGAGCCAGTCGAAACGGTCCAATGCCCAGGCAGCCTGACATAGAGCGGAAATCATCGCGCCGGCCCAGCCCGCGATGACCTTGTCGTCCCGCAGCGGCGGCTCGCGCTTTTCGCGCACTTGCCGCAAACGCAACAGGATGTCGTCGAGCGCCACACCGGCCTCGCCTGCCGGAAAGGGCTCGCTCAGATGAAGAATATTGGCGCCCTCGAAATTGCCTGCCGCGCTGACTCCGTAATGGCGAATCAGCAATTCGAGTTCCGCCTCGTCGAGCAATTCCTCGAGTTCTTCCATGCTCCAGACGAAGAACACGCCTTCGCGGCCTTCGCTGTCGGCGTCGGTCGCCGAATAGAAGCCGCCTTCGGGCGATTGCATTTCGCGCACCACATAGTCCAGCGTCTGTTCGACCACGCGCCGGAAGAAGGGATTGCCGTCGAGTTGCCAGGCTTGCAGATAGGCCGGCGCGAGCTGGGATTGGTTGTAGAGCATCTTCTCGAAATGCGGCACGAGCCATTGCGCATCGACGCTATAGCGATGAAATCCGCCGCCTGCATGGTCGTAAATTCCGCCCATGGCCATATGGCGCAGGCTGCGCTCGGCGAAACGGTAGGCGCGCCGGTCTTCCGCGCGCCGGGCCTGGTCCAGCGCAAGCAGCAACAGGGGTTCCTGGGGAAACTTGGGGGCGCCGGCGAGGCCGCCGAGCGCTTCGTCTTCGCGCTGGTAGAGCGCCTGCAAGGTCTTTTCCGGTAAATCCTCCGCCAGCGGCAACGGCTTCTTGCGTTCGGCAAGAATGAGTTGGATCGAGCGATGCAGGCTGTCGGCGCTGCGTTCGATTTCGTCGTAGCGGTCGGTGAAGACGTCGTGGACCTGATTCAGCAAGGCGATGAACTGACCGGGCGGAAAATAGGTCGCGCCGAAGAACGGCCGCCCGTCGGCCAGAAGGAAATTCGACATCGGCCAGCCGCCGTGACCGGACATGCATTGCACGCCGGTCATGTATACCTCGTCGATGTCGGGATATTGCTCCCGGTCCATCTTCACGGAAATGAAATGTTGGTTCAGAACCTTGGCGACTTCCACGTTGTCGAAGCTCTCGACTTCCATCACATGACACCAATGGCAGGTCGAATAGCCGATGGAAAGAAACACCGGCTTGTTCTCGGCTTTCGCGACTTCGAAAGGCAACTCGCCCCAGGCGTACCAGTTCACCGGGTTATGGGCGTGCTGCAGAAGATAAGGCGAGTCTTCGAGGATCAGCCGGTTGATGAAGATGGCTCGGCCGGTCTCGTCGAGATGTTCGGTGCGCTTGTCATAGCGGCCCTCTTTCTCGTCCTCCGCGGCCCGAAGTCGCCGTTCAAGCTCGTTGCCGTGCTGCGTGTCCGTCATGTTCGCGAGGCGCCGTCTTTGCCGATGGGTGTCCCATGTTGGCGCGCCAGTGTAGCACTCAATCCTCGCGTCATTGTGGCGAGCATCGGTTTGCGCTAACTTTCCGGGCAGGGAACAGGGAATAACGGAACCGCCATGCCGCCGCAGATTTCCGCTTCGAGAAGAAGTTTTCTGAAAAGTTCGGCCGCCCTGGCCGGCGCGTCGATGCTCGCCGGCTGCGAGAGCGCGCCATCCGGCCTGGCGACTCACAGCCAGTTCCCCACGCTGCATCCCGAACACAATGAGCGCACCCGGGGCTGGCTGCGCTTTCTGTGGCAAAAGGCGACCACGCCCGACGACTGGAGTTACGAGGGCGAAGAACCGCATCCCTGGTGGGACCAGTACACCTCGGCGCCGCTATTGAGCTATCCCCGCTTCGACTTGTCGAGTTCCAGCTACGCGATGCTGCTGATGGCTGACCAGACGCCGGCCTGGCGCGAGGTCTACACGCGGATCATGGACGAGTTGGCGACCCGGCATACGACTTTCTGGGCCGCCATCGACTGGAACACCTTCATCGGGCCGAGCCCGGACCGGCAAAACTATCCTCCGGGTCTGACGAACCAGTGGCCGGAACGCGTGCGCGGCAATTACGACGCGCCGGGCTGGACCGCCAACGGCGTCGAACCCTGGGGGCTCGACCCCGACCCGATCGGCGCCACGGGCAATCTGTTCTTCCGTGGCTGGCTGAACCTGGTGCTGAGCATTTACAAGTACGTCTCCGGCGACGACAAGTGGGAACGGCCCTGGCTGGTGGCGGGCTACGAGAACGAGCATTTCGAATGGACCCAGCCGAGGATCATGGACTATCTGCGCCGGCAATATACCGATCAGCCCGAAGGCCCCCATTGCGAGAACACCAAGATCTGGCCGTTCTGCAATTCCGCGGCGGGCCTGGGCATCTACCTTTCGGACAGGCTCGGCGGACGTCCCGCTCACGGAGTGTTCGAAAACTGGGTCGAATTCTGCCGCGACAATTACATGGGCATCAACGACAACAACGAAATCGAATGGATGACCATGTACTACGATCCGCTCGAGAACTTCAAGGTCAATGCGCCGGGAGCGGGCGGCGCCGGAGCGGGCACCGCGTTCCACCTGTTGCCGCAGTCGCCGGAACTTGCCACGCAGATATACGAAGCGCTGGTCGAATCGCTTGGCTGGCGCGACCCGCGCCGGGAGATCGGCGCCAACTCCGCGGGGCTGATCATGGCCAGGGCGCTCGGCGACAACACCGTGATCGAACGGCTCACCGCCGCGGCCGAGCGGCAATACGACCCGCGCTGGTTCGGCGACAACATGGATTGCTTCGGCTGGTGGTTCAATCTCGACGAACCCTGGCCCCGCGGTCAGCAAAGCGCCCAGATGATGGTCAACGAAATCGGCGAAGGCGACTGGATCACCGCCTTCCAGGCGAACCATCTCGACAAGTACGACGCGCCCACGGTCGAAGGCGTGGATTTTCCCAATCTCGGCATTTCCCAGGCCTGGAACGACAGGGAAAGCGGCGTGCTCTTCGTTTCCACCTACGCCGCCGACCCGTCGCGCCGCGGCGAGGCGACGAGTTACCACATTTCCAATCTGCCCGATTCCTCACGGGCCGCCGTGCTGCAGGACGGCGCCGCGCTTGAAGTCGAGATCATCGACGCCAACAGCATCTCGGTGCGCAGCGACATCGGCAATCACCGCCTGCAGATCTACACCGGCTGGTTCGGCCAGGAGTTCGCGGTCCGGCCCGAAACGGCGCCCGCAGCGGCGGCTGGCGCCAGCATTGTGCACAAGACCGCCGAAGAGAACGCGAAGACCGCGGAGGCGGTAATGCTGAGTGGTTCAGCGAATTGTCCCTGTTGTGTGGGGGCGTCTTAGTATCTAGCCTCGCTTCGCGGTTCATGGCAGAATCGCGGCTCAACTTTCCAACACTCCTGAATTGAGGAAATACTAATGCTGAAACGTCTTGGTCTGGTCTTGCTTCCGTTGAGCCTGCTTGCATTCGGTGCGAGCGCGCAGGCGCAGGTCACGCTGGAAGAGATTATCGTCGGCGACCACCGCGGCGAGGCGAACATCGCCCGCAACGAGTTTCGCAATCCGGTGGAAACACTGGAGTTTTTCGGACTTGAGCCGGATATGACCGTCATCGAGATTCACCCGGCGGGGGGCTGGTACACCGAGATAATCGCTCCCTATCTGCGCGACGAGGGAAGGTTTTACGCGGCCCACTTCTCGCCGAATTCGGCCGCCGCTTTCCAGCCGCGAAGCCTGGCCGGCTTCGAGGACAAGATGGTCGCCAACCCGGAACTTTACAGTCATGTAACGATTCGTCATCTGCTGCCGCCCCATGAAGTCGCGATCGCACCACCGGAAAGCGCCGATCTGGCGATGACTTTCCGCAACGTCCACAACTGGATCATGGCCGGACAGGAGCATGATTTCTTCGCGGCGTTCTACGCGGCGCTGAAGCCCGGCGGCGTCCTGGGCGTGGTGGAACATCGCGCATTGCCCGACGCCGGCATGGACGTCATGGAAACTTCGGGCTACGTCACCGAGGCCTATGTGAAGGAAATCGCCGCGGCGGCCGGATTCGAATTCGCGGGGTCTTCCGAAGTCAATGCGAATCCGAAAGACCCGACGGTCCATCCCAGGGGAGTCTGGACCTTGCCTCCGACATACCGTCTTGGCGATGAGGACCGGGAGAAGTACACCGCCATCGGCGAAAGCGACCGCATGACGCTGAAGTTCGTCAAGCCCGCGAACTGATCCGCATTCCGCGGGGCAAGCGAATCCCGCTTGCCCACAAGGTCCACCCTATATACGGCGCCGGTGATTTCACCGGCGCCGGAGTTTTTACAACCAGGTTTGCATATGAAACTGGAATACCATTTCGATTTCGCCAGTCCCAACTGTTACTACTCGCACAAGGTCATCCCGGAAATCGAACGGCGCACGGGCGAGACTTTCGATTATTTTCCGATTCTGCTCGGCGGCGTTTTCAAGTCGACCAACAACCGCTCGCCGATGGAACAGTTCGCCGGCGTCCGCAACAAGTCCGAATACAACGCGATCGAGACGGAGCGTTTCGTCCGCCGGCACGGCATCACCGATTTCCGGATGAACCCGCATTTTCCGGTGAATACGCTGCACCTGATGCGGGGGGCCGTGTTCGCGAAGGGGCAGGACTACTTCGAGCGCTTTGTGGATGCGGTGTTTTCCTGCATGTGGGAGCAAGGGCTGAACATGGCCGATCCGGCGGTGATCGCCGGGGCTTTGGGGGACGCCGGACTCCCGGCGCAGGACATAATCACGGGCTCCCAGGATCCGGCAGTCAAGCTGACGCTGATTGAAAATTCCAACGCTTCTGTCGAACGAGGCTGTTTCGGCGCTCCGACGTTCTTCGTCAACGATGAGATGTTCTTCGGCAAGGACAAGCTGCGGGATGTAGAAGACGAGATTATTGCGGCGACGGGTTAAGCCTTCGAACTGGGCCGTGAGGGGATTCCTAATTTACTGGATTCGAACAACAGCTTTTGAAGGGGTTCGAACAACTCGGGGGTGGCGATGAGGATGTTTTCGTTGTGGAATTCGGGGTGGGCTCCCGGGGGTAGTACGGAGAAATGTCCGTAGGTCGCGCCGGCTTCTCTGGCTATCAGGCCGGCTGCGGCGAAGTCCCACAGGCTGAGGGTCTCGTAGAAGCCGTCGAGGCGGCCGCAGGCGAGCCAGCAGATGTCGAGGGCTGCTGAGCCGAGGCGGCGGATGTCGGCGCAGTTGTGTAAAACGGCGTCCAATCGCTGGATCAGGGGCGCCAGGGCTGTTTTTTCGTAAGGGAAGCCGGTGGCGATCAGCGCTCGGGAAAGTTCGCTTTCGCCGCTTATCTTTATTGATTCGCCGTTCAGTTGCGCGCCCTGGCCGCGAAGTGCGCTGAACATTTCGTCGGTGAAGGGATTGTAGACTGCGCCCAGTTCGATGCAGCCACCGCTCGCCAGGGCTATGGAAACGGCCGATTGCCGGTGACCGTGTGCGAAGTTTACCGTGCCGTCTATCGGGTCGACGATCCAGACCGGTTCCGGCGACAGATGCACGTTGGCGAGGTCGGGGGAGGATTCTTCGGAAAGAATCCTGTGTCCTGGGAACTTGCCCCGGATGCGCTCGCAGATCAGGCGGTCGGCTTTCAGGTCGGCTTCGGTGACGAGTTCGGTGCCACGTTTGAACTCCCGGGTCATTTCCGCCTGCCGTTGCTCGTCGACGATCAGGCCGCCGGTTTCCCGGGCGAGTTCGCAGGCAAAATCGAGCAGGTCTTCCATCTTGACGCCTCGTGAACCTTTGCGTATTGAAGTCGCAGCCGGGGCCGGCTTGGTTCTTCCCCGGGCTTGCGCTAACTTGGGGCCGGCAATTATAACCGTGCCGGCACGGCTTGGCAGGGCGAGGCATGAAGGAACCGGGCAAGACGCTGATTCACGGCTGGGGACGATTTCCCCGGGCCGGGGCGCGGATGTCGGAGCCCGCCGACGTGGACGGGCTGCGCGCCTTGCTGAAAGACGAATCGCCGGGCGCCTGCATCGCTCGCGGCAGCGGCCTGAGCTACGGCGACAGCGCTCTTGCGGGAAGTGTCATCAGCAGTCTCGGCCTGCGTCACGTCTGCGAGCTTGATTCCGCCGACGGCGTGTTGCGCTGCTCAGCCGGCTTGAATCTGCGCGAAATCCTGCGTGAAGTCGTGCCCGAAGGCTGGATTCTGCCGGTTCTGCCCGGAACTGCGCTGGTCAGCATCGGCGGTGCGATCGCCGCCGACATCCATGGCAAGAATCACCACCGCCACGGCAGTTTCTGCGAACACGTTCGCGAACTGAGCCTGATGCTGGCCGATGGCGAAGTCGTTCACTGCGGTCCCGAGCGAAACCCCGAGCTTTTCCAGGCGACCTGCGGCGGTATGGGACTGACCGGAATCATCCTGGAAGCCGAGCTGAAACTGGCCCCGATCACCAGTTCGAAAATGGCGGGCAGATCGCTGCCCGCGGCCAATCTGGCCGAATGCTTCGAATTGCTCGAAGCGCACGAGCAGGCGCACTACTCGGTCGCCTGGCTCGACTGCCTCATGCGCGGCCCGCATATGGGACGCGGAATCATCTACCTGGCCGAACACGAAATCGAAGGCGAGTTGCGCTATCGCGGCAGGCGGGCGCTTGGCGTACCTTTCGCGACGCCCGGCATGTTGCTGAATCGCCGCAGCCTTTCGATGTTCAATTCCACCTATTACCGCTGGCAGAACTTTCGCGCCGGCAGAAACCGCCTCGATCTCGATGCGTATTTTTTCCCGCTCGACCGCATTCGCAACTGGAACCGTTTGTACGGGGCCGCCGGCTTCCTGCAATACCAGTTCGTGCTGCCGCTCGATGCGGCTCGCGAAGGCATCGCAAGCGTGCTGCGCAAGGTCAGCGATGCGGGCAAGGGGTCTTTCCTGTCGGTGCTGAAAAAAATGGGACCGGCCAATGGCAATCTGCTTTCCTTTCCCACTGGCGGCTATACCCTGGCGCTGGACTTTCGCCGCGAAGCATCGCTGTTCCCCATGCTCGAACAGCTCGACGCCGTCGTGCTCGACCATGGCGGGCGCATCTATCTGGCCAAGGACGCGCGCATGAGCGAGACTGTATTCAAGGCGGGCTATCCGGACTGGGAAAGGTTTCTGGCCATCAAACAGCGAGTCGACCCCAACATGCGTTTTCGCTCCGCACAATCCGACCGCATCGGCCTGACGGGGCGGGGTGCATGAACATACTCATTTTCGGTGCGACATCGGCGATCGCCGAAGCGGTAGCGGCGCGTTACGCCGTGGCCGGGAATCGCTTTTTTCTGATCGCCCGCAACAGCGAAAAGCTGGCGGCATTGTGCGAGCGGCTGTCCGGCGCCGGCGCAGTCGAGACCGCCCGGGCCGACCTGGCCAGGCTCGAAGATCATCCCGGCCTGATCGAAGCGGCATTCAACTGGCTGCAAACCGTCGATCTCGTACTGATCGCACATGGCACCCTTCCCGACCAGGCGCGTTGCGAGCAGGATGTGGAAGCCGCGCTCGAAGCGCTGAACGTGAACGGGCTTAGCCCGATCTCTCTGCTGACCGAACTGGCGCCGAGAATGCGCGAGCAGGCGCATGGCACGGTCGCGGTAATCACCTCGGTCGCCGGCGACCGCGGCCGGCCTTCAAACTACGTCTACGGTACGGCCAAGGCCATGGTTTCGGCGTTTCTGCAAGGGCTGCGGGGCAAACTGCATGGCGCCGGAGTGCACGTCATCGACATCCGCCCCGGCCTGGTCGACTCCCCCATGACCGCGCATCTGCCCAAAGGCCCGCTGTTCGCCACACCGGACCGCGTCGCCAGCGGCATCGTCAACGCCGTGGCCCGCAAGCGGCATACAGTCTACGTTCCCGGCTGGTGGCGCATCATCATGGAAATCGTGCAATGGCTGCCAGATTCGATCTTCAAGCGGCTGAATTTCTGAATCACGGCTGACGGAAAACAGCAAAAGGCAGTCGGCGCACCATGCCCGATGCGCACTTAAACCTTGTACAATGATTGTTCTTCCAGCACCATTTCAGGCGCTCCTTACTTCTTCGCTGCGAAGCTGATTTGATGAATCCACATCCCGATTTGCTTGCCGTGGCGCGAAGGGTGGTGTGGTTCAAACCAGCCCACGAAACGCTGCGCAACGAAGTTTTCTTCCTGAACCATGCGATGACTTTCGGTGATGCGTCCGATGTGGCGCTGATTCGCAAGCATTTCGATGACGACGCGCTGCGAAACGCATTGCGAAACGCCCACGCCGGAGTGTTCGATCCGCGTTCCTGGGCGTACTGGCATACGATTCTCGGCATGTCGCCCGTGCCGGCGATGCCGGCGCGCCGGATTCCCGGAGCGGAAAATCCCGCCGTCTTCCGCGATGGCTTGTCCATCCGCGGGCGGATCGGGGCGGATTCGAAGTGACGGAAGAACTTTGTATTCGTGAAGCCAAACCTTCGGACTTCGAGCGAATCTGGCCGATATTCCGAACCATTGTCGCCGCCGGCGATACCTATGGTTTCGCCCCCGATACCAGCGAGGAAGAAGCCCGGCGGCTATGGATGCATCTACCACGCAAGACCTTCGTTGCCGAGCGGGACGGCAAGGTGCTCGGCACCTACTATCTGAAATCCAACTTCGACGGACCGGGCGCCCACGTCTGCAATTGCGGCTACATGGTCGATCCGGCGGCGCGCGGCCAGGGACTCGCCACCGCGATGTGCCGGCACTCCGAACAAATCGCCCTCGAACTCGGCTACACGGCCATGCAATTCAATTTCGTCGCGGCAAGCAACGAAGGTGCCGTGCGGCTATGGGAGAGCCTGGGCTTCGAAAAGGCAGGCCGCCTGCCAAAGGCGTTCAAGCATCCCACATTCGGCTACGTGGATGCCTTGGTCATGTACAAATGGCTGGCGACGAGCAGGTAACCGCCCAGGCTCGTTCTGTACGTTTGCCGCATGGTGTTCTAACATCGGGCCTGTTTTTTGGTCAGGAGATAATCAAGATGCCGGCTCGCAGCATTGCGCGGATCCTGTTGGCGGCCCTGCTCGCCGCTCCCCTTTCTGTCTGGGCGCAGGCCGAGAATTATCGCGCCCGCCTGTCGCCCATGCCGACAAACCCACAGACGGTGGACAGCATCACCGGCGAGGGCGAAGTCTTCCTGACGCTGGAAGGCAATACGCTGACGGTAAACGGGACTTTCGAAGGCATGAGCACCGTCGCCACCGTGGCGCATCTGCATAACGGCCCGCCGGCCCAGCCCGGCCCGGCGGTGCATCAACTCGTGGTGACCGCGGCGACCGGCGGCGAGATCAGCGGCGAGATCGAATTGACCAACGAGCAGGTCGAAGCGCTGCGCGCCAACTCTCTCTACGTGCAAATCCATAGCGAGGGCAATCCTCCCGGCGAACTGCGCGGCTGGATTTTTCCCCGCGCCCAATAATCCGGGTATCCGCAAGAGGACTGGACGATGGCCGATTCCCCCGACTCCCGGCTCTCCACTCTCAAGACCTGGACTTTCTGCATTCTGGCAGCCTTGCCGGCCGGTTGCGGCAATCCTGATCAGACACCGCCCGAAGTTGTCGTAATCGATTCCCCTGGCACCGTATCCATCAAGGGCGAGGTCTGGGCAGACAACTGGTTTGCCTTTTATCTGGGAGATCAGTTGATCATTGAGGATTCGATACCGATCACGACGGAGCGGTCGTTTAACGCCGAGGCCTTCGTCTTCAATGCCGACTTTCCCTTGCAGTTGAACTTCGTCGTCAAGGACTTCAAGCAGGACGATACGGGTCTGGAGTACATCGGCCGCGGAAACCAGCAGATGGGCGACGGCGGCCTCATTGCGCAATTTACCGATCTTGCCTCGGGAGAGGCGGTCGCGGTCACGAATGCCGCCTGGCGATGCCTGGTGATCCACGACGCACCGCTCGACCGCGCTTGCGAGGATGAGGCCGAGCCCGTACCCGGCGTCGGTCCATGCCGGTTTTCGGCGATGGAAGAGCCGGAGGGTTGGCGCCGGCCCGGATTCGACGACGCCGATTGGCCGCTAGCGGTAGAGCACAGCGAAAGCGATGTCAGTCCGCGAGGCGGCTATGACGCCATTGAATGGCGAGGCGGAGCTCGATTGATCTGGACCGCCGATCTTGAAACGCACAACACAGCGCTTTGCCGGCTCACCGTGGACCAACCCTGAAGCGGCGGATATCGGGCTTTAATTGATCCTGTTGACCGGGGAAGGGCCGAAGGAAAGCCAGGTTCCCTGATGGTGGGCGCCGCTGGCGTCGCCCCGGCTCCAGTCGCACACGCCTTCTTCGAAGATCATTTGCAATTCGGCCCATTCGCGTTCGGTAAGCGGCTGACGGTAGTCGTCCCGGTTTACCGGCCGCAACTGGCAGGACACGATATTGTTCGCCAAAGGCGCGCCGGCTACATGACGCGGCGTCGGATACGCGGGATACAAGTCGCCGCAGCGGCCGCCGCTCGCATAACTGAGTTCTTCCTCGATCTTGATCCGTTCCTCCCCGGTGGTGTCCCAGCAGGCATCGTTGAGTTCGAACGGGCGGTTGGCGGAAACGACTTGCCGCGGAGTCAGCGATGAGGTGTCGGCCTGGATATCGAGAATCCAGGCGTCCATCAGCCGGAACAGTTCGGCCAGATCGTCCTGGCCCGGTTCGAAACCCCATTGCCCTCCGATCTGCATGACATGGTTGCCCGTGGCGCCATTGGCGATGCGCATGCGTTCCCGGGTCGAGAACTGGTGCACGATCATGTGAATATCGCCGTTCTCGGCATGATCGGTATAGCTGCGATAGTCGATCACCGGAGTTACGGCCAAGCCTTCGCCGCCAAAAAGAATGCGCCCGGTTTCGATGGCGCGCCGACGCGCGAGCGGGTCGGCGCGATGGCGTTCGAACACATGGTTCATGTCGCGGTCGTAACCGCCTATGTCGCGGTTCAGATCGATGAATTGCCGCGCCGTGATGAGCCCGGCGTTGAACGCCCCAAGGCCGTATTGCACACCGAAATTGTCCAGCGGGCGCGCGGCGATGCCGGTATCGGAATCTTCGCCGTAGACGTTGACGGTATGGTCGTACACCGTCGCCCGGATGCCGCCCGCGCCGGGCTGGTAGAGCACGGCGCGCAACTCGTCGATGCTCACCTCGCCGCCCTGGTCCTCGGGCAGCGCTCCAGGCTCGAAAATGGGGTCGAGTCTTGCCGCGCCGCGGCTGAGATTGGGTATCGAAGCCCAGGAGCCAAATCCGGATATCGCCTGCTGCTGCTCCCGGCTGAACTCGCCCGGGCTGAGCGCCTCGAAGTAATGGTGCAGCAGACGCGCATCGGCCACGGTGAATATGGTCGCCGACGTGACGTCGGGAAAACTGGCGGCAACGATGATGCCGTCGAACACGCCGGGATAATTGTCGGCGGTCTGATGCGACTGGTAGGAACCGCCCGAGGCGCCGGTGGCGATGGTGTAGACCGGCACGCCATATCTCTCGATGAAGCGTTCCTTGACCATGATGTGAGTCTCGGATGCGAGCAGGTCGTTACAATTCTGGCCGAACACGTTGAGTGACGAAGACGCCACCGCATAGCCCTGCTCGAACAGACCCCGGCGCATTACGCCGCCGGTGCTGTCTCCTTGCTGATACCAGCCGCCGCGGCAGCCGCCGCCGTGGGTGTAAACCAGTTTGCCGTTCCAGCCTTCGCTGCGCTGCCACGGGCCGGGATCGCCGTCGGCCGGGTCGTGCAGCATGGCGATTTCGTAGACCGCGCGATTGACGGTCCCGGTTTCGACCCTGACGATGTAGGGAACGGTCCTGCCCCGGCTCTCGATCCCGGCTAGATCGAAGGGCGCCAGGCCGCCGAATTGAAGCTGGTAAGGCTTGAATTCTTCGTCGAGATCGCTCCAGTAGACGTAATCCACCCGCGTTTCGATCGAACAGAACCGGTCTCCCGGCTCGCCGAGCAACTCGCCCGCCACGGTGCGGAATTCCCGGGTCTGGCAATAGAAAGGCTGTTCATGCGGTCCGGAAATGATCGGGCCGGTGATCGGCCAGTTGGTGATCGTCAGCGTGGCGGCCTCGTCTATACCCGCGAGCCGCGCGCTCAATTCGCTTTCGCCCACGGGCAGGCCGTCGAGCAGCGCTTGCATCGCCCGGTCTTCGACTTGCCGGAATTGCGCCGTGACATCCGTCCCGTTCAACTCGATTCGCAAATCGCCTTGCCGGAAATTCCGCGCCTCGTCCGTGACCCGCACCTCCACAAGCGCATCGCCGCCGGAGACGAGCCAGGACCGGGTGGAAAGAACTTCCAGCTCAAGCGGAGGCGCCTCGACCACAGGGTCCAGCGTACCGCTGGTGCTCACCGATTCGGAACAGGCGGAAACGAGCAAAACGGCAACGGCTGGCAGGAGATGCAGGCGAATCATGGCAGCGCAACTTTTTGTGTTGAGAACGACTATTTTGGAAAGCTGGACCGATCAGGTCAACCTCGTTCCTTGAGAGCCGGAAAAACAGCCCAAAAGGATGGAAGAGTGTACCGCAATACGATACACTTGCTCGTGATTCAGAAATTCAGACATAGGGGATTGAAGCGCTTGTTCGAATCGGGTGACACGAGCAAAGTGAAGCCCGATCAGGCAAAGCGAATTGCTCTAGCCTTGGCCGACCTCGACAGCGCCAGCGGACCTCGGGATATTGACATGCCGGGTTACCGGCTCCACCGCTTGAAAGGCGACCTGAATGAATATTGGAGCATTTCAATCTCGGCCAACTGGCGCATCACCTTTCGCTTTGAGGACGGCAATGTCTACGATGTCGATTTGGTTGATTACCATTAATTCGAGGATAACGGAATGGCTATGAATAACCCTCCCCATCCAGGGCTTGGCATTCTGGAAAACTGCTTGCGGCCTCTCGGCCTTAACGTCAGTCAAGCCGCCAGGATTTTGGGCGTCGCCCGGCACACGCTTTCCCGCGTACTGCACGGACACGCGGGAATCTCACCGGAAATGGCGTTGCGGCTGGAAAAAGCGGGGTGGTCGAACGCCGAATTCTGGCTGCGCCGCCAAGCCAGTTATGACTTGGCCCAAGTTCGAAAGCGAGCGGATCAACTCAAAGTGGAGCGTTTCAAACCTCTCGAGCAAGAGCATGACCGATGCGGCGCATCACGACGAGGACAGTTCGTCTGAGCGGGTCGCCATCTGAATTCGTTTCGACCAATGTCGGCGAAGCCGGAGATTACGAATGCGTCAGCGAATACATTCGTGATCCGATCCGGCGCGACAGGATGCGACTAGAGCGTGAAACCTTCGAACGTCTCAATGCCGAACTCGAACGCGCCTTTTCCGCGCCGGATGATTCATACCGCCCGCTTTCCGCCGCGGATGTATGTATCAGGCCATGATACGAAATTGCAATGATAGTCAGCACTTGGGGAAGGCTTGTCGCGGCGTCGGTTCAAGGACTATGAGCGGCCTACCCTCCACTGTCTGATGCTATTATTCGACAAATGAAGCATTTGATGACGACTGCTGCTTTCAACTGTTGCGCGGTGCTGGCCTTGCTGTGGACCGGTTCGGCCTTTGCCCAGGAAATCACGCTGGAAGAGCGCATCGGCGCCGCGGAGTCAATCATGCAGGCCGTGGATGAGCAGGCGCGAGTCTGCATCGAGCGGCTTGGGGAATCCGCGAACGGCGTTCAATCCGAAGAATGCGTCAACTTTCTGGCTTCGGTCGACGGCGATGTGCTTGCCGGGTATCTGGAACATTGCGCCGAACTCAAGCAATGGCGCGACGCTTATGTGGATAACCCTCCGCCTGCCGGGCCCGACAGCGAGCGCGACCGGCAACGCCTCGTGGGGATAGAGCGAGTCTGCGGCGAAGACGCGCTGCGACGGCGCACGGAGTTCGTCGTGGTCGCTTTCGAGGCGCTCAATGAGCGTTCGGTGCGCCGTGCCGGCGGACTCTCGCTTCAGCGGCGCATTTCTGAACTCGAATACAATTCGACGCTCGGCGGCTGGCGAGACGAGCTCGATGTGTCCAATTCCAACCGCCGTGTCCGCGGCGAGACCCTGCAACAGTTCGATCAACTGGAAGAAGAACTCATCCGCCAGCAGATCAATCGCCCGCGGCAGATTCAGTATTGAGCCTGGCGGGGCCGGATCGCAAGGAAATAGAAATAATTGCCGATTTGCGGCAGACTTTGGCGGTTGGCGGCCGGATTGGGAACCATCATGCACAAAACGACATCGCGCGCGCATCTTATGCTGTACAGCTTTGGGCTGCTGCTTGCCGCCTGTACAGACTCCGCGGACGACGGCGCCGCGCAGGTTTCGGCGGAAGCGAATTTCGACACCACCCTCACCATGCAGGAATTGATGCTGTATGTACTTGAACCCGCCGCCGACGGGCTGTGGAGCACGGCGGGCTGGGTCGAGGACCGGGACGGTTATCGTGAACTCTATCCAACGACCGAAGAGGGTTGGGAGCATGTGGTCGCGAGCGCCGCGATGGTGGTGGAATCCGGCAACCTGCTGACTTTGCCCGGCCGCGCGCTCGATAACGACGCCTGGATGATTTACTCCGAGGGCCTGACCCAGGCGGGATTCAGGGCAATGGCCGCCGCCAGCACGCGCAACAAGGAAGATCTGTTCCAGGCCGGCGCCGACATTTACAGCGTCTGTTCGGCCTGCCACCAGGCTTACGACCCCGAAATCAATAGCCGCTTCACCTCAGACTGATCAACATGCTTTCGCCTCGGGAATGCCACGCGACATTTCGACTGTTGATCGGAATATTTCTGCTGCTGGCGGCAAGCCCGCTGCTCGCCCACACTATCGAGGGCTCCGACGCCGCCTTCGTGCAGAATATCGACGGGCCCGCCATCGGGCCGTTCATCTACCTCGGCGCCAAGCACATGGTCACCGGCTACGACCACCTGCTGTTCCTGGTCGGCGTGATCTTCTTCCTCTACCGGCCCGGCCACATCGTGCAATACGTCACCTTGTTCGCCATCGGCCACAGCATCACCCTGCTGTTCGGCGTGCTGGCGGATTTGCAGGTCAACGCCTATTTCATCGACGCCGTCATCGGCCTGTCGGTCGCCTACAAGGCGTTCGAGAACATGGGCGGTTTCAAGCGCCTCGGCTTCGAGCCCAATACCCGGCTGGCGGTGTTCGTGTTCGGCCTGTTTCACGGGCTCGGCCTGGCGACAAAGTTGCAGGAGTTCGAGCTGTCGGACAACGGACTGGTCACCAACATCCTCAGTTTCAACGTCGGCGTGGAAATCGGCCAGATCCTGGCGCTGTCCCTGGTCTACATCGGATTGAGCGTCTGGCGTACGAGCGGCTCCTACCTGCGCCACGCCTTCGCCACCAATACAGTGCTGCTCGGCAGCGGTTTCCTGCTGACCGGTTTCCAACTCAGTGCTTTCATGCTGCTGTCCTAAAGGTACTTCCGTGAGTCAACAGACTGCCCCACCTTCTCCGAAAAATCTTATGATCGCCAGCGTCGGCGCGTTTCTGGTTTCCGTAATCGTGTTGCTCGCTTTCATCCTGCCGGCGGAGTTCGACCAGGACCCACTTGGTGTCGGCGGCCTATTGGGTCTGACCGCACTCTCCCGCGGCGCCAATCCTTTCGAGGAACAAGTCGAAGTGCATCGCGAGGACTACGTCGAGTTCGAACTCGGCCCGTTTCAGTCGGTGGAATACAAATATCTGATGGATCAGGACGCGCCACTCGTGTTCAGTTGGCTGGCGGACGGCGAAGTGTACTACGACATGCACGCCGAGACTGTCGGCCTCGAAGAGGAAGAAGTGCAAAGTTACGAACAGGGCAACGCCAGCCGGCGCATGGGTTCGCTACATGCGCCCTTTACCGGGATTCACGGCTGGTTCTGGGAAAACCGCGGGGCGCAAACGATCCTGGTGCGGGTGTACACTGCGGGCTTCTACCAGACTTCCACGGTCTTTCGCGACGGCGGCGACTTCGAACGCGTCATCGAACCGATCGCCACTCCTTGAAATCGCACCCGGCGGCTCGAATTTCAGACAGCAAAAAACCCGGCCGGCTGTTCCGTTGCTGGACAGGCGGCCGGGTCCAGAAGTTGGGTTTAGCTACTTGCTTCCGGCGAGCGCTAGTTCTGTTCGGTCGGGTCGGAGCCGTCGCGAGGCGCGCCGGTGCCTGAGCTACCCATGAACAACTTGCGGCCGTCCGGGAATGTGATGTCCCGGCCGTTTGCGCGGCAAGTGGGATCGCACAGGCGGTCCTTGCTCTGGTAACCGGTTACGATGATCTCGGTTCCCAGTACCAGGGAGTTGCGGTTGATGCCACGGCGCAGCAAGGTGTTGGGCGTGCCGCCTTCCACCATCCACGGGCCGGGGTCGCGAGTGGACTCGGCATCGTTGTTTTCCAGATGAATCCAGGTATGCGGATTGATCCACTCAACGCGGGTGATGGGGCCACCGAGACGTACCGGCAGGTTTGCATCGAACTCCGCGGAGAAAGCGTGATGTGCGGTAGCTGTAGGCTTGATCGCTACTACGCCGACCGCGGCAACCGCTGCCAGAGCCAACAATTTGATTTTCATGAATCTACCTCTTTACTTGCTGTTGCCAAGAGTTTTGTGTGAGGACAATCCTCGCCATTCTATCCAAAGGCCCGAGCGAATGCCAAGCGCCTCGGGCCGGTTTTTACTACTGATTCTGCTGTTCCTGCAGCATTTCCTCGCGCAGACGCTGTTCGAACTCGCCGCCCCGGCGATATTGCCCGTACATCAGTTCCTCCACGAATTCCACGCACTTGAACTGCGGCAGTTCGTAGCCTTCTTCGAGCCTGCGATATAGCGGCATGCTGATGGTCCAGGGCTCCTCGTACACTTCCGGATCTTCCATGGTGGCGGAATACATGATGACGTTTTCGTCCACCATGTCGTAACGCTCGGTCACCTTGAGCTGATAGCTATGGTAGTTGCCGGCGCGATCGAGCCAGGTGCGGTCGTCGAGTCCGGTGACTTCGACCACGAACGTGTCGCCTTCCCAGTAACCGTAGGACTGACCCATCCAGGAATCGAGCGGAGCCGGGCCCGGGTCTTCCAGGAATACGTTTCGCACCGAGCCGGCGAAGGAATAGGCGATGAAAAACGCGCTCTCGCTCTGGAAAATCTGGAACGGATGCGGCAGATACGTAGCCCGCGGTACGCCCGGCATGAAGCACTTGATCTCCGGGTCCATGGTCAGCCAGTTCTCCCGATTCTCGTCACGCCGCGCCAGCGCTTCCGGACGATACGGAATCGTGCCGCCTTCGACTACGCCGAAACTGGCGGGCACGGAGCCCACCGCGCCAAGAGCGACGACTTCGGGACCGGGCACCGGCACGAAATCACCAGGGACCAGGTGATAGGCAGCTCTTGGCGGCGCCGCCTCCAGATTGTCGTTGGCGTTCATGAGAACCTGCCAGATGCCGTTCAGGTCCGGCCTGCCGCTCGGCGTCCTCGGAATATCCGACGCGCCGGACTCCGCGGCCTGGGCGGCGTCACCGCCACCGGTAGTCGTGTCCTGGGAACATCCCGCGAATACCACGGCAAGGGCGAAGAGCAACCATTTAGTCTTCATAATTCAGCCTATTCTTGTAAGGAAAACACTGGGTTTATCAGGGCAGACGATATAACCACCCACACCGGGGCATGTCAAGGGAGCCAAGGACCTGCCAAAACCCTGAGTTGAATTTTCGACCGATTGAAAGTCAAGACCCGACCAATTGAAAGTAAACGGCCGGCTAGGAGTCTGCGCCGTAGAACGATTCGCGGTCGGGCGCATGGAGCCGCCCGACGATGAACCCGCATGGGCGACCGCGGAGCCCGTCGATGGCCGCGCGGGGGCTCGCGAAGCCCTCCGGAAGCGCTTCGTCCGGCCGT
>JAJDYJ010000072.1 GCA_022822865.1 Pseudomonadales bacterium | reverse complement strand
ACGGCCGGACGAAGCGCTTCCGGAGGGCTTCGCGAGCCCCCGCGCGGCCATCGACGGGCTCCGCGGTCGCCCATGCGGGTTCATCGTCGGGCGGCTCCATGCGCCCGACCGCGAATCGTTCTACGGCGCAGACTCCTAGCGTATTTCTTCCATTCGACCCCTGAGTACCGCAAGAATGATATTCAGTTCGCGGAAGTAGTCGTATTCCTCGTTCAGGGCCTCCATGGCCGCGTTGAATCGCTCGAAGTCCGAACTCGTTTCCGCCAGCAGTCCTTCCGTGTCAAGCAATTCATCGAATCCATCCTGGTAGGCCCGGGCGTTTTGGGAGCGAGCATCGATCAGGAAGTTCGGCTCGCAGGCTTCTCGCGAGATGTTCGAACCGGTGGGCGTGTACATGTGGCAGGTAACGTGCAGGGTCTCATCCGGAGTGCGCAGATTGAAGACCCGGTAGACTTCCTTCTCGATCTTTTCGATTTCGGCTCGCAATTGAGGAACGGTCATGGAGTCGATGTCGATCTGTTCTTCAGCCGCCTGCAGCGTCATGGCGAAGGGCAACAGGCAAAGGCAGCATGCGGCGACGGTAAGGCGTTTCATCGGACTACCCTCATCAAAGTGGTCAACTGGGCTATTATATGCGCGGACCGGTCCAACGCCACAAAAAATGAAAACCGCGATCCGGTCAAACTAGGATCAACAAGGGACATCCACCCGATGAACGATGATTTTGAGATCGGCGGCTTGCGCGTCGCCGCTGAACTGGCTGCTTTTGTCAATGGAGAGCTATTGCCGGAAATCGGCTTGAGCCAGGAAGACTTCTGGCCGGGTTTCGAAGAGGTGATCAACGACTTTGCCGGCCGCAACGAGGAATTGCTCGCGCACCGGGATCAACTGCAACAGAGAATCGACGACTGGCATCACCGCGATCAGGGCGCCGGATTCGACCGCGGAGCATATCAGTCGTTTCTGCGCGAGATCGGCTATCTGCAACCCGCGCCGGAGGATTTCGAGATCAGCACGGACGATGTCGATCCGGAAATTGCCACGATAGCCGGGCCGCAGCTCGTCGTGCCGGTCCGGAACGCCCGCTTCGCCACCAATGCCGCCAATGCCCGCTGGGGATCGCTGTACGACGCCCTGTACGGCAGCGACGCCATCTCCGAGGCCGGCGGCGCCGAACGCGGAGGGGGATACAACCCGGTGCGTGGACAGCGGGTGATCGACTACGTGCGGAAGTTCCTTGACGAGGTCTGCCCGCTCGACGGCGCGAGCCATGCCGAAGCGCGCCAGTACCGCGTCGCGAATGGCCGGCTCGAAGCGGATTGCGGGGCCGCCGTTCACGGATTGCGCGATCCGGAGCAGTTCGCGGGCTATCTCGGAGCGGAAGGGAATCCCGCGGCCGTGCTGCTGATCAATCACGGTCTGCATATCGAAATCGCCATCGACCGCGAACACGAAGTCGGCGCCGCCGATCCTGCCGGGGTCAAGGACGTGGTGCTGGAAGCTGCGATCACCACGATCCAGGATTGCGAAGACAGCGTGGCCGCGGTAGACGCGGCCGACAAGGTCGAGGTGTATCGCAACTGGCTCGGCCTGATCCGCGGCGACCTCGCGAAAACCTTCGTCAAGGGCGGCGGCTCCGTCACCCGGGTGCTCGCCGAAGACCGTGAATACCTGTCGCCGCGCGGGGAGATCCTGCGCTTGCCGGGCCGCAGTCTGCTGCTTGTGCGCAATGTCGGCCATCTCATGCGCAACAACGCCATCTACGACAGCCGCGGGCGCCAGATCTTCGAAGGCATCATGGACGCGGTTATCACTTCGGCCGCCGCCTGTCTCGACATCCAGGGCCGCAACCGGCTGCGCAACTCGCGCGCGGGCAGCATCTATATCGTCAAGCCCAAGATGCACGGACCCGACGAAGTGGAATTCACCTGCGATCTGTTCGCGGCGGTGGAAAAACTGCTGGGACTGAAACCGCTGACGATCAAGATCGGCATCATGGACGAGGAAAGGCGCACCACGCTCAATCTGAAACGATGCATCTACAACGCCAGGGACCGGGTGGTCTTCATCAACACCGGCTTTCTCGACCGCACCGGCGACGAAATCCATACCGGCATGCATGGCGGACCGATGCTGCCCCGGGACGAAATGAAGGCCTCGACCTGGATTGCCGCTTATGAAGACCACAACGTCAACACCGGCCTCGAATGCGGCCTGCCGGGCCGGGCCCAGATCGGCAAGGGCATGTGGCCCATGCCCGACCTGATGGCGGCGATGGTCGATCAGAAAGTCATGCACCCCATGGCCGGCGCCAATACCGCCTGGGTGCCATCGCCCACGGCGGCCGTTCTTCACGCCTTGCACTATCACAAGGTCGACGTATTCACCGTGCAGGAGGAATTACGCAAGCGTCCGCCGGTTCCCATCGACGACCTGCTGGAAGTGCCCTTGCTCGCCGATCCTTCCGCGCTCGGCGCCGAACGCATCCAGCGTGAACTCGACAACAATATCCAGGGCATTCTCGGCTATGTGGTGCGCTGGATCGATCAGGGCATCGGCTGCTCGAAAGTGCCGAACATCGACGATGTGGCGCTGATGGAAGATCGCGCGACCTTGCGGATTTCGAGCCAGTACGTCGCCAACTGGCTGCACCACGGACTCATCGACGAGGAGCAGGTGGAGGAATCGCTGTTGCGCATGGCCGCCGTGGTCGACGGACAGAATGCCGCCGATCCGCTGTATGAACCGATGGCGCCGAATCCGGTCGGCTCATTCGCGTTCCAGGCCGCCCGGGACCTGATCTTCCAGGGTGTGCGGGAACCGAACGGCTACACCGAACCGGCCCTGCATCGGGTGCGACTGGCGAAAAAACAGGCTGTACGAGCGAATTCCTGACTTCGGCCGCTATTGCTCGCTTTCGCCGCCGGCTTCGAGTTCGGACATCACCTCAAGCCTTCTGGCGCCCTGCAAGATGCCGAACATGCCGTAGTTGCCTTCATGACAGGCGTATTCGTAGAGCGGTTCGTCGATTCGTGACAGTGGATACTCGCCATAGAATTCACCGGCCCATACGCTGGGGTCGCTGACCCGGAAGCCGTAAATCAGCTTGTAATCCGATTCGCGGCGGAAGGTCTCGGTGATGGTGATATTGTCGACAGGCAGGCCGCGCAGGCTGTGCCAATCGTTGAAATATTGCGTTTCCACCACCAGCGTGTCGCCTTCCCAGCGGCCGACGGAGTCTCCCATCCACTTGCGCTGGGCCGCGGCGGCCGGATTGCGCTCGCCGCCGATCCTGATGATGCGCGCGTCGTGAACCATTTCCGCGACGATGGTGATGTAGCCTGGAGACTGCACGAATTGCAGGTGGCTGTTGTAGATGACCGGGCTCATCACCGGCCCCGACAAGTTGCCGAAGCCGACCAGGCAGCGTTCGCCGAGACCGCGGCCTTCCGGGCCGTCGTTGGTTCGGCCCTGGCGTCCGCCCCGCGCCGCGAGCAGGCGCTCCCTGGCTTCCGGATACACATCGGGCATGCGGCCGTTTTCGGGTTCGATAATGGCTGAAGTGCGGAATTCGCCGCCGATCGTCGGCAGGAATTGCGCGTCATCACGCCAGAACAGGTCGTAATTACCGATCGGCGGCAGCGACTCGGCCACTTCGGGCGCCGGCCGGTTCGGATCGAGCGGCTCGTTGTCCGCGTCGAATTGCTGCTGCACCCGGCGTTCGAGTTCCAGCACCTCTTCTTCCGTATAGGTCCGCTTTTCGCCGAGCGCCTCGGGCCGCTCGAAGGGCATGACCGTGGCGTGCTTCCAGACTCCCTGAAAATCGGGCACGCCCCACTCGGTGTAAGTCTGCACGTAATCCTGCGCCGCCGCACCGGCGCAAAACATGGACAAGCTCATCAAGGCAAAGGCTTTTCCGCTCATACCGAATCTCTCCCATCGCTTCCCGGCAGGCTAGTAAGTTTGCCGCATCGTGTCAATTTGCATCCAAAGGTTCCACGGGCAAGGGGATGATGGTCAATCCAATCTGAGTTGTGACTTACCTCGTTCTCAGCCAAAGGTCAATCACGATAACTCTGGCACCTTCAAAATCGCGGACATTGCGGGTGGCCAACTTCAATCCATCGGATACAACGTTGGTGTCCAGCAATATGGACGCTTCCGACTCAATCGAAGGTCGGCGGTTCCCGCATGGGTTCGCGCGGCGGTAGTTCAAGGTCCACTCCATTGGACGGTCCGAAATATTTTCGGAAGAGTTCCACGATATTGTCGGATTCGGTTGCCTCGCTGGCGGATTCTTTCCCGGCTTGCGCAGGCTTGTCGGGCGAACGCTCGTTTTCCCCGGGTTCTCGCCGCGTCAGGCCAATCGAATTTCCGTATTGATTGCGCCGCCTGATAGTAGTCATGCTCGTGAACTCCGCTTGATTGGAGAATCAACATAACTCTGTAACCATGTTGAGGCAAGAAATCACGGTAAATTCGCCGGGGGCAGGAGGCGTTGTTCGAGTTCGGCGAGGTGGACTGCGTCGAAGGGCCTGGCGATGAATTCGCGGTAGTGCTCCATGGGGCTTTCGGTTGCCGCGATGTATTGTTCGAACCAGGGGTGGCGGGTGAGGAATTGGTGGCGGCCGCCGAAAGCGTTGGCCGTATAGCTCGACCAGCGATACAGGCCGGGATGATCGACGGCGCCGCTGGCGATCGGCCAGCGTTCGATCATCTTCTGACAGTCGAGGAAAAGTTGCGCGCTGTCGATGATCGCCAGAAAGGGCCGGTTTTGAAAGACCGCGGTATTGCGGTCGAAGCGTTCGTTGAAATACTCCGAGTAACATCGATTGACGAAGTCGAGCAGGGTGAACATGCTTTTCGGCATGCCCGGAGTAAGCAGCAGCCACGCCTCGTTCGGCAACAGCGCGTAGGCGTGCAATTGCACCTTGTAGACCTTGAGGCAGTTGAGCAGCCGCAACTGGAAGTAGTCATGGCAGGCCTCGTCGAAGAAGGCCGTGCCCTGAACTTTCGCGCGATTGACCAGGAACCAGGTGCTCGTGGCTGGATGCTGTCCGTCTGTCATTGGCGTGTTCCTCCCTGAAGCTGAAATCTTCGTGCGTCATGCCGCCTGCGCGGCGGGCAGGCTGATCTGCCGCGTGCCGAATCGCGCCAGCGCCGGGTTATGGGTTACGAGGACGACGGCGATGCGCAATTCGCCGATGTTTTCGAGAATTTTCCGTGCGACCGCGTCGCTCAGACAGGCGAGGCTCTCGTCGAGCAGGATCAGCCTGGGCCGTTTGTAAAGCGCCCGGGCGAGCAGAACCCGTTGTACCTGCCCTGCCGAGAGGCTGTTGCCGAGTTCTCCGACCCGGGTATTGAAGCCGAGCGGCAAGGCCAGAATCTCGTCGAGGATGCATGCCCGGCGGCAGGCTTCTTCGAGCCGGGCCTGGTTGTATGGCTCTTCGTCGAGATTGACGTTGAAGGCGATGTCGCCCGCGAGCAGGCCGTCGCTATGCAGCACGGCCGCGGAAGCGGAACGCAGGGCCGAGAGGCCCAGCCTGGACAAGGGGCTGCCGTCGAAAAGCAGGTTGCCTGTGCCCGGTTTTTCCAGCCCGGCGAGCAGTTTCAGCAAGGTCGACTTGCCGCAGCCGGACGGACCGGTTACGACCAGCGTTTCCCCTGGTTCGACCGCGAAGTCCAGTGCTTCGAAAATCGGCCGCTCGTCGGCCGAATAGCGGAAGCCGAGTCCCTCGCCGCGCACTTTGCCGCTGAAAGCGCGGCGCGGCAGGCCGGTCATCGCATCGCTTTCCTCCGCTTCCTCGAGCGCGATGTCGGCGATGCGCTCGAGGTCGAGTTGCATCAGGCGCAATTCCGCCAGCTTCGGAAACATCGCGAGCACCGAAGACGAGAAATGCTGTTTCAGGAAGATGAATCCCATCAACTGCCCGATGGTCAGGCTGCCGCCGGCGATGAGGCTCGCGCCGATGTAAATGACCAGAATCTGCTCGATGCCGAACAGCAGACCTTGGCCGGAACCGAACCAGAGCTGGAAGGTTCCGAGTTGATAGCCGGCGTTGGCGGAATTGACGTAATGGTTCTGCCAGTCGGCGCTGCGCTGTTCTTCGATGGCGTAATTCTTGACGACCGAAGCCCAGCGGATGTTCTCCATCAGCCGGCTTTCGCTTTTAGCCGCCCGCACGATCGTCTCCTGGCGGCGCAGTTTCTCGCCCGGCAGCGAACTCAGCCGGAGCAGCATCGCGGCGATGACGAATCCCAGGCAGACCGTCGCCAGCAGCGGCGAATAGACGTACAGCAAGATCAGCGAAAGACCGGATAGCAGGCCGTCGACGAGCACCGTGATCATGTCCTGGGAGATCAGCGCGCTGACCTTCTCCACCGACGAGAATCGCGAGACCAGGTCGCCCATCTCCCTTCTTTCGAAGAATCGCAAGGGGAGCTTCAACAGATGTTCGAACAGGCCGGCCACCATCTCGAAACCGAGCCGGATCGAGAATTGCATCGTAACCAGCGAACGGACGTGGCCGAGAGCGATTCGCGCCAGCATCAGCAGGCCGAACAGCAGCGCGACCACGAGCACCAGATCCATGTCGCCGCGAGCCAGGCCCTGATCGATCACGAGTTGCAGATACAAGGGGCTGAGCAGCGAACACGCCTGTACCAGCAGCGACAGCAGCAGGATCAGCGCCATGCCTCGCGCGGCGCCGCTGGAGAAGCGCATCAGGTCGCGCAGACGCAGGCGGCGCGCGGGCGCCGCGTCGACAGCGCCGCCGGCCGGACTCAATTCGACGGCGATGCCGGTGAAATGGTCGTCCAGTTCCTTCAGCGGATACTTTCTGATCCCCACGGCCGGATCGTGGATGACCACGCCGCCGCTGCCGCATTTCTTCAGCACGACGAAATGGTCGAGATCCCAATGCAGGATCGCCGGAGTGTTCAGCCGTTTGATGTCTTCAAGTTCCAGTTTCAGCGAGCGGGCCTTGAGCCCCGCCGCTGCCGCCGCCCTCGTCAGATGTTTCAGCGAGGCGCCGAAGGCGGGCAGATTGCTGCTTTCGCGGATCGAACGGATGTCGGTGACGCGGCCGAAATAGCTGACGATCATCGCCAGGCAGGCCAGGCCGCATTCGTTGGCTTCGGCCTGGAAAATCATCGGCAGGCTGCCGCGCCGGGCGAACAGTCGATTTGTCATGCCATTCACCAGACCAGGCCTCGCAGGGATCTGAGGGGTTTGAAGACCAGCCCGATCAGGGGCAGTTCGTCGGTCACGACGTTCGCCTGGAACTGCATGCCGGCGAGCAGCGCGTGTTCTTCCGGGCCCTGGACGCTTTGCCGTTCGAGCGCCGCGCGCACCCGGTAGACCGGTTCGTTGAGCAGGCTCAGCGGCAGCAATTGTTCCCGCGGGTCGAGGCGCGCGCCGGCGACGCTTTCGATCGTTGCCGCATAGCGGCCGTACTCCCGGTAGTCGAAGGATTCGTAACTGAGCAACACCCGCTGGCCCACGGCAAGCTTGCCGATCACCCGGGAAGGGACGTACAACTCCGCGGCGAGTATGGATTTTTCCGGGCCGAGATAGATCAGCGGCTGCTCGGCGCGGAAACTGTCTCCGGCGCCGACGGCGATGGTTGCGACGAGGCCCGCGCGGTCGGCGCGCAAGACCACCGATTGTTGCGTTTCGAGTTGCAGGATTTCCGAGGAAAGCTGATCGATTTCTTCCCGCAGGGCAAGGTCGAGCTGGTCCTTTGCAAGTTCCTGCTGCCGCGAATCGGCTTCCAGGCCCTTGCGCCGGATTTCCTGTTCCGCCGCCTGGCGCTCGCTCTCGGCGGCTTCCTGCTCGAGTTGCAGATGCGCCGCGTACGCTTCGTCGAACTGGAAGGTGGTAATCGCGGCCGCCTCGAAAAGGGATTCGATTTGCCGCAGATGGCGTTCGCTGACCCGTATCCGTTCGCGCAACAAGGCCTGCTTGCGCCTCGCGGTCAGCAGGGACGCATCGGCATGAGCGAGCAATTCGCCGTTGCGGCGCAGGGCGAGTTCATGTTCCCGCTCGTGCAGCGGCAATTTCTCCCGCAATGAATCGCGGCGCTTGCGCAAGGCCTCGATCCGCAATTCGTGCGTCTCGGAAAACTGGCTGACCGAGGCAAGCGATACCCTGGCCAGCGCCTGCCCGGGCCGAACCGGGTCGCCTTCCTCGACCAGTAGCGAATCCAGCCGGCCGGAGCCTCCGATGGAGAGTTTTTGCAGACCTTCGAGGGGCACGAGCACTCCCGGCGCCTGTTCGGTGACCTTGTAGGAAGTGAAGGTCAGCAGCAAGGCCGCGCATACCGTAATCGCCATCAGAACGAAGACCGCGTTGCGCAGCAGGTTCTTTCCGCCGGCAAGGGGGCGCGACTCCGCGGACAGGTATTTCCGCCGCAGCGCTTCAGGCCGGATCAGTTCCTTTCTTTCCATTCGGCGATTCCTCGACCGGTCGGTCCTGGTTCAGTCCTCTCCGGCAAGCTTCTTCTCGACGCTTTCGACCAGATCGCGCAGGGTCTTCATCGCCGCCAGTTCCTGTTCGTCGAGTTCCACCCCGAAGCATTCCTCGAGTTCGAAGACGATCTCGAACATCGCCAGCGAATCGAGTGCGAGATCCTCGATCCGGCTGTCCAGACAGACGTCTGCCCGGTCCGCTTCATTGGTGTGACGATTGATCAGTTGCAGGGTCTTGTTGCGTACTTGCATGAGTTTTCTCCTTGGATTGAAGTGCGCCGGCGGCGCCGGCCTGAAAGAAATAGAGAGGCAACAGGCTGAGATAGCGCCATTGCTCGGGATTGAGACGAAAGAACGGTTCGAAGAAGCGCACGAGTTCCGCGGTGATGCGCCCCGCGGCCTGCGCCAGGGTCTCGCCGTCGAAGCGCTCGGGCTCGATTTGTGCGCCGAGTACGATTTGCTCCCGCTTGCCGTCGAACCAGACGATCACCGGCAGCAAGGGGATGCGGTTGGTGAGGCCCAGCAGCGCGGGGCCGCGGGAAAACCAGGCTTTGCGGTAAAGGAAGTCGACTTCGGTCCGGCCGCCGAACTCTTCGCCGAGATCGCAAAACGTGATGATCTGAACGCCTTCGCGGCGCAGCAGGGGCGCCAGTCCGGCAATGCTGGTCTCTTGCGCCGCCATTCGCGACTCGGGCCCCATGGCGGTTTCGCCGAAGGCGCGTTTCATGTTCGCGAAATAGGCGGCGCTGCCGGGAGCCTGGGAAAGGTAAATCGCCCTGGCGCAGGTATTGACCGTTGCGCCCAGCAGGTTCACGCCATAGATGTAATCGCCGAAGTGATACGACGCGAGCAGCCGCGGCCGCGGGTCGTCGCCCAGCAGCTCCCGCAGATTGTGCGCCTGCGGAAAGTGCAGCCGGGCCGCGTGCCGCCGCAAGGCGGTCTCCGCCATCCGGCTGTTGCGCCGGTGTTCGAGCGCCGCCAGCCATTTGCGGTTGGCGGCGAGCAGACGCCGGGTGCGCCCGCGCGGTTCGCGCAGGAGTGTCGAGACCGCGGCCGTCTCTTCCTCGGAAAATTCTGCTTGCCGCCTGATCATGATTACGCCCTTGTTCGGGAGAGTGCGCATCAATGTAGGCAAGGCTTGGGGGCCGCGCTAAATTTTCACAAAAAAAATTTTCGCCGGCTGCGGCGGGTCCCTTCACTCACTGTATAATTTTGCCTGCCCGATTCAGGGCGGCGGCAGGAGAGGGAAATGGATTCGGCGAACGGCTATGCGCAACATGTCGCGCATATGCGGAATCTCTACGAACAGTCCATCGACGGCGAGTTTGAAGGCGTACTTCTGCATAGCGGCGGCGCGGATTGCTATTTCGCAGACGACCGCGAAATTTCCTTCCAGGCCTACGGCCATTTCGGCCACTGGCTGCCGGTCAACCGGCCGAACCAGTTTCTGCTCGTACGGCCGGGGCGGAAACCCGTGTACTACCAGGTCGTACCCGCGGATTACTGGTACGAGCAGGACTTTCCCATCGACGAGCAATGGCGCGAAGCATTCGATTTGCAGCCGCTTGCTTCAGCCGGGGAAATTCCGAAGCCCGGCAAGGGCACGGCCTACCTTGGACCCGATCCGGAGGTCGCGCTGCGCCTGGGTGTGGATGCCGCACATTGCAATCCGGAAAAACTCGTCGGCGAACTCGACTTTGCCCGCGCCGTCAAGACGCCTTACGAAACCGAACAGATGCGGGCGGCCAACCGGCTGGCGCTGCGCGGCCACCAGGCGGCCCGCATGTGTTTTCTCGCGGGCGGCAGCGAGTTCGATATACATCTCGCGTTCCTCGAAGCCTGCCGGCAACTCGAAGAGGAACTGCCTTATACGCCGATCATCGCGCTCGACGAGAAGTCGGCCATTCTGCACTACCAGCACAAGCGCCGGGAGCTGGCCGGACCGGCGCGGGTGCTGTTGATCGACGCCGGCTGCCGGGTGAACGGCTATTGTTCGGATGTGACCCGAACCTGGACCGCCCATTCGGCAAACCCGCTATTCCAGGATCTGGTCGCTGGCATGGACGGCCTGCAGCAGGAACTCGTGGGGGAAATCCGGCCGGGACCGGAATACGTGGACCTGCATCTGAGCGCCTTGCGCAAGCTTGCGGACTTGCTGCTTGCACTAGACATCTGCCGGGGCGATGCGGAGCGGCTTTGGGAGTTGCAGGTTCCCCAGTTGTTCATGCCCCATGGCGTCGGGCACCTGCTCGGCGTGCAGGTTCACGACGTGGGCGGCAGGCAGCGCGACGCCACGGGCGCGCAGACGCCGCCGCCGGATCATTCGCCGGCCTTGCGCACTACGCGCGGCATGGCGGAGAACATGGTGTTTACCGTCGAACCGGGCTGTTACTTCATTCCGCTGTTGCTCGAACCTGCCCGCGAGTCGCCGGCCGCGGAACTGATCAACTGGGATGCCGTCGCCGCCTTGTACGACCATGGCGGAGTGAGAATCGAGGACAACGTCCGCGTCACCGCGGACGGAGTCGAAAATTTGACCCGGAACGCCGAGGCTACAGCAGCCGCCTGATTTCGTTCAGCGTCAATTCGAGAGCCTGCTGATTGGCGGCGACGACGGCTTTGCCGGCTTCGCCCATTCGCTTCCGTGAGTCCCGGTCCGCGAGCAATTCGTTCCAGATTTCGCCGAGTTCGCCGCTGTCCCCAGCGCTGCGCAAGGCGCCGGCATTTTCCAGCAATTCGCAGATCGCCGCGAAATTGAAACGGGAGGGCCCGATGGTTACCGGCAGTCCCAGGGCCGCAGGTTCGAGTACATTGTGGCAGCCGGTATCGACCAGGCTGCCGCCGACAAAGGCGATATCGGCACAGGCGAAATATTCCATCATTTCACCCATGGAATCGCCAATGACGATTCGGGCTTCGGCGGTTAAGGATTCGGCGCTACTGCGCCTTCCGGTGGCGTAACCGGCTTCGACGCAAAGGCGGAACACCTGATCGAATCGCTCGGGATGGCGCGGCACGATCAGCAGCCGGGTTTGGGGAAATTTCTCCAGAACGTGCCGCCAGGCCTCCAATATCGCGGGTTCCTCGCCCTCGCGCGTGCTGGCCGCGACGATCAACTCGTGTTCGCCTTTCCAGTCGTGAATGGCCGCAAGCGGACGCGTTAGGCCGCCCGCGTCATGCAATGCGAACTTCAGACTGCCGGTTACCCGGGGCGATTCGGCGCCCAGTTCCCGAAATCGGCTGGCGTCCTCCTCGGCCTGGGCGCATACGACATGAACCTGCCGCAACATGTTCCGCGTCAATCTCCCGAAACGGGCGTAGGAACGCCGGGATTTTTCCGAAAGACGGCCGTTCGCCAGCACGATTTTCAATCCTTTCCGGCGCGCCAGACGGATCGTGTTCAGCCACAGTTCGGTCTCCATCAGGATCAGCATTTTCGGCCGGAAAGCGGTAAGGAAGCGATTCACGATCCAGGGCGCATCGTAAGGTGCGTAACGATGAATGACGCCTTCTCCCATTTGCTGCCGCACCCGTTCCGCGCCCGTGGGAGTCATCGTCGTCACGACGAATTGCAAATCCGGGAACTCGGCTTGCAAGGCCGCGACGAGCGGCGCGGCCGCCATGCTCTCACCCACGGAAACGGCATGCAGCCAGATCGTCTGCCTTTCCGGGTCGAACGAGTCCGGCATACGAATGCGGCCGAAGCGTTCGCCCATGCGCTGCCGATAAGCCGGCGATTCGCGCGAGCGCCAGAGCAGGCGAATCCAGATCAGCGGCAGGGCCAGGGTGAAAATTATGCTGTAGATCGCTCGCTGCATGGCGGGAGCCGTTCCGGGCGCAGTGAACTGCCGCTGTGCCTGCGGTATTCTTGAGCCGGCCCGGCCACAATGCGGGAAAAGTTAAAGGATGCCCCCCAGCTATTCAACTGACATCGTCATATTCGGCGGCGGCGTTGCGGGGCTGTGGCTGCTCAACCGGCTGACCGCCGAAGGCTATCAGGCGATATTGCTCGAACGGGACCGGCTCGGCGGCGGGCAATCGATCAATTCCCAGGGAATCATTCACGGCGGACTCAAGTACGCCTTGCACGGCGCTTTCAGCGGCGCCTCCCGCGCCATCGCCGACATGCCCCGGCGCTGGCGCGACTGCATCGAGGGCCACGGCGAGATCGACCTTTCCGCCTGCCGGGTGTTGAGCGAACAATACTATATGTGGTCCGGCCCGGGATTCGGTTCGGGCCTGAAGACTTTCTTCGGTAGCAAGGCGGTTGCCGGCAAGGCGAATCTGGTCGCATCGGAAGAAACGCCTGAAATTCTGCGCGGGAGTGGGGTGCTCTACCGACTGCCGGATTTTGTGATCGATTCGCTATCGCTCATTGAAGCGCTGTCGGCGCCTCAAAAACACCGGATATCCACCATTGCCAATGATTCGGAACAATTTGTTCGCCGAAAGGGAAAACGAGACCTGCTCGTGGAAATAGAAGGGAATCTGGTCGAATTGAAAGCGAATCGTTATGTCTTTTGCGCAGGACAGGGGAACGAACGGTTGATCGGGCAAGCCAACCTCGACAATCCACCCTCCTGCCAGACCAGACCGTTGAAGATGGTTTCTGTAAGTGGGGCGTCGCTGCCGCCGCTGTTCCTGCATGTTCTGGGAAAAGGCTTGAGCGCCTCGCCGGCCTTGACCATTACCTCGCATGGCAACGCGGAAGAAGAAACGGTGTGGTATCTCGGCGGCGATCTGGCCGAGAAAGGGGTTTCCCGCTCCGACGAGGAGCAAGAAGAATCCGCGAAGCAACTATTGCGACGCCTGTTCCCCATGCTGAACTTCGAAAACCTGACTTGGCGCTGTTTCGATATTGATCGGGCGGAACCCGCAAGCGCCAGGGGCGGAAGACCGGACAATGCGCTTATCTGTGACGAGGAGGACATCATCGTGGTCTGGCCGACCAAGTTGACTCTCGCTCCGGTGCTTGGCGATATGGTGATTGCACGATTGACAAAGGACGGCATCAGGCCCGGCACGGAAAACACTCTTCCGGCGACTGCCGCCTCTCCGCCGCTCGGGCGGCCGTTCTGGGACTGAAATCATGCTGCCTCTTCGCGACCTCGGCACGACCGGCATGCGGGTTTCCTGCCTGGGGCTCGGCACCGTGAAATTCGGCCGCAATGAGGAAGTGAAGTACCCCGAAGGATTCGAGCTGCCTTCCGACCGGGAAATCTCCGCTTTGCTCGACCTCGCCCGGGAAGCCGGAATCAACCTGCTCGACACCGCTCCCGCCTATGGCAGCAGCGAACAACGCATCGGCCGGCTATTGCCGGATCGCGACAAATGGCTGCTATGCACCAAAGTCGGGGAGATATTCGAAGGCGGCCGTTCGCGGTTCGATTTTTCCGCCGGCCATGTGCGCGCAAGCATCGAACAAAGCCTGCGCCAATTGCGCACGGACCGTCTCGACCTCGTGCTGATCCATTCCGACGGCAACGACCTCGACATCCTCGACAACTCCGACTGTCTCGAAACCCTCGAACGACTGCGCGACGAAGGCCTGCTGCGCGCCATCGGCATGAGTTCCAAGACCATTGAAGGCGGCCTGCGCGCAATCGACGTCGTTGACGCACTCATGCTCACCTACAACCGGTCGGACACCAGTCAGAGTCCGGTAATCGAACAGGCGCAAAAAGCCGGCAAAGGCGTACTCATCAAGAAAGGCCTCGCCAGCGGCCACGCCGTCCACGGCGCCACGCAGGACAAAACCCCCTCGGTCGCCGACAACTTCCGCTTCCTCCTCGACCCCCCCGGAATCTCCTCGATAATCGTCGGCACCATCAACCCCGACCACCTCCGCGAAAACATCCAGTCGGCAGTCGAAGGCGTGAATCCGTAAACGACTCAATCGGGTGGCGATTCCTCATCCGCCTGGCGCATTTTTTCGACGATCGCGGAAGTCGAACAGTCGTCGATGAAGGCTAGCACCTGCACTTCGCCGTCCCAGGACTTGACCAGTTCGCCGCCGACCACCTCGTCGAGCGTGTAGTCGCCGCCCTTGACGAGCACGTCCGGCCGCAAGTCCCGCAGCAGATTCTCGGGCGTGTCTTCGCTGAAGCTCACGACCCAGTCCACGGCGCCGAGGCCGGCCAGTACCCGCAGGCGTCGGTCGAGCGGATTGATCGGCCGGCCCGCTCCTTTCAGCTTGCGCACCGAGGCATCGTCGTTGACCGCGACGATGAGCCGGTCGCCGAGCTTGCGCGCCTCGTCGAGATAACCGACGTGGCCGGCATGGATGATGTCGAAACAGCCATTGGTGAAAACGATGCGCTCGCCGTGGTCCCGGGCGTCCTGCACGGCGATGTGCAATTGACTGGCGCTCATGATGCCTCTGCCGCTGTCCTGCTCCTCGATCAGCGCCCGCCGCAACTCGGGAGCGCTGATGGCGGCCGTGCCCAGTTTGCCCACTACCAGCCCCGCGGCCAGATTGGCCAGGACGACCGCGTCGGTCAGCTTTTCCCCTGCCGCGAGCGCCGCGGACAGCACGGAAATCACCGTGTCTCCTGCGCCGGTGACATCGTAGACTTCCTGCGCTCGCGCCGGCAGATGCAATTCCGGCGCATTCGGCCGGATCAGCGTCATGCCGAGTTCGCCGCGGGTAATGAGTACGGCCTCGAGTTCCAGCCGCCTGATGAGTTCCTCGCCTTTCGCCACGAGTTCCGTCTCGTTGGCGCTCGGACCCATGATGGCTTCGAATTCGGCCAGATTCGGCGTGATCAGGGTTGCCCCGCGATAACGCGAAAAGTCGTTGCCCTTCGGATCGACGATGACCGGAATCCCCTGCTTCCTGCCGAGCGCGATCAATTCCTCGACATCGCCGATTCCGCCCTTGTCGTAATCCGACAGCAGCAGAACCTGGGTTTCCGCCAGAAGACCGGCGACCTTGCCGGCAAGGCCTTCGGTATCTGTCGCGTCGAAGCGCTGTTCGAAATCGAGCCGGATGAGTTGCTGCTGATGGCCGATCACGCGCAACTTGGTGATCGTGGGTTTGTCGGGGGAACGCAGAAACTCGCAATAGACGCCGGCGGCTTCGAGCCGCGAGCGCAATTCACCGGCGGTATCGTCGGCGCCGACGACGCCGACGAGGGTGGCCGCGCTGCCGAGCGCGGCGATATTCAGGGCCACGTTGCCTGCGCCGCCGGGCCGGTCTTCGCGCTTGCCGACGCGCACGACGGGCACCGGCGCCTCGGGCGAAATTCGCGAAGCCTTGCCGTGCCAGTAGCGGTCGAGCATGACGTCGCCGACCACTAGCAAACGGGCGTCCTGAAAGGCGGGCATGGTCGGCTTCATGGGCTGTTTGCTCATGCTGAACAGGCGAAGCGGATCATAGCATAGCGGTTCCGCCCCCTTGCTTCAGGCGAAATGAAGCCGCGCGCAGTCTTGCCAAGTGCGAAACCAGCCGATATTGTTGGCCTAACAAGAGAGAACCCCAATCGATCCCGAAACGCGTCTGCGCGAGGTGACGATGCGATCACTGTCAGTTTCTGACCTGGTGAAGTTGACCGCCGCGCTGGCGGTCGCCGGTTTTCCCCCCATTGCCGCCCAGGCCCAGTCCGACGCTGAATTCTTCAGCCATGAAATTCGCCCGATCATGGAGCGCACCTGCTGGAACTGTCACGGCCCGGCGATTCAAAGCTCCGGGCTCGATCTGAGCACTCGGGAAAAAGCCCTCGAAGGCGGCATTCGCGGCCCGGCCATCGTGCCGGGAGACGCCGCCGCCAGCCCCCTGTTTCGGCAACTTGCCGGCATGGAAGGTCCCGCCATGCCGCTGGGCGTGCCCCTGCCGGAGGAAGATATTGAAAAGTTCCGGGCCTGGATCGATGCCGGAGCGGTATGGGACGATGGGCCGGCTACCACCGTTGCCGCCAGCGAGTTCTCGGCCTTTGCTACCGAAGTGCCGGCATCGGCGCGTGACTACTGGGCATTCCGGCTGCCCGAACAGGCGCCGCCGCCCGCCGTTGACGATTTCGACCATCCCATCGATCGCTTCCTGGAGGGGAAACGCCGGGAGCAGGGCGTCGCCGCGGCGCCGCGGGCCGATAAAGAGACCTTGTTGCGCCGGGCATATCTGGATCTGATTGGTCTGCCGCCCACCGTCGAGGAGCTTGAATCCTTCCTGGCCGACACCGCCCCCGGGGCCTGGGAGCGGCAGATCGACAAGCTGCTGGCCTCCCCCCATTACGGCGAACGCTGGGGACGTCACTGGCTGGACGTGGCGCGTTACGCCGATTCCGACGGCTACGAGCAGGATGTGGACCGGGCCAACGCCTGGCGCTATCGCGACTACGTCGTTGACGCCTTCAACGACGACAAGCCCTATGACCGGTTCATCACCGAACAGGTCGCCGGCGACGAACTCGACGAGACCACCTTCGAGACCCGCATAGCCACCGGCTTCCTGCGCGCGGGGCCGCGAGTCAACTTCCGGGAAAAGGACAACCCCGAGCGGCGCTGGGATTATCTCGACGATGTCGTCGCGACCCTGGGCCGGGGCGTGCTGGGCATGACGATCCAGTGCGCCCGCTGCCACGACCACAAGTTCGATCCGATCCTGCAGAAAGACTACTACAGCATGACGGCCTCGATTTTCGGCTACGTGGAAACCGACTGGCCGATGTTGCCGGACGATCAGGCCCTCGCATACCTCGCCAGGACAGCGGAACTGGACGAACGGGTTTCGGCGGTTCGCGAACGGATCAGGGAGATCGAACAACCCTATTTGACGGAACTGAAGATCGAGCGAATCCGCAGGGATTTTCCCCAGGACGTATTGGAGGCGGTGCTCACGCCGGAAGAGGAGCGCAGCGACGGGCAGCAATTGCTGGCCGCGCAGGTTCTGACCATCGGCGTGCCTCGCGACCAGGTGGACGCCGCCATGTCGGAGCCGGACAAGGTCAGCCGGCAATTCCTGCGGCGGCAGATCGAGGAGATCGAGGCGCAGCGGCCGGCGCAGCCGGCTATGATGGAAGTCGTTACCGACGGCGATTACCGCTATACGCCGGACCGGGCCGGGGACAATGTGCTGGGCTGCCCCGAGTGCCGCATCAGAATGGAGGAACCGGGCAGTTTCCTGCACCAGGGTCCCGGCGCCTATGAAGTGCCGCCGTCGCCATTCCTGATCCGCGGCGACCCGTTCAGCCCCGGTCCGGAGATGGAGCCGGAATTTCTCACCGTGGCGACCTTCGGCGACCCGCCCACCGCGGTTCCCCGGCCCAACGGCCGTACTTCCGGCCGCAGGCTGGCCCTGGCGCAATGGATTACGTCAGAGGACAATCCCCTGACCGCGCGGGTCTGGGTGAATCGCGTCTGGCATCATCATTTCGGCCGCGGCATCGTCGCCAGCCTGGATAACTTCGGCGTCGTCGGCGACCGCCCCAGCCATCCCGAATTGCTCGACTGGCTGGCGGTGGAATTCATGAACAACGGCTGGAGCACCAAGGATCTGCATCGCCTGATCATGAGTTCCGAAGCCTATGCCATGGCCTCGTCCTACGACAGTGAACGGAACGCCGCCGCGGACCCCGAAAATCATCTGCTATGGCGCTACCGGCCGCAGCGGCTGGAAGCCGAAGCGATCCGCGACGTCATGATGGCGGTCAGCGGCGGCATCGACCTGAGCATCGGCGGCAGGCCCGTATTTCCGTACATTCCGCAGGAAATCCTGGACACCGCCCAGGCTTACGGCCGCTGGGACGAACAGGCGGACGGGCCGGAAGTATGGCGCCGCAGCCTGTACGTCTATCGCCGCCGCACATTGACCTTCCCGTTTTTCGAGACATTCGATTTGCCGGACCAGAACATCACGGCGGCCTATCGCAATACCTCGACCGTCGCGCCCCAGGCCCTGACCCTGATGAACAACCCGTTCGTACTTGGACAGGCGAGCCTGTTCGCGCGCCGGATCGAGGAGCTGGCCCCCTACGATGTGGAGCGGCAGGTGGATCTTGCGTATCGGACCGCCCTGGCCCGGGCGCCCGCCGGGGAGGAGGCCGCCCTCGCGCGGCAACTGGTGGCGGCCGGCTCGCTGGAAGATCTCACTCATGTCATCTTCAACCTGAGCGAGTTCCTGTACAGGAGATAGCGACATGCATGACAAGCCGAAAAAGAAATTCTGGTCGCGCCGGGACTTTCTCATGCAGTCCGGCGGCGGCGTCGCCGGCCTGGCCCTGGCCTCGCTGTTGCACGACGACCGGGCGTTCGCGCAACAGGCACCCGGCGGCGGAGCCCAATGCACGGAGCAGTTTCCCGGCGCCTTCGCGCCGAAGCCGCCGCATTTCGCTCCGCGGGCGAAAAGCGTCATCTCCCTGTTCATGAGCGGCGGGCCGAGCCAGATCGATACCTTCGACTACAAGCCGTCGCTGACCAAGTACGCGGGGCAGCCGCTGGAAGACCTGATCGGCGAAAAATTCGCCGTCCGCCAGGGCATGCCCGGCCCGTTGATGCCGAGCCCGTTCGAATTCAGGCAATACGGCGAAAGCGGCATGTGGGTCTCGGAACTGTTCCCGCATCTGTCCGCGCACGTGGACGATATCGCCTTCGTCAAGTCGCTGTACGGCAGATCCAACGATCACATCCAGGCGACCTACGAGATGCAGACGGGCCAGATCAGCATGGGCTTTCCCAGCGTAGGCTGCTGGGTGACCTACGGGCTGGGTTCCGAAAGTTCCAGCCTGCCGGCATTCGTGGTGATGACGGATTATCGCGGCGGACCGCTCGGCGGTCCGAACGACTGGGGCTCGGGTTTCATGCCGGCCAGCTATCAGGGCACGCTGTTCCGTTCGAGCGGAGACCCGATCGTCGATCTCGAAACGCCGGAATCGATGACGCCGGAGCGGCAACGGGCGCGCCTCGAAGTGCTGTCGGAATTGAATCGCATGGACATGGAGAAGTATCCGGGCAATTCGGAACTGGCCGCGCGGATTTCCTCCTACGAACTGGCCTATCGCATGCAGGGCTGTGCGCCGGAGGCCATTGACATCCGTACCGAGTCCGAGGCCACCAGGAGACTGTACGGACTTGACGACCCTCTCACCGAACCCTTCGGCAAACAGTGCCTGATGGCCCGGCGCCTGGTGGAGCGGGGCGTGCGCTTCGTCCAGCTTTTCATGGGCGGCGTCGGCGTGCAGAACACTGACACCTGGGACGCGCATAGCAACCTGGTGGAAAACCATACCTTGCACGCGGCGGAATCCGACAAGCCCATCGCCGGACTGATCGCCGACCTGAAGTCGCGGGGAATGCTGGATGACACCCTGATCCTGTGGCACGGGGAGTTCGGCCGCATGCCGATATCCCAGCGCGGCGTGGGCCGCGACCATAATCCGGGCACCCAGACCGCGTTGATGGTCGGGGCGGGCATTCAGGGCGGCCAGGCGATCGGCGCGTCAGACGAATGGGGCTACAAGGCCCAGGAGCAGCCAATCTCGCCCCACGACTTCCATGCCACCATCCTGCATCTGCTGGGCCTCGACCACGAGAAGCTGACATATCGCTACAGCGGCCGCGATTATCGTTTGTCGGACATCAGCGGCAAACCGATACCGCAGATCATTGCCTGATCGCCGCGGCCGGAATCAATTGGCGGCAGGCAAACGGTAGTCCAACGGCGGCGCCCTGTCTCCCACCAACGGTTCATAACGCCAGTTGTCGGGCAAGCGCCCGGCGTGTTCCGCCTGCGCCGCTTCCACCAGTTCCGGATGCGTAAACAGGTCGATCGCCGTCATGGCCAGTGTCTTGGCGGCGACCATCATGCCCTTGTTGCCGATGGATGTGCCGCCGGCCGCCACCGCCTGCCAGGAGTGGGAAGCCGTGCCGGGAACCCAGGTGGCGGCCCGCATGCCGCCGGTGGCGACGGCCCAGCTCACGTCCGCCACATCGGTGGAGCCTCCTCTCGCCTCTTCGTCGACGACCATGGGCTGAATGCTCGCGGCGGCTTCGATCGGCGGAGCGGACGCCGGCAGGGATTCGCGCAAGGTGTTTGCAAACGCTATTTCTTCCGCGTCGTATTCGACCCCGCCGACACGCGTCAGATTCGCGTGTATCGCTTCCTGCAGCGAGACGTTCGGCAATATGTTGTACAGGCCGTGGATGACTTCGAAGGACATGTCCGTATCCGTGCCGAGCGCCGCCCCCTGGGCCGTCTGCACCACGCGGTCGAAAATCTGCGTGACCTGAGCCGGATCCGGATGGCGCACATAGTAGTAAACCTCCGCGAAATCGGGCACCACATTCGGGGCTGAACCACCCGAGGTGATCACGTAGTGGATGCGGGTCTCCATGGGCACGTGCTCGCGCATCAGATTGACCATGTGATTCATCGCTTCCACCGCGTCCAGGGCGGATCGTCCGCGTTCGGGCGCTCCCGCGGCATGTGCGGAAACGCCGGAAAATCTGAATTTCGCCGACTTGTTGGCCAGGGAACTGGTGGCGTCGGCGGAATTGGCGTCGCCGGCGTGCCAGTGCAGCACCACATCGACATCGTCGAACAGCCCGTCCCGGACCATGTATACCTTGCCGGCGCCACCCTCTTCGGCAGGCGTACCGTACAGGCGAATTTCCCCTTCCGTCCCGTTCGACTGCATCCACTCCCTGGTGGCGATGGCGGCCGCCACCGAGCCGGTGCCGAAAAGATGATGCCCGCAGGCGTGCGCGGCCGCTTTCTGATCGACCAGCGTGCGTAGCGGGTTGCGATCCTGGTTGATCCCGGGCAGGGCGTCATACTCCGCCAGGATGCCGATGACGGGTCCGTCGCCATTGCGCCAGGAAGCCACAAAGGCGGTGGGGATGCCGGCAACGCCGGCGCTGATCTCGAATCCGGCGTCCGCGAGCTGGCGCCGCAGCAAGGCCGAACTTTCGTTTTCCAGATAGCCCACCTCGGCAAGATCCCAGATTTGCTGGGCGATCTCGCCATAGTGTCCGGCCTTCGCGTCGATCGATTGCGCGACCCGATCCTTATCGTCCTGGGCGTTGCCGGACAGGCTGATCAGGGTGAACAGGAAACCCCCGGCAAGCGCAAGGGGTCTGGGGAACAAGGTTTTCATATACGTCTCCGGTTGCGGCTTTACTCTCGATCAATTTTCGATCGGGGCATTATATCGGCATCGCCGACCGTTCCACATTGAACCAGCTTTTAATTGGAATTGGATTTAGCTACGGTAACGGCTTCTTGGGCGAGTCGGGATTCTGGCCGCATGAATCGGGATGTTTCCAGCGAGCTTGTTCGCTTGCGGCGATTTATCGCTCCCCGCTATTGGCCTGTCTGGATATTCGTTCTGCTTGGCAGGGCGGTCGCCTGGTTGCCGTATTCCTGGCAGCTCAGGCTCGGCGCCGGCATCGGGCGTCTCAGTTATTTTCTGGCGCGGCGGCGCCGGAATATTTGCGAAGTCAATCTGCGGCTCTGCTTTCCCGAACTGGATTCCCGCGAGTTGCGGCGGCTGGCGCGCCGGACTTTCGTTTCGAACGGAATCGGCCTCATGGAGGTCGCGATTTCCTGGTATCGCGACCCGGAAGACTTTCGGTCGCGCGCAAGTATCGAAGGACTGGAGCATTTGCGGGAGGCCGTTGCCAAAGGCCGCGGCGTGCTGCTTGTCGCCGCGCATTTCACCACCCTTGAAATCGGCGGATTCCTGCTCAGCCTGTTTCATCCGATGGCGGTCACTTATCGGGCGCACGAGAATCCCCTGTTCGACGGCGTCATGGTCAATTGCCGCCGGCGCCGGTATCCGCGAGTCGTCGAGCGGCGCGACGTGCGCGGCATGTTGCGCTGTCTGCGTGACGGGATGGTAGTCTGGTATGCGCCGGATCAGGATTACGGCCCGCGCCGGGCGGTTTTCGCGCCATTTTTCGGCGTGAAAGCGGCCACGATCACCGCCACCAGCCGCTATGCCGAGTCGAACGGGTCGCCCGTGCTGTTCCTCAGCCATTACCGGAAGCCCGATAATTCAGGCTACCATCTGCGCATCAGCCCCGAACTGGATAATTTTCCCAGCGGCGATGAACGCGAAGACGCCATCAGGATCAACCGCCTGGTCGAGGAAGCGGTGCGCGAGCAGCCGGACCAATACCTCTGGCTGCACCGGCGCTTCAAGACCCGGGAAGCCGGCGACCCCGACCTCTATCGACAGTCATCCGGCGGCTAGGAGCCTGCGCCGTGGGAATTCGCGAAAGCGAAAATTCGCTATCGCCGCGCCTTTAGCCGATCGGTTGAGGCGCATATTGGTGGATATGCAACGAAATCGAGCGGCTAAAGGCGTGGATGAGAGCGGATTTGCAGCCGTGAATTTCCACGGCGCAGGCTCCTAGGCCATGACCGCTGCGTTCAACGGTCTCGGCGAGCGCCTGACGCGGCTGGATGCGCGCATCTGGGCGGTGGCGGGGAGCCTGCTGCTTTCGGTCTACGCCGGTTTCACCGTTTCGGTGCCGAACGACGATGCCTTTCTCTACGTTCGAACCGCCGGGATATTCCTGGACGAGGGAATCGGCGCGGCATTCGAACATTTCGCCTGGGCCGGTTACCCGGTGCTGATCGGCCTCGTCGCGGCAACGGGGATCGAACTCCTGACCGCGGCTTACGTGCTTAACGGGCTGTTTTTCGCGGTGCTAGCCTTCGCGTTCGTCGGCATCTGCCGCGAGTTCTCGGAAGATCGCATATTGCTCTCGCTGGCGGCGCTGACGATATTGCTGTTCCCCGAAATCAACGAATACCGCTATCAGATCCTGCGCGATGCGGGTTTCTGGGCCTTTGTCATGCTCGGCATGTGGTGGCTGATCCGCTATGGCGCCGAAGGCTTGTGGAAGTTCTGCCTGTACTATTGCGGCGCGTTGCTGCTGGCCGCGGTGTTCCGCCCCGAGGCGATGCTTTATCTCGTGACCGCGCCGCTTTGCCTGCTGTTCGACCGCCGTCACGGGCGGGCGGAGCGCTATCTGCTTTGTTTCCGCGCCCAGGGCGCAGCGGTCGCCGTCCTGCTGCTGTGTTTCCCGGCGGGCCTGGCCTTCGACCTGAACCTGTTTCAGCAGGCGGCCGCGCTGGCTTCGTCTTACACGCCGTTCCTGCAATCCCTGCTGGACCCGGGCGGACAGGAAATGGCGGCGATGGCGGAAGCCATATTCGGCGAACACGCGGCTACCTATTCCGGCCGTTATCTGCCCTTCTTCCTGCTCGCCGGACTGATGGTCATACTGGCGGCGGAACTGCTTTACGCCGTCGGCATGCCTTTCTCGCTCATCCTGATCTGGGGATACTGGAAAAAATGGCTGCTGCCGGATCGCGACATGGCCTTGCCCGTAGTCGCTTTCGCCGCGGTCAACCTGCTCGTCGTACTCGCCTTTCTGCTGGTAACGCGCTATCTCACCAGCCGGTACGCTATGGTCTTCAGCCTCGGCCTGGCCCTGGCCGTGCCGTTCACGGCCCGCGAAATGCTTGCCCGCATGACGCCGGGAACCCGCCTCGCGCCCTGGCTGCTCGTGTTGTTCTTCGTCTTCTCCGCCGTGGATTCCTATTACACCTTCGGCCGCTCGAAGTCCTACGTCCACGACGCCGTCGAATGGTTGAACGAGAACAGCGGCGAATCAGCCGAACTGCTGACCAACAATCGGGCGGTCGCGTACTACAGCGGAATGGTCCCGGAATACGATCAGGTCCAGTCGCGCCTGACCGGGCAGCAAGTTCTCGCCATGGCTCCGGGAGACCTGATCGTGGTGGAAACTTCCCTCGCCATCGAGCAATTGCTCGCACAACCTGAAATCGCCGAGTTGCTGGAACTGGGAATTACCTTCCCCGACGCGCAAGAATCCCGGATGCAAGTCTACCGACGCATGTAACCGGTTTTTTTCACCACGAATCTTCCTCGGGGCGGCGGGTGACGAGGAGGTTTTCGAGGATCAGGTATTTCAGGCCGGAATTGACGAACAGTTCGACCGCGTGTTCCGGCGTGCAGACCAGCGCTTCTCCGGGCCGGCTCATGGAAGTGTTGAAGAGCAGGGGGTGGTCCGTCCGCTCGTTGAACAACGCCAGCAGGCGATGGAAATCGGGGGAATGTTCGGCGTCCACCACCTGCACCCGGGTGCTGCCGTCGGCGTAGGCGATGCCCGGATAGCGCCGGCGCCAGCTTTCGTCGACGCGAACGCCGATGCAGCGATAACGGTCCGTCTGCTGGCCCGCCAGCATTTCGCCGCTGGCTTCGGCCAGCACCGAGCAGGCAAAGGGCCTGCGCACTTCGCGGAACTTGAGTTGCCGGTTGATCTGGTCGGCGACGTTTTCCTGTTGCGGATTCGCCAGCACGCTGCGGTTACCGAGCGCGCGCTGGCCGAATTCCAGCCGGCCGCGGAACCAGCCCACGAGTTCTCCCGCGGCCAGCAGTTCGACGGCTTTTGCATGCGGGTCTTCGAGTTCTTCCCAGACCGGCTTTTCGCGATGATCGCGGCAAGCGTCCACGCATTGTCGGGAGGTGAATTCGGGTCCCAGCGACATGCTCTCGACCGGCTCGAGCTTTACGCCCGATTGTCGGATGGCCCAGGCGGCGGCGCCGATGGCGGTGCCTGAATCGCTGCAGGCGGGATGCACGATCAGGCGTTCGACCTTGTCCATGGCGGCGAGCCGCTGGTTCAGGCGGATGTTCATCGAGCCCGTGCCGGCGACGGCCAGGATCCCGGTTTCGTCGAGCACGTCCCCCAGATGATGTTCGATCAATTGCACCGCCATGTCTTCGTACAGTTTCTGGATCGCGGCGGCGTAATGCAGATAGGGATCGTCGACCAGATTGCCCACCCGGCGCGGCCCGAGCAGGTCTACCAGCTTGCGGCTGAAATAGTGACCCTGGGACCGGGCCTTGTAACGGCGCAGGCCGACCGTGCCGATCAGCTTGTTGTTGACCTTGAACTTGCCGCCGCGGCACTGCGCCAGCGGCGACAGATCGTATTTTTCCGCATCGCCGAGCGGCGCGATGCCCATGACCTTGAGTTCGCCGTCGAGAATCTCGAATCCGAAGTAATCGGTCAGGGCCGCATACATGCCGCACAGGGAATCAGGGTTGTGGAACTCCTTCCGTTTGACGATCCGGCCGTTTTCGCCGGTGGCGAAAAGCATGTTGGAATATTCGCCCTTGACGTCGTTGCAGAAGATCGCGGTTTTCCGTTCCGGCTCGTTCAGCAGATAGGCGCTGGCGGCATGGGCGACCTGGTGTTCGACGGGCACGATCCGCGCCTGGTCGGGCGGGATATGCAATTGCTCGAGCGTTTGCCGCAGATTGCGAAGATACCGCCGGTAACGGCGGTTGCCGTTGAACAGGCTGTCGAGGCTGCGGTCCGGGGCGTACCAGTGACGCCGGGCGTAATGCCAGCGGGCCGAACCGAACAGGCTGATCGGGCTGTAGGAAATCGCGATCACGTCAATTTCCGCTGCGCGAATCCCCGCGATCTGCAGACATTGCCTCACCGCGTGGTAGGGCATCTCGTTGCGGGCGTGCCGGCGCCGCGTCAGCCTCTCCTCCTCAACGGCCGCCACCAGTTCCCCGCCGCGAAACAACGCCGCCGCCGGATCGTGCCCGATCGCCCCAGCCAGTCCGAGAGTGTATTCCGACATTTTTGTTCTATTGCCGTTCGAGAAAATCTACAGCCGCTTCGGCCATGTTATACAGTTCTCCGTTTTGTCCATAGCACAAACCGTTTTCGCTCCATGGCGCGCTGTCGAGTTGACCCAGCATTTCCAGCAGCCGGCCGTTCAGTTCTTCTTGACTGAAAGGCTCTCCGCACACCTGGCCCGAACCGGCCTTGAGAATATGCGGGGCATAGCCGCAAGTGGCCGTGGTCAGCACCGGGAGGCCCGCCACGGTCGCTTCGAGCAGCACATGGCCCGCGCTTTCCGAATACGCCGGATGCAAGAGCAGGTCCGCCGCCTGGTACAGCCGCGCCACATTGTCCTGTCCCGCCAGCACCCTGACCCGGTCACGTATGCCGAGCTTGCGCGCCAGGGCAAACACTGGAGCGGACCGGCCCGCACCCACCAGCAGGTAGCGGCAATTTTTAGCGATCGGTTCGGGCAGCGAGGCGACGGCGCGCAGGGAGCGGTCGACACCCTTGATGCGGAAGCCCGAGCCGATCTGCAATATCAGTTTTTCGTCCCCGAAAAGCGACAGTTCCTCGCGGCAGCGCCGGCGCGTTTCCGGGTCGCGGGCGGAAATCTTCCGGTCCGCCGACAATCCCGGCGGCAGCACATGCAAGCGCCCGGCGCAGCCGGGATAATGCCGAACGTACTCGTCCCGCTGCCGCTCCGACAGCACCAGCGCCCTGGTTGTGCTGCCGTCGCCGAACACGGCTTTTTCGTAGGCGCGAAAATGCCTGAATCTGGGCGTGAAGCGGTAGTAGGCGCCGCGTTGGGTTCGCGCCTTTTCGGCGAAACACGAATCCGCGGCGAAGTACACGTCGAGAAGAGGCATCCTGTTGAAGCCGATCACGAGGTCGACAGGTTCCGCCGCAAGAGCCGTTCGCACCTGTTCGGTGTAGTTCCGGTACCGGGCCAGCCGGCCGAATCCGCGCGCCTCTACCGGTTCGATGCGCAGACCTTCCGGTCTCGGACCGCGCCAGCGCATGGCGTAAGCGATCACTTCATGGCCGCGGTCCAGGCATTCCCGCGCCAGCCGCATCATGTCGCGTTGCTGGCCGCCATGGGGAAACCAGGAATAGATCAGGAAGGCCAGCTTCATCGGGCGGCCCGCCCATCGATCAATTGTTCGAACTGCCGCCAGACCTCGACGGGCTTGTTGGCGGCGAAGCAGGGCGGCCGCACTTCGAAAGAGTCGTCTTGCGCCGGGTCGAAAACCGGCGGTCCCTGATAGGCGCAGTTTTTCTTCATGCAAGGCGCGCAGTCGATGTCCGAGGTCAGATGGAGCTGGCGCGGACCGAAGGTGCCGGTCAGATCCGGATTGGTCGGCCCGTACAGGGTCAGCGCCGGCTTGCCGAGCGCGGCCGCCAGGTGACCGAGGCCCGTATCGACGGCGATCACGCCTTCGGCCTTGAGCATGTGCCGGGCCAGACCGGACAGCGTCTGCCTTTCCAGCACCGTCGCCCGGCCATTGCCGCCGGCGATCAGTTCCGCGCGGCGCCTGTCCCGCTCATCGCCCCAGGGGAGCAGGATCCGATAACCGGCATCGGCCGCGATTTCGCCGAGCGAGCGCCAATAGGCGTCCGGCCAGTGCTTGGTGGCCCAGGTCGTGCCATGGAGGAACAGCACGGAGCCGGAATTGGCCGGCGCCGGTTCCGGGCTGATCCTCGAGATGTCGATGCCGTAATCGACCAGTTGCCTGTTATAACGATAATTCAGCGCCCGCGAGAACAGTTGCCGCACCCGCTCGACCGCGTGGCGGTCCCAGGGCACTTTGTAGGATTGATTGTAGAACAGGGATGACAGCGGTTCCCGCGCGGTCTGGTTGCTCAGGCCGATGGTCAGCCCCTTGGACATGCGGCTGATGATGCCGCTCTTGATCAGTCCCTGGGCATCGATCACGAGATCGTAGTGTTCGGCCCGCAAGCGTTGCCGGAAAGAGCGAACTTCACGATTGAACCAGGATTTCAGGAAGTTGCGGCGCCAGCGGCGGATCGAGACGGGAATCACCTTCTCGACGGCGGGATGCCAGCCGGGCACTTCGACGAAGTTCTCTTCGACGACCCAGTCGAACACCACGTCCTTGCGCGCCCCGGCGGCATCGGTAACGGCCGGCAGGGTGTGAATGATGTCTCCAAGCGAAGAGACCTTGACTATGAGAATCCGCAATTCGCCGCTTCCCCGGAGCTTTCTTCCCGCAGCCTGTCGATGGCGCCGGCCACTGTCGCGGGTTGCATCCCGGTCAGGCAGCGCAGATGTCCGTAAGGGCATTCACGCCGGTAACAGGGCTGGCATTCGATGCCGGTGGCAAGCAATTCTACCTTGCCGGAAAGGGGAGGCGTGAATTCGGGCGAACTCGAACCGTATATCGCGGCCAGGGGTTTGTTCAGCGCGGCCGCTACATGCATCAGGCCCGAATCGTTCGATACCACGACCGTGGCCGCGGACAGCAAGTCGATGGCCTCGGCGAGACTCGTGCGCCCGGTAAGATCGCGGCACTTCGTCGTCAGACCGGGCTCCAGGCCCGCGGCAATTTCGGCGGCTATCGCGCGGTCGTTGTTCGAACCGAACAGCCAAACCTGCCAGTCGCGGCGCAGATACAGATTCGCCAGTTCGATATGGCCGGCGGCGGGCCATTGCTTCGATGGTCCGTATTCGGCGCCCGGGCAAAGCGCCAGGATCGGTTCTCCCCGATTGAGCTCCAGCCGCAGGCAGGCAAGTTCGAGTTCGGCCGGCCTCGCTTGCAGTTCAGGTTTCGGCCACTCTTCTTCGCGCCACGCAGGCGGCGGACTGTCGGCGGGAAACGCGAGCGCGACGAAACGTTGCGCCATGAGGGGAAACTCCTGCTTGTCGAGACGGCGGCAATCGGTCAACAGCGGGCCGCGCCATTCTCCGCGCCAGCCGATCCGCTCGGGAATTCCGGCGTGAAACGGAACCAGGGCCGACTTGAAGGAATTGGGCAGAACGATAGCATGGGAGAAGCCCCGTCGGCGCAAATCCCGTCCGATTCGCCGGCGCAGCCGCCAGTTCAGCTCGCCGTGCCGAAAGGGCGAATCGAGACTTTCGGACACCTCGGGCATGCGGTCGAGCAGCGGCCTCGTCCAGGACGGCGCCATGACGGAGATTTCGTTGTGCGGATGATTGACCTTCAGTTGTCTGAACAGCGACTGGGCCATGACCGTGTCGCCGATCCAGGACGGGCCGACGATGAGGTACTTCCCTGGATTGCCGTGAACGGCTGCGCTGGCGATTATTCGACCAGCTTTATCCATTCGCCGGGTTCCGGGCTGCCGATGGGGTAATAGCCATTGAGCAGGCGCAGGGTCTCTTCCGGATATTCGCTGATCTTGGAATCGCGCGCCGCGACGGCGAAATCGAAATTCTCATCCGCCACGACATAGCGGATGCGCAATTCCTCGGCCAGGGCCAGTTCGCCGCGTTCGATCGGCCGGAAACTCTTGATCGACTCAAGCAGCAAGGCGTCGGCCTCTTCCGCGCCGGCGGCGGGCAACTCACCCCTGAACAGATAGGCGCGCGGACCGAAATACAGCACGGCGACCCGCTCCCTGCGCCCGGTCGCGGGATTCAGCGCGAGCCCCGTATGACCGAGCAAGCGGAACTGATCGAGGCCTTCGGATTTCTCGAGCACGCCGCCTTCGAGGCGACCCGCCAGGAAGTCCCGCGGCGGTTCGCCGCCTTGCAGCCGCATCGCCTCGATCTTGAGCGAACCCATTTCGGGACCGGTGGCGGTCGCGGTCGTCATGGTCTCGGTCACGTTCCATTCGTCAGGAAAAACGACGGTGTAGCCGAGTTCGGGCTGATAGTAGCGATTGCGAGTCTCGTTGGTTCTCGCCATACGGCTCTCACCGACAATCAGGCCTTCGGTGACTTCGCGGAAACGGCTGTCGTTACTGCCGTACGCGGCTTGTGGATCGAAGTTCCGCACCTGGGCGACAATCTGCTGCAAACGCTGGTCGTTGCGGGGATGGGAAGCGAACAATCCGTGATAGCCTCCGCCCTGGTTGGTTGTCAGGCGCCGGAAATCTTCCTGGTTCTTCAGCACCGTAAGCGTGTCGATCATGGCCATGGGATCGTAGCCGGCTTCGCGAAGGTATTCCGCTCCGAACTGGTCTGCTTCGAGTTCGTGCTCTCGGCCGTAGCCGCTGAGACCGGCCCTGGCCCAGATCGAGGCGACCTGGGAAATCTGCGAGCCCACGTAGCCGCTGCCCGTCACCACGGCGGTGGCGAGGCCGCCCACCTGCGCCGCCGTCTGCGCCAGCCTGCCGCGCGCATGCTGTTGTACGCTGTGGCGCGCAGTGACGTGCGCGATCTCGTGCGCCAGCACCGCGGCGAGTTCGGCTTCGGAATTGAGGTAGGTGATGAGGCCCCGGTTGACGTAGATATAGCCGCCGGGTAGCGCAAAAGCGTTGATTGCCGGGCTGTCGATTACGAAGAACCGATAGTCCAGGTCGGGCCGGTCGCCAACCTGGGCGATACGATTGCCGATCTCGGTCACATAATCGCTCAAGGCGTCGTCATCGTAGACGATCGCGGTCTCCATAAGTTTGTTGTGCTCTTCGAGGCCGATCTCCTTTTCCCGGTCGCCGGACATGAGTACGAGATTGGGCGTACCGGTCGCCGGATTCACCGCGCAGGAGTCGAGTAGCGTCAATGCGGCAAGGCAAAATGCGAACAGCGGCCAGCGCAGGGCCGCGATATCCCTGATGTAGACAAGAAATCTGTTCATGCTGACGACCTCCGTCAACCACCCAATACGAAACTCTTCAACTGGTCGCCGAGCCGCTGGCAGGCATTGGCCTCGACCCGCGCGATCAGCGGAATCGGGATCACGATGGCTGGCATGAAGGATTGCCCGGTGGCGTCAGTGCTGATCTGGCCGACGCCATTGTAACTTTCCACGTCCCATATCTCCGCGTTGAAACTCGCGTCGTCTTCCCAGGAACCATAGCCAAAACAGCCGGCGCCGCCAGGCGCAACGGTACAAGAGATCGACCCGACCTGGTTCAGCCTTTCGGTATAACCGTCGAGCCAGATGATGTAACGCACGCCAAAATCTCGCATCGTAAAGGCCACCTGTTCCTCCACCATGAGTCGCGCAAGATGCTCGGGCCGCATTGGCGCAGTGCGCGGCTCGAACCAAGGGAACATGGCGTCCAGAAACTCCTGTTCGGGAACGACGCTGAGGCCGTTCGCGCCTTGGGCGATACGGTCTCCCACGCATTCGACGAAATCACCGCTCGTTTCGCGGGCGCTGGCCTGGCGCCGGCCGAGAATCACCACGGTTTCGTGGCTCGCTATGCCGGTTTCCCCCTGGCGGAATTCGTCGACCGTGGTGCTGGTGCACCCGGCGCACAGCATCAGGACAAGGGGGAGCAGTTTGCCTGTAACGCCGCCTGCATGTTTCATCGGATTTTCTCCGTCGGCTTCATCGGTTCGCCAGCCAGGCGCTGATTTCGGGCACTCGCGCGAAACTGAGCGCAAAAGTGGAAGCGAGATCCCGCAACGCCACGACCGCCGCGTCGTTGATGGCGGATTCGGTGGTCAGGAAAGTTTCCGTCGGCGTCTTGCCATAGGACGTCAACTCCCAGTCGGCGAGGTAATCGCCTTCCGCCGTCAGCAGGCGCATGTTGTACTTGATCCAGACTTCGTATACGTCGAGCCGCGTCTTGGCCGGCAGGGCGAGCTGGAATTCCTCGATATTGGGTACGAAGACCGCGTCTACGCCCGAGCCCGCCGCGGCTTCCACGTTATCCACGAATGTCACGTCGTCGAACATCGCTGGCAGCACGGCGTTGAAAAGCTGGACATGGGATTGGCCGCTCTGGATGTAGTATTCCTCCTGGCCGGTTTCGCTGTATTCCGTGTACGTGAAGTCCTGCAGATTGTCGTCGTAGACCACGGCCAGCGAAATCGGCAACCTGCCGATATTGGGCGTGGGGAAACTGCCGCTGATGACCACGCTGCTGGCGCCGCAGGCGCTGAGCAGCAATGCCGGCAACAATATTCTGCAAATCGATAGGGCGGAGCTCTTCATTACCGTCTCATTACCGTTTACCTGAAGTCGTTCAAGCCCACAAATGTACCACCGTTCCGCTGGGTCAGTTCCCGCATCAGCGAGGCATAGCGATAGCCGCTTTGCTGAAACCGGGCGGAACCACTCAATATTACCGGAAAACCGATGCCATGGATGCGCACGAGCCGATCTCCGTTGGCGTCTTCCACGTTGATCCGGTCGATCGTGCGCAATACCTGTTCGATCGAACCGCCCTGCTGAAAATCGTCGCCCAGCACGTAGACACTGATTTTCCTGTCCGGGGAATAAAAGGAGCCGATCGCCGCGGTGACGCCTTCCACCGGACTGCTGTTGCTGTACGGAGGATCCCAGGTGCGCAAGGTGGAGAGAATCTGCACGCGCCGCGAGGGCGTGTCGGGAATCCATTCGCCGCGGAAAGAATCGAACATGTAGTCGCCCATGTCGTTCATTATCTGGATGCCTTTCACTTCGGGATAGACGTCCAGGGTTTCCTCGATCGTTTCGAGCATTCTGCCCCAGGCGTTTTCGTACATGCTGCCGGAGGTGTCGATTACGAAAATGACGTATTCGCTGTCCACCGGCACACCGCCGATATAACTGCTCTGCCGGACCTGGGTTTCCTCGAACAATCGCTCCATTTCCTCTGTCAGCGTCTGCCGGGCGAGCATGAGTTCGCCGATTTCCTCGGAGGTCGCGTCGCCCTGGTCCCGGGCCAGATCGTATTCGGCAACCAGCGCCTCTCTCCTGCTGTCCAGACTGCCGATCAACTCCTCCTGGTCGGCGTTGCGTTCCTGGCTGGCGTTCAACTCTTCCTGCAATTCCGTGGTTTGCGAGCGAATCGCGAAAAGTTCCCGCGTCAATTCCTGGATCACGCCGGTGGGCAATGTGTCGGTGAAAAATTCATTGGTGGGCGCGGCCGACTTGGTAATCATCAGCAAGATGATGATAGCGCCGAATCCACAGGACGCCACATCCAGAAAGGATATGCTGAACTGCTCGGTTTCGCGGTTTCTGCGTCTCATCGAGTTCCCCGTCCGACGCGTCTCACGGCCAGTCTCTCGACGGCGACAGGAACGAGCCTCTGGTGGACATCGCCAGTTGCCAGTACGCCGCCGCCGCGCTCGGATCGCCTTCGAGCGGCATCAATATAATATTGACCGGAACATTGGGCGGAAGTTCGCGGATCGCGTTCTCGAACAATTCGATCCGGTCCCGGGGCGTCACGAGGCCTCTCGCGGGCCCCGGCCGATCGACCGTCGGCAGACCGTCGGTAATCAGGAAAATATTGTCCGGCGGCGGCGACATTCCGGCCGCGAGCCGGAAAACCTGCTCCAGATTGGTGCCGTCCTCGGGCACGGTTGCGCGCAGATTGTCGACGGCTTCCCCGAGCCGGTCCCGATCGGCGACTTCGAGCCATTCCTGCGGGTCGCCTTCCAGCGCCGGAGTGACTCTCGTGTTGAAGCTCCAGATCTGGTAGCGGCTGGTAACCGGAATCTGCGTCGTGATCCAGTCCGCCGCGCGCAGCACCCGGCGCCATTTCGGCGATAGCACCTTGCGCTCGTCGGGCATATTGCGCGTGCGGATGATGTTGACCAGGGTCTCGTCGAGCATGCTGGCCGAGGCGTCCATGAGAATCAGGATGCGCTGGCCTCCGAGGAACATGCCCGACAGGTATTGCCGGTTGCCGTCGCCCAGGTATTGACGCACGTTGTTGCCGGATTGCTCGAACTCAAGCGCCCTCATATCCTCGATCTGTTCCTCCAGCGTCTCGACTTCCGTCAGCAGGCGATCGCGCAGTTGATCGTTGTCGGCCCCGGTGCTGTTGAGCAACTCCAGTTCGCGCATCAACAGCTCCACCTGCTCGCGCAGTTCTTCGGCTTCGACCTCGCCCTCTTCGTATTCTTCATCGAGGCTCGCTATCAGGTTGCGCAGTTCGAGGTTGCCTTCCATGCCTTCGGTGATCTCGCGCTCGAGCAGATGGAGCTCCAGCTCCAGATCGGGATCGCTTTCCACGTCCGATACGTTGGCCGTATGGTCCAGGATCAGAAAGATCAGAATCACCGCGCCGAAGCCGCAGAACATGACATCGAGGAACGCCAGACTGAGCGGCGATACGCCGCGTCTGCGCCTGTTGCCGTTAGCGGCCATCGCTCACCTCGATCATCAGCAGTTCGTCGGAAACTTCGGGGAACCGTATACGGTCTCCGAGTTTGAGCAGGTGGCTGCCTTTTACCGGCGCGTCGTTGAGCCGGAATTCGATTTCGCCGCAGTCGAGCAGGACTTCGGACTGTTTTCTCAGAATTCTGCCCAGGGTCGTGGAGGGGCCGGGCAGATCGAACTCCAGCGCATTGTCGCCGCTGCCGTTCAGGTTGTTGACAAGCGTCAGGTCGGCAACCGGCATCGCCCGATTGCGGAACAGCGCGTGGGTCGGCGCATTGCGACCGGCGCGCTTCCCCGCGACTTCACCCGGAGAATCGAGGTCGGGCAAGGCGCGAATCCGATGTACGCCGTCGCCTCCTGCGATCAGCTCGTGATGGCGCAGGCAGGCTTCGGTCACGGCTTCGGGCCGCGCCACCCGCAGCGGCCCGGCCTCGCCAAGGGCGGCGACCGCTCCCGGCAGCAGGGCCAGCCGATGATCGAGCAGGATGCCGGCGCCGGGCGGTTCGGTCAGCGGGCGCAGCGAAAGCAGCAGTTTGTCGTAGAATTTCCGCAATCCCGCGAGCAACTGGTCCCGCGGCAGTTTCGCCGTATGGGTCATGGTGCCGGCTTTCAGTTCCATTTCCAGATTGCCCTGTTCATCGCCCTTTTCGCCGATCCAGGCCGCCAGCATGGAATACAGTTCCTGCTCGGAAGCCGCTTCGTGTTGCGGATTGAAGCGGCATTGCCGAATGAAGGCGTCGTTGGCGATCCGCATCAGCACATCGAGCAGTTGCTGCCGGCCCAGTTGCGGAATCGGCACGACATTGTCGACGGCCAACTCGCCGTCTTTTCTGATCAGGCGGGTCAACAGCACCTGGTGCAGGTGCAGGCCGGCGTATACGATGCGCTCCTCGCTCGACGCGTTCTCCGCTGCCGCGAGCGCGGAATCGACCATGCCGGTGACACGGAAAGGACATTGACCCACGATTCCGAGCAGCAGCCCCAACTGTCGGTTGCTGTAATGACCGGGGACCGCAAGCAGGACTTCTTTGTCGATTTGCGCCTTGCGCGCGAGTTCCAGCAACTGGCTGTAGGCGAGATCGGCGTGATGGCGAATGCGGCCGTCAATGCGTAGCGGCTCCATGTCCAGCTCGTGCCAGAATTTGTCGTAACTGCTCGTTGGATGGATTCGATGCCGCTCTTCCGCCTCCGCGCCGAGTATCGCTTCCCTGCCTTCGAGCAAGGCGAATCCGGGACCGGCGGCGGCGACGCCGGCCGCGTCTCCGATCTGTAACGAGACATCGTTCAACTCGATAACCTTCAGGCTCATGCGTGGTGCTCCCGGTCAGGCACCTGCAGGCGCCGGATCAAGCGGTCGTCGCAATAACCCTGGCAGTCGAGCACGAGCCGATCCTGCAGCAATTGCAATTGATGCAGCAGGAACATGAGCAGAATGCTGACCACCAGTGCGACGAAGGTGGAGTTGAAGGCCACGCCGAGGCTCACGGTCACGCCGACGATATCTCCGGCCACTGCCTGGTATGCCTGACCGAGCGCGGTGCCGATGCCGCGCACCGTGCCGAGGAAGCCGATCGAGGGAATGGCCCAGGCGATGTAACGCACGATCGTGAGTTCGGTTTCGAGGCGGTCGGCCTCGGTTTCGCAGGTATCCTTTATCGTGGCGGAAACGTCCTGGATGTCGCGCGTGGTCTGAAAGCGATGCAATCCGGCGAGCAGCGCCCGCGGCAGCAGACGGCCGCGTTCCTTTGCCGATAGCGCCTGCACCGGGCGCGAATAGCTGCGCGCGTCTTCCGGCAGGATACTCATGCCTTCCGACAGGGGTATCAGCGTGCGGTCGAGCAGGGCGCGCTCGCGCATCGTCGTTACGGTCTTCATGCCGATGATCGACAGCGCCCAGAGAAAGAGAATGATGCAGGTTTCCTGTTCGACATTGCGCAGGATGATGTACACCGAACGATCCGGCACATAATCCGGATCGGCTTGCTGCAACTGGGCCTGCTGTTCCTGAATGATCTCCGCGTTCGGGCGGATGATCGCCACATAGGTCGCATGCACTACGATTACCGCGGTAATCAACGCGGCCAACTGGTAAAGCGTCTGGTAAAGCAGCCCTTGTCTCATGATTCCTTGTCCTTCGATGGGATCTCAAATGTCCGCCGGGAACGAAACGCCGAGATCGCGCGAGACCTGTTCGGTCGGGATGAAGCGCTCGAATTGCTCTTCTTCGGCGGCTTCCTCGTCGCCGGAATCGCCCTCTTGCGGTTCGGCTTCTTCCTGCTCAACCTGTTCCTGCCCTTGTGTAGCGGACTGATCGTCCTGCTGCTGTTGCCGGGTTTGCGCCTGGACGGCGACCCCCAACAAGGCAGCGAACAGCAACAATCTCGCAATCAGGATTCGCATGACCTATTCCTCCTCAAGGTAACGGGCTACCCGAAAGCCGAGGTCGTAACGTGGCTCGGCGCCGAAATCACGATGGGAAAGCCTCAATTCGGTAATTGAAGAATGGGTCCAACTTGAGCCGCGAATCGAATGGGATTCGCCGGTGTCCGCCCCCAGCGGGTCGGTCGGTACGGTTCCGCTCAATCCCACAGAGCCGTAGAAATCGTGCATCCATTCCGCCACGTTGCCGGCCAGGTCGTACAGGCCAAGCCGATTGGGCGCGAACGAACCCACCGGCGCCGTTACGACTTCGCCGTCATTGTAGTCCCGCATCACCAGCGTCAGCGCCGAACGGGCGCCGAGATCGGCAAAATTTCCGGCGCGGGGGGGAGGCGGCAGACTGTCGCCCCAGGGATACCGCAAGCTGCCGCCGTCGGCGTCAACGCGCGCGACCCATGCCCATTCCGCTTCTGTCGGCAGACGATAGCCGTGAGACTCCGGGTCGAAGCCCACCACCTGTCCATTGGCTACTTCGTAGAAGGGCGGCAGCGATTCCCGCTCGCTGAGCCAGTTGCAAAACAGTGCGGCCTGTTGCCAAGACACCCGCACTACGGGTTGGCTGCCGTTGTCGAGCGTCATGCCCGCCGCCGTGCCCGAACTGTGTTCCGGTTCGAACCGGCGGAACTGTCCGTTGGTGGTTTCGGTTTCGGAGATATAGAAAGGCCGTTCGAGTTTCACTTCGCGCAAGGTTTCGTTCGGCCTGCGGCCCGGTTCCCGGCGCGACGAGCCCATGGTGAAAGTTCTTCCCTCTGGGAAGATCAGTTTCATGTTCTGGCCGGCGGCGTTGGTCAGCTCGGCGATACTTTCGAGCCGGGCCTGTTCGAGCGACTTCAGACTGGCGCGGATGATCTGGTCGAGGCCGGGACGCGGAGTAAACTCGGTCGTAAAGGGAACGTAGCCGCTTTTGCGAATCTCGATGGTCTGACTCGCCGCCAGCAAATCTACGGGCCGGTCCGTCGGGCCGACGAGATTGCCGTTCACATACAACTCGGCGTCGGCCGGCTCCACCTGCATGCGTACGCTGACGAGCACCGGTTCAAGCTCGATTCTCACTTCCCGTTGCTGATCGGGCCGGGTTTCCAGTCTTGAACGATGCAGATTATAGCCTTCACGGAACAGCGTGAATTCATGCGCCCGTTCCGGCGGCAGGGAGATTTCAAGCGGCGTCAGACCCTTGAATTCGCCGTCCACGGTGACGCTGGCGCCGGCAGGACTGGACTGGACGAAAACCAGTCCATCGGCCGCCTCCAGCTTGACCCGCGGCAAGCGCAGCGGTTCTCCGGCCGTGACTTCGAGAATTTCCCGCCAAGCCTTATGTCCCGGCAGTCGCAGCGTGAGCGCACGTTCGCCTTCGGGAATTTCGGCGATGAGCGGCGTATGCCCGGCGAATTCGCCGTCCACCAGCACTTCGGCGCCGGCCGGTTCGCTTGCCAGGCTGACTTCGGCCCAGGCGGGCTGAAGTTCGACTTCGAACCGTTGCTCGAGCTCGCGGCCTTCAACGCTGATTTCTCGGCTGAAATCCCGATAACGGTCGAGGCTGACCACCAGTTCGTAGTCTCCCGCTTCCACCGCGGCGTCGATGACCGGCGTATTGCCCATGTCCGCGCCGCCGATGCTGACCCGGGCGCCTTCAAGGCCTCCGGCGCCGACCGAAATCCTGCCGGGCAGTGGATTCATGACGTATTGCCGGGTCTGCGAGGCTTCCTCGCCCACCGCGAGGACGATGTCGCTGTCGTGGTAGCCCGCATTGCTCAGTCGGAGCCGGTATTCACCTTCGCGAAGCAGGTAGCGGGGACCGATCATGAAGCTCAGGCCGCCGCTGATTTCGATCTCCGCCGTGATTGGGTCGACTTCGACAAAAACCGATTTGGCCGTCAATACGAACCAGATAGCAAATCCGCTCAAGGCGGCAAAGGCGACGATAGCGGCGTAGATCCAGCGCCAGCGAAAAGCGAATCCGAGCCTGTCGCCCCCGGGCGGCGTATATCCGACCGGAACTATCGGTTCGGCGAGATCGGAGTCAGGTTGCGTCATGGCTTCAGCGCCTGCTATTCAATCGATCCACGCATTGCACGACGACCTGCGCCGGCGTCTGGCCGTATCCAACGGTGAACTCCTCGCGAACTTCGCGGTACCCGATGCGCCTGCCGAGGGCGACGTAGCGGCCAGGCTTCAACGCCAGACTGGTCTGCTCGAACTCGCCGAGTTCGGCGACTCTGAGCAAGGTAACGCTGGTAAGCTTGTCCGAGGCGAATTGTACTTCCACCGGAATTTGGGAATTGGTCAGCAATACTTCGAGCTCATCGAGTTGTTCGTTCAGTTTCGCTCCGGGATTTTTGATCGCGCGACCGGTGTAATAGACGTCCAGCGCCTGCCGGTAGACATCGTCTTCGTTGAAGCGGTACGGGTTGGCGATGGCCTCGCTCAGCAGATTGTCGAGTTGAGAGCGGCCTGCGGCATAGTCGCGCCCATTGATGGCGAATACGACGTTTGCGTCGATGGCAAGCACTTCGTCGTAGGCGTCGACCGCCTGCTGCCATTGTTCGGATCGCTCGGCATCCTCGATTCGGCCGCGCAAGCGCTCGATTTCGACCGAAGCGACCTGGTTGCGGATCTGTTCGATGGCGGTCCTGGCTTGCTCGTCGTTCACGCCGAGCCCTGCCGCGCGTTCGAATTCGGCGATGGCCGCCTCCGGGTCGCCCGCTTCGAGCAGAGCGAACCCCGCGGACATGACGTCGGAAAATTCCTGCTGCCGGATGCGGCCAGTCACGTCGCCCATCCCCGCCCGCGCCAGCGGATTGGACGGATCCAGGGCCGCCGCCTCGCGGTAGACCTCCAACGATCGTTGCAGATCTCCTGTCCGCGCCAGTTCGCCGGCACTGTTGAGCAATGCCGCGAACTCTTCGTAGTTCGCGGTTCGTTCGAGACCGGCCTGAGCGGTGGAATTACCGGGCTCAAACAGTAAAGCAACCTGAAATTGTTCCCCGGCACGATCCGGATTGCCTCGCAGCAGCGCGTCCTCGCCGGCGGCAAGCGCCTGTTCGAGTCTTTGCGGCACGGACTCAAGCAGGTCATTGAGAATATCGGCCGCTTCCCGGTACGAAGCGTCGGCCTGATCGAACTCCCGCTCGCGATAGAATTCATCGCCGGCGCGGGCGGCTTCAAGCGCGGCGTCGTAGGTCTCTCCGGCCCATTCTCCGACCTGCAAGCCTTCGAGTTCGTCCTGGGCTTCGAGTATGACGGCAAGCACCTCCTGCGCCTGCGTTCGTTCCCGCGCGAGCATCGCCTCCTCGAATGGGGAAAGTCCGTCCGCGGGCGATCTGGCGGGGGACGGCGCCGGCGGCGGGACCGCTTCGGTCCGAAGTTCGAGCGGAAGTTCGTACTCGGTGACGATTACCGGCAGGACGAAGATGACCAGCAGGGCCGTGATCAGCAATAAGGCGACGCCCAGCCACAGCCAGACCGACGGCCGGCGAGAGTCGGGAGGCGGCAGCGCGTGTACCCGAACCGCGCGTTTATCCGCATGCTCCGGCGATCGATGTGCGTTTTCCTGTTCCGGCATGTTTCGTCATTCTACGATTTGCCGCGCCCGATCAGTCGATCGAACTGAGGTTCTAGCGTGAACGTCCGAGTCCGCGTTCAGTCGCTGATCGTCGCGGAGGGCAGTTCGCCCTGCTCGGCGGCGTATAGATCGGCCAGAATTTCGCGCCATTGTTCGTACTGTTCCTCGACCGTTCCGGACAAGGTGATGGTCTGGTCTTCGAGACCGATCACCCTTGGCGCGACTTCTCCTTCGAGCGATGCGCCCATCTCTTCCAGCGCCTGCATGTGAATTTGCGCTTCGGCCTGCCTGTCAAACCCGCTCTTGATCAGGTAGGCGCCGGCGCCGACACCGGCTGCGCCTCCGACCCGTGTAACGTAATCGCCGCCATTGGCGGCTGCCGCCAGACCGCCGAGCACGACCGCGGTGCCGAGAATGAAACGGCGTTTGGCGTTGTTTTCGAGTTCACGCAACGCCAGGGTTTCGTGGTAACTCTGTTCGCGCCAGGTATCGTATGGTTCGCGCATTTCCCGGGAGAAGCCGGAGTAATATTCCTGCACGGTATCGAGGAACATGTAGTCGCGTTCGCGAATTTCGCGGATTCGACGCAGTGACGGATCGGTTTCCGCAGGCAGGGAGGCCAGACGGTAGCGGCCCGCGCCGTCGGTCGTCAAGTAATCCCCGAATGCTTCGGGAGAGAAGCGCTGGGCGAATCGCATTTCCGAAACCGCCCGGATTTGCGCGATATCCTCTTCGTCGATATTCGCCTTGCGATACGCCAGCAGATCGTTGGCGATGGAGTTGTAAATCACCTGGAACGGGTCGTTCTGCTGCCGCTGGCCCGGTTCATAGGCGAACTGGCTGATGGCTTCGCCGTATTCTCGCGTGTACCACTCGCGGCCGGCGGCGTCGCTGACGCGCACGCGCATTTTCATGCTTTCGCCGGTCGACGCCAGGACCGTGCCGTCAATGCGGATATCCATCGGACTGGAGTCATTGGGCATAACATAGACAATGCCCCAGTTGCCGGAGCGAATCAGGGTTTCGGCAAGCAGATAGGGAGCATACCGGGATTCCGCCAGCCTGATCTGATGGTTGGTCGTTTCCTCGTCGTCGTCATCGATTTCGTCGAATCCGGGATCGAACACCGCGATGCCGACATCCATTAAAAACTCTTCCGGAATCGCTTCGGCGTCGGTGACGACCGGCTCGTAGTTCGTCGTTCGCACCGTATGTGTGGCGCATCCGCCGGCCATCAGCGCCGCAAGGCCCAATCCCGTCAATCGCGAAAATGTCAAGTTCATTGCTCGTTACCCATGACTTACCGGTCGGTCGTTATACCGGTGTAGTTTCTGTATTCGTCCCATAGCGCTTCGCGCAATACCGGGTCAGGCTCGGTCATTGCCGCTTCGCGCAATTGACGCGCCACCACGTCGTCGTCCCGGCCGCTCGGAATATCGTCCGGGGGCGGGAAAGTCTGCTGCTTGTCCCTGCCGCCTCCGGGAGAAACGGGAAAGTTGCTCCGGTCGTCGAGATCGCCTCCTCCGGGACCGTTGGGCGCGCCCGCGCCGCCGGATTGCTGCGAACCGGTTTCGATTCCGCCGCCGGGCAGGGAACTGCCGCCGCCGCTATTGCCGGCTGGATTTTCGATGCCGCGCGCCTCGGCTTGCTCCCGGCGCAGAACGTCGTCGTAGACTTCGTAGGTGCGGCGCAATTGTTCGTCCAGCACAGCCGCGCGCTGGGCCGCGGTCATGCCGCCGTCGCCGCCTGGCTGTCCCGCGCCGGCGCTACCCTGAAACACGCCGCCGCCGGGCAATGTGTCGAGCGTGTAGTCGCCGCCGCCGGGGGCTCCGGGCAGATTGGCGGATCCGCCGCCCGCAGGGTCAAAACCGCCTCCCGGCGATCCGGGCATATTGCCGGAACTGCCGCTGGCGGGATCCAGGCCGCCGCCGCTTGCCGACGGGTCAAGCCCCGGCAACCCTCCGCCTTGATTAGATGAAGGCATGCCGCCCGCATCGCCTTGACCGCCGGTGGAAGGCATTCCCGGCAGTCCGGGCGGATTGGACAATGTCGGCAGGCCGGGAGCTCCGGGTGCGGTGGAACCGGCGCCGGGCAGGGAAGGCAGTCCCCCTGGAGCGGATGGCGCGCCGGGTGTCGAAGGCATACCCCCCGAAGGCATGCCACCGGGTATGGAAGGCATTTCACCAGGCGTGGAAGGCATCCCGCCGGACGATGAAGGAGATGGCATCGACGGCATCCCGCCGGGAGTGGACGGCGATGGCATGCTCGGCATCGAAGAAGGAGAAGACGGCGTCGGCGGACTGGGCAAACCGCCCGCCGGCGACGATGGCGGAAAACCGCCGGAACTGGGCGGCATCGGCATGGACTGCGAAGAACTTTGCTGCTGCATCTCGCATGCGGCCAGTCCGGCGGCCAGACCGCAGGCCAGCAGAAACCGCGTCAGGGAGGCGGAACCGATGATGAAATCTTGCATAAGCCTGTCCTCGCCGGTATGCGCATTAAGGAGTTGCTTTCCTTGTTATACCAACTCCGCTTAACCACAGCTTAACATTTTTCCGCGCCTGTTCAGGGAATTTTGACAACTTCCGGGGCCGGGAGTTTCCGATCGGGTAGCCTTCGGGATCGGCCTGGAGTCAATACCAGTATCTGAATCTGAACAGGTTTCCGTCGGAACGCGCGTTTTCGCCATCGACCAGCATGGGCCGGAACATGGAATCGCGAACGTTGCGCCTGACCCAGCCTTGCTGGGACTCGGTCTGCGGCGATGGCTCGCCGACTGTCTCGATGTTGCGCACCTCACCCCATTGCGTGACGTCGAACCGCAGGTCAATGTGGTTGTAACTGACTTCTTCGACTTCGACGTCTTCCATGAAACCCAGGTTTTCAATCATCCAACCGTTGTCGTCGGCGGCGAATACGGGTATTTCCCGGACTTGTCCGAACAATCGCAGCCGCAATTCGTCGGCGTTCTCTTCCTCCGCCACGGTTTCCCATGCTTCCAGGTACATCTCTCTTGCCGGAGCGCGCCGGTTGAACAGCAAGTACCAGTCCGCCACCTGGGCGGTCGCTTCGGCCAGTTGCTCGGCTTCGCCCTCGCGGTCCATATAGTATTCCCTGATGGCGAGCAGGGCGTCTTCGCCGGCGCGGAACCCGGTCGGCACGATCGGGAAGTGCCAGTAAAGCATGTCCCGCAATGTTTCCTGGGGCGCCCTGAACTGCGCCCGGGCCAGTTCCCGCAACAGATCCTGGTTGAGAGCCACGAGGTAGGCCGAACGCGCCACGCCGCGCAGGTATTCGACATAGCGGTCGTCGTCCGGCCCGAAGTGGACTTCGACCATGCGCGCCGCCGCCTTGAACAGCATCTGGGCCGAACTCAGCCGCATCGCCAGTGACTCGCCCTGGCGCATCGTGAAGGCGCGTGCGTGCCAGTTGGCCAGATCGCCCAGGGCCGGAATCAGCCGGGGGTCGTTGTTGCCATAGAATTTTTGCTGGATGTAGAAAAGATAGTTCTGGTAGACATCGACCTGGGTCCAGTCTCCCATCGCGATGAAGCTGTCGATCATCTGCTCCACGAGCGGCGTCTGTTCGATGGTGTGCAAGCCGGAGTTGATGCGCTGGACGTGAATCGCCCGTTCGTGGGTTTCGATCGCGCCGAGATGGTCGCCCTGCTGCTGTTGCAGGGCGCCCAGCGAGTTCAGTTGCTCCACCAGGCTGTTGTCCCAGGCTCCGGCGAGAATTTCCGAATCGGTGATGGCTTCGCTGAATTGCTGGATGTCCCGTATCCGCTCCTCGAATTCGGGATCGAGTTCCGGACTTCGGGGTATTTCGGGCGGAGGCAACTCGAAGTCGATTTCTTCCGGAACCGGCACCGCCGGTTCGAGATACAGGACCGAGTACCGGATCGCGGCTTCCTGCTCCGCGCCTTCGCCGGCTTCCTGGGCCAGAACCGCGGTTCCGGCCAGCCAGCAAAGGGCCGGGACAACAATGAAGTTTGCCTTGCGGAACCGGGAATTGCTCCGTTCGCTGCGTTTCATGATACGGAAATAGCGCTGCATGGAAGAGATTGCAAGGAATGCCCGAAGTTATATCACCCGCCGATTGCGCCCGCAATACGGACGGCTCTGGACCAGCAATTCCCAACCGGGTATCGTTGGCAACCTGTTGTGGCCCAAGTCGGGAGAATTTCAGATGAAAACAACCACAAGTCCCCTGTTCGCCATTTTCGCAGCCGTTGCCGCGCTCGCTTACGGCCCGTCGGCTGCAGGTCAGTCCGGCACGAGCGTCGACGAGGGCGATTGGCCGCTTTATCACGGCGGCGAGTTTTCCCAGCGCTACTCACCGCTGGATCAGATCAATGCCGATAATGTTCAGGAACTCGAGATCGCCTGGCGATTTTCGACGCAAGGCATCGGGCCGGACCCCGTGTACAACAATCCCGCCACGCCGCTGGAAATCGACGGAGTCCTGTATACCAACGTCGGCAGCACCCGGAACGTCATGGCGCTCGACGCGACTTCCGGACAGGTTCTCTGGCTTTACCGATACCAGGAAGGCGATCGATACGACGAGGCGCCGCGCAAGGGTTCCGGCCGCGGCGTTGCCTACTGGACCGACGGCGAGATCAAGCGGGTTATCGATGTCAGCCCCGGCTATCACATGGTTTCACTCGATGCCGAAACCGGTATCCCCGACCCCGAGTTCGGCGACAACGGCACCGTGGACCTGATGGTAGGCGTGCGCAACGGCGACGACCCGCGTTTCCCCTACCCCGACATCGGCCTGTCCGCTCCGCCCTTCGTGATGAACGACGTGATCGTCGTCGGAGCGGCTCACCGCACCGGTGGACGGCCCCGCGCCAAGATGAATACCAAGGGCGATATTCGCGGCTTCGACGTGCGCACCGGCGAGCGCTTGTGGACCTTCCACACCATCCCGGAACGGGGCGAGGTCGGTTACGAAAGCTGGCTCGACGAAGGCGTCGAGTTCACCGGCAATTCCGGCGTCTGGGCGCCGATGTCCGGCGATCCGGAACTGGGGCATGTCTATCTGCCCGTGGAAGACCCGACGGGCGACTACTACGGCGGCGACCGACCGGGCGCCAACCTGTTCTCGAGCGGCATAGTCGCCCTGGATGTGCAAACCGGCGAAAGGCAGTGGCACTTCCAGTTCATTCATCACGACATCTGGGACTGGGACGTGCCGGCGGCGCCGGTGCTGATCGATCTGCCCAACGGCCGGGACGTGGTCATGTCGGTGACCAAGCAGGCATTCATCTACGCATTTGACCGGCATACCGGCGAGCCCATCTGGCCGATCGTGGAGCGCCCGGTGCCGTCCGGCGACGTGCCCAACGAGTGGTACGCGCCCACCCAGCCCTTCCCCACGCGGCCGGCGCCATTCGATATTCAGGGCTTTACCGAAGACAATCTGATCGACTTCACGCCGGAACTCAGGGCCCTGGCGCTCGAAGCCATCGCCGATTTTCGTCTCAGCCCGAGCCTGTATACGCCGCCGTCGCTCGCCAACGCTCCCGACGGCACCCGCGGCCTGCTGAGCCTGCCCTCCTCGACCGGCGGCGCCAATTGGGAAGGCTCGGCCATCGATCCTGAAACCGGCATTCTCTATGTGCCTTCCCGAACCCAGCTACAGGTTCTGGCCCTGGCCAAGAATCCAGAGTCGGATATCGACCTCAGCCAGGGCTTCGGCGTGCGCATACCCCGGATTCAGGGCCTTGAAGTGGTCAAACCGCCCTACGGCCGGATCACCGCCATCGACATGAACAGCGGCGATCACCTGTGGTGGATTGCCAATGCCGACACGCCCGAGCGCATCGCCAACCATCCCTTGATGGAAGGCGTGGATCTGCCGCCCACCGGGGTGCCCACCCGTGCCGGCGTCCTGCTGACCAAGACATTGCTGTTCGTGGCCGAAGGCAACGGCAGCGCCGACGCCGGCCCCACCATGCGCGCCGTCGACAAGGAGACAGGCGACATCATCGCCGAGATCGAACTGCCCGATAATCAGGTGGGCCTGCCCTTCACGTACGAGCATGACGGCACGCAGTACCTGGCCATGTTCGTAGGCGGCGGCACCCGCGGGGTGGCCGAATTGATCGCCTACACGCTGCGCTGAGTTAGGTTTCTTGGATGCATTCGGCAGAACATGGTTGGACATGTTCTGCTGGAGTAATCTTAGCGTCGGGTTACATGTTCGGTGGAATAGTGGAGATGATGAACTTCTTGTATGAAATATGGACGTTTTTTAGTGATCGATCATTTTTGGCGTCATTCTTTGGATCGTTGTTTGCAGGGGTGGTTCTGCTTGGTACTTCGCCAATTTGGTGGAAGCACTTCAAGACGCCTGCGGTTTATGAATTCATTAAAGGCATATCGCTGGTTGGCATGGCTGGTGTCGGACTTGTGGTAATAATTACCTTTGCAGATTGGCTGACTAACCGGGCTGCTAATGGGACGCGATACGAATTGGTACCTCCTGATAACATTTCTAGTGAAGAAGCAATCGCGATAAGGCGATCTTGTAACCTTGAGGCTGAGCAGGTTTATCCGGTGGCTGACGGCGCATTTGTTACGAATAGAACGAGGTCCGAAAGACCTGTCAACAGGCAAAGCTACTTCCAGCGATGTCTTCAAAGAGAAGGTTTTTCGCTCAGGGTGATTGAGCCACCAGAAAACGCAGATCCTGAATGAGAATACATAGCCCTTGCACTGACATTTTGGGTAATAGCCATTACGGGCTTACGGTCGTGGGCAAATTGGAGGGGCAATCTCAAGAATTGCTCCTATCTTGTCCCAAGTATTGAACCAAGGTCTTTGATTCGGCCTGAAACGAGGAACTCCTGAAATAGCTAGGATCCCCAAATTTTGCTCAGGCGCGTTTGCTCTGGTGACCCTCGCGGAGAAAATTCTTCAGTATTCGCTCTAGAGAATCCTCGTCCTTAAGTTCGCACTCCCAGAGCGTAAGCTCCGTCCAGCCTGCCTCTGCAAGTTCCGTAAGTTGCCGTGAGAATCGTTCGATGTTTCGCTTGATCTTGGCTTGCCAGTAATCCGCATTCGACTTGGGCACTCGATTGCCGCGTTTACAAGAGTGTCCATGCCAGAAGCATCCGTGGACGAAAATCACTTTCTTGCGAGATGTAAAGACAATATCGGGATTGCCCGGTAGGTCTGCCCTGTGCAGCCGGTAACGGTAGCCAAGTCGATGCAAAAGTCTTCTGACGATCAATTCCGGCTTAGTATTGCGGCTCTTGACCGACCGCATGATTTGACTGCGCTGCTCGCTAGGCATTTTTTGATTATCGAATCAATTCCAATCCTTGTCTTCCGAGTGCTGCAATGCTTAGGCGGCCTGTCTTGCTTGAGGTGCTTGAATGAGTACTCGCTCCATGATTTCGTCAGCAAGAAAACGGACAACTGGCACGGCGACTCCATCGCCGGTCAAGTGGTACGCTTCATTGTAGTTGCATGGAAGGATGTACTCGTCCGGCAATCCCATCAGCCGCGCTGTTTCACGGCTTGAGATCAGTCTCGATCTGACTTCGTCTTTCTCGACGACAATTACAAGCTGTCTGCTTGAGCCTCCTGCCGGGGTTCTAAGACAGCCCGCCACATTATCGAATCGCACTTCCGCTCTTTGCGCTTTCTGGCCGCTCTTGTCGCGCCTTGTCCGCTTATAGATCGTACCGATCATCCGATGGCCTTTGGTCTGTGCCTCTCGAACCTTGGCGCGATTCACTTCCGACATCATGTCGAGAAGCCGTTTTGTCTCGGCCGGCGCATGCCAATCCACGTCGTCTGGCTCTTCCTCGTATAGCTCCGAAAAACCCGATGTGCGTACTGTAGGAGTTGGCAGATTCCACCAGATCCAATGTTCCTGCAGGGCTATTGGCAGTTGGTTGGCTGCAATCCGGATCGATCGAGGGTGAAAAGTATCGCCGGGTACCGGTCTAGCTAGTTCTTGTCCGTAAACTCTCAACCAACTGATTTGATTGAACAAACTGCTGGAAATCCTGGAAAGGTTCCGGCGTTTTGGGTATCTTTGCGTTGGTCTCGAATCAACAAAAAGACACACCAAAACGCCGGAGGGTTGCC
>JAJDYJ010000103.1 GCA_022822865.1 Pseudomonadales bacterium | reverse complement strand
GCAGCGGGCGTGCGAGGCAGGACGCCGAGCCCGAAGCCTACAGGGACGTATTTACGGCGTCCGCTGCACAGCGCCCAGTCCGGCGGCGACGGATCGAAGCCACCAGCGTTGCGGCATGTACGAACAAGCAGGAGTATTTATTCCCTTGCAAATAGATTGGCAATCATACGACCCCGGCGCCTTTCACGATGAAATGATCGAGCGGCCGGGTGCGCCCCGGCCGACGGCGCAGCAACTTGCCGCCTACCTGGAGTCCCTCGACCGGAAAGACCTCGACGAGAAAAAGCTCGCCTCCCAGCTTGCCATCAAGACCATGGGCATTTCCTTCACCGTCTACAGCGACGGCCAGAATATCGACCGGGAGTGGCCCTTCGATCTCATTCCGCGCGTGATTCCGGCCCGGGAATGGGAGGTGACCCGCCGGGGCCTTGAACAACGCGTGCGCGCGCTGAACTGTTTCATCAACGATGTATACAACGGGCAGAAGGTCTTCAAGGACAAGATCATCGACCCCGAACTGATTCTCGATTCGGTCAATTTCCGGCCCCAATGCCTTGGCATTCAGCCGCGTTACGGCGTCTGGGCGCATATCTGCGGCACCGACCTGATTCGCGACGAGCATGGCCGGTTCATGGTGCTGGAGGACAACTTGCGGGTGCCTTCCGGCGTGTCCTACATGCTCGAGAACCGCCGCGTCACCAAGCGCGTCTTCCCCGAGCTGTTCGAGAATTACGACATCGAACCGGTGACCGAGTATCCGCAGGAACTGTTCGACATGCTCGCCTCGCTGTCGCCGCGCCGGCAGGCTTTTCCCGAAGTCGTGGTGCTGACGCCGGGAATCTACAATTCCGCCTATTTCGAACATTCGTATCTCGCCCAGCGCATGGGCGCCGAACTCGTCGAAGGCAGCGATCTCGTCGTCGAGAACGATCGCGTCTACATGCGCAATATCGGCGGCCTGTCCCAGGTCGACGTGATCTATCGGCGCATCGACGACATGTTTCTCGACCCGGCCGTGTTCAACCCCGAATCGATGCTCGGCGTACCCGGCCTGTTCCAGGCCTGGGTCAAGGGCAATGTCTCGCTCGCCAACGCGCCGGGGGCCGGCGTGGCGGACGACAAGATCGTCTATACCTATGTGCCGGACTTCATCAAATACTACCTCGACGAGGAGCCGATCCTGCCCAATGTGCCGAGCTACCGCTGTTTCGACGACAAGGAAAGACAGCATGTGCTCGCCAACCTCGACAAGCTCGTCGTCAAGCCCGCCAACGAATCGGGCGGCTACGGCATGTTGATGGGCCCCCAGGCCAGCAAGGCCGAACGCGAGGAATTCGCCCGCCGGATCAAGGACAATCCGCGCAACTATCTCGGCCAGCCGCTGATCTCGCTTTCCACGGTGCCGATTCTCGGCGAGAACGCCGCGGAACCGCGCCACGTCGATCTGCGCCCGTTCATCTTGCAGGCGGCGGACAGCTATGTGACCCCCGGCGGCCTGACCCGGGTGGCGCTGGTGAAAGGCAGCTATGTGGTCAATTCCTCCCAGGGCGGCGGCAGCAAGGACACCTGGGTGGTGATGGGCTAGGGCGATGCTTTCAAGAGTGGCGGAACGAATCTACTGGCAGGCGCGCTATCTGGAGCGGGTGGAAAACACCGCGCGCCTGCTCAACGTGTTCTCGAACCTGCTGCTCGACCTGCCGGGACGGACCAAGCTCGGCTGGCGCGCCCTGGTGCGCATTACCGGCACCACGGAACTGTTCGCCACGCGCTACAACATCGCCACGGAAACCAATCTGGCGCAATTCCTCATCGCCGACGATTGCGACGCATCGATTTGCAGCATGTTGTCGATGGCGCGCGAAAATGCCCGCACGACCCGGGAAGTCATGCCCACCGAAGCCTTCGAGCGCATCAACGATCTGTACTACTACACCCAGTCCGCCGCCGGCAGCGCCGCTGCCCGCAGCGCGCGCAACGAGATGCTCGAACACGTCATCGAAAGCGCCCAGCAGATTTTCGGCATGCTGGCAGGCACCATGAGCCGGGACTCCGGCTACACTTTCGTGCGCATGGGCCGGGCGCTCGAGCGAGCGGACATGGTAACGCGCATCGTCGATGTCGGCGCCCGCAAGCTATTCACCCATCCGGGCGATGGCTCGGTCGCGCCGAGATTTCCCGAACCCTATGAAGGCATACTCTGGATGAGTGTGCTGCGTTCGCAAAGCGCGTACCAGATGTACCGCCAGCACGTGCGCCGGCGCGTCAACGGCGAGGACGTGGTTCGCTTCCTCTTGCAGGACGAGGAATTTCCCCGGGCGGCGATCCACAACCTGACCACGATCAGCAAGGTCCTGTCGAAACTGCCGAAGAACGACGAGGTCGCCGGTCTGGTCGACGAGGCGCGGCGGCACGTGATGCAATCGCAGGTGGCGGACCTGATCGAGGAAGGGCTGACGGATTACATCGACAGGCTCCAGATCAAGTTCGCCGCGATCCACAACGCCATCACCCATACCTGGTTCTCACCGCGGAACTGAAGCGGAAATCCGGTCATGATCGATTTCAAATGCGGTTGCGGCCAGACGCTGTTCTTCGAGAACACGACCTGCCTGCGCTGCGGCAGCCGGCTCGGTTACGACCCGCGGGAGCGCCGGATGTTGCGCCTGTCCACCGCGGGCGTCGCCGGGCCTCAAGGGAGTTCGCAAGAAGCGCCGCAAAGCGGGGCTGGCCCCCTGTGCCGCAACGGCGTCGACTTCGGCGTCTGCAACTGGATCGTGCGCGAAGAGGGCGAGGAGTATTGCCTTTCCTGCCGCCTGAACCGGACGATTCCCAATCTGCTCGACGGCGACAGGCTGCGCTGGTGGAAGCAGCTCGAACACGCCAAGCGGCGGCTGATCTTCGGACTCCTGCAACTGGGGCTTCCCGTGTCCGGCAAACACGAATCCGAACACGGACTCGCCTTCCGCTTCATCGAGGACCGGCGTTCCAATCCCAATGTGGCCGAAGACCATGTCTATACCGGCCATAGCGAAGGCGTGGTAACCATAAACGTGGCCGAGGCAGACGATGTGCGGCGCGAAATCGCGCGCCAGAACACCGGCGAGTTGTACCGCACGCTGCTGGGACATTTTCGCCACGAAAGCGGTCACTACTACTTTCGCCTGCTGATCGACAGTGAACGGCGCCTGCAGCGATTCCGGGACGTGTTCGGCGACGAAAGGCAGGATTACGAAGCCGCGCTGAGCCGCTATTACGCCGGGCCGCGAATTCACGATCCGGATTTCATCAGCGCCTACGCCCAGTCACACCCGCTCGAGGACTGGGCCGAAGTCTGGGCGCATTACCTGCATATGACCGACACGCTGGAGACGGCCGGAATCCATGGACTGCCGCAAGGTTCCGATCGCTTCGACGGGTTTGAGGATTTGTTGCAGAAGTGGTCGGAACTGACGATTATGCTCAATTCACTGAATCGCAGCATGGGGCTGGAAGACGCCTATCCTTTCGTGCTTTCGGAAGCGACACTCAATAAACTTCAGTTTGTTCACGAACTGATCGTTCCTGCCCCGGCTTGTCCCAGTTAGCCGCCCAGCTCAGGGGCGGCATCTGCCGAAACGCGTTCTTGAGGGCATTGTCCCATCCCAGACGCAGGTCGCGCAGGAAATCGCTCTCCGGTTCGAAACGGTGATGATGGTCGAGCGAAAGGCTGTCCTTGCGATAGAGCAGCAATTCGATCGGCGGTCCCACGCCGCGGTTGCTCTTCATGGTGGAATCCATCGAGATCAGCAGGCATTGCGCCGCCGTGGCCAGATCGAGCGAAGGTTGCAGAATCCGGTCGAGGATCGGTTTGCCGTACTTGCTTTCGCCGATCTGCAAATAGGGCGTGTCCTTTGAAGTGGTGATGTGATTGCCTTCCGGGTAGACCAGGATGACGCGGTGCTTTCTGCCCCTGATCTGTCCGCCGAGAATGAAACTCGCTTCGAAATTGGCGCCTTCGGTCTTGCGCCTTTCCTGCTGTTCGAGGCTGACGTCGCCGAGGTAGTCCGCCGCCTCGGTAACGCTGTTCACGTTGTCGAGCGTGATTCTGGCGCCCTTGCGGATATCGGCCTTGAGTTTCGCCATGACGCCCTGGCTGGTCGCCAGATTGCCCGCGCTCAGGATGACGAACTGCCTTTCGCCCTTGACGCCGTGGCAGAACATCTTGCTATAGGTTGAAACCTGGTCGATGCCGGCATGGGTCAGCGAATCGGAGCAGAATGCCATTCCGGAGTCCAGCGAAACGGCGACGCAATAAGTCATGACACAAATCCCTCGTGGCGGTCCGCATCAGGGCCACATCAGGCAATCATACTTGGGATGCCGCCGGCGTCAAAGCGAAAAAACAGACGCGGACGCCGCCTGGGGCGCCGCTCACGGTCGCCGGCGGAAGAAGATTCGCCGGCGGCTTCGATCGGCTCGGACTTACTGAATCGACTCGTCGTCGAGATAGTCGGAACCGTACTCCATTTCGATGCGCTTGCTGTCCAGCCGTTCTTCCAGCCGCCGGCGCAATTCCAGTATGCGCACCTTGTCGCGGGCCGAGGACCGGGAGGCCGTCTCCGCTACGGGCTGTTGTTCGACTGACTCAAGGCTCTCGTTGTCTTCCCATTCAGGTGTCTGCATGATTCGTCCCCCCAAATCACCCAGGATCGTTCTCCTTTCCCCCTATATCGTGCCGTTACCGGAAAAAATCAACTATTTCCGCGACGAAATTGCGAGCCGGCGCAATTCGCGTTTGGCGATCTTGCCGGTGCCCGTGCGGGGCAATTGCTCGTGCTGGAAACGAACCATGCGTGGAATCTTGAACGCGGCCAGCCGTTCGGCGAGGAATTCGCCCAGTTGCGCCGTGTCGAGTTGCCGGTTCGGCATGAGCATGACGGTAGCCGCGGGAACTTCGCCGAGGCGGTCGTCGGGGATACCGTAGACCGAGACTTCGTTCACCGCTGGATGTTCGCTGATGGCGTATTCGACTTCCATGCAGGCGATGTTTTCGCCGCCGCGGATGACAATGTCCTTGGCCCGGTCCATGATGACCAGAAAGCCCAGCGGATCGAGCCTGCCGATATCGCCGGTGCGGAACCAGCCGTCCCGCAGGACTTCGGCGGTGGCCTCGGGCTGATTCCAGTAGCCCTTCATGACCGAAGGACCCTTGATGCAGATTTCGCCGACCTCGTTCGTTTCGAGTTCGCGGCCTTCCTCGTCGACGATGCGCAGATCGGTAACCGGCGGAGTAGGGCGGCCGGTGCTGTCGGGCCGTGACGCGTAAAACTTGTAGCTGATGATCGCGCCGAGGGCATTGGTCTCGGTGAGGCCGTAGCCGAGGCCGGCAATCGCTTCGGGCGGAAACTTCTCCAGCATCATCGCCAGATGTTCCGGCGGCCGCGGCGCGCCGCCGCTTTGCACGCCGCGCAGACTGCTCAGGTCGGTGCGCTCGAAGTTCTCCGACACCATGATTTCCCAGGTCATGGTCGGTACGCCGTGAAAGATCGAGATTCGCTCCCGCTCGATCAACTGCAGGGCCACTTCCGGGTCCCATTTGTACATCATCACGAATTTGCGCGGGGAGAGGAAACTGATCAGGAACTGCGCATGGCTGCCGGTCACGTGAAACAGGGGAACGTTGGCGAGGATGGCAGGCTGCCAATTCTCCTTTACCAGTTCGGTATACAGGGAATCGTTGGCGCCGCGCACGAACAACCAGGTGTAAAGCGCGCTGATGACCGCTCGATGACTTGAAAGCACGCCCTTTGGGTTGCCGGTCGAGCCCGAGGTATACATGAGCGTGGCGTCGTCTTCGGGTTGTACGTCGATGTCTCTTGCTTCATCGTCGCCGATCGGTTCGTGACGCCTTAGCAATTCACAGGTTTCCGGTAACTCGCAGCCGTCTTCGGGCTTGATCATGACGACATCGAGATTCCCGGCCGCCTCCCCGAGCAGTTTCAGCCGCGGCGGATCGGCGAAGATCAGCCTGCTGCCGCTGTCCTTGATGAGAAACTCCAGCTCCCGCGCCGTGGACCAGGAATTGAACGGCGCCGCGATCGCCCCGATCATGGTCGCGGCCATGTAGGCGAGACACCATTCCGGGGAATTTCGGGCGCAGATCGCGACCCGGTCGCCCTTGCGCACCCGGTATTCCTCGCGCAGCGCCCGCGCCAGCCGGCGCGCCATGTCGAGGGTTTCGGCGAATGTGTAGCGTTCGTCCAGGTAGACGAGAAAGGTCTCGTCGGCGACATCGCGGGCCAGGTCGTACACTGCGCCGAGATTGCGCGGCGCCTTGCTGAAAACACGCAGTTCGACGCCGTCGATTTCCGCCGTTTCGATGGCGAACGGCGACTCGGGGGCCAGCATGCCCGTGGCGATTTCCTTCAGTTTTTCAATGTCGGCGGCAATTTCCCGGTCGGTCAGCATGGCGGCCTATTCGCTCTTCATTTCGAGAATCACCTTGCCGAGGGCGCGGCGTTCGGTAAACACGTTGAACGCCGAGACGTAATCCCGAAGCGGGTAGCGCTGGGTGATCAGCGGCTTGATTTTCCCTTGCCCGTACATCTCGAGCAGTTCGCGGAAATTTCGCTCATAAGTCTCGGGTTCCTCTTGCCGGAATCGGCCGAGAAAGACGCCGACCATCGAAGAACCCTTGAGCAGGGCCAGATTGGCCTTGTAGGCGGGAATCCGGCCGCTGGTGAAGCCGATCACGAGCAGGCGGCCGTTCCAGTTGATGCAGCGACAGCATTGGTCGAACAGGTCGCCGCCGACCGGATCGTAGATGACGTCCGCGCCCGCGCCGCCGGTCAGTTCCTTGACTTTCTCCTTGAATTCGCCGTCGCCCTGGCCGTCACCATAGTTGACCAGTTCATCGGCGCCCAGCTTTTGCGCGAAGGCGAGTTTTTCTTCCGAGCCGGCCGCGGCGATCACCCTGGCGCCCATGATCTTGCCGAGTTCCACCGCCGCCATGCCCACGCCGCCGCCGGCGCCAAGTACGAGCAGGGTTTCGCCGGCCTGCAATTGCGCGCGCTGCTTCAGCGCGTAATATGAAGTCGTATAGACCATGGGAAAGGCCGCGGCGGTGGGGAAGTCCATGTTGTCCGGAATCTTGCGCAGGCCTTTCGCCGGAACCGCGGCGAACTCGGCGAAGGCGCCGAGCCCGGGAGTCGCCATGACCCGGTCGCCGGTCTGGAATCCCGCAAGGTCCGCGCCGACCTCCCGGACGATTCCGGCGGCTTCCGAGCCGGGTATGAAGGGCATGTCCGGCTGAAACTGGTATTTGCCGCGGATCTGCAAGCCGTCGGGGAAATTCAGCGATGCGGCGTATATCTCTACCAGAGCCTCTTTTTCGCCTGCCGAAGGCTTGTCGATATCGTCCAGGCTGAGGTTTTCGGGCGGCCCGTGCGAATGACAGCGGACGGCAAGCATGGCGGGTCTCCGGCAAAAATTTGTGCGGATTCAAGCATGAATGAAGGGCAACTTCAAACCGGGACGGGGCCGCTTGCGAAAGCGGTGAAGCTGGGGTTATTTTCCCAGCCTGGACTTCTGCGGAAATTTCCAACGATGGCGGTGCGCACATGAGTGAAACGGCGGGAACCGGGAAAGAGAATCGGCGGCGGGAGTACCTGACGCTGATGGGAATTCAGCCCTGGTATGCAAAAGTGGCGTTCGAAAACGCCAGGCCTTCGCCGGTTTATCCGGAATTATCCGAAACCGGGGCGCCGGAGTCGCCAACGGCTGTGGAGGAAAGCGCTTCGCCTCCGGCGCGGGAAGCGGCTCCGGAGCCAAAACCGGCGCCGGCGCCGGTACCGAAACCCGCGGCCGTCGTCGTGCGCAAGCCACTGCATTATTTGCGCATCGACGATTCGCTGGCCCTGCTCGCGGAAGACGGATGGGAAGGCGCGGGCGGCGCGGAATGCCGTAATCTGCTGGCGAATATTCTGAAAGCGCTGGGCAAGACGCTCGACAGCGGCGCCGCGGGTGAACTTGCCCATCTGAATCGTGAGTCCGCCGAGGCGAACGCGGAGCAGGGCGGCTTGCTGGAGGATCTGTGCCAGCGCGACGGCTGTGGGAATCTGCTGATTTTCGCGTATAACGGCAACGAGCTTTTTCCCGATGTTTCCATTTCGATCGAGGACTTTGCCACCAGAATCGGCGGAGTATCCTTGCGCGTCACGGTGACTCGCGGTTTGCGCGAAATGCTCGCCTTTCCGGATCTGAAAAAGTATTGCTGGCGGGATTTGCAGCGCTTGCGGGCCCGTCTGCGCTGACCGTCAGGATCGCAGACGCCTGACGAGGCGGGTCGCCGCGGCGATCAGCAACTTGCACAAGGCCACGGCGCAGAAAGCGACGAGCGCAAGCCCGGCGAGCATGACGAGCACCGCGAGCAAGAGGCGCAGCAATTCGCCGGTGGAAATGTCCTGCCACATCGACAGGCCCCACAGGCTCGCGGCGCCGATGGCAATGCCGGCAAGAGCGGCGGAAATCTTCTTGTTGATCCTGAGCAGCGAGAAGATCATTGGATGTTTTTTCGTTCAAATGACATGAGGCTTATCGTAATCCGATATCACTGCAAGAACGATCGGTTCGTTATGACTGGAAAATCCCAATAAAAACAGGAAGCAACAAAGGCCGCTAATCAGCAAATCGGCCCAAAGCCGGAAATTTATGCACAAAAATTACGTGCCGGTCACAAAACGCTAACAATAGCAGTTTTATTTTTTTTCTTGATCGGTTCATAAGGTCTAAGTTATTGAAAAGTAAAGAGATTACAATTTGGTCAAATTTTGTGCAATTTCACGCGAATTCCCGTGCTTACAGCATTCCCGGGTTGCCGACTGAATTTATTCACCGAGTTATCCACAGATTCTGTGAATAAGGCCCGGTCGGCGAAACCGACGGAAAGCAAGGCTTCCCGAGGACCGAATAGCGGCTCAACTATAGTGTTTCAATGCTCGTCTGGCCAGCGGCGGACGGGGCGCCCAAGCGGGCCGGGGGCGTTTTGTGGTATCTTTACGCCCAAGGCCTTGCGGATATTCCGCCGGCGCCGCCCATCCATGCCATCAATGAGCCGCCGATGATCGAACTGACAGGAGAAGTGCCTTTCCTGTGGCGACTTTGCGCGAACGAGGACAAGGGATCGTACTCGGTCGCCATGGTAGTGCCCGGCCCCGATGATTCCGAATCCTTCGATCTCACCATAGAAACGGGCATCCTCAGACTCACCGCCGACCCGGAGGCCTCCGGCAACGAAGAGATTCTGGAATGGAACCAGAACGATCTCGATCTGTTCCTGCGCCTGATCAACCAGCGCAAGATCGGCCGCATCACCGACCAGGCCGACACCGTGCGCCTGGATCTGACCGATCCTGAAGTCATCGAGATCATTCATATCGTCGCCGCCGCGGGCTTCGGCTTTCCCTATCTCCCCATCGGCGTGCTCAAGGACGCCAGCGGGGAGTTTCCACGCTTTGACGCCGTGGTGGGCAGTCCCGCCTCGCTCAACACCGTCAGTGGCTTCAAGCCCTGCGTAGTCGTCGAAGTCGCCGAGGAGGAAGTCGCTTGCGTACTGCTCGACGATCTGCCGGTAGAAGGCGGGGAGGGCGAGGAAAGCCTGTGCCGGAACGATCTGCTCGTGGTGGGACGAACGGACCTGCTGCACCCTTCGTTCGCCCAGACCGGCGAACGGCCCGAAACCGCGACCATTCACTAGTTACTCCGAAAAATTTCATCCTTCAGCGCCGCTGGTTGAAACGGCGTCCGACCAGGGCGGATGCGATATTGATTTTCTGGATATCGATGGCGCCGCCCGCGATGCCCCAGCCCCAGCCGTCGCGCAATTTCTGTTCGATGGGAAACTCTCTCGAATAGCCGTAGCCCCCCATCAGTTGCATCGCCTTGCCCGTGACTTCCCGCACGGCCTCGTTGGCGAAGCATTTGGCGATGGAACTGTCCGCCAGCGACGGCAACTTGCTTTCGGCGCCGGTGACCGCGCGATACAACAGCAAACGCGCCGCATCCAGTTTCATCTTCATTTCCGCCAGATGGATCTGCACCGCCTGGAAGTCCACCAGCGGCTTGCCGAACTGTTCGCGCTGCTGACAATAGTCGAGCACATAGTCGAACGCCGACTGGGCCACGGCCAGCGACATCGTGGTGTTGCCGCAGCGTTCGAGGTCGAAGGCTTCCATCAGTTGCCGGAAGCCGCCGGCCGCAACGAGTACGTCGGCCGGGTCGATCTCGACCTCGTCGAAATGCATGTCGGCGCTACCTACGCCGCGGAAGCCGAGATGGTGGTCGCGCTTGCCGAAACTGAAACCGGGAGCGCCCCTGCGTACGAGAACCGCCCCGATGCCGCGCGCGCCGGGTTCATCGGACATGCGGCAGTACACCAGATAGACGTCCGCATGCCCCGCTCCCGAACACCAGCGCTTCGTGCCGCTGAGCGACAACTTGCCGTTCTCCTCGCGCAGTCGCGTACCGAGATCGGTGAGCGCGGATCCGGCGTCCGGCTCCGACATGGAGACGGCGACGACGATTTCGCCTGAACAAACCGCCGGCAGCACCCGCCGCCGCATTTCCGCACTGCCGAAATGAGCGATAGCGAGAGTGGGCCCGAAACAGGATTCGAAGATGGGAAAGGCGACCGCGATAGATATGCTGGCAATCTCCTCGAGCACAAGCACTGCGTCAAGATGGCTGAGCCCCCCGCCACCGTACTCCCTGGGCAAATTCACGCCCAGATAACCGAGTTCCGCAAAGCGCTCGCGCAATTCCAGCCCCGGCGGTTCGTCGCTGCGCTCGATCTCCGCGGCAATCCCGGGCAATTCCCGCCGCGCAAACCGTCGCACCGATTCCTGCAACGCCCGCTGCTCCTCACTCAATCGAAAATCCACCGCCAGCCTCCAACATCACCGCCAGGCCCGCGATTCTAGCAGCCTCCCGCCACACTGCTATAATCGCGCGCCTTGCGGTCCAGTCCCCACCTGTATATGGAAACCCTGCGCGACAGAATCGAGCGGCGGCGCGTACTCGCCATCATTTCGCATCCGGACGCGGGAAAGACGACGATTACCGAGAAGTTGCTGCTGCTCGGCGGCCGCATCCAGACTGCCGGGACCGTGAAGGGGCGCAAGTCCGGCCGAATGGCGGCTTCGGACTGGATGAGCATGGAGCAGGAGCGGGGAATCTCCGTTACCTCTTCCGTCATGCAGTTTCCCTGGAAGGAGCGTGTCGTCAACCTGCTCGACACCCCCGGCCACGAGGATTTTTCCGAAGACACCTATCGCGTGCTCACCGCCGTGGATTCGGCGCTGATGGTCGTCGACGGCGCCAAGGGCGTGGAAGAACGCACCATCAAGCTGATGAACGTGTGCCGCATGCGCGACACGCCCCTGTTCACTTTCGTCAACAAGCTCGACCGCGACATCCGCGATCCGGTGGAACTGCTCGACGAAATCGAAAGCGTGCTCGGCATCCGTTGCGCGCCCGTCAACTGGCCGCTGGGCATGGGCAGGGAATTCAAGGGCCTGTACCATCTGGCAACGGATGAGGTGCTGGCCTATCCGGCCGCGTTGCAAGGGCGTGCGGGCGATGCGGAAAGGATCGAGGGACTGCATGGCGAGCAGGCGCGGAAATTGCTCGGCAACTGGTACGAACAGGCCTGTGAGGAGATTGAACTCGTGCGCGGCGCCAGTGAAAAGTTCGACCGTGAAGCCTATCTGGCCGGCGAGTTGACGCCGGTGTATTTCGGCGCCGCGCTGACGAATTTCGGCGTTCGCGAATTGCTCGACGATTTTGTCGAAGCGGCGCCGCCTCCTCGCGGCCGCGCGGCGGAGAGCCGGGAAGTCTCCGCCCTGGAGGAGGATTTCTGCGGCTTCGTTTTCAAGATACAGGCCAATATGGACCCGAAACATCGCGACCGCATCGCCTTTCTGCGCATCTGTTCCGGCGAATTCAGCCAGGGCATGAAAATGCGGCATTGCCGCACCGGCAAGACCACGCGGGTGAGCGATGCCGTCACATTTCTCGCCGGCGAACGGGAACTGGCGGAAGCGGCGGTTTCCGGCGACATCATCGGCCTGCACAATCACGGCACGATCCAGGTCGGCGACACCTTCAGCAGCGGCGAAGAACTGAAATTTCGCGGCATTCCGAATTTCGCGCCGGAACTGTTCCGGCGCATACAACTGCGCGACCCGCTGAAATGGAAGCAATTGCAGAAAGGCGTCACGCAACTGGCCGAGGAAGGCTCGGTGCAGGTTTTCCTGCCCCTGCGCAACAACGACCTGCTGATCGGCGCCATCGGCGCCCTGCAATTCGAGGTCGTCGCCTACCGGCTAAAGGAGGAATACGGCGTCGATTGCGGCTACGAGCCGGTGACCGTGCAACTCGCACGCTGGGTGGATTGCGGGGATGCGAAGGAACTGGAGAATTTCCGCAGAAAGTACCACGACAATCTGGCGCTCGACGCCGGCGGTTATCTGACCTACCTGGCGCCGAGCAAGGTGAACCTGAATCTGGCGATGGAAAAATGGCCCGCCATCGATTTCAGGGAAACCCGGGAGCACTGAGTCAAAAAGAGTAACCTGTAAATGGAATTCGAACTGCACAAGGTCGACGGCAAGGCGCGAGCCGGGCTGATGCGATTCGCCCGCGGCGAGGTGCGCACCCCAGCCTTCATGCCCGTCGGCACCTATGGCACGGTCAAGGGCCTGAACCCGAGCCAGCTCGAGCAAGTCGGCGCGGAAATGATACTCGCCAACAGCTTCCACCTGATGCTGCGGCCGGGCGCCGAAATCGTCAATTCTCATGGCGGACTGCATGGTTTCATGGGCTGGAGCCGGCCGATACTGACCGATTCCGGCGGCTTCCAGGTCTTCAGCCTCGGCGCCATGCGCAAGATCAGCGAGGAAGGCGTCGAATTCCGTTCCCCCGTGGACGGCGACAGGATCTTCCTCGGCCCCGAATCGGCCATCGCCCTGCAACAGCGACTCGGCGCCGACGTGATCATGGTGTTCGACGATTGCACAGCGTATCCGGCAATCGAAAAACAGGCGCGGGAGTCGATGGAGCTTTCGCTACGCTGGGCGGCGCGCTGCCGCGCAGCCCACGGCGAACATCCCGCCGCGCTGTTCGGCATCATCCAGGGCGGCATGTATCCGCAGTTGCGCGAACGCTCGTTGCAGGGCCTGCTCGAACTCGATTTTCCCGGCTACGCCATCGGCGGCCTCTCGGTAGGCGAACCCAAGGAGGAAATGTCCGCCATCATGCGCCATTGCGCGGATTTGATGCCCGCGGACCGCCCACGCTACCTGATGGGAGTCGGCACGCCGGAGGACATCGTCGAGGCGGTATGCGAAGGCATCGACATGTTCGATTGCGTGATGCCGACCCGCAACGCCCGAAACGGCCATCTGTTCACTTCGACCGGCATACTGCGCATCCGCAACAGCCGCTACCGCAACGACACCGCCCCAATCGACGAAACCTGCAACTGCTACACCTGCCGCAATTTCACCCGCGCCTACCTCCACCACCTGGACAAATGCGGTGAAATCCTGGGCTCCCAGCTAAACACCATCCACAATCTCCACTACTACCAAATTCTAATGGCGCAACTACGCCGAGCCATCGAACAAGGCGAACTGGATTCCTTCGTCCAGAGTGTTCGCCGAAAACTGAATACTTAGGTTTCCGCACAATGTTAGTCGCCGCCGGCGGGCGGGGATTGCAGCGGGCGTGTGAGGCATGGATGCCGAACGCGGAGCCTACAGGGATGTATTCACGGCGTCCGCTGCAATCCCCGCCCGCCGACGGCGACGGATCGAAGCCACAATTCCAATAGCCCGCACTTGAGAAATTATCCCTTGAAACTTAACATTCCGCCCTTGACTGGGAATTCGACCGAGGCTATCCGATGAATCTGCTTTTCAGCACTGCCCACGCCCAGGAAGCGGCTGCGCAACCTTCGCTGACCTTCAACCTGATCCTGTTCGGCGGCATGATCCTGTTGTTCTGGCTGCTGCTGATCCGGCCCCAGTCGAAGCGCGCCAAGGAACATCGCGAACTCATCGCGAGCATTTCCAAGGGCGACGAGGTGATGACCTCCGGCGGCCTGCTCGGCAAGGTCACCAAGGTCAGCGGCGAATACATGGCGATCCAGGTCGCCGACGGCGTGGAGATCAAGTTGCAGAAATCTTCGGTGGCGGCGGCGCTGCCGAAAGGCACGCTGGAACAGATATGACCGCCGGCACTGCCCTGAACTCCCCGGGAGTCCCGGCGTCATGTTGAACCGCTACCCGGCCTGGAAGAATATTCTCGTCCTGCTCGCGGTGGCGCTCGGCATTCTCTATTCCGTGCCGAACCTGTATCCGGACGACGAGGCGCTGCAGGTCACCCACGAAAGCCGGGAACTCGTCCAGCCCGACCTCGACAATATCACCACGGCGCTCGAAGCCGCCCAGTCGCGGGCGCTTTCCTCGGAACTCAACGACAGCGGCATCCTGTTGCGCTTCGACACCGTGGAAGAACAATTGCGCGCCAAGACCGCCATCGAGGAAGCGCTGACCGACGATTTCATCGTCGCCCTGAATCTCGCGCCGACCACGCCCGGCTGGATGCAGGCCATCGGCGCCGGCAAGATGAATCTCGGGCTCGACCTGCAAGGCGGCGTGCATTTTCTGATGGAGGTGGACATCGAGGCCGCGGTGACCGGCCGCATGGAAGACAATCTGAGCAACGTGCGCAGCATTCTGCGCGAATTGCGCATCCGCACCCGCGGCCTGAACATGATCGATTATTCCCATATCGAGGTGCGCTTCGCCAGCGCCAACGACCGCTCCCGGGCGCGCTCGGAACTGATCGACAATTTTCCCGACCTGCAATTCCAGAATCGCGAAGCCGGCGATGTCTTCATCCTCGATCTGCGCATGACCGAAGATACCCAGTTGCAGATCCAGCGCGACACCTTGCAGGCCAATCGCACGACCTTGCTGAATCGCGTCGACGCCCTCGGCGTGGCCGAACCGACGGTACAGCAGCAGGGTTCGAACCGCATCGTCGTCGAATTGCCCGGCGTGCAGGATCCGGCCCAGGCAATCCGCATCCTGCAGCGCATCGCCACGCTGGAATTTCATCTCGAAGCGGCGCTCGGCGCGCCCCGTTCGAGTTTCGAGACCTACGATTACGTGGCGCCGGAAGGCGTGTTCCCGGTCAATGTCGACAACGACGTGATCCTGCAAGGCGACCGCATCAGCAATGTGCGGCCCTCGCTCGACCAGAACGGGCTGCCCCAGGTGCAGATCAGCCTCGACGCCCAGGGCGGCAACCAGATCAACCGGGTCACGCGCGACAACGTCGGCCGCATGATGGACATCCTGCTGATCGAAACGCGCTCGCGCACCAACCTCGTCATCGACGAGAACGGCCAGGAGGTGGAAGACGTCGAGTTCTACGAGGACCGCCGCCTGATCAGCCACGCCCGCATCAATTCCGCCCTCGGCCGGCAGTTCGTCATCACCGGCCTGACCCAGCGCGAGGCCATGGATCTGTCGCTGCTGATCAGTTCCGGTTCGCTCGCGGCGCCGATGACCATCGTCGAGCAATCGGTGATCGGGCCCACCATGGGCCGGGAAAATCTCGAGCAGGGCATTCGCGGCGTGCAGATCGCCGCCATCCTGGTCGTGGTTTTCATGTTGTTCTATTACCGCGTGTTCGGGCTCGCCGCCAACGTCGCCCTGATCATGAACATCGTGCTGATCTTCGCCGTGCTGTCCTCGGTGCTGCCCGCGACGCTGACCTTGCCGGGAATCGTGGGCATCGTGCTCACGGTCGGCATGGCGGTGGACGCCAACGTGCTGATATTCACGCGGATCAAGGAAGAACTGCGTAACGGGCTGCCGCCGCAACAGGCGATCAGCGCCGGTTACGACCGGGCCTTCACGACGATTCTCGACGCCAACCTGACGACCTTTCTGGTGGCCGTGGTGCTGTTCACCATCGGCACGGGGCCGGTCAAGGGATTCTCGGTGACGCTGATGATCGGCATCATCACCTCGATGTTTACCGCCATCGTCGGTACGCGGGCGCTGGTGAACCTGATCTACGGCGGCCGCCGCGACCTGCGCAGCCTGTCGATCGGCATACTCCCGATCAAGCCGGCCGGCGGCAAGGGCTGAGCCATGGCGGCGCCGCAATTCAAGGTCAACTTCATGGGCTATCGCAAGCCTGCCGCGATAATGTCCATCATCATCGTATTGATCTCGCTAGGTTCGCTGGCGGCAAGCGGACTCGAATTCGGCCTCGATTTCACCAGCGGCACTTCCGTTCGGCTCAGCTTCGCGGAGAGCGCACAACTCGATGAAGTCGGCGCCCAACTCGAAGAGGCGGGCTATGAGGACGCCGTGGTCGTCAATTTCGGCTCCGACCGGGAGATTCGCGTACTGCTGCCGCTCGATCCAAATGCCGAGGTCGCCACCGAGGCGGAACAGGCGGCGCTTACCGGCGAAGCCATCGCCGCCTATCTGCAGGAGCGCAGCGACACCGAAATCACCTTGCAGGGTTCGGACTACGTCAGCGCGAAGGTGGGAGAGGAACTCGCCGAACAAGGGGGACTCGGCATGTTGGTGGCGCTCGGCATCATCATGGTCTACATCGCCGTGCGCTTCCAGTTCAAGTTTTCAGTCGGCGCCGTAACGGCGCTGGCCCACGACCTCATCATTACCCTCGGCATTTTTTCGCTCTCGGGTATGGAATTCAATCTCAACACACTGGCGGCCCTGCTCGCGATCATCGGCTACTCGCTCAACGACACCATCGTGGTCTCGGACCGCATCCGCGAGAACTTCCGCATGTTGCGCAAGACCGAACCCATCGACACGGTGAATATTTCACTGAATCAGACTCTGGGCCGAACGCTGATCACCTCGTTCACGACCTTGCTCGTGCTGTTCTCGATCCTGCTGATCGGCGGGGAGTCGACCCAGGGATTCGCCATTGCCCTGATCATAGGCGTGATCGTGGGAACCTACTCTTCAATTTACGTCGCATCGAACGTTATTATCCTCATGAACGTAACCCGGGAGGATTTGCTGATTCCGGTCAAGGAAGGCGCGGAAGCGGACAGCGTGCCATGAGGATATTCCTGTTTCTTGCCATTCTGATCTGGCCGCTTGCGGCCAATGCGCAATCCCCGGATTTGTTTCCGCGGCCGCCGGAAATCGAGCCGGCGGTGAATTTCTGGCTCAAGGTCTACACCGAAATCAATACCCGCAACGGCTTTCTCCACGACGCCCGGGACCTGTCCGTCATCTACGAGACCGTAGCGTACAACCAGCGCGCCATCAGCAACGCCAGGAACCGGATCCGCGACGACTTGCGCGTACTCGGCGGCGGCAAGCGCAGCGATCTTACAGCCGGCCAGCAGGAGATTCTCGCGCTGTTCCCCGCAGGCGTGAGCAACCAGACCCTGAACGACGCCGCTTCCAATATACGTTTCCAGCTCGGCCAGTCCGACCGCTTCCTCGGCGGTCTGCGGCGCTCGGGCGCTTATCGGGAGCATATCCGCCAGGTTATCGAGGAAAAGGATTTGCCGCAGGAACTCGGCATTCTTCCCCACGTGGAGTCCTCGTTCAATCCGGGGGCGGTTTCCAGCGCTTCCGCCGCCGGCATGTGGCAGTTCGGACGCGCGACCGGCCAGCGTTTCATGCGAATCGATCATATCGTCGACGAGCGCATGGATCCGTACATCGCAACTAACGCGGCCATGAGCCTGCTCGAATACAACTACAGCATTCTCGGCACCTGGCCGCTCGCGCTGACCGCCTACAATCATGGCGCGGGCGGCATGCGCCGGGCGGTGCGGGAAACGGGAACGACCGACATCGAAACCATCATTGCCAATTATCGGGGCCGGTTGTTCGGCTTCGCTTCGCGCAATTTCTATGCCCAGTTCCTTGCCGTATTGCAGATCGAGTACGACCTGGACCGCTATTTCGCGGGTTACACCTTCGATCCCGCGCCGGAATTCCGCGAAGTCCGGGTCGACGGATTCGTCGACGCCCAGGTGCTGGCCGACGCCGTCGGCGTCGGTCTGGAACAATTGCAGTCCGACAACCCGGCATTGCGGCCGGCGGTCTGGGAAGGCAACAAGCGCATTCCCAGCGGCTTTCCGGTCAAGCTGCGAGCCGGCCAGGTTCCCGCGGGCGACTTGTTGGCGCTGGTGCCGAACGATTTGAAATTCTCGATCCAGACTCCCGATGTCGCCTATGTCGTGGAACGCGGCGACAGCCTGTCGTACATCGCGGAACGCTTCGACACCAGCGTTTCGAGGCTCGTGGCGCTGAATCAATTGCCTAACCGGCACAGAATCCAGATCGGCCAGCGGTTGTTGTTGCCGCAGGACAGCCAGACCACGCTCCTGGCGGCGGCGCCGGACACCGCGGGCGGCTCCGCTCCGCCGGCGCCGGCGGAAGCCGAGCCCGAAATCGTGCCTGAACCGGTGCAGGTCGCGAGCAACGTGCCGGCCCCGATCGAAGAGCCGATTCTGCCCCCTGCCGCCGTGCTGCCGGACGACCAGGAACTCGACGTTCCGGTTTCGGACGAGGAAGAACAGGCCGTGGCCATCGATCCGGCGGTGGACGTGGCGCAAAGCAACCGGATTGTGAGCGCGGAACTGGCCGCGGATCCATCGGATTACAGCGTCGACAGCCGCAACACCGTAGAAGTGCAGGCTTCCGAGACACTCGGCCATTACGCCGAATGGCTGGGTATCCGTGCCTGGGACATTCGCCGCCTCAATAATATGGCGTTCAGGGATCCGGTCATCGTCGGCGAGCGGCTGCGGCTCGATTTCTCCCGCGTGAACATAGGCGAGTTCGAACTCGCGCGGCGCGAGTACCACGCGGACCTGCAACGGGAGTTCTTCGGCAATTACCATATCCAGGGCGTGATCAATCACCGGGTAGCGGCCAACGAGAACATCAGCACGCTTTCCGATGAGCGTTACTCGACGCCGATCTGGCTGCTGCGGCAATACAATCCGGGACTTGACCCGAATCGGCTGCAAATCGGCCAGGAGATCGTCTTTCCGCGGCTGCAGCCGGTGCAATAATCCAATCCGATTCATCCACGGACAGCCCGGCGCGCGCCGCCGCGGCTTCCTTCAAGCAGGAAAAACGAAGTGAGCATCAAACTGTACGGAATCAATCTGAGCAATTACTACGCCATTCTCAAGGCGATCATGCTGGAAAAGGGCATGGCCTTCGAAGAGGTGGAGGTCAATCCGAACCAGGATCCCGACTATCTGACCCGCAGCCCGATGGGCAAGGTGCCCTGTATCGAAACCGATCAGGGATTTCTGACCGAGACCGGCGTCATAATCGATTACCTCGAAGCGCTGGGCGAGGGGCCGAGCTTTTATCCGGACGACCCGTTTGCCAGGGGCAAGGTGCAGGAACTGATGCGGCACATCGAGTTGTATATCGAGTTGCCCGCCCGGCGCCTGTATGGCGAGGTGTTTTTCGGCCGCCCCCCGCAGGAGGAGGAAAGGGAGGCCGTGCGCAAATTGCTCAAGCGCGGCTTCGCCAGCCTGGGAACCCTTGCGAGTTTCGATCCATACCTCGCCGGCGACGAGATCACTTACGCCGACTTCTATTTTCGCTTTACCGTCAGTCTCGCCACCGTGGTCTGCCGCAAGGCGCTGGATTGGGACGCTTACAACGAAGTGCCGAACGTGCGGGCGCTGATCGAGCGGCTCAACCAGCGCGAATCGATCCGGCGGGTGATGGCGGATCAGGCGGCCGAGGCCGCCTGAGGCGCGGGAAGGATTCGAAGCATGCAACAGCCGCGCAACGCTCCGGTGCGGGAACCGGTCCCGGCCGCCACCGTGGTGCTTGCCCGGGAGGCGGATTCCGGCGACGGAATCGAAGTATTGCTGCTGCGGCGCAGCGCCACGCTGGTTTTTCATGGCGGCCATTGGGTCTTCCCCGGAGGCCGCGTAGATTCGGCGGATTTTGACGGTGAAGCGGAATCCGGGCAGCTATATTCCGCCGCGCTCAATGCCGCGTTGCGCGAAACCCGCGAAGAAACCGGACTGGAAATCGAAGCCGGCCGCCTGATTCATGTGGGTCATTGGACGACGCCGCCAGGCTTGCCGCGCAGATTCTCCACCTGGTTCTTCGTCTGTCCGGTTTCGCGGCAGGCCGAGGTGAAGATCGACCAGGACGAAATCACCGATTATCGCTGGCTCTCGCCCCGCCAGGCCCTGCAGGATGCCCGCGAGGAAAAACTCGTGCTGCCGCGGCCGACCCGGGTCACCTTGTCCGATATCGGCATCTACGAAAATCTGGCGGATCTTGAGCAAGGTCTGAGAAATTGCCGAATCCGGGTGTTTCCCCTCGAATCCGATCATTATCGCCCCGCCGAAATGGGCTGCCCGGCCAGGGCTGGCTGAAAACCCGAGGAGGATTCCGATGCCCCAGCCTTCACATGTCATGGCGCTTGCAGTTCAGACCATGGAACAGCTCGAAGCGCAACTCGACGATGAAATGAGAGCCTATTTCGCGCTTTGCAGGGAAAAACTCGGCTTTGTGCCGAACGTGCTGCTTTCCTACGCGTCCCGGCCGCAAAAGCTGAAGAATTTCGTCGCCTTCTACAACGAGTTGATGCTGGGCGAAAGCGGTCTGAGCAAGCTCGAACGCGAAATGATTGCCGTTGTCGTGTCCTCCACCAACCATTGCTACTATTGCATCGTCGCTCACGGTCAGGCGGTGCGGAAACTCTCCGGCGACCCGGAACTCGGCGAAATGCTCGTCGCGAACTATCGCGTCGCCGAACTGTCCCATCGGCATCGCGCCATGCTCGACTTCGCTCACAAACTGACGGCCACCCCCAATCTGATCGACGACCAGGACCGTACCGCCTTGCGAGAGGCGGGCTTCAGCGACGACGAGATTTTCGATATCGTCGACACCACAGGCTTCTTCAACATGTCCAACCGAGTCGCCAGCGGCGTAGACATGATCCCCAACCCCGAATACCACAGCCTTAATCGCTGATTGCTCGTAGGCTCGCCATTACCAATCAAAGCTTGCCGCGCCGTGCGCTACAATCCAAGTGTGATTCTGCCTCGCGCATGTCTGCAGCCCCTTTCCTGAAAAAATCATGAAATCTCGGTGCCGATGTGCATCAGAAAGTTGTGGACATGAGACCCGGCTTGGACATTGTCTCAATTACATTGAAAAAGCACACAGACGTAATCGCGTTGGTATCCGGTGACGGCAACTTTGTTCCCGCAATGAAACCCGCCCGTCGCGAGAGAGCGCAAGTTTTCCTTCCGACCTTTGGGCATCAAGTTGCCGATGAAGTACGCGAACACGCTGAAAATCGCGTAATCAGTCCTTTATCAGCACACAGGAATTCATGTCAAACTGATTATAAAAAATTGGAATCTCAAATTTTCCTCGTATTGTCTCAAGATAAGTTCTTGCAGAATCATCAAATTGCGGTTCGCCAATAACAATGAGCTTAGAGGCCTGAGTCGCATTAGGCCAATACGAATACTCAAGAAGTTGTCCGATTGCCTGACGAATGCACTGGCGGGCAGAAGATTCAACTTTTATCTCGTAATATATAAAGCCTTCTTCATGCTTTACTGCGAGATCCACTTGCATGCCGTTTGGCGTGGGGAATTCATCTCGTACTTGATGCTTTCCATACAGTTCGATTAAGTATTTCCCTAATGCATACTGTATTTCATTGTGGCGCAAATTCCTATCTAGTTTCCGCTCGATAGAAGTTGCGCTTGCTTTGGATGGCTTTTTTGTTAAGCCAGGCTTGAAATCGACACCTCTTGGTGGTTCTAAGTAAGGAGACTCATATTCGCCTTCAACATATTTGTACATTTCCAGCAGACGATCAAAGTCTCTTAGCATGAATCTAGGACTAATATTGGACGATTCCTGGAATTTGCCAATAAAGATAAATGAATCTAACTTAATGGCACTGGGAGGAACAGGACGTAATTCATGCCAATCACTCCATTCTTCAGAATAGCGCATATGCTCATACATATAGAAATCCAAGTATTCATCGGATCGAAGCTCAATGAACTCATTTAATTTCTTGAATCGCTGAAGTGTCTCTCCACTAATCTGATTCAGTGCGGGTCCGCGATGCAACGAGATCGCAACGCCGTATCTGAAACCTTGGTTTCCTTTAAATTTGTCTTCCCCAATATTAAATTGAAGTTCGTTTCTTCCTCCATAGTGATAAGCATATCCTTCCTCTGAATTGATTGTCTGTATGCCAAATATAAATTGATGTAATCTTTCGAGATTCTTTTGCTTTTTTCTAATCGATTGCAAATTTCCAAATTCAAATCTACTGGCTCTACTCTCAATTTCTTCCACGATTTTACTAATGTTCGGATTTATTAAATTTTCATCCTCAAGCCTTCTAAAGGGGGCAAACCTCTTTTCAAGATTAACTTTCCCTACCTTAAACCCAACCTGATTTAATTGTCTGTATAGGGATCGATGCGATGTATTTGCCCACCAAGTGCGATCAGTATATGCTGACCTTGGTAACTTTTCACCAATAATAGATTCAATTTCTTCAAAAGTCAGTGATATTTCTTCTACTGATTCACTCACATTTCGTAATTCAATGGCTAACGGCTCATATTTCATGCTTATTCAGTTCTAATCCTCTGAGGTAATTTCAAATTGATGAGTGACATTCTAGGCCTGCCCGAGTCTTCCCGCAATGTGGTCATCGTGGGACACCCATCGTCTGGACGCCCGTCGTGCGGACCGGGTCATGTTGTCAGAAAGGTATTTCGTCATTGCGCTCCGTGTCGCGCAGGTCAGCGCCTGTAAGGTCAGCTCCTTCCAGTTTCGCGCCTGCCAGTTTCGCCTCGGTGAGCTTCGCGCCGACCAAATACGCGCCGCGAAGGTCAGCGCCTTCCAGTTTCGCCTCGATCAGCTTCGCGTCGCCCAGCTTCGCGCCGCGCAGGTCGGCTTGGTGCAGGTACGCATGGTTCAGGTCGGTCTCGGACAGGTACCCATAGGTCGAACCCGCGCCGCGCAAGTCAGCCCCGGTCAGGACCGCGACGCACAGGTTCGTGCGGGTCAGGTCCGTGGCGCGCAAGTCCGCGCCTTTCAGATCGGCGCCGATCAGATTCGCCTCGGTCAGGTCCGCGCCGATCAGATTCGCACCGCTCAAGTCGGCGTTGTGTAGGTTCGCGCCTCTCAGTACCGCGCCGATCAGTGTTGCGCAAGTCAGATCCGCACCTTCCAGATTCGCCTCTTGCAGGTTCGCGCCTTCCAGCTTCGCGCCGAACAGGTCCGCGCCGGCAAATTCACGTTCGCCGTTCGCGAATTTTAATAGCAATTCTTGTGCGTTCATGTCGTCTCCGGTCAGAATGGTATTTCGTCATCGTATCGGGCGGCTCGCGGTCCATCACGCTGGATTGTCGCCGGTTCCGGTCCTGCCTAGTCGGATAGCTTGCGCGGCCCTTGTCGCTCACCGCGCCAGGTCGGCTCGCGCAGGTAACTGGTCAAAATGGGACTTCCATAGGATTCAGTCTTCGAGGAGCACCCTCTCTCACTTGGGTTAGGCCGAACTCTTTGCGTGATACCGGCAATCCTTGGATCGATCATTTCGGCGGAACTTTCATTGGCATAGGTAAGCGTCCCACCACTGCGGCGGCCGTATTTAGGAGTCGAGCAGCCAAGCCAGCATTCCGGCCGGCACGGCCGCGACGTCGGGGTCGGACAGGTCGGTGTCGGAGCGCGTGGCCAGTATTCCCCGCCAGCGTGACGCCTTCAGGGTGAGCGCATCGCGCCGCCAACTGCCGTCGACGTACTTTGATTCGAAGGCGATGCCGCCAAAGTCCGGCCCCACGAAGTCGATCTCCTTGCGCGCGGCTGTGCGGTGGTGCAGCACTCGGTCGAATCCGACGAACGTGCCCGGCGCGACGCGTTCGGTCGCTCTTAGCAATGCCATGCCGAGTTGCTGCTGGGACAGGCGTGAGAAATCAGGGGCGGAATCCGGCGTCAGTCGAGCGTAGACAGGGTCCGTGAAGTAGAGCTTCGACTGCGCGCCGAGTTTGGGCCGCAGGTTCTCTTCCCGGTAGCAGGGCCAGACCACAAACGCGTCCCGCAACTCGCTGAGGCGGCGCTTGAGCGTTGCCTGTGCGACGCCGGTGTCGTTGGCGAGAGAAGCAATGTTGAGTGGTGTGCAGAGATTCGCGGCCAGCCGCCGGAGCACATCCGTGCTCTGGGACTGCGACCACTCGGCGCGGCGGAAGGCATCGCCATGGATGACATCCACCAGCGCCTGACGCAGGGCAAAGGGTTCCCCGCGGGAGGCAACGTGCTGGGCGACCGCGGCCGGAAACCCGCCGCAGATCAAATACGTCTCCCAAGTCCGGATCAGCGCATCCTGCCAGGGTACGAGTTCCGCGATACGCTCCTTGAGACGAAGTCGCGTAAGATCGGGGATGCCAAGGCCCGTCGGGCCAGGCATGTCGGGTGGCGTATCAGTCGAAACAAGGCGCATAAAGGAGCGAAAGCCGATTGGCAGCAACACGCGGTCCGGGGCTTTCGCGTCGCCCCGGCGCCCAGCCAGGGCCTTCGTGGCGCCCAGGAGGTCGGCGGCGGAAGATCCCGTGAGCACCACTGTGTCCATGCGGAAGCGCGCGTCGTTGTCGCGCAGCCACTTCACCCGTTCCGGCCAGCCGTCGGTGATTCCGGTGATCTCGTCAAAGAACCAGTATCTATGCCCATCGCCCGGCATCAGCAAGTCCGCGGCATCCACGAGCAGGCCGAGATCGCGGCTGCGCAGACCGTCCACGGCCATGTGGACGATGCAGCGCGGTGGAACGCCGCCCGAGATGAGTTGCCGTATCGCATCCTTGACCGCGACGGTCTTGCCAACGCGCCGCGGGCCGCGCAGAATGTAGAGTCCGCCCGGCGCGAGGTCGGACAGCACTTCAGGTTGGTAGCGGAACGGGGCGCTCATCGCCTGACGCAGGTCCGGATCGTCGCCGACCCATCGAGTTGGCTCGCGCCACCAGCGATTGGTCGCGGCTAGAATCTGCTGCGCTTCTCCGTGCTTCATGGCATTACCTTCGCGAAGAAGTATACATTCTACGCCAAATCTGGCGCAAAATGTATACATAACCCACCATACATTGAGGATATGGTGTACTTGACCTCGATCAGGTGGTTGGCGCGGGAATTGACCGGATATTCCTGACAGTCGGCGGTCGGCCTGCCGGGAAATCGCCGCTTTTCCCGCTTGCAATCACCGCTGCTAAGGTGGGATATTTGGGCTTGGCCGGAGCCGCCCGGTTCCCGTGTATGTGGGCGCCGCGGATTCGCATAATCAAATGGCGGAGTCTTTATGACACATCCCACATTTGCCAGCCTGCACGTCACCCTCGACGAACTTCGCCGGCGCCGCAGCGCGTTTTTCGTATTGCGCCAACTCAGCCTGTTTTGCGCCGCAAGCGCCTTGCTGATTTTCGGCTTCGCCCTGCTGTTCAACTCGCTGCAGCCGGGCCCTGTCGTCAGTCTGCTT
>JAJDYJ010000046.1 GCA_022822865.1 Pseudomonadales bacterium | reverse complement strand
CTTTGACCATCGCAGTCGCCGCACTGTTGTTCACGGCGCTGCAATTCTTCAGCCCCGGCGTCACCGTCCCCACCCCTGCATGGGACGTCCCTCCCGATACCGCCCCTTCACTGGACACCGCCCGCCCAGCCATGTGAAGAGAATATGACCAGGCCGCCTGAAATGCCGACGTTCGTGGCGAGGTACGCGGTCGCATCCCTGATGCTGCGGTGAATCGCCCCGGCCGCTGCCTCAGCCTGTGGTTCTTTCATCCCCATTACATGGGTGCGTGGGCGGTGTCCATGTAGAGCCTGTCTTCGATCATGTTGAGCCTGCCTTCGATGCTGTCCAGCCGGGTTTCCACTCGCGCTACACGCTCGGTCAAACCGGACACGTCCGCGCGCAACCCTGAAATTTCGGCCTGTAACCCGCCCTCCGACGATGAAATTTCGGCCCGCAGACCGCCCTCCGACGATGAAATTTCGGCCCGCAGACCGCTCTCCGATGATGAAATTTCGGCCCGCAGACCGCTCTCCAATGATGAAATTTCGGCCCGCAGACCGCTCTCCAATGAGGATATGTCCGCTTTCAATTCCTGGTACAGCGCCCAGCCGCCCGCCGCCTGGGCCGAGTGGAACGCAAACATGAGCAAAATCAGATTCCAGGATTCGCGGTTCCGCCGACGCTTCGGCTTGCGCTTCGATTTTTCTGATTTGCCGGTGTCGTGAAGAGACTGGTTCATTTTCCTCCCTCGCATCTGACTCCATGATTTCTTCACGAGGGCAGTTTAGGCACAGGTTGTTGGGGATGCCTAGAAAACGGCAAAAAAAACCCCCGGCCGAGGCCGGGGGTTCTGGTTGAGGGCGGCGGAGCCGCCGGGGTTGATTGATTACGGCTAGAAGAACATATCGCCGTCAATGTCGGTCGCGGCCGTAGAACCAGCGAGGAAAATGACCATGTCACTGTCCGCATCAAAGTCCCCATTGCCGTCCACATCGAAGAGCAGCCACAGGCCTTGCGTACCACTATTGTCTGCAGTCTGCGCGATCACCGCAATTGAGTATTTGTCGGTGGCCGTGTTGTCGCCAGTGTCACTGAAACCAGGCTGTCCCGAAACGAGTGTACGTTGTGACTCGAAAAGACCATTGCCGTTTCCGATAAAGGCTTCGAGGTCAGCAGCAGCGAGATCACCGTTGGCCCGGTCAACTGCATCGTTATCGATCCCGGTGACGGGATTGGCTCCATTATCATCCGTCATCCAGTCGTCCCATTCAGCAGTGGTATTCTTGATGTTCCCTTTTAGGGCGTTCAAGAGTCCCCGGGACAGATCAATCCTGTCCCCGCTGGCACTGTCACCCGGGGTGAACCCGGTGATGGTGTCGACACCATTCAGATTCAGCGTCCCGTCGCCTCTAACGCTGGCTTGGGATTCCGCAGCATCATCGATGATAAAGATGTCATCACCAGCTCCTGCTGTAAGGGAATCTCCGCCAAGGCCACCATAGATCTCGCCACCGCCGGTTCCAATGCTCAGCACGTCCTTACCACTGCCGCCAACAAGTTCCAGTTCTTGCGTCATGGCACTGCCATTGAATTTGACACCGCCCGAGTTATCGGTGGCATCCACAAGCTCGAGGCTGGCGAATGCAGTGGCGTTAGTGGTGGTGTCCACCAAAAGCCGCGCATTTCCATCAACGATCAGTTCTTCGAGAACAGCGGTGGTGGCGCTGGTTGCCAACGTAAGCTTATTGACGTAATCGCTGGCTTTCATGCGTTGGCTAGGATCCGTAACTGTTGAACTGGTATGAGCCCTGGCATTGGAGGTGACCAAGAGAACTTCAATGTCCTCGCCGGTAGTGAGCGTCAGATCAACCTCACCCATGGCGCTCGCGCCCAAGCCGTGCAAATCTGCGCCTCTTTGGAGTTTTACGTTCGCAAATCCGAGGGCATTCAGGGACACGTCAAGCTCGCCGCTGGAGCGAGGTTCGCCCGTTTCCCTTTCCGCCAATTCGTGCACGATAGTGGCCTTGGTCTGTACACTGGGCTTGAAAGGCGGCCACGAGCCGCTTTTGCCGCTGACACTGATCCCCATTCCGTCGGCCATGTTTTTCAGGGTGACGGTGTCGCCAGTCATCAGGCTTCGACTGACCAGCACATCATTCACGATGCCGAGAAGCTTCATGTCATACGTGCCGGTTTCACTGCCACCGACGTCAAGCGTCTCGAAGCCCGTATAGATCGACTTCTGCTTGTCGTCGTCGCCTTTGTACGTGGAGTTGGCGATGCTGGTCAGTTTCAGCGTATCCACACCGTCGCCGGCGTCAATACGGCTCATCGTGTTGCCCGCGGTGCCTGTGTAGCTGTCGTTGCCCGCGCCGAGGTTAACTTCGATTCCGTCCCTCGAATGCATGCCATCGACAGTGACCCTATCATTGCCTTCACCGGTATCGATGCTTTCCAGGCTGCCATTGGTTGCGGTTCTCAAGGTAACCGTGTCGCTACCGCTACCGCCAGCCACGGTTTCCAGATCGCCCAGTTGGTCAGCGCCGGACGCCATGGTCAGCTTGTTTGCCCCGCTACTTGCGCTGGCGTCGATCATGGTCAAGCCGCTCAGACCGGTCAGACCGATAGTTACTTTACCGGCGCCGCCCAACGTGATCGTTTCCAGGGAACCGGCGGCGTCATGCCCACCGTCGTCATTCATTGAAAACTCGGTCAAGCCGAGCTTAAGGTCTCCGTCGCCCGAAACGCTGAGCGCCTTGATCTTGTCGGAAGCCAGACTGAAATCGGAATCGCCGGCCACATCGATCATGACGTTCTCGGACGTTCCCGCGCCATCCAGGCACAGCTTGCCACTCATGGCGCCATCGACGTGTTTGCCGTATCCATCAACCGTAACCGCCAGGTCTTCCGGCGTTCCCTCGTCTTCCTCGTCCTTTGAGTCGTTCGTGACCAGTACGATTGCGTCGGTATCGGTGAGACTGAGGGTGGCAATGGCGTCGGACAGTACCTTGAGCGTGGGACCAGCGCCAGTAATCTCAGTTGAGGTTGTAGTGCCTTTCTCCATGCCCAAAGAGCTAGCAGGAGTAATTACCAAGGTCGTAGCTGTGGGAAGGGATCCCCCATTTGCCAACTCCAGCTTTCCATTTGCGGTATTGAATACAAGGGTTGTGGCGTCACCTGCCGCGTCAGTCACAGGAACTGCGTCGTCGAACTCCCCGTCGCTATCTGCCTCGTAGAGCAAAGGAATCTTGCCTTCTGCTGCTGTGCCAGTCTTGATTCCCGCGTACGGGGTTCCGCCAATCGTAATAGTCGCTTGGCTTAGACCGCCCGAGTCCAACACGAACCCCGCGCCATCCGTAATTAAACTGTAGCTTTCAGTCGTGACGTCCGTCTCCGTTCCCCCTCGCGCCACTTTAGCCGCGCTGACGTGAGATACGGTTTGGGACTGTTTGCCGGCGCCATTGTGGACCGTAACATCGGCGCCGCCCGCGACCATTACGGATTCGGTGTGCCCCGCAGAGCCCACGCTCACGGTTGAGGTTCCCCCGGCAGCGATGTTCACGGCGCCGCTGGCTCCGATCAGGGTCGCATCTCCGCCGAAAGTCATGTCCGCGGCGACCTCGGCGCCATTGACGACTACTCTGACATCGTCGCCCCGGCCGAAACGCTGCAGATTGACCGCCTCAAGTCCTTCCCAGGTTCTGAGGTCGGCACTGACTTCGCCCACGGTGCTGATAGTCACGTTCTCGACGTTCAGAACCTGTTCGGCTCCGAGATTCAGCGGTGCGCCGGCGCCGACGCCGTAGATGATGAGCGTGTCGTTGCCTTCGCCGCCGTCGATTTCGTCGAAGGGATTCAGCGTGGCCTGGTAAAGATTACCGGCCTGCAACTCCGGTTCGGCGATTATGAAGTCATCGCCCGAGGTGCCGTTGATGTCGTCGCGCACCGTGGTAAGAACGAAGGTTCCGCCCTCTACCGCGACGGCGCCGATGGCGTCGATAGCCGTCATCACGGTGGCGTCGTCGGAAGTCACGCCGTTGAGAACGCCCGAGGACGGATCCATCATACGGGCATTGAGCGTGTAGTGCTCTGCTACCGCGATCTGGTTGGCGAGACCGTTCGCCACCATGCCGAGATCGCCGTAGGCCGCGTGGGCTTCGCCCTGGGCGTGAATGTCGAGCAGTGCCCCGGTCGCCGCCAGGGCAAGGGCGCCGCGGGTCATGCCGTCGTTCAGCAGACCGACGACGATGTCGACTGCCGCCGCCACGAGCTCCGCGGACACCTCTTCGCCGCCCATCAGGCTGCCCAGGAAGGCTTCGGCGAATTCCTGGTTGGTTGAAAAGTTCGGGTAGGTCGCCTGGAAGGCGTCGGAAGACTCGATGTGGTTCGCGAGGTCTTCCAGCGACATGCCGTCGTTTACGGAAGAAACCCATTCGCTCAGTCGAGCGGTTCCGGGAGCTTCCCCGAGCATGACCACCGACAAGGCGATGATGCTGGTTCTGGTTTGCTCAGTTATCACAAACCTCGCGGCGTCACGAACGTCGCGATAGTGGCCAAGCTGGTCGGAACACATCATCGAACGATCGCTGCTCGACCTGCTCAAGCAACGCGCGTGCGATTTCGCGGAACTATGCCGTAATCAGATCGTGATTACGCCTTCGAGGTAGGGGGCGGCCTGGCCGGCCATTAGCACCCGGCCGCCGTCCAGGGCGCACCAGAGCTTACCGCCGCGGCTGGAGACCTGACGGGCGAACAATTCATTCTTGCCGAGGCGTTCGGCCCAATAGGGAACGAGAACGCAATGGGCGGAGCCGGTCACCGGGTCTTCGTCGATTCCCACGCCGGGGGCGAAAAAACGCGACACGAAATCGCAATCGTCTCCGGGCGCGGTGACGATCAGGTTCGGATTGTCCAGCGCGGCGATCTTGCGAAAGTCCGGGCGCACGGCGAGCACGGACTGTTCGGAATCGAGCACCGCCATGGCGTAACTCGATGCGAGAACGGCCTCGGGTTCCACGCGCGCGCCCTCCCCCGACAGCGCCGTGGCGACATCGCCGATCTCCGCCGGCGCCGGCGGCTGGGCCGGGAAGTCGAGCATCAGCATTTCGCCGTCGCGCATTACCGATAGCTGGCCGCCGCGGGTATGGAAGTTGACCTTGTCGCCTTCGAGGCCGAGCCGGTTGAACAACACCCAGGCGGCCGCAAGCGTGGCATGGCCGCAAAGCGACACTTCGACCGCGGGGGTAAACCAGCGCAATTCGTAGTCGCCGTCGAAGCGCTCGACGAAAAAAGCGGTCTCCGCCAGATTGTTCTCCATGGCGATGGCCTGCATCGTCTCCGCCGGCAACCACTCGTTCAGGGGCACAATCGCCGCGGGATTGCCCCCGAACACCCGGTCCGTGAAAGCGTCAACCTGGTAAAGCCGCAGTTCCATGCCAATAAATTTTGGGAAACCAAAAGTAGAGACTATATTGTTTGAGCCTCGACGGGAATCGCTTTCCCCTCCTCTTCGGGCAAGCTGCGGTAGTCTTTGTCCAGTCTTTCGAAATGGCGCAAATCTCCGAGTGTTAAATCTGCTTCTGACACCTTCATGATTTCATCTCTGTAAATTTCAATCCCTGAGCATCCATTAAGTATTTTCCAGAGTTCCTCTACGAAATTTTCCACCGAATCAAGTACTTTGTAGTCCTCGGACCAACGTTCTTCATATGTTACCTGCACTAGTATCGAGTAAGGATTGTTATCGGAATGTTCTTGGTCAGCACCGTTAATGAATATCCCCGTTACATGATGGCTTGAGTCGCTCTTGAGCAATTTTTCCAAATTCTTCTCGACTGGTATAAGCCTTTGATTGAAGGCATCTGGAAAAGCAGGGCGAGTATATCGCTTGCCAATCCAGCCACATAGTATTTTCCTTTGCTTATCTTGAAGGCTTCTAGTCGTGTCCGGGGCTCGATGTTTGAAAAGTGATTTTTCTACGCGGAACCTGTCGTGTACCGAAACTTGATGAATACTCATCTCATCATCAGACTCCGAGATCCCAATTTCCAATATACGAGGGTTGCGCCCGTAAAGGTACTGCGGTTTGGGCTTGGTAGCCTTCTTGCAAACTATGAGTTCAACATACGGTTCCTTTACTAATTCCTGAACCAGATCACAGTCTTGAGAAATGACAATTAGGCCGATTTCGTCCTTGTCGCCTACGGATGTTGGAATTCGGTCAACGGCTGCGTTAATTAATGACACCACATCGCTTAGTCCTATAAGACTTCCTTGTTTCCATCCTGAAGAGCGAATCGATTTCGAGACTGAGTCCATTCACTACCCCTCACCAAGAGAGCGCATATTGTTTAGGAAGTTTTCATCTCCTTTAGATTGAGAAACTCGACTTCGATAAGTTCCTTGTCGCTCTACTCTGCTTGTCGTCATTTCTCTTGCTTTTCGCAAAAGATTTAGAATTCGGCCTGTATCCCATTCTTCTTCACGTAGCAAGTCCAGAATGCTCGGATCCTCTGCAGTAATAGGCTCTGTTGTGTAACGACGATAGAGAGGGCGTCGAGTAACAGTTGTAATTGCACCGAGCATACCTGCAAGTTCTGCGAGCCTGGAAGCGTTTTTGTTACTTATTACTTCACCCTTGAGCCAATCGTAAATTGCCTGCCTTGATACACCAAACAATTCGCCTAATTGGCGTTTCGTAAATGAAAGTATGTGAACAGCCAATCGAATCTGTTCGTTGGGGGAAATTTCGGACTCAACTGTTGAAACATCATTCTGCGCCGACATAAATCCGAGAAATACGGCACTTGAGTCAGCTCCACCTAGATCCCAGAAATCGTCTTCTGTTACTGTAGACCAATGGCTATCCAAGTGACGCTTGCTGTTCATGTACTCAATAATTCTAGCCGGGACTCTGGGATACGAAGAAGAACTCCGCTCTTTTGACGGTGAGGCCTCACTATCGTATAAGTCTTCTTCAAAAACCCTAAGTGCTAGCATTATTTCCAAGCCTCCAGTGCTTCATCTGTAACAATTTCTCTAAATATAATATCGAGTTTATCATGTAGTTCCCAACTGGTTCCGATCACATCATCAACGGATAAAGTTTGGCGATATTCTCGATAGTGGTCTATATCCAGAAGTGTTATCAACTCTCCTTCCCTAACGTCATCCTGTAGTCTGGGGTGTAACGAAAGATCTGGAGGAAGAAGCGCTCCATCACGATTTTGTGCCAATCGAATGATCATGCGCTGATTTGAACCAGTGTCTACAACTGTTTGCATGAACAAAACCGAATTTTCTCCAGTTACAATTTCGTTCTCCTGTCCATGAAACCCTGCTTTTACATAATCTCTCCAGGTTTTGTTCTCTGACGGTCTTATGGCATCGACATATCTCAGCCCGACGCGCTCAACCAATAGATCCCCAACTGCTGTCACTATAGCGCCCAACGCAGTTGAAAGGTTTTCCAGAAATTTTTCAAAGTTAGAATAAGCAGTGGTTTGCACAACTATGGCAGCCTTGCCGACGATGATGCTCCAGTCTTCTTCGGAAGTCCGAAACTCCCAATGCGCTTGCTTTCGTTGCTGTACAGGTTCATCCGACTGCGCTTGAACAGAAAACTCAACGATTTCACCACCCACATAAATCGGAAAGCCTTTTTTCCGCAAGACATCCTGAATTTCGGGAACATAGTTTGAGATATTCAGTACAGATGAGATTCGTACCTGACACAGTACCAGCACCAAAGGGGAGTTCTTCAACGTTAGGGGTGCCAGCGAGCGTTTCATTCCAAGTACTCCACGGCTATCGCCGTTCCAAGCAAGGATAAGCAATTTCGCGGCTCACTTTACATAACACTTGACATTCCGTCAATAACGAGATGACATTCTGTTACGTCACCCCTACAAATAGGCATGGTTCCTCCAACGTTCAAAAATGGCGAAAAAACTCAAAATCCGAAGCTGAAGCCGATTTCGAAGGTGGTGTCGCTGGTGTCGAAGAGGCCTATGTTGCTGTCCCGCTGCTGGTGGTAGAAGTTGATCAGCAGGTCGCCCGGGGCGCCGTTGAACAACATGCCACGGCGATATTGCAATAGCAGGTAGCTGCGATTGACCCAGCGCGGGGCGCCGGCGTCGAGCAGGGGGCTGTAACTGTCGCCGTCTTCGAGCCGGGTGTGATTGATCACGGCGCGGAACAGGCCCTGGGGCAGCGGATATTGCCAGTTGGCGGCGACTTGCCAGCCGCCCCGGTCTCCGCCGGGGCGGTCGAACTTGATCTTCTGGCTGTCGAGCAGCGCGGCCTCGATGCTGATATTGCCGAAGTTGGCGGTCTCATCGCCGAGCGGGCAGGCGAAACCGCCGCCGAGGCGCGTGTCGAACGCATTCAGCCAGCTCTGGTTGTGAAAAAGCTGGTATTGGGCCGAGGCGTCGAAAAAGGGCCGGCAGGTGAGTAGCGGAGAAATGCTGTAACGCACCTGAACGTCGGCGGCGGTGAACAGCGCCGAGCCGCCGAAAGCGAGGCTGCGGACGCCACTGTCGATCTGCCAGCTTTGCGTGCGGCGCGGACGCAGGAAATTGTAGCGGCCGTCGAGTTGCAGCAGGTCGGTGCTGCGGTCGTCGCTGACGCGGCCCTGGATTTCAGCGGTGTAGTTGTGCTGGTGGCCGGGCTCGAGCCTGCGGTGGCTCGCCGCCAGGCCGAGATTGGTATACGGCCCGCTCATCGCTTCGAATTCTTCCCCCAGCGCGAGCAGCACGTTCTCGCCGGCGATGGTCAGCGTGACCTGGCCCGGGTCGGGGGCGCCGTTGAGGTTGCTGTCGTAACCGAGCAGGAAGTCGCCGCGAAAGGAAGTGTCGCGCGTCAGCCCGCGCCATTCCTCCTCCCGGAGTTCAAGCGCCGGCCGCAGGTTGGCCGGTACGTCGGGACGCTGGAGAATCTGCTCGTTGAGCTCGATGGCGGGAAACAATTGTCCCTGGCGGTACAGCGCTTCGGCGAAGTCGATCTGGGCCGCGCCGTTTTCGGGATTGAGCAACAGCGCCCGCTCAAGCGCTTCGATGGCTTCCGGCAACAGCCCGGCGTTGAGCCGGGCGGCGCCGATCAAGGCGAAATATTCGCTCGAATCGAGGCATTGCAGCAGGAAACCCTCGAGTTCGCCCGCGACTTGCAGCCACTCGACCTGGCTGCGGGTTTCCTGGCCGGCGAAATACCGGCTGAGGTCAGGGCATTCCTGGGCCTGGGCGGCGATCGGCGGGAATATGGCCAGTACCAGCGCAAGCACGGCCGGAAAACGGATCATCGCCGCGTTCCGTGCGGCATCGCGGGTTTCTTCTTCGAACAAGATCTTGAGTTCCGGGAACTGGGCACGGAAGGATTATCTTGAATCCGCTCATGGCGGGCAAATGACGGCGTTGAAAATGTCGTCAGGAACGGCCGCCGTGAATTACTTTCAAACCACGGTCCTGGTCTTCCGGAAGCTTGCCGGTGCTCGGCGGTGCGAACAGATGGTGCGGCGTGCGCAGGCCGTCGAGCAGGAAGTGGCCCTGGGATTCCAGTTTTTCGTCTTTCAGTTGCTCTTCGTTCAGTTTCCTGGCCGCGTTGCCGCCGACCAGAATCGGGTGCGCCAGATCGGCCGTCAGTTCCTGGATGCGGAACACGATGGTCACCGTGTCGCCGAGCAGGACGTGGCCGCGGCGATGCGCGGGGCCCACCGAGCCGATCAACACCGAACCCTGTTCGATGCCGATGCCGAGCGCCAGCGGCTCAAGACCTTCGGGCGAATCTTCCGGCAGCATTTCGGCGATTTCGATTTCCTGCATCTCGCGGGCCGCCTGCAAGGCGCGCGCGGCGGCATCGCCGTCCCGGGTGTCCCAGACCGCGATCAGGCCGTCGCCCTTGAATTCGTGTACGCGGCCGCCGCAATCCTCGACGATGCGCGTGGCCCGGGTGAAGAAGAAGTGCAGCACCGCTGCGGATTCTTCGGGCGGGCGCGACTCGCCGAAGGCCGCGAAATTGCGCAGGTCGGCGCAAAGCAGGGTCATTTCCGCGCGGCGGGCGTCGATGCTCGAACTCGGCAGGCTGTAGGCGATCTCGCGGGCGATCTCGTTCGGCAGATAACTGGTCAGATTGCCGAACACGCGGCCGCGCTCGGCGCGCACCCGGCCGTATTCGAGCAGCAACAGCGATCCCGCCGCCAGCGGACTGTACAGCGCCGGGAACAGCCATCCGAGCCAGACGCCCTGGCCTTGCAGCAACTGGATATGCAGCGCCAGCATGGCCACCGGCAGGAGTACGCCGGCCACCGGCAGGCCTGCGGCCGACCAGCGGTTGCGGCCCGTGGCGAGCAGGTACAGAACGGCCGCGGCCGCGGCGCTCAGCAAGCCGAGCAGCAATCCGGCGGAAGCGGGCGTCCAGGGTATCGCGCCGTCGAGCAGGCTGGCGAGGATACGGGCCTGGAGTTCGACTCCCGGCGCGACGCCGGCGTATGGCGTAGGCACGATATCGCCGCCCACGCTGAAAGCGGTGATGCCGACCAGCGCCCAGGTGTTATCGAACCAGGCCGGATCGAATTCGCCGTTGAGTATGTCGACGGCGGGAATCGCGCGGAATGCGGACGGGTCGCTGGCGTAGGAAATCCGCAGATTGCCTTCGCTGTCGAGTGGAATTTCGAGATCGGGATAGGCGACCAGCCGCAAATACTGGTCCGGGCCGAACAGGCCGTTCCCGTCGATCAGGGTCGCGGACCAGTTGTCGGCCTGAACCGCGGTCAGCCAGGCGGACAGCGCCAGCGCCGGATAGCCTTCGCCTTCCACGCAGACCGCGGCGGGCGTCTTGCGTACGGCGCCGTCGCTCGAAACGATCGGCGAGATATGCCCTTTCGGGATACCCGCGAAAATGCTGTTCGACGCCAGATATCGGTCGGTCTGCGGCAGACCCGCGCCGCATTGCAGACCGGCCAGCGAATGCGTAAGGACTCCGGTTTGTACCGGCTCCCGGGATTGCAGCACCGGCAACTGCGCCACTACCGCACCGCGGCTTGCCGCGAGCGCCGCCGCCAGCGCCTCGTCGCCCGGCCGCGATTCGGCATAGACGATATCGTGCAATTGCAATTGCGCGCCGGATTCGTCTATCGCCGTTACCAGGCGCGCGATGGTTTCCCGCGGCCAGGGCCAGGGGCCCACTTCGGCCAGGCTGGCTTCGTCGATGTCCACCAAGGTGATGCGCTGTTCCACCGTGGGATCGGCATACAACGTCCAGCCCAGCGCGCCGAGGCGTTCTTCCAGCATCAGCATGGACGGGCGCAGACCCGCGTAAAGCGCGACCGCAAGCACGGCCGCCAGCGCCAGCATGGCCAGTCTCGCCCAGGCGGGCGGCAGGCGCAGCAGGGCTGCCACGGGGTTGCTGAATCGCATCTCGGCCATCGTTAACGGGCGTCCCACAAGGTCAGGCCTGAGACGCTGCCTTGCTCGAGTTGTTTCAGGAAGCGGTAGCCGGCCTCGGTGCCGTCAAGCGTGACGGCGCCGCTGACCTGCTGGCCGTTTTCGTTCATGCGGAAGAAGCCGCCGTCATAGACGCGGCCATCGGCACTGAACAGCACCGTTCCGGTCAGGTCGTGGTTCAGCGTAAGTCCGGTGCTGAACACGTTGCGTTCGAAATTGATCGAAAGTTCGCCGTCGCTGACCTGCATGGCGACGGTATTGCCTCCGTTCTTGTAGAAAGCCTGGGCGGCGGCCAGGTCGAAATCCACCGTGCCGAGTCCGGAGTTGACGTTACCGCCGTCCGGGTCGGGTCTGAACAAGGCGTATTCGAGATTGCCGACGGCTACCGCCCGGCCTTCGCTCGCAACCTCATAAGCGTAAGTGATACGTTCGAGATCGCCCATGCCCGCGCCCCAGCGGCCCCAGACCATCTGCCGCTGGTTGTTCTCCGTTTCCCCGAAGGGAACTTCGGGCGTGAAATCCGGTTCGGGCTCGGGCGCGGGTTCCGGCACGGGTTCCGGCGCCGGTTCGGGCGCGGGGTCGCTCGCTGCCGCGTTCAGATTCGCCAGGCCGGCGGAAACGCGGTCACCGGCCGTACCTTCGAGATAGGCCTCGTTGGCGCCGGATATTTCCTCTTCGGCTTCTGTGGCCTCGTCGACGGCGCCGTCGACGTCGTCACGCAAGGCGCCCGGATTGGTTTCGTGCACCGCCGGCAATACTTCGGGGGCTGAAGCACCGATATCGAAACCGAGCATCTGTTCGCTGTTGCCGCTCAATTCGACCGCGTTGACGGCGCAGGGCCCGAAGGCTTCCGCCGCGCATTCCGCGGAATAGGGCGCCAGCACGATGGTGCCTTCGTTGACGAGGGCGCGCACCGAGTCCTGGGTGGCGCTGGCGACGAAATCGGTGCCGCGCACGCCGATCGCCGCTATAGGCGTATTGAGGCGGAATCGCTCTCGCGCCGTCCGCGCGGCCTCGCCCGAGATCGAACGGGTAACGCCTTCTTCAAGGCTGAACTTCACCGTGGACTGCGAGGGGTTCGCACGATTGTATTCGTAACGCACGATTTCCAGGCGGCTGTCCGGGCGCACGCTGACCAGGGCATTGTCGACGAAACGGATGTGAACGTGGCCGTTGGGTTCGGTCTGCACGAAGTCACCGGCGCCGACCCGCGTTCCGATGGAAATGCGGCGGCGTTCTTCGCCGGGCGTGTCGAGCCAGGCGCCGCCGAGCACCATGCTCACCTGGCCCGCGGCCGGTTCGGGCGCGCCGCCGGGAGAGGAAACAGCGGGTTCGAGGGCCAAAGCGTGGAACTGCCAGCCGAAGGCGGCCAGTATTAGGGGGAGAACTCTTGTGCGAATTCGGATGTTCATCATTCAACTTACTCCCGAAACGGCCGATTAACCGCTTCTGGGCCTTCAACATGGAGAAAACTAGCGCGAGTGACGATAATTTGACGTGACCGGAGTCACAATAGATGGCGAAAGCTCCAGAAATTTCAACTGTCATGGTAACGGAACAGGCGGTCTGATTGTATGCAGGTTACCCCTGAACTGTTAAGCAGATTCACTTTGCTGAAGCCGCTGCCGCGCGAGGCCCTGGAGCATCTGGCGCCCCACGCGGCCCTGGCCCGCTATGGTCGCAGGGCGGTGGTGCTGGAAGCCGGCGCCCGCGAAGACAGGATCTGTTTTCTGTTCGAAGGCCGCCTGCAAGGCGTGGGATTCACCATAGACGGCCGCGAAGTTGGGCTCTATTTCGTCGAACCTGGCGACTTCTGCGGCGAACTTGCGCTATTTGACGATAATCCGCAACCTGAGTTCGTGATCGCCACGACCGCGGCTTCGGTAGTGTTCGTCGCGCGCAATCCCTTGCGCGAAGTCATGTTGCAAAACAGTTCGGTGAGCAACGTGGTCGGCCGCAAGCTCGCCGAGCGGGTGCGTCAGATGACGGTGCAACGCACCCTGCTCGGCCTGAGCAACGTTCCCCAGCGGGTCTGCGGCCAATTGTATCTCCTCATTAACGAGGCCCGGCGCAAGGACGACAGCGGCGAGATCGTCAATCCGCCCACGCACAAGGAAATCGCGATCATGCTCAATCTCAGCCGGGAAACGGTGACCCGCGTGTTTCAGGCGCTGCAATCCCGCCGCATCATCCGCCGCGACGGCCCCGGCCGCCTGATCGTCGCCGACCTCGCATCCCTGCGCCATTTCGCCGAAGGCGAGGAAGAACTGTAGGGGCGAGGTACGCTCAGTGCAGATAACCCACTGATTTCGAAGGGTGCGGGGCCTTGACCTCCTCGACCCAGTCGGGCCAGGCCGAAAGATTCCATTCGGCCCGCTTCCACAAGGTATGCAGGATGGCGACCCATTGCCAGGCTTCGTCGAGTTGCAGGGAAAGTTGCGCATGCTCGCTTTTTCTGGGCTTGAACACCACGGTGATGCGAGTGGCGGCGATGCGGATGTCGGCTTCGAACAGCAATTCGGCGCTCGCGGCCTTGCTTGCTTCCGGGGTTTCCCCGGCTTCGGCTTCCTTTTCGCTCTCCTCCCCGCTCCCCGCTTCTTCCGCGGAATCTTCCGCGCCGGCCTGCCCGGAGAGTTTCGAGGCCCTGGTCACAACCGGCCCGAGCATGTCGGTCGCGGCCTGCCTCTCAAGCTCCTCGCGGTGCGTTTCCAGCCAGTCGAGCAGGAAATTGAGCAATCTCAGCAACAGCCGCTGGGTAACCCAGTAGGAAACCTCGCCGCCCTTGTCGGTAATCCCGCTGAGGCGAAAGCGGTCCTCGGTGGCAATGTACTCGGAAGTGATGCGTTGCAATGTCAGCACGGTAAGATGCTTTCCGGCTCCGTCTGAACGTCACGGCTGAGGCTGGGGTCTTTCCAGCCATTCTCCCACTTCAAGCAGATCTTCCGCTTCCAGCGTACCAGCTTCCCGCTGCAGTACAAGCATTGCCTTGATCTGGTCGTAGCGGACGCGTTGCAGGTCGCGCTGGGCGCGGAATTGGTCCCGCACCGCGATGAATACGTCGACGATGGTGACCGTGCCGAGTTCGAGGCCCTGCTGCATGGCGGTCGAAGAAAGTTCGGTCGCTTCGACCAGGCTTTCCGCGGCCTCGATCAGCCTGTCGCCGGCTGTCGCCTGCAGCCAGGCCGAGCGTACGACTTCCCGCGTTTCCAGTTCGACCCGGCGCAGGTCGTGTTCGGCGATGCGATGCTGGCTGCGGGCTTCGCGCACCTGGGCGGTGCGCGTGCCGCCGGAGTAGATCGGTATGGTCACGTCGAGGCCGAGATAGGTGATGTCGGCCTGGTCGATGGGCACGTTGTCGAAACCGACATTGGTTTTCTGGCGCAAGGCGAGCAGGGACACCTGCGGAAAATACGCGCCCATGCGCTCGGAAATCCGCTCGTTCGCGACTCGCTCGGCGTATTGAAACGCACGGATCTGCTGGTTGTTCTCAAGCGCCAGCCTCACCCAGTACTGGTCGCTTCCTTCGATCTCCGGCACTTCCACTTCCTCGCGCAAGGTGTACAGCCGCCCCGGCTCCAGTCCGGAAATCGCGCGCAAGGCTTCCTGCGCCAGCGCCAGATCGCTTTCGAGTTGCAATTGCTGGGCTTCGACGCTCGCCAGATTCGCCTGGGCATTGTACATATCGGTGACCTGCGCGAGCTGGAGGTTGTACATGCTTTCCACCTGGGCGAGTTGATTCGAAACCGCTTCGAGCTCGGCGGCGATGGAATCGAGCGCGTCCTGGGCCTGGAGTACGTTGAAGTAACGTTCGGCCACGTCGGTCAGCAGAAAGGCGAGTTCGTAATAGTACTCCGACTCGGCCTGGTCCTCCGTCAGACTGGCCTGTTTGCGCGTCGAGAAGGCCTGCCAGTTGAACAGCGTCTGGGACAGCCGCACAAAGCTGCGTTCGCCGTCGAAGGTGCGCAGGCTTTCGAAGCCGAAAAACGGATCGACGCTGGTGCGGCGGTTTTCGGTGACGCTGGACGCGGCGTTCAACTGCGGCAGAAGGTTGCCCGTGGCCATGCGCTTGCGCGCCGACACTACATTCAGGTTTTCCTCGGCGCTGCGGAGCCTCGGGCTGTAATCGATCGCGGCGCTGAAGAATTCCTCGAGGGTTTCGCCGACGATCAGCGGTTCTTCCTCGGCGGCGAGGGCGGCGGCGCTGCCGGCTAGCAGCAGACAGGTGCAAATGGCTCTTATCATGGCGATACGTTTCACAATTCTGAATGGGAAGGGATCAGTCTTCCCGGAAGCTGCGGGCGACTGCGTCTGAAAACGGCTTGAACAGGTATTGCAGGAAGGTGCGCTCGCCGGTGGTGATGAACACTTCGGCGGGCATGCCGGGCATCAGCACGAGTTCGCCGAGATCGTCCATGCCTTCCGGAGTCACCATGATTTCGGCGGTGAAATAGGACAGGCCGGTATTCGGGTCCTGGAAGCTGTCGGCCGAGAGGTTGGTCACTTCGCCGTAGATCGTCGGCGTCATGCTGCCGAACGCGGAAAAGCGGATGTTCGCGTTCTGATTGAGCGCCACCCGGTCGATGTCGTTCGGCGAAACCTGGGCCTCGATGACGAGTTCGTCGTCTTCCGGCACGATGTCGGCGATGATCATTCCCGGGCTGATGACCCCGCCCACGGTATGGGTCTGCATGCCGGTGACATAGCCGCCGTCGGGCGCCCGGATCACCGTGCGCTCGACGACGTCTTCCAGCGCGATGATGCGTTCCTGGAGATCGTTCAGATTGGTGCGCGTTTCCGCGAGTTCCGCCGCGACCTCGTTGGCGAAGTCCTTTTCGACTTGCTGGATCTGCAGAATCGTCTCGCCGATCTGCACTTCGGTGGAAGCGATGTTGGCGGCCAGTTCCGCGGCCTCCCCGCTGGAATTGGCGAAATTTCGTTCCAGGTCGCGCAGCCTGATGCGGTCGGAAAAACCCTGTTCCAGCAGTTCTCTCGTGTCTTCCAGTTCGTCCTCGTAGGATGCCGCGAGCAACAATCTGCTCTCGCGCGCGGCCTCCATGCCGACCACGCGGTTTTCGAGCTGACCGATGCGTTGTTCGAGCACTTCGACATTGCCTTCGAGCGCCGTCTTGCTCGTTTCGAAGATGTAGGTCTGCGCGTCGATCTCTTCCCGGGTCGCCGGGTCGTTCCGGTCCAGGATCGCCGGCCAGGAAATGCTCCCGGCGCTTTCGCGCTGGGCGATGAGGCGCGCTTCGCGCACGAGATTGGCCATGTACTGGGTGCGCGCGACGTCGAGTTGCGCCTGGGGCTGGGTGCGGTCGAGATTGATCAGCGGCTGCCCCGGTTCCACCAGGTCGCCGTTGCCAACCAGTATGTCGGCGATGATGCCGCCTTCCAGGTGCTGCACGCTCTTGTTCTGGGATTCGACCGTCACTTCTCCCGGCGCGTAGGCCGCGCCGTCGATCGGCGCAAACGCCGCCCAGCCGCCGAATACGCCGAACACCAGCGCGAAAATGGTCAGGCCGATGCGCACCGGAGTCCTGATGCTGGTGTTCGCTTTCGGTTCCTGCGCGGGCAGCAGTTCGACTCGTTTCATTTCGGGATCACCTTGCCGCGGATTGCGGCAGCTTGGCCGCCGGCTTCATGAGGGCGGAAAGAACCTGGCTGCGCGGACCGTAATTGAGCGTAGCGCCTTCCTTGAGCACCAGCATCTTGTCCATGCTTTGCAGCACCATGGTGCGATGGCTGATGACGATTATCGTGCTGCCCTGCTGCTTGATTCGTTCCAGCGCTTCCACGAGTTCCTTCTCGCCCTGGTCGTCGAGATTGGAATTGGGTTCGTCGAGCACGATCAGGCAGGGATTGCCGTATACCGCCCGGGCCAGGCCGATGCGCTGGCGCTGGCCGCCCGAGAGTACGCCGCCGGTGCCGCCGATCATGGTGTTGTAGCCCTGGGGCAGTTCCAGGATCAATTCGTGTACGCCGGCGAGTTTGGCCGCGGCGACGATGGCGTCGGAATCCTGCTGGCCGAAACGGCAGATATTGTCGGCGATGCTGCCGTCGAACAATTCGATATCCTGGGGCAGATAGCCGAGATGACCGCCGAGTTGATCCCGGTCCCAGGTGAAGATCTCGGCGCCGTCGAGCCGCACGGCGCCCCGCGCCGAAGGCCAGACGCCGAGGATCGCCCGCGCCAGGCTCGATTTGCCCGAAGCGCTCGGGCCGACGATGCCGAGCGCTTCGCCAGGGGCCAGATCGAAATTCGCGTTGCGCACGACGAAGGTCTGGGAGGCGGGCGGTAGTACGAACAGGCCTTCCACGGAAAGCTGGCCGCGCGGGTCGGGCAGGGGCATGGGCAGCGGCCGCGGCGGCAGTTGTTCGAGCAACTCGCCGAGGCGGTTGTATTGCGCCCGCGCCACGCTGAAGCCGCGCCAGGTGGCGACGAGCAGGTCGATCGGCGCCAGCGCCCGGCCGAGCAGGAGCGAACCGGCGATCATCATGCCGGGGGAGATTTCCTGTTGCAGGGCGAGCAATGCGCCGAGTCCCAGCGTCAGCGACTGCATCGTGAGGCGGAAGGATTTCGACATGCTGGTAAACACGCCGGCCTGCCGGCTGGCGGTGCTTTGCAGGTCGAGAATGCGCTCCGAGCCGTCTTCCTGGCGCGCGCGGATGTCGTTGCCCATGCCCATGGCGGCGATCACTTCGGCGTTGCGCAAGCTGCCGGTCAACTGGTTGTTGACGCTGCTGTTGAGCGCGTTGGCGTCCTGCAATTTACGGCTCGTGGTCTTTTCGTTGGCCAGGGCCAGGATCAGCATGACGATCACGGCGAAAACGCCGCAAAGGGCGAAAAGGGGGTGAAACAGGTACATCACGATCAGGTAGATGGGCACCCAGGGCGCATCGAAGAAGGCGAACAGGCTGGGGCCGGTCAGATACTGGCGCAATTGCGACAGGTCGTTCATGGGCTGGGCGCTCGCAGTCATGCCTCCGGACAGCAGCGCCCGATTGAAGGTAGCTTCCGATATGCGCTGCCGCAGCCGTTGTTCGAGCCGGTTGCTCGCGCCGATCATCACCATCGAGCGCACCCATTCGAAGCCCCCCAGGGCGAGCAGCAGACAGACCATGAGAATCGTCAGCATGGTCAGGGTGGGTACGCTGCCGCTGGACACGACGCGGTCGTAGACCTGCAGCATGTAGATGATCGGCGTCAGCATCAGCAGGTTGACCGCGGCGCTGAACAGCCCCGCGAAGCCGAAATAATGACGCACGTCGCGCAGGGCGGCTGCCAGTTCCGGAAACTTGCTTTTCGAGTCGACGCGATTCATTGGTCAGGTTCTTTGGCGCCAGCGGGCGGTGGTTGCCGGAAGCCCAGCAGCGCCCGGAGACCGCGATAGATGTGGGCGGAGTCGCACATTTCAATGTATCGGCACAAATCCGCTCCGCTGGATTCGCGCCGCCCCACCCGGAATTGGACCACAATTCCCCCCCACGCGCACCCGTCCCCGCGGCCTATCGGTTGCGGATATCCGCCGTGACGGCCAGGATTTCGCGCGGGGCGCGTTCGGCCTCCATGTAGGCAAGTCCGGCCTCCCAGTTTTCCGCCGAAAGCCGCTTGCCTGCCGCCTCGCCGCCGCCGTAGAACTCCTCCATGAATCGCAGCAGTCGGCCCACTTCTTCGGCCGCCGCGCCGCCCTGCCGCAGCCTGCGCCAGATGCAATGCAGCGGCTCCGCGGCGGCGTAACGCTTTCGGCCGCCGCCCGCCGGCGTTTCCGCCACCACGGCGCCGCGGTCGAGCAATCTTCGCAACATGGTCGCGACGGCGCGCACGTCCATTCGCGCCCGCGCCGCGATTTCCCCGGTAGTCGAGGCCCGCCACAAGTCGAGAATCGCCGCGAACACGCGCCGTTCGCTCTTCGGCAAGACGGCGAGCCGTTGCCGGAAAAAATCGGTATTCCAGTCCACCAGCGCCGCCACTTCTTCAGGCAGCGTCAGCGGCCGCTCGCGCCGGATTGCCGCGGCCAGCATGGCGAGCAAGCGCGGGTTGCCTTCGGTCAGGATTCCCAGCGGCCTGATGTCGCGGTCGGCGCCGGTCTCGTCGATCGACCGCCACAATACGCTGCATTCCTCCGTCGTCAGGGGTTTGAGCGCCTGCAATGCGAACATGCCGGCCAGGGTTTGCCGCTCCTCGCCCGAAGGTTCGAGCCTGCCGGCCGCGGTGGCGACGAGCGTGATCCGCGGTTCCGACAGGAGCGCTTCGCCCAGGCGGCGGCTGAATTCCTCGCCCGCGCCGAGACAGATCTCTTCCAGGTCTTCCACGAGCAGAACGAGCCGCTTGCCGGTCCGATCCGCGGTCCGGCACAACGTGTCGAAGGCCTCGTTCCGCAGTCCCGATTCGGCCTCCGCTGTGGACATGCGGTCTGCCGCTTTCCGCAATTCGCCCGCGAGTTCCGCATCGTTCGCCGTGAGTTCGCCCGCGAGGAGCGACAGGGCCTCGACGCAGAATCCGGCAAAATCGGCGATGCCGTGGCATTCGTCCATGAAACGCACAGGCAGCAGCCGGCTGGAGAACGCGGAGTTGGCGCGCAACTCCGCCGCGGTTCGCGCGAGCAGCATCGATTTGCCCATGCCGCCGGAACCGGCGACCAGCACATGCCGGCAGGAGGGCGATTCGATATTGCGGCCGAGGATTTCGAGTATGGCGGCAAGCTCGGTTTCCCTGACGCAAAACTGACTGATAACATCCTCGTCGGACTGGTGCAGGCCCGGATTGAATAAGCGAAGCGCGGCGCCGCCGGTGGTATTCATCATGCGCAATGTGTTCAACGAAATTGTTGCAATCTTAAAAGGCAAAAGAATTGTTGTCAACAAGAATAATGACAACAATAACGTTGTAAAACAGGTTTCAATGCTGCCCTGCCCCGAACACGAGCTGATACCGTACGACACCGCGCCCTTGCCGCCCGGTCCCTGGCTGGTATTCGCGCCGCATGCCGATGACGAGACTTTCGGCCTGGGCGGTTGTTTGCTGAAAGCTTCCGGCGAAGGCATCGAAACGCATGTCACCGTCGTGACCGACGGCGCGCAAGGCGGGCAGGAGCAAGGAGAAGAGGTCGGACTGATCGATCGCCGGCGCGGGGAAGTCGAGCGCGCGGGCAAACTGCTCGGACTGCGCGGCCTGCAATGCTGGAGCGAACCCGACCGGGGGCTGCGCGTCGACGCCGGGCGAACCGGGAAATTCGCCGCCGCGATCCGGGAATTGCGGCCCGCTTCGGTGTTTTTTCCGGGCCCGCTGGAAATTCACCCCGACCATCGCGCGACCGGCATGCTCGCCTGGGCCGCATTGCAGTCGCTCGAACCCGGCGAGCCGAAGCCGCAGGCGCTGTCCTACGAGATCACCGCACTCAATCCGATCAATCTGCTCATCGACATCACCGCCCAGATGGAACGCAAGCACGAGGCGATGGCGGTCTACGTCAGCCAGAACAGCCAGAACAGTTATCCCGACTATGTCACCTCGCTGAACCGGAGCCGCTCGTTCTCGCTCCCGTCCGAGGTAATCTACGCCGAAGGCCTGTATCGCTACAGCGAGGAACAATTGCGCCGGCCGCTGCCGAAAGTAGTGCAGGAAATCGTCGCCGGCTACTTCGCGCCGGCCGGAATTCCGGGAAACGGCGCGTGTTGAATCTGATCGGCCAATGGGTAATGACGCCCGCATGGAACTATCGGCTGTTCCGGAATTTCGTGCGGCAGGATTTCCTCGGGCAGTTCAGCGCCGCGGCCGCCGGCGCATTTTGGCTGTTCATCACGCCGGTCATTCACATCCTCATCTATTCCTTCGTCTTCAGTTACGTATTCCGGCTGCGCGAGATAGCGGATTTCGGCGAGACCCAGTTCGTAATCTTTCTCATGATCGGCTACCTGCCGTGGTTCGCCTGCGCCGAAGCCGTGAGTAAATCGACCAATATGCTGCTCGAAAAGGCGCCGCTGATCACAAAGGTGGTGTTTCCGGTGCAGATTGTCCCGGTGGTTGGCGCCCTGGTGCCCTATCTGACCCATGGCATCGGCTTCGGCCTGTTGCTGCTCTACATGGCCGTCACCGGCCATTTGTCCTGGCCCTGGCTGCTGCTGCCGCTCGTGTTCGCGCTGCAATTTCTCTTCACCATGGGCCTGGTCGCGGTGCTGTCGGCGCTTTGCGTGTTCCTGCGCGACCTGCAGCAGATCGTTTCGCTCGGCGTGACCTTGTGGTTTTTCCTCACGCCGATCATCTATCCGATCGCCATGATCGAAAACGAGACCTTGCGCACGCTGTACCTGTTCAATCCCATGCACAGCTTCATCAACCTGTATCGGGAAATCATCCTGCTCGGCAGCTTCTCGCACCTGCAACTCGGCATTGCCGCCGGTTCGGCGCTGGTTTCCTGGCTGCTCGGCGGCTGGCTGTTCATGCGCATCCGGCATGCTTTCGGGGATGTGTTGTAGCCATGACCGATCTCCACCCCCGCATCGCCGTCAGCAACCTGAACAAGGAGTTCCGGATCTACGAACGGCCCCAGGACCGTCTCGCGGAACTGATCCTGCGGCGGCCGCGGCATCGGCTGTTTCATGTGCTGAACGATATCTCCTTTGCCGTCGCCAACGGCCAGAGCCTCGGCATCGTGGGGGACAACGGCGCCGGCAAGTCGACCTTGCTGAAGTTGCTCGTCGGCACCTTGCAGCCGACTTCGGGCCAGGTCGAGATCGACGGCAAGGTGGCGGCGCTGCTCGAACTCGGAGCGGGCTTCCACCGCGATTTCAGCGGCCGCAAGAACATCTGGCTCAATGCCTCGCTGCTCGGCATTCCGGACGACGACATCCGCGAACTCGAAAGCGAGATCATCGAGTTTTCCGAACTCGGCTATTTCATCGACCGCCCGGTGCGCACCTATTCATCGGGCATGTTCGTGCGCCTGGCCTTCTCCATCGCCACCATGGTGCGGCCCGACATCCTCGTGATCGACGAGGCGCTTTCCGTGGGCGACATGGCCTTCCAGCGCAAATGCGTGCAACGCATGCAGGACTTCCGCGCCCGGCGCAAGACCATGGTCTTCTGCAGCCATTCGATGTTTCACGTGCAGGAGTTGTGCGACAACGCGATCTGGCTCGACAAGGGCAGCATCCGCGAGATCGGCGCGAGTGACAAGGTGGTCGGGCACTACGAGGACTATTGCACCAACAAGAAGTCCTACAACACGATCCGCAACGACCTGCCCGGGGAAATGGAACGGCAGTCCGAAACCGTGGAAGTCCAGGACTGCCGCATCAATTCGCTTGCGGTCAAGGACCTGGACGGCAACGAGCTTTCCTCGCTCAAGGCCTTGCAGGACGTGGTGCTGGAAATGGAAGTCGAAGTATTGCGCGACGGGGTCGAAGGCAATTTCGGCTTCGCCTTCATGAAATCCGCCGAGGAGCCGGTGGCTTCCTTCCTCACCATCGACGCGGAAGGCGTCGAAACCGGGCCCTTCGACAAGGGCGAGGTCTTCACCGTCTCGCTGACCGTGCGCAATCTGACCATGCGCGTCGGCGGCTACTACGTCGTCGGCGGGCTTTCGGACGATACCGGCCTGCTCTGGTACGAGACGCGCTTCAGCAAGTTGCTGACGGTCGAGGCCAACAAGGGCGTGGGGCCCATGATCATGCCCTCGGAGTGGTCGGTTAAAACGAAGAATTGATTCGCGGCGGACTGCCCCCACCAAAACCGCTGCGCGGTTTTGACTCCCCCGGAGGGGGAGTGCTCCATGTGCACGGAACCGGATACTCCCCCTCTGGGGGAGTCGAATCTGCGAAGCAGATTCGGTGGGGGTTCCCGAATTCGGCTAATTGATTTGCAGGATTGTCACCGAAAAAGCAGGTCTTCCTCGGCCACCCTCGCGGGCGCGGTATCGGGGAGAACGCCGTAGGGGTCGATGTGATAGACGATGGGCGGGTTGGTGTAGCCGCGGATTTCGAGAATTTCCATGTAGCCCCGGGTGACCGGGTCGGGATTGAAAAACTCGTCTTCCTCGGCAAGCTGCGTGAGCGTCTCCTGTTCGAGTTGTACCTTGGGGTAGACGAACAGCGTGTAGATGTTGGAAGTGTTGGTGCCCACCCAGGGCGCGAGTTCCTGCAAATCCTCGAAGGGCACGATCTCGCCGATTTCGGCCATGTTGCTGATGTCTTCGCGCTCGCGGAAGGCGATGAGGTTTTCGATGCTTTCCTCGCTCAGGCCCGGTATCAGGCGCATGGCCTCCCGGGTGGCGAGATTGAGATTAAGCCTGCGGCCGTTGCCGTAGACGGTAAAAGCGGCTTCGAGATTGACGCCTTCCAGCAGTTCGTCGAAGCCCCGGATCAGGCGCAGCTCTTCGACGCTGTCGAGTTCGGGATTGTTGCGGGGCGTGTAACCCCCCTGTTCCAGTTCTTCGTAGTATTCCGCCTCGGCGCCGTTGACGCCTTCGAGTTCGTTCAGGTCGGTCCAGTCGGTCCAGGCGGCGAGCAGTTCCTGCACTTCCTCCGGGTCGGCGTCGAGCCCGCCGAGCCAGTGGGTAATCAGGGTCTGCATGTCCTGGCGGTTGATCCGGTTGAGATTGATCTTGCCGGCATGGTCGTAGACGCGCACCGCCAGGCCCTCGGCAATGGGGTACTGTGGCTGAAGTTCCCTGCCGTTGAAGCGGTAGGCGGGGGTGAGAATCTCGCCGTTCTCGGCCAGTTCGAGCGGCTCTCCCACGGGCAAGTCCATGCGTTCGAGCATGAGTTCCATTTCGGCGTGGCTTACCGCTCCCATCAGTTCGGCCCAGGCCAGGCTTGCATCGCGATGGTTCACGGCGGCCGATGCCGACAGCCGCACCCGGGAAGCCATGGCGGTGACGAGCACCGCAAGCAGCACCGCGGTCCACAGGACGATAACGATCACCGCGCCGCGCTGGCCGGCGGAGCCTCTCATTGCAACAGCCCCTGCAGGCCCACGTTGGGCTGTATCGAGCGGTGCCGCGAGTTGCGGATCCGCGCCAGGACTTCCAGCGGCTCGTCCCGGTCCCCGGCCCGGTCCAGCGGCTCGAACAGGATATGCACCGCCAGGGGCAGTTCCTGGCGCTCGTCGCCATGCCATTCGTCGATCCACTGCCGGCTTTCGTCGAGTTCGGTGTAGAGGTACTGGAAGCCAGCGCGGTAGCCAGGCAGCAGCAGGGAGGCCTCGGCCTCTTCAAAGCGTTCGTCGGGATTGTCAGTGAAGGCCGGCGCGAGTTTCAGCACCACGCCCTGTTCCTCGTCGTTGTACAACTGCCAGGCGGCAAGCCCGGGTCGCTGCTGGGGGGAAACCGTCGATACCCAGCTCAGCGCCTCGCTCTCGCCGCTGAAGTACACCAGCCGGGTCAGGGATTCCTCATCGAGCCAGGAATGCGGAAAGGCGCCATGCAGGGCGCGGTCGATCTGCAGCAGCGCCAGGGAATTGTCGAGATCGCCGTCGAGCCGGTCCGAATCCCGGTTCCAGTCCGAGGCCACGAGGAAAACCGCTGCGGACAAAAGCGCGAGCAAGGTCGTGGTGAGCGCCAGGGCAAGCAGGACTTCGATCAGGGTGAAACCCTGGTTCCCTTGTTGATGGAGTGGTGGTTTCGGTCCCGTCGCCGTCTGGCGGGGTGCGTGCGGCGGACGCCGTAAATACGTCCCTGTAGGCTTCGGGCTCG
>JAJDYJ010000028.1 GCA_022822865.1 Pseudomonadales bacterium | reverse complement strand
GCGGGCGTGCGAGGCAGGAAGCCGAGCCCGAAGCCTACAGGGATGTATTTACGGCGTCCGCCGCTGCCCGCCACCCGGCGGCGACGGATCGAAGCGAGGAAGTGGTGGGCCCACCAGGACTCGAACCTGGGACCAACGGATTATGAGTCCGCTGCTCTAACCGACTGAGCTATAGGCCCTGTGTCCGCCGCGCCCGCCGGCCGGCGGTCACTCGTCGAGAAAGCTGCGCAGGTGGTCGGAGCGGGAAGGATGCCGCAATTTGCGCAGCGCCTTGGCTTCTATCTGACGTATGCGTTCCCGGGTCACGTCAAACTGCTTGCCGACTTCCTCGAGCGTGTGGTCGGTGTTCATCTCGATGCCGAAGCGCATGCGCAACACCTTTTCCTCGCGCGTGGTCAGGCTGCTGAGCACGTCGCGGGTGGCTTCCTTCAATCCTTCGCCTACGGATGAGTCGATCGGATTCGCGATGGTGCTGTCTTCGATGAAATCGCCGAGATGCGAATCCTCGTCGTCGCCGATCGGAGTTTCCATGGAAATGGGCTCCTTGGCGATCTTCAGCACCTTGCGCACCCGGTCTTCGGGCATTTCCATGCGCTCGCCGAGTTCTTCCGGAGTCGGCTCGCGGCCTTTCTCGTGCACCATCTGGCGCGAAATGCGGTTCAGCTTGTTGATCGTCTCGATCATGTGTACCGGGATGCGGATCGTCCGCGCCTGGTCGGCGATGGAACGGGTGATCGCCTGCCGGATCCACCAGGTGGCGTAAGTCGAAAACTTGTAGCCGCGGCGGTATTCGAACTTGTCCACGGCTTTCATCAGGCCGATATTGCCTTCCTGGATCAGGTCGAGAAATTGCAGGCCGCGGTTGGTGTATTTCTTGGCGATGGAGATGACCAGCCGCAAGTTGGCTTCGACCATTTCCTTTTTCGCCCGGCGCGACTTCGCCTCGCCGATCGCCATGCGGCGATTGATGTCCTTGATTTCGGCGATGGTCAGGCCGCATTCCTCTTCGAGCAGCCGCAATTTCTTCTGCGTACGCAGCACCTCGGATTTCACCTTGCGCAACAGGCTGGCGTTCGCCCCGGCTTCGTCGATATGCAGTTCGAGCCACTGTTCGTTGACTTCGTTGCCGGGAAAGGTGGTGAGGAATTCCTTGCGGTCCATCCTGCCCTTGCGCACGCACAAGGTCATGATGTACTTCTCGTTGCGCTTGACGCGGTTCATGACGGCGCGAATTTCCAGCAGCAGCGGGTCGAACTGGCGCGGCGTCAGCTTGAAGCATTTCAAATTGTCGCCGAGCGCGTCGAGTTCGGTGAGCGAGCGTTCGTCGTCGCGGCCGAACTTGCCGACGACCTTGCATGTGCGCTGGTATTGCGCGCGCATTGCAGTGAAGCGTACGCGAGCCTCTTCCGGGTCGGGGCCGGTGATGGCGTCATCGTCATCGTCGTCACTGTCGTCCTTGTTTCCGTCGTTGCCGCTGGCGGCGTTTGCCTTGTCGTTCGCATTGGCGCGGCTACCTGGCACGGTGTCGTCATCGGGATCGAGATAGCCGGAAATCAGTTCCTTCAGGCGGCGGTCGTCGTCCCTGATTGCTTCATATTCGTTCAGTACGTGTTCGACCACGCCGGGAAAACACGCCATGGCCTTCATCAATTCGCGCATGCCTTCCTCGATGCGCTTGGCGATGACGATCTCTCCTTCGCGGGTAAGCAGTTCCACGGTGCCCATTTCGCGCATGTACATGCGCACCGGGTCGGTGGTTCGGCCCGCTTCGACTTCGTTCGCGACGGCGGCGAGCGCCGCCGCGGCCTCGGCGGCCGCCACGTCGTCGGTGCTGCTGTCGCTGTCATCGTCGTTCAGGATCAGCGAATCGGCATCGGGAGCGGTCTCGTAGACCTTGATGCCCATGTCGTTGATCATCTGGATGATGTCTTCGACCTGGTCCGGATCCGAAATCTGCTCGGGCAGATGGTCATTGACCTCCGCGTAGGTCAGGTAGCTCTGCTCCCTGCCCTTGGCGATCAAGGCTTTCAGATTGGATTTGGGCGCAAGTGGCGTGATTGATTCAGTCATGAAGTCCTTGCTTGTATCGCGCATGCACGCAGCCGCGCAAATTTAAGGTAGCCGACCATTATAAACCGTGCCTGTCGGCAGTGTATACGCAAAAGTCAAAAAAGCGTTGGTCCATTGGGGACCAAGCCCCGACCTCCGGTCGCTTTCTGTCGCCGACTGAACCCTTTCCCGGCTTGCGCCGGGCCCCTTTCAGTCACCGCCACGCTCCCTCGTTGCCAGATTCAGGATTGTTTCGAAAAAAGCGCCGGGAAATCATGCCTCCGTATGCCCATTAGCGGCAGTTTTGGCGCGCAATTGATCCCTGAGTTGCTTGTTCCTGAGCTTTTTGGAACATCTGGCGAGGGTCTCATCGAGTATCTGGAGAAACTCTCTTTTCAGTTTCCCCACATCGGCAGGCTCGATCTTTTCCGCCGTCAGCACGTTGGTAAGTTGGCTGCGCACTTCCGAACTTGAGTAGCTGTACTCCATCAGCGCATAGCGGTCTATATCGGGACTTTCCCGGACTTTTTCAATCATCCCGGCCAAACACTTTTCGGCGGCGCCGCCTACCTCCAAGAGCGGAGAAAGGTCGTCCGTATTGTCCAACGCCATTTTGGGCAAGTCGATCAGATGCTTTATGGCGATCAGCCTGTTGTTGGGCCTTCCGCCTCCGGTTTCGGAAGACATCCGGCGGGGGGTATCCGGCGCAAATTTCGGAGGTTCGGACAGCTGCGGCGGTGGTTCCCATTCCGGCGAATCCCCCAACCAGGGTGGCGGTTCGGTGTCGTTGTCCCGTTTGCGCGCTACGGGCGCCGACTTGAGCAGGGCGCCCTTGTCCGCACCGGTGATTTCCGCGAGCTTGTCGATCATGAGTTGCCGGTACACGCTTTCGGGCAATTCGCAGATCAGCGGCATGGCCTTGCTGCTGAGCGCGGCCCGGCCTTCGATCGAATCGGTCTTCAGATCTTCGCTCAGGTGTTCGAAAAAGAACGTTTCCAGTGGCTGCGCGTTTTCGACCCGTTCGAGGAATTTCTCCGTGCCCTCCTTGCGCACCATGCTGTCCGGGTCTTCGCCTTCGGGCAAAAACAGGAACCTGGCGCTCTTGCCATCGGCCATCAGCGGCAGGGTGGTTTCCAGCGCACGCCAAGCCGCGCGTGCGCCTGCCTCGTCGCCGTCAAAGCTGAACACAATCTCCGGCGCATGGCGAAACATACGCTGGATTTGCCAGGCGCTGGTGGCGGTTCCCAATGTCGCCACGGCATTGCGGATGCCGGCCTGGGCCAGGACTATGACGTCCATGTAGCCTTCCACCAACAGCAGCTTGTTGAACTTGTGCTTGCGTGCCTCGTACAGGCCGTACAATTCGCGCCCTTTTTCGAATACCGGCGTTTCCGGACTGTTCAGGTATTTCGGCGATTTCGATGAAGCGTCGCCGAGTACGCGGCCGCCGAATCCCACCGTGCGGCCGCGACTGTCGCGGATTGGGAAAAGTACGCGATTCCAGAAGCGGTCATAGAATCGCGATTTTCCGGAATCATCGGTCTTTTCAACTTCCCTGGCGATAATCAGGCCCGCTTTCAGCAAGTTGCTTCGCGCTGTTTCATCTCCCCCCAAAGCGTGCAACAAGGGATTTTCTCTTCCCGACGGCGCGAAACCTAGCTGAAACTCGCGCGCCGTAACGCCGCTGATGCCCCGAGACTTGCACCAGTCCACGGCGCGATCTCGCTGCGGGTGCTGCCGTAATTGGCGCTGGTAGAACTTGTTAGCCAGTTCCAGGCATTCGAACAGCGGGCGCTGTTCGGCGCTGCGCCTGGACTGTGCCGGACTTGTCTGCCGCGGTACTTCGATGCCGGCGTCGTTGGCGAGAGTTTCCACCGCCTCGGCGAATTCGAGGTTCTGGTGTTTCATGATGAAACCGATAGCGTTGCCGCCGGCGCCGCAGCCGAAACAATAGAAAAACTGCTTTTCCGGCTGTACGGTAAAGGAGGGGGTTTTCTCCGAGTGGAAGGGACAGCAGGCCTTGTATTCCTTGCCGGCCTTCGTAAGCGTGACGCGCCGGTCGATCACATCAACGATATCGACGCGGTTTAGCAACTCGTCAATAAAGTTCTGAGGAATCAATCCCGCCATGTCTGGTGGATTCCGGTGCCGGAAGGTTCTGACCGGCTATAGTATTAACTTTTTGGCCCGGCGGAACCCATTGCCGTACTTTTAGCCAGCGGTGATCAAGTTACGGACCTGCCTGCTGACTTCGCCCATGTCCGCGCGTCCGGTCACCTGCGGCTTGAGCAGCGCCATCACCTTGCCCATGTCGCGCATGGATTGCGCGCCGGCCTCACTGACCGCGGCCTTGACGATCGAATCCAGTTCTTCCTCGCCCAGCGCCTGGGGCAGGAACTCGCCGAGCACTTCGATCTGCCCCTGTTCCTTCGCCACCAGGTCGGCGCGCCCGCCCGCCTCGAATTGCGTGATCGAGTCCCTGCGCTGTTTGACCATGCGATCGAGTATGCCGGTTATCCGAGTATCGTCGCACTCGATGCGTTCGTCCACCTCGACCTTGCGAATCTCCGCCAGCGCCAGACGGATCGCTTCCAGGCGCGGCTTGTTCCGGGCGCGCATGGCGTCCTTCATGGCTTCACGAAGCTGGGCTTGTAAAGGGCTCATGTCCGGTTACGGGCGGATCCGGGAGAGGGATGATCAGTATTGACGCTGCATCTTGCGGCTTTCGCGCAAGAGCTTCTTCTGGTGGCGCTTGACCGCGGCGGCCGCCTTGCGCTTGCGAACGGAAGTCGGCTTTTCGTAAAACTCCCGGCGGCGCACTTCCGCCAGGATGCCGGCCTTTTCGCAGGAACGCTTGAAGCGGCGCAGCGCCACGTCGAAGGGTTCGTTCTCTTTCAGTTTGACTTGAGGCATTCAGCACCTTGTTGAGCAAGCCCCGGCAGGAGCCCGAAAAATCAGGGCGCATATCTTACTGCCCGGCCCGCCGAAATGCAAAGGAAAACCGCGGCCTGTCAAACCAAAGTAGAAATGTCCCCTTTTCTCCAAAGTTGAAATGTCCCCTTCGGTCTTGCGCGGAGGGAGCGTAGCGACCGGAGCGCAAGACCGCGCCGCCGTTATCGG
>JAJDYJ010000021.1 GCA_022822865.1 Pseudomonadales bacterium | reverse complement strand
CATCCCGGATCACGCCAGCGCGATCCGACTCCCGCAGGCTCAACACCACCTCCTCGCTCGACAAAACAGCCCCTCCCAACAAAACAAAAAGGGGACACTTTAACTTTGCTCAAAGGGGACATTACTGCTTTGGGCTAACAGGCGCAGAGTTGCTGGCGCGGTTACAGCTCGATGGTGTTTTCCACGCGCCGGTAACCGCGCTGCCAGATCAACAGGATGATCACCGCCATGGGCGCGAGCAGCCACGTAGTCACGTTGGAAAGGTCCTGTTCGGCCAGACCGCCGAAGTGAATGCCCGCATATACTCCTATGCCGACCATATGCGCCAGAATGTAGTAATTCGTATAGGGTGCGCTGTACTGGTTCAGCGGCCAGGGAGATTTCAGGAACATCCAGCGCAGCGATACGGCGATGCCGAGCAGGTCGGTGGGCCAGAACAGCAGCAGATTCAGATTGTGATGCAGGTCTTCGTGGCCGGACCAGAACCAGCTGCCAAGCATGAGACAGCCCAGCAAGCCACTGAATATGGAACCGATCAGTGTCGCCGCGCCGAGCACCCGGTATCCCGCCGGGGACAGCCTTCGCCGATGACCCTGCGAGGAATCCATGAACCGGCTGTAGCGCGGTCTGATGGTTGTGGACAACAGCCAGAGCGCAAGCGAGGCGAGAATGACCACAAAGACTATGTACGCGTTCCATTGCCGGGACGGCGGCGGAAATTCTTCGACCAGTCGCGACTCGGCAAGCAAAGGCAACTGCTCGCCTTCGAGCGCCACGTCGCTGTCCATCAGCAACAGCCGCCGCCGCAGGTTCAGCGGCAGAAACATGCTTTCCCATTCGCTCATGGCGCGGTCGATGTTGCTGTTCATGGCGAGGTCGAGCAACATTGCGACCACCGCAATCGATTCGTAATGCGCCTGGATCACCTGCCGGTAAGTCGTCCCGGTCACTCCTGAATATTGGCCGCTCAATCTGCCGTCGAGCGCCTCGTCGAGATAGTCCCGCAGCCGCGTTGTGCAGTTATCGTCGAAATAGTCGTATTCGTAGACGAGATTTTCCGGCTCCAGGTTCCACATCAGCCGCCGATACAGGCGCGCCTTCTCGGCATTGTTGAGGTTGATGCGGTCCTCCCACACCGACCTCTCCTCTTCCCGGTACAGCGCGTAGGCCTGTTCGGTCGGAACCGTGAACAGCCGGTAGTTCATTTCGCCGAGGAAGAAGCGAAAACCGAAACGGAGCATGCCGCCGCCGGCGTCGAATACCCCCCAGTTGAACAGCAGGTCGGCGCCGCTGACCTCGTCGTGCATGCGCAAGGCGGTGTGGCCGAAGTTGTCCCACAGCCGATTGCCGACGTCGACGGTGACCAGGTAAAAATGCAGGCGGCCGGGGTCTTCGGGTTCGGGGTACTCGCCCAGATCGCTCAAGGGCGGAATCTGGGCCTGTGCCGCAGGCAGGAACAGCAAGGCGAACAGGACGCATGCGGCCCGGAACGGGCGGCGCACACGCCCCGGCCCGGCGGGCCGGGTCTGCCGCGACGCGGATGTCATGGATTCCTTCCTACAGTTCCCGCAGCCAGATATTCCGGAAGGATACGACCTGTCCGTGATCCTGAAGGCTCAACGGCATCTTGCCGGTGCAGTCCTGCAACTGATCGCTGGGATAAGGCGCGCATCGCATTTCGTAGACGGGCTCGGGCGTGAAAGTGGCGCCGGCCAGCCCCACGTTGTTCTGCACCAGTACGCCATTGTGAAATACGGTCACCCGGGCCGGAGAAACGAGTTCGCCCTGTTCCCACACCGGCGCGGTGAAGACGATATCGTAGCTTTGCCATTCGCCCGGCCGCCGCGACGCGTTTACCAGCGGCGGCGATTGCAGATAGATCGAACCGGCCTGACCGTTTACATAGGTCGGATTTTCCCAACTGTCGAGAATCTGCACCTCGAATATCCCGTGCAGGAACACGCCGCTGTTGCCCCGGCTCTGGCTGCTGCCGCTGATGACGTCGGTGGGACGCCATTCCAGGTGCAACTGCATGCTGCCGAACGATTCCCGGGTGCGGATCGAGCCGACTCCGGGAGTCACCGTGGCCGCGCCGTCGGCGATTTCCCAGCGCGCGGGCTCGCCGTCCTCGATGCGCATCCATTGGTCCAGGTTCGTGCCGTCGAACAGCACGATCGCATCCGACGGCGGCGCGCCGTTGGCCGGAGCGTTGACGAGTTCGGGCTCGGGTTCCCAGATTGCCCGGTCCTGGGCGCTAACGGCGGCCGCGGTCAAGGCGGCGATTGCAAGTAACAGTTTCTTCATGACGGAGTCTCGCGATCAACTGGTCAGGTTCATGTCATCATCCCATGACGCGATGATGTCGCGCCGGGACTGGTCCACGCATTTGGCAAGCCATTCCGGCTCGTATTGCAGGCCGTGTCGGGCCAGAACTTCGGCCGGAACGCCGTCCCAAACATTGGCGACGTTGCCCTGGTAGCCGAGGTCCCGGAAGCCTTGCCCGGTAGTATAGTAGCCGGTCAGGGTCAGATCGCGCATCAGCGAGAAAAAGCGGATGCCCGGCTGCAATACCGGATCTTCCACATCGGGCCAGGCAATGCAGTCGCAGATCGCAAGCCGTTGGGCCTCGTCGATATTGACGAAGTCCGCGCCGAACTCTGCGATGGCGTAACTGTCGAGCCAGGCGATCCCGCCCCGCACGGGCAATTTCAGGGTCTCGCGGTCCTTGACGATGAATTCCACGAAATCCGGCAGCCCGGCGTCGAGGGCGCCGCCGTTGGGATGATCCGAAGGCAGGATGATGTCGCAAAGGACGGCGATCGTGACGAGTTCGTGTTCGCTGAACCAGCTCTCGGCGAACAGCTCCCGGTCGCGCTGCCGTTCGGCCTCGGTGCGGCCATAGGAATACTCCCGCGGCAGTTCGGTCCAGTTCACCTGTCTGCCGGCAGCGCAGCCCGCGCTCGCCGCGGCGCCGGCGGCGAGCGGCGCAAGCAGCAGCGATTTCAGGGTTTCGCGTCGTTTCGTGTCCATGGTTTACAGGTTCCGCTGCCGCATCTGGTCGATGATGTAGTCGCTGCTGCGCCAGGCCAGGGCCATGATCGTCCAGGTCGGATTCTTGTCCGCCTGGGAAACGAAGGTGCCGGCGTCGGCGACGAAAACATTGCCGGCGTCGTGCAATTGTCCGAAGCGGTTGGTGACCGAAGTGGCGGGATCGTCGCCCATGCGCGTCGTGCCGACTTCGTGAATGATCTCGCCAGGCTGGGTCAGGCCGTATTGCCGTTCGGGGCCGGGCTTGCCGCCGAGCAGAATGCCTCCCGAGGCTTCGAGCAACTCTTCCATCGTATCCTGCATGTGCCGGGCCTGGTTGATTTCCTGCTCGGTCCAGCGATAGTCGAAGCGCAATACCGGGATGCCCCATTCGTCGACCACGTCCGGGTCGAGTTCGCAATAGTTGCCGTACTGGGGGACGCTTTCGCCGCGGCAGGCGATGCTAAGGCGTGAACCGTAGAAGCGGCGGACATCGTCGCGCAGGCCGTTGCCATATCCTCCGACGCGCTCGCCGAGAAACTCCTTGTACTGGTTCGCCGCGAATCCGAATCCGTAAGACGGCATGCCCATGCCGCCGCCGATCTCGAGATGGTAGCCGCGGGCGAAATCGAGATTCGCGTCTTCGAGCCACCAGGGCGTGTAGACGTGCATGCCGCCGACGCCGTCTTCGTTGTAGATATCGCGGTCCATCAACTCCGGCAGGAAGGCCGCGCGGCTGGCGCCGGTGGAATCGTGCAGATAGCGGCCCACGTGTCCGCTGCTGTTGCCGAGCCCCGCCGAGTGTGTCGCGCTGATCGAGTTGAGCAGGATGCGCGCGCTGCTGCAGGCCGAGGCGGCGAGCACGACGCTGCGGCCGCTGATCCGCAGTTCCTGCCGGCTGCCGCGGTCGATGCAGGAAACGCCGGTGGCGCTGCCGTCCGGGCCGGTGTCGACCTTGCGCACCATGGTATTGGTATAGACGTCGACCCGGCCGCTCGCCACAGCCGGATAGATCAGCACCGTACTCGAGGAAAAATCGGCGTGCAGCGAACAGGCGCGGTCGCATTGCCGGCAATAGACGCATACGCCGCGATCGTTGTTGATGCGTTTCGTCAAAATCGACTTGCGCGCGGGATAGACGGGGACGCCGGCCCTGCGCGCGCCGCGGATATAGTACAACTCGTGCAGGCGTGGCTTGGGCGGTGGCAGGAAGAAACCGTCCGGGTCGTTCGGCAGGCCCTCGTTGGTGCCGAACACGCCGACCAGCTTGTCGACCTTGTCGTAATACGGTTTGACATCCTCGTAACCGATGGGCCAGTTGTCGCCGAGACCGTCGATATCGCGCCGCCTGAAATCGAGCGGCCCGAATCGCAGGGAAATCCGGCCCCAGTGATTGGTCCTGCCGCCGAGCATGCGCGCCCGCCACCACATGAAGTCGGTGCCTTCCGCCGTAGTGAAAGGTTCGCCGTCGAGTTCCCAGCCGCCGATGCAGGCGTTGAAGTCGCCGAAGGGGCGCAATCTGGTGCTGGCGCCCCGGCGCGGCGATTCCCAGGGGTAGCGGAACTGGGTGCGCTGGCTGTCGTCGGCCGGGTCGTACCAGGGGCCGGCTTCGACCAGCGCTACCCGCAGCCCGGCCTGGGCCAGCCGCCAGGTGGCAATGCCGCCGCCGGCGCCCGAGCCGACGACGATGGCGTCATATGGTTCGTTCGCGCTCACGAAAGGCCGTATCCGGGGCGATACTCCTTGTCGAGCATGGCGTTGGCGGCATCGTCGTTGGTGAAGCGCATCGCCGCGCCGTCGTATTCGAGCACCGTATGCGTATGCGCCTGGCGCACCGCGATATTGCCGAGCAGCATCGTTTCGGTGAGGCGGCCGGCGTATTCGAAATCGGAAGTGGTGACCTTCGAGCGATCCTTGATGGCATCTATCCATTCCTGGTAGATGCCGTTCGAGCGCGGCAGGGTTTGCGGCGGCGCAGGCGTTTCCAGACGGACCGATTCGGGAATCAGCACGGGATCGCGTCCGTAGACGCCATGCATCAGGGTCTTGCGTTCGCCGACGATGAGTACGCCGCCGTCGTTGCCCGCCATCTGCCTGCCGTTCTCGAGTTCGGCGGGGCGCTCTGGCAGCAGGCCACCGTCGTACCAGGTCATCTTTACCGCCGGTCTGGCCGCCGTTGCCGCGAACTCGAAATGAATCTTGGTGGCGAGCGGAAAACTTTCGTATTCCGCACCCCAGCGGGTCGAGCTCGCGTTGACGCGTTGCGGCAGACCAAGCTCGAGCGCCCAATAGGGATGGTCGATGATATGCGCGCCCATGTCGCCGACGACGCCGGTGCCGAAATCGACCCAGCCGCGCCAGTTGAACGGGTGATAGGTTTCCGCGAGATATGGCCGGCTGGGCGCCGCGCCGAGCCAGAGGTCCCAGTCGAGCGTCGTCGGAATGGCGGCGCTGCCTTCCGGCCGCGCGACGCCCTGGGGCCAGACCGGGCGATTCGTCCAGCAATGCACTTCGCGAATCTCGCCGAGTTCGCCCGAAGCGACCCATTCATTGATCTGGCGGGCGCCTTCCTCGGCGTGGCCCTGGTTGCCCATCTGCGTCACGACATTCGTTTCCCGCGCGCGGCGGGCGAGATAGCGGCACTCCGCAACGGTGTGGCAAAGCGGCTTTTCGATGTACAGGTGTTTGCCGAGGTCCATGGCGGACGCCGCGATGGGCGCGTGCATGTGGTCCGGTGTGCTGATCACCAGCGCGTCGATCTCGGGATTCTCGTCGAGCATCTCCCGGTAATCGCGGTAAGTCCTGACCCGGTCCCGAAACGGCGCGGCGAATTCTTCCGCCAGCGTGTCGGCCAGCCGGACGTCGTCAATCTCACAGATCGCATAGATGTTTTCATGGGCGACGCTGCGGATATTCGACCTGCCCCGCCCGCCGGCGCCGACCGCCGCGATATTGAGCCTGTCGCTCGGCGCTACGAAATTCTCGCCGCCGAGCACATGGCGCGGCACGATCAGAAAAGCCGGCGCCGCGGCCAGCAGGCTCCTGCGCTTCAGATCGACCGACTCCCGATCTCCGGGCTTGTTCGACTTCATACCCCTGCTCCCCTGCTGAAAACCCGTCAATCCTAGCAAAGTTGCATGGCAGTACAAGAGCAGCAGGAATTACACCGACAATGCCCGGGCGAGGTCGTCGAGGCTTTCGAGGTTGTGGGCGGAGCGGAAGTCGTCGGCGTGGGGCAGCATGGCCTTGACGCCCTGGGCGAGGGGTTCGAAGCCGTCCCAGCGCAGCAGCGGGTTGAGCCAGACGAGGCGGCGGCTTGATTTTGCGAGTCTCTCCATTTCCGCATTCAGGCGCTCGGCACTGTCGCATTCGAGGCCATCGGAAAGTACAAGTGTGGTCGCGTTCTGGGCGAGGACGCGGCGCGCCCAATGCTTGTTGAAGAGGTGCAGGCAATGGCCGATTCGCGTGCCCCCGGACCAGTCCTGCACGACTTCGGTGACGCGTTCGAGGGCGGCGTCCACGTCGCAATGAACTAGCTGGCGCGTGATATTGGTCAGCCGGGTGCCGAACACGAAACTGTGTACCCGGCGCTGGGCGGCCACGGCGTGCATGAAATGCAGGAACATGCGCGAATAGGTGCTCATCGAACCGGAGATATCGCACAACACCACCAATGGGGGCTGGCGCGTGCGGCGCTTGCTGAATTTGAGCGGTACGCCTTCGCTCGGGCGGGTCAACGCGCGCAAGCTCGCGCGCCGGTCGAGAATCCCGCCGCGCGGGTCGGGACGGAAACGGCGAGTGGCGATATTGTCGTGGGGCAGGCGCAATTGGGCGATGGCCCTTTTCGCCTGATCGAGTTCGGCGCTCGACATGTCCTCGAAATCCCGCTCGCGCAATACTTCGCTGACCGAACTCGTCAACAGGCCGTGCAATTCGAGCCGGTCCTCGGCGGGTTCGCCCAGCTTGCCTCCGGCGCTCATGGCGTCCGCGAGCCGGCGGCGCATCTCGGTCATCTGCTCGCTGTCGTTGCCCAGCACCGTGGGCAGCATGGCGCCGAGCATGCGGTCCATGAAGGCCGGGTTGCGCCAGAAGATGTGAAAGGCCTGGTCGAACAGTTCGCGCTGCTCCCGGCGGCCGACGAAGATCGCGAACAGGCAGCTATGAAAATCTCCGCGGCTGCCGAAGCCGACCAGGTTCACCGCACGGATGGCGTCCAACACCTTGCCGGGGCCCACGGGCAGGCCGGCGGCGCGCAACAGGCGGGCGAAATGCATGATGTTCTGGGTCATGCGTCCGCCGTCGAGAGCGCTGCCTGAGACTTGCATGGCCTCGCTCAGTTCGGCTGCAACGCGAGTTCGGACTTCACTTCTTCGAGAATTCGCGCCGCTTCGCTGCCGCGGATGCGGGCGATATCGTCCTGATACTTGAGCAAGGTGCCGAGGGTGTCGTCTATGGCGGCGCCATCGAGGGCGACCTGGTCGAGTTGCAGCAGGGCCTGGGCCCAATCGAGGGTTTCCGCCACGCCCGGGGCCTTGTACAGATCCTGTTCGCGCAGGCGTTGCACGAAGCCGACCACATGACGGCTCAAACCGATGTCCATGCCCGGCAACCGCGCCTCGACGATTTCCAGTTCGCGTACGGCGTCCGGATAGTCCACCCAATGATAGAGACAGCGCCGCTTGAGAGCGTCGTGAATTTCCCGGGTGCGGTTCGAGGTGATGACTACGACAGGCGGCTCCTTTGCCGCGATCGTGCCGATTTCCGGGATCGAAATCTGGAAATCCGAAAGCAGTTCGAGCAGATAGGCTTCGAACGGTTCGTCGGTGCGGTCGAGTTCGTCGATGAGCAGCACCGGCGCGCCGCGATCGTCATCGCGCAAGGCTTGCAGCAGGGGACGCTCGATCAGGAATCCGGGGGCAAAGACATCCGCCGCCAGATTTTGCCGGTCCACGCTTCCGGCCGCTTCCGCGAGCCGGATCTCGATCATCTGCCGGGCGTAATTCCATTCGTAGACGGCGGAAGAAACATCGAGTCCTTCGTAACATTGCAGCCGGATCAGCCTGCGGCCGAGACCGGCGGCGAGCACCTTGGCGATTTCGGTCTTGCCGACGCCGGCTTCGCCTTCGAGAAACAGCGGCCGGCCCATTTGCAGCGACAGAAACAAGGTGGTCGCCAGCGCCCTGTCCGCGACGTAATTGCCGTCACGGAGCAGGCGCTGAACGTCCTCGATGCTGTGCGGCGCGGGCATGCTCAGGCGCAGGCCGCCACCGCGCGCTGGGCCATGACCTTGACGAGGTGGGCGCGATACTCGGCGCCGGCGTGGATGTCCGCGTTCATCTTGTCCACGGGCGCTTCGAAATCATCGAGCGCGCTCGCGCTGAAGTCCGCCTGCAACGCCTCTTCGAGCCGCCAGGCCCGATGCGCGCAAGCCGTGGCGCCGGTGACCGCGGCGCGCGGGCCGGCGGCGGTTCTGGCGACGAACACGCCGACGATGGCGTAGCGCGAAGCGGGATTCTCGAACTTCATGTAGGAAGCCGCGTCGGGACGCGGAAAATCCACCGCAACGATGATCTCGTCTTCTTCGAGCGCGGTTTCGAACATGGCCGTGAAGAAGTCCTCGCCGGCGATTTCGCGGCGGTTGGTGCGCACCGTCGCGCCAAGCGCGATGACGGCGGCGGGATAGTCCGCCGCCGGATCGTTGTTGGCGATGGAGCCGCCGAGGGTGCCGCGATTGCGCACCGCCGGGTCGCCGATGTTGCCGGCGAGCGCCGCCAATGCGGGAATCGCTTCCCGGATCTCGCTGGAAGCCGCGACTTCGGCGTGGGTGGTCATCGCGCCGACGGTGACGATATTGCCGTTGACGACGATGCCGCTCATTTCGGCGATGCCGCCGAGATCGATGACGTCGGAAGGACTGGCCAGCCGGTGCTTCATGGTCGGCAGCAGGGTCTGTCCGCCGGCAACGAGCTTGCCGTCGGCCGCGTTGGCGATGAGTTCCGCCGCTTCGGCGACCGAAGCGGGCCGATGATAAGAAAATTCGTACATTGTGCTATCTCCTCCCGCTTTCGCTTAAACGGCTGACTGGCAGGCGCGCCAGACCGTTTCCGGCGTTGCCGGCATTTCGACGTGTTTGGCCCCGATGGCATTGGCGATGGCGTTGATCACCGCCGGCGGCGCGCCGATGGCGCCGGCTTCGCCGCAGCCCTTCACGCCAAGCGGATTGTGCGGCGGGTCGGTCGGCGCATAGTCGATGCGAAAATCCGGCGCGTTGTCCGCCCGCGGCATGGCGTAGTCCATGTAGGACGCCGTGACGAGTTGGCCGTTCTCATCGTAATGACAGCCTTCGAGCAGCGCCTGGCCGATACCGTGGACGATGCCGCCGTGTACCTGGCCTTCAACGATCATCGGGTTGACGAGCTTGCCGAAATCGTCCACCGCGGTGTAATCGACGATTTCGACCTCGCCCGTTGCCGGATCCACTTCCACTTCGCAGATATGCGTGCCGGCCGGGAACGAGAAGTTCATCGGATCGAAGAACGCGTTTTCGTCGAAGCCCGGCTCGACGCCTTCCGGGTAGCTGTGCGGCACATAGGCGTTGAACGCGACTTCGGCGATGTTCATGGCCTTGTCGGTGCCCGCCACGGTGTAGTTGCCGTCGGTGAACTCGATGTCGCCTTCGGCCGCTTCCATGGCGTGAGCGGCGATCTTCTTGCCCTTGGCGATGAGCTTGTCGCAGGCTTTCGCGATCGCCACGCCGCCGACGGCCAGCGAACGCGAGCCGTAAGTGCCCATGCCGAACTGGGTTTTCGCGGTATCGCCGTGGATCACTTCGATGTTCTCGAAAGGAACGCCGAGCTGGTCGCAGACGAGTTGGGCGAAAGTCGTCTCATGGCCCTGGCCATGGGAATGCGTGCCGGTGAAAACCTGCACGTTACCCGTGGGATTGAAGCGAACCTGGGCCGACTCCCACAAGCCGACGCCGCCGCCGAGTTGGCCGACCGCCGCCGACGGCGCGATGCCGCAGGCTTCGACATAGGAGGAGAAGCCGATGCCGCGCAACTTGCCGCGGTTCTTCGCTTCCGCCGCCCTGGCTTCGAATCCGGAGTAGTCGGCGAGTTCCATCGCCTTGTCGAGGGCGGCTTCGTAATCGCCGCTGTCATAGCATTGCACAACGGGGGTCTGGTACGGAAAGGCGTCTTTGGGAATGAAATTGCGGCGACGGATTTCCGCCGGATCGAGCTCCATGTCCGCCGCGCAGACATCGACCAGTCGCTCAAGCAGATAAGTCGCTTCCGGGCGGCCGGCTCCCCGGCTCGCATCGACCGGCGCGGTGTTGGTGAACACCGCCTTGACCTCGGAATAGATCAGCGGCGTCGCGTACTGCCCCGCGAATAGAAAGGCGTACAGGTAGCTCGGCACCATGGTGGCGAAAGTCGAGAGATAAGCGCCGAGATTGGCCGTGGTATGCACGCGCATCGCCAGGAACTTGCTGTTCTCGTCGAGCGCCATCTCGGCCTTCGTCACGTGGTCGCGCCCGTGGGCGTCGGACATGAAGGCCTCAGTGCGGTCGGCCGTCCATTTCACCGGCCGGTTGACCTTGCGGCAGGCCCAACCCACCACGAGTTCCTCCGCGTAGACGAAGATCTTGGCGCCGAAGCCGCCGCCCACGTCCGGGCCGACCACGCGCAACTTGTGTTCCGGCGCCAGTTGATTGAACGCGGCGAGCACCAGCCTGTGCACATGGGGATTCTGGGTCGTCATGTGCAAGGTGATTTCCTCGGTGCCCGAGTTGTATTCGCCAAGCGCGGCGCGGGGCTCCATGGGATTGGTCACCATGCGATTGTTGACGAGTTCGATGCTGGAAACCTTGTGCGCCGAGTCAAAGGCTTCGTCGTTCGCGGCCTTGTCCCCGAACGGCCAGTTGAAGCAGATATTGTTCGGGGCTTCTTGGTGAATCTGTTGCCGGCCATCGGACGCCGCGTCCGCGGTACTTGCGACTGCCGGCAGCGGCCGGTAGTTCACTTCGACGAGTTCCGCCGCGTCACGGGCCTGGGCCAGGGTTTCCGCGATAACGACGGCGACATGATCGCCGACGTAGTTCACCTTGCCCTGGGCGAGAGCTGGATGCGCCGGGGCGCGATGGGGCTCGCCGTCGTCGCTGGTTACCACCACGCCGCAGATGAGTGGCCCGATGCCGTCGGCGGCGAGATCCTCGCCGGTGAGTACCGCCACCACGCCGGGCGCGGCGGCGGCGGCCCGGGCGTCAATGCCTTCGATCACGGCGTGGGCATGGGGCGACCGCACGAAAACGGCGTAGGTCTGGCCCGCGACATTGATGTCGTCGGTATAGCGTCCCTTGCCCAGCAGAAAGCGCTGGTCTTCCTTGCGGCGCACGCTGGCGCCGATGCCATTCTCTTGCATGACTAGTCTCCCATTGCCCGGGCGCCGGCCCGAATCGCCTTGACGATATTCTGGTAACCGGTGCAGCGGCAGATGTTGCCGTTGAGTTCCCTGCGTACCGTATCCGCGTCCAGTTCGTTGCCGTGGCGGTTGACGATATCGAGTCCCGACATGACCATGCCGGGGGTGCAGAAGCCGCATTGCAGGCCGTGGTTGTCCATGAAGGCCTGTTGCATGGGGTGCAGTTCGGTGCCCTCGGCGAGACCTTCGATCGTGGTCACGTCACAGCCGTCGGCCATGACCGCGAGCATCGTGCAGGATTTGACCGACTTGCCGTCGACCATGACCACGCAGGCGCCGCATTGGCTGGTGTCGCAGCCCACGTGCGTGCCGGTCAGGCGGAGCTGCTCGCGCAGGAACTCCACCAGCAAGGTGCGCGGTTCCACCTCGCCCGACACGGACTGGCCGTTGACCGCCAGATTGATTGTCGACATGTATATTCTCCCAGTCTTTCAAAACCATGGTGCGGCCCCTGACGTGGGACCGTATCCGGATTCGCGTCTAGTCTACTGCCCCCCGCCGCGCCGTTAAAGCCCCGTCCAGCCGGCTCAGGCAAGCCAATAGAAAAGAACCGCCGCAATCAACAGGATCGCGCCGAGACGGATCAGGGTGGCGCTCGCGGGCCGGGAACCGGCTTCCGGCTCATCGGCTGCTTCGGGCTCGTCGTCTTCGGCTTCCTGCGGCGTTTCTTCCTCCTCTCCGGCAATCACTTCGCCGAGCCGGGAAAAAAACTCATCGGCCAGTTTTTTCGCGGCGCCGTCGATCAGCCGCCCGCCGAGTTGGGCGAGCTTGCCGCCGACGCTGGCGTCGAGTTCGTAAGTGAGTACGGTGTTTTCGCCATCGTCTTCGAGCGAAACCCTGGCGCTGCCGTTGGCGAATCCGGCGGCCCCGCCCTGGCCCTTGCCATGCAGGACATAACTGTTTGGCGGATCGAGATCGCTCAATTCGATGACGAATCCGAAACTTGCCTTGACCGGCCCGATGCGGTTGGTTATGCGGGCGGTGAACTGATTCTCCCCGCTGCGCTCGAAGCTCTCGCATCCGGGAATGGCCGCCTTGAGCGCTTCGGGATCGTTCAGCGCATCCCAGACTCGCCGGCGGCCGGCAGCAATGCTCTGCTGCGCCTTCATTTCCATGTTGGTGTTTTCCCCTTACGCACTTGCCGCGGCACTCGTAACTTGTTTTCCCCCGCGAGCGGAGAATATCATCCCCGTGCCTGAAGCAATACGATAACGCTCCCAGAGATTTTCCGCCAAAGACAAGGATTCCCATGAACGGCGCCAAGGCCCTGATCGAAACCCTGGCCGATTGCGGCATCGAATACTGCATCGCCAATCCCGGCACTTCCGAAATGCATCTCGTGCAGGCGCTCGACAGCGTGCCGCGCATGAAGTCGGTGCTCGCCCTGTTCGAAGGCGTCTGCACCGGCGCCGCCGACGGCGTCGGCAGGATGACGGGCAAGCCCGCCGCGACCTTGCTGCATCTGGGGCCAGGACTGGCGAACGGCATTGCCAACCTGCACAACGCCCGGCGCGCGAATACGCCGATGGTCAACATCGTCGGCAATCATCCGCATTACCACATCGGTTTCGACGCGCCGCTGACCTCAGACATCGAAACTCTGGCGCGCAATTACTCGTGCTGGGTCAAGTCCTGCTCCACGAGCGGCAGCCTGGCCCAGGACGGCGCCGACGCCGTCAGCGCCAGTTTGCGCAGTCACGGCGGCAGCGCGGGACAGATTTCCACGCTGATCCTGGGCGCCGACGCGGCCTGGGGCGAAAGTCCGGGGCCGGCGCCGCCGAATTCCACGCCGGCACGAGCGAAGGTCGACGAACAGGCGATCGAGAACATCGCGGGCCTGCTCGGCAACGGCCAACGCACGGCCCTGTTGCTTGAACACCACGGAACCACTCCCGCGGCGCTGGAAGCCGCCGGCCGCATCGCCGCGAAAACCGGCTGCCGGCTGCTCAACGGCACTTTCCCAGCCCGTGTCGACGGCGGACCGGGAAGAATCGCGGTCGAGCGCCTGCCCTACTTCCCGGAACAGGTGCTGGCGGAAATCGCCGACGTCAAGCAACTCGTACTCGTCGGCGGCAACGCGCCGGCGAGTTTCTTCGCCTACAAGGGCGTGCCGGGACGCCTGATTCCCGAGAATTGCGCCGTCAGCCGGCTGACCGCGGTGGAAGAGGACGCCGTTGACGCACTGGAACGGCTGGCCGAGCGAGTCGGCGCGGAAAAGTCGCAGCCGAACCGTTTCGACCACCGCGAGATTCCGCTGCCCGAAGGTCCTCTGAACACGCGCAACATCATCCAGGGCATCGCCGCCACCATGCCGGAAGACGTCATTGTCTGCACCGACTCAGGCGGCGGCAACGCCGCCTACCCGTATTGCCAGAACACCGCGACGAACAGTTGGCTCAGCCTCACCGGCGGCGCCATCGGCCAGGGCGGCCCCGTCGCCACCGGCGCCGCTCTCGCCTGCCCCGACCGCCCGGTGCTGGCGCTGCTCGGCGACGGCGGCGCGGCCTACACCAACCAGAGTTTCTGGACCCAGGCGCGCGAAGGTCTCAACGTCACCACGCTGATCTTCGCCAATCGCACCTACAACATCCTCAATGTCGAATACACCCGGCTCGGCATTACCGAAACCGGCGACATCGCCGCCAGCCTGTTCGACATCGGCAAGCCCGACATCGACTGGGTACAAATGGCCACCAGCATGGGCGTACCCGGAGGCAAGGCCGACACCGCCGAAGAACTCGTCACTCTGCTGCAACGCGGCTACAGCGAACCCGGCCCCTTCCTCATCCAGGCCAACGGCGAAATGCAGCGCTGAGTCGCTACTTCCAACTGAGATTGCGTTGCATGCGGCCGAGGCGGCGGTAGAAGGAGTCGCTGGCTTCGCGGTCCGACTCGCCGTTGGGGAAAAGCAGGCTGACGATGGGGATGATGAACAGCGGCAGCAGCAAGGTCAGGAAGGACGGGTCGGACCATTCGCCGAGGTAGACGATCAGTTCGTGCCACCATTGGGCGAAGCCGCCGGCGGTGGCGTTTTCGACGTCGTCGAACAGGGAGTTGAACAGCCACATCGTCAAGCCGCCGGTGAAGCCCGCGGCCATGCCCCAGAAGACCGCGGCTTCGGTGGTGCGCTTCCAGTAAAGCACGAAACCGATAGCGACGGCCGGCGGCACCACCATGGCGAAGCCGAGCAGCAGCAATTGCAGCACCGAAGTGATATTGCCGAGCCAGGCGATGACGGCGGCTGCGGAGCCGTAGACGACGGTAACGATCTTGTAGGCCATCAGTTTCTTGTCCGACGAGAAATTCTTCGAACCCGGCACCCAGTCGTTGACGAACATGGTCGCGCTCGCGAGCAGGATCGGCGCGCCGGAGGAAATCACCGCCGCCAGCACCGCGGCCAGGGCGATGCCGCCGAGAATCTGCCCGGAATCCATGGCAAGTTGGGCGATGTTCAGGTAGCTGCCCAGGCCGGCCTCGGAACCGTAGGTCGCCATGGTGAGGATGCCGATGAAACCGGCTACCAGCGGCATCAGCGCGGCAATGATGCCGGCCAGGAAAAAGCCCGGAATCAGATATTCCTGGCGCGCCGCGCTGCTGGCGTAGTTGGCGTAGACCGAGGCGGCGGGAGTATGGATCGTGGCGGAGATGAACAAGGCGATGATCGTCGCCCAGCCGATGCCGGTGAAACTCCACCAGCGCACTTCGTCGCGGGAAGCCGTGGCCAGCATGCCATTGGCGCGTTCGAGCACCGAATCCCAGCCGCCCATGTTGTTCATGACGATCAGGCCCACGAGCAGCAATCCGAAGATGATCACCGAACAATGCACGATATTGGTGATTGCCGTGCCGCGCAGTCCGCCGAAAACGGTAAATGAGATGATGACCACGGCGCCGATCAGCACGCCGAACCCGAAGGGAATGCCGGTAACGCCGCTGACGATCGAACCGATGATATAGGGCTCGATGATGTTGACAATCAGATATTCGGCCTGGACGCAAAGGCTGGTGAGCCACTGGCAGCGATAGGAGCCGAAACGATAGTCGAAAGCCTGGCCGACGCTGACGAGTTTCAGGCGCCGATAGGGTATGGCGAAGAACAATCCCACGAGAAACAGCGCGGCGAAGGAATTCACGCCATACCAGAGATGGCCGAGGCCTTCGGAGATCACGTCGCCGGCGACGCCATAGGTGCCGGCGCCGCCGATGCGGGTGCCGGCGATGCCGGCGGCGAGCATGGCGATGCCGAGCGTGCCGCCGCCGATGTCCCAATCGGAGGAACTGGCGTTGCTGCGGTTGAGATACAGGCCGGCGGCGGCGAAGAATACGAGATAGGCGATAATGACGCTTGCGGTGATGCTCATGCGTAATTCCTTATGTTTTTGCTGCCTGACTGATCGAGCATCTGCTGCTCCCTGTCGCGTCCGGGCGGCTCGCTGGCAGGCATACTACAACAGCGGGCCGGACGCAAGTTAAGCGGCTTCAAGCGCCAGGAAGAAGGAAAATCAATGAGTGTATTGCAACCCGGTTCGGACGCGTGGCTCGCGCAGGTAAGAGAGGAACCGCTGGAGCCGGAACGGCCGATCGTCGATCCGCACCATCATTTGTGGAAAAAGCGCTTCGGGCGTGACTACCTGCTGCCCGAGTTTTACGGCGATACCGGCAGCGGACATGACGTCGTCAAGTCGGTTTTCATGGAATGCCGGGCGTTCTGGCTGCGCGAAGGCCCGGAACATCTGCGGCCGAGCGGCGAGACACGCTATATCGCTGAACTGGCCCGGCAATGCGATAGCGGCGATGGGCCGCAAATCGCCGGCATCGTCGCCCATGCGGACCTGCGTCTGGTGGATACGCCGATGCTCGGCGAACTGCTCGACCTGCACGAGGAGATTTGCGGCGGGCGCTTTCGCGGCATCCGGCAAAGCGCTGCCGTGGACCGGAAGGCGCCGTTGTTCATCGACGTGCAAGCACCCGAGGGCTTGTACGCCGACTCCCGCTTCCGCAAGGGACTGCGCGAACTGGCCGCGCGCAATCTCGTTTTCGACGCCTGGCACTATCATCATCAGATGCGGGATTTCATCGACGTGGCCAGGGCGCTGCCCGAATGCACATTCGTGCTCGACCATTTCGGCACTCCGCTCGGCATCGGTCCCTGGCGGCGCGACGAAATATTCCCGCAATGGCGCAAGGACATGACAGAACTCGCGCGCTGCGAAAACGTCAATCTGAAACTGGGCGGTCTGGCCATGCCCGATAACGGCTTCGGCTGGCACGCGGCTTCCAGGCCGCCGGATTCGGATGAATTCGTCGCGGCGCAAAAGCGCTGGTATCTGCACGCAATTGACTGCTTCGGCCCGAAGCGCTGCATGTTCGAAAGCAATTTCCCGGTGGACCGCCTTTCGATCGGCTACCAGGTGTTATGGAACGGATTCAAGAAAATGGCCGCGGACTTCAGCGAAGAGGAGAAACAGGCGCTGTTTCACGATACCGCGGCGAGGGTATATTCAATCTGAGGCCGGCTATTTCTTCTCGCTGCGGTCGCGCAGCCGCTTGATTACCGCGCTGGCCGCCAAAACCACGCGGTGCTTCGCGTAAACCTTCACCCGCACGAAAACCAGCGAATGGCCGCGGCGCAGGACCTCGCCTTCGCCGAGCAGCAGGTCGCCGACGTGGGCCGGCGCGACGAACTCGGTGTTCAGACTGATCGTCGCCGAACTTTCCTGCTCGCCGCCGCTGGCGCCGAGGCAGGCCGTGTAATCGGCAAACGTCATCAGGATACCGCCATGGATCGTGCGATGCGTATTGGAATGTTCCTCCCGGGGGCGGAAAGCCGTGCGCGGATGGGGCCCGTCCATGTAGAAGAAGAACGGACCGATATTGTCCTCCGCAGTATCCCCCGGCCAATGCCGGTATTCCGCGGGAACATCGTAGTCTTCGGGTTTGAATGCGGGTTGCATTTTTTTGCGTTCCTTTTGTCTGCCTTCCTTTCGACTGAATCCGGCCGCGCAACGCGGCTTCCCGGCGACAATAGCAAGAGCCGGACTCAACGATCAATGCTAAAATTCGCGTGACCTCAAGACCCCTGCCTGCCATGCAACTTTCCATCGATAAAGACCGCAAGACCCTGCTCTACCTGCTGGCAATCGGCAATACCATCGCATTTTCCGCGTGGACGGTGATGCTGAACAATTTCGCCGTCGAGCGGGCTGCGTTCACCGGCGACCAGATCGGCGTGTTGCAGAGCTTGCGCGAAGTGCCGGGCTTTCTTGCCTTTACGGTCGTGCTGGTCATGTTGTTCATCCGCCAGCAGAATCTGGCCATTCTTTCGCTGTTGCTGCTTGGCGTCGGCACGGCGGTTACCGCCTTCTATCCGGTGGCGCTCTGGCTGTATTTCACTACCGTGCTGATGTCGATAGGTTTCCACTATCTGGAAACCCTGCAGACATCGCTCAGCCTGCAATGGCTGGAGAAAAACGAAACGCCGCAAGTGCTGGGCAAGCTGCTGAGCATCAGCGCACTGGGCAAATTCGCAACTCTTTGCTTCATCTATCTCTATATCGCGTTTTTCGCGGCGGACTACCTGCTGCTCTACCTGCTTGCCGGCGGCGTCAGCGTTGCCCTGGGCATCTACTGCTGGCTGGGCTTTCCGCATTTCCGCGATAACGTGGCGCAACGCAAGCGGCTGTTCCTGCGCTCACGCTATTGGCTGTACTACCTGCTGACCTTTCTGTCGGGCGCGAGACGGCAGATTTTCGTAGTCTTCGCGGGTTTTCTGCTGGTGGAAAAATTCGGCTTTCCGATCGAGAACATGGTGCTGCTGGTGCTGGTCAACACCGTGCTTACCTGGTGGCTGGCGCCGAAAATCGGCAGCCTGATCGGCTTTATCGGTGAGCGCCGGGCCCTGACTCTGGAATATGTGGGCCTGATCGTAGTGTTTACGAGCTATGCCTTCGTCGACAACGTCAATGTCGCGATAGCGCTTTACCTGCTCGACCACCTGTTTTTCGCGATGGCCATCGCCATCAAGACCTACTTTCAGAAAATCGCCGACCCGGCGGATATAGCCGCCACATCCAGCATCAGTTTCACCATCAATCATATCGCCGCGGTAGTGCTGCCCGCGGCGCTGGGACTGGTCTGGATCATTAACTACAGCGCCGTTTTCCTGATCGGCGCGGCAATCGCCTGCATGTCGCTGATCTGCTCGCAACTGATCCCCGACCGACCCCGGCCGATGCTTGAAACGCGGTTGGCGAAATCCCTCCGGCCCGAGATTCAGGCGTGACGATTACTCAGTCGGAATTGTGGAACACCACCGTGAAGTTGACCGGCACGGCGTTGCTGATGCTCGGCAGGCCCGCGACTTCGCGCAAGGCTTCGACGCCGCCGACCAGATCGAAACTGTTGGCCACGACGATTACCGGCTTCAGGGTCGTCGCCTGAATGCCGTTGTCGGCAAGCCGGGTAACCATCACCTCGGCCTGGTAGGTATTCGACTGGCCGCGCATGGACAACTCGAAATTGAAGGCCGCTTGCGCACTCCTGCCTACTGCGAGTTCAGCAAACTGATCGATGTCGAGTTGCGCCGTCAGATTCGCTTCCGGAAACAGGCTCGTCTCGAACAGCATGTTCTGCATGCGCTCGTCGCGAATCGGGATCAGCGTATTGATGCTGATGAGTTCAATGGTGATCTCGGCGTTGCCCTCGTCGTCGATCTCGCCCGTGAGCAGGTCGAAGGTATGGACTTCGCCGACATGATCGGCCTTGATGGTGACGAAACTCAAGGTCGACGCGTCATTGTCGAGTTGCCACTGCGCCTGGGCGGAAAATGCGGCCGGCAGCAGCACTGAACAGGCGAGTAGTCGCAAAACAGAGGTTGGCATTGTTATCTCCCGGTATTCCGGCCGAAGGGCCCCGATTCAGAGCAGACAACGGTACTGTAAAGCGTTGCGGCGGGCAAGCGGGCCGGCGATGAAGGCGCGTGGGGTACAATCAGCGCTTTTCGCGGAAAAGGCGCGGCCCGGCTCATGAAAGCAGCGGAACCGCTGGTGAAACACCTGGTGCTGATCGGCGGCGGACACAGTCATCTGGCCGTTGTCCGCAGCCTCGGCATGCGACCGGCGCCGGGGCTGATGGTTACCTGGATCAGCCGGGAAATCCTCGTGCCCTATTCCGGCGCCCTGCCCGCCTTTATCGCCGGCCGCTACCGGCCCGAAGACATGTTCATCGACCTGCGGCCCCTGGCGCGTTTCGGCGGCGCGCGGCTGATCCAGGCGGATATCGATTCCATCGATCTCGACGCCCGGAATATCGTCTTGCCGCATAGGCCGGAATTGTCCTTCGACGTACTCTCGCTCAACATCGGCTCGATTCCCGACACGAGCGGCATGCCCGGCGCCATGGAGCACACTGTCGGCGTCAAGCCCATCGATGGCTTTCTGGCGGCCTGGGAGGATATCCGCGAGCAGGCCGTCCAGGGACTGAAACAAGGCCGGGGTTACAAGCTCGCGATAGTCGGCGGCGGCCCGGCGAGCGTGGAGATGGCCTGCGCGATCAGGACGCGAATCCTCCGGGACAGCGGCGATGCCGACGCCGAATTCTCGATCAGCATCATATCCGCGGCCGACGAAATCCTGCCCTCGCACAACCAGCAGGCGCGGGACTGCGTACGCGAGGAATTGCAGCGCAAAGGCATCGAAACGCTGACCGGACACCATGTGTCCGGCTTCGCCGCCAATACCGTGCATTGCGGGAACGGCGACGATATCCGGGCGGACAGCATCGTTCTCGCCACCGGCGCTACCATGCCCGCATGGCCCGTGAAAGCCGGATTGGCGACGACGGCGGACGGCTTCCTCGAAGTCAATCGCCATTTGCAGTCCACCAGCCATGAATTCGCCTTCGTCGCCGGCGACGCGGCGACGATCCGGGGCATGGAGCGGCCCAAGTCGGGCGTGTACGCGGTGCGCCATGGCAAGCCGCTTGCCCGAAACCTGCTGCGCTACGCCACCGGCAGGAGGCTGGTGCGATTTACACCGCAACGCCATGCGTTGGCGATGCTCAATCTCGGCGACGGCAGAGCGCTGGCGTCTCGCAATCGGCTGTTCTTCCGGGGCCGGTGGGTGTGGCGGCTGAAGCACTGGATAGACCAGCGCTTTCTGCGCAAATACCGCGATCTGCCGCAGATGCGGCAAAATCTCACTATTACCAGAGGATTGGTGGACCGGCAGGAGGAGCGCGAACTGCGCCGGCACGCCTTGCGTTGCGGCGGCTGCGGCGCCAAGGTGGCTGGCAGCATCCTGCAGGAAGTGCTGGAAACGATTCCGGTAACGGCGGGAATCGTCGACAAGGGCGTTGAGGACGCGGCTCAGGTACCCGTGCCCGAGGGCCATGAATTGTGGCAGACGATCGATCAACTCAAGGCCTTTATCGACGACCCCTGGCTGTTTGCCAGAATCGCAACCCTGCATTGTCTCGGCGATATTCATGCCATGGGCGCCCAGCCGGATTCGGCGCTCGCAATCGTCGGCGTACCCTTCGCAAATCGTTCGATCACCCGCGGCCTGATGCGCGAACTGATGCTCGGCTGCACCATGACACTGACCGAAGAAGGCTGCCAATTGCTCGGCGGCCACTCTTCAGAGACCGAGGAACTGCAATTCGGATTGAGCGTGAACGGTCACGCCAAACCGGGCACGACCCTGGGCAAGCAAGGCATGAAACAGGGCGATGTACTGATCCTGAGCAAGCCGCTCGGCACGGGGACCTTGCTGGCGGCGGACATGCGCTATCAGGCGGGCCAGACCTGGATCGACGGGGCGCTGCGCCGGATGCTCGTCTCCAATCGCGGCGCAGCCGCCGTATTCGCCGACCACGAAGCCAGCGCCTGCACCGACGTTACCGGCTTCGGCCTCGCGGGCCATTTGCTGGAGATGATCGTCTCCGGCCCGGTGGAACTGTATCCCGGAGACATCCCCGCCCTCGACGGCGCGCTCGAGTGCCTGGAACGCGAAGTATTCAGTTCACTGCACGCCGATAACAAATTGACTGAAAAAAGCATCAACGGCAGGGACGAGTTGCGCGGAACCGCGCGCTACGAAATCCTGTTCGATCCGCAAACCGCTGGCGGGCTGTTGGCCGCGGTGCCCGGGAAGAAAGCGAAGGCCTGTCTCGCGGCCCTGCACGAGGCGGGCCTGGAGCAGGCCGCCGTAATCGGCCTGGTGGGCGATCAAGCCGACGGCCCTGCCAGAATCCAATTGGTGTAGGCTTGAGGCAAGATCCAGTCGATTGCCGCCCTGTAGGGGCAAGGCATGCCTCGCCCATAACGCCCTGATAGCGAAACAATAGTGATCAGATCGTTCATATTCGCATTCTTCTGCCTGACGGCTGCGGCGGCCTGGGCCCAGGATCCGGCGCCGACCACTGGGGCGGCGGTCGATACGGAACTGGCGGCGCGCATGTTCCGGCGGGGCAACGTATACAGCAATCTGGAGAGATATGAAGAGGCCATCGACGAATATCGCAAGGCGATCGCCGCCGATCCGAATTTCACCGAAGCGGTCCGCAACCTGGCCAATATCTACTATTTCCTCGAACGCAACGATGAGGCGCGTCCCCTGCTCGCTCGCTATATCGAAATGCAGGCCGAAGTCACCGCCGGCCTGATCGCGGCGGTATCCACGCTCGGCGAACTGGAGCGGGCGGCGGGAGATTTCGAGGCGGCGCTGCCTTACGACCTGCGGGCGATCGAACTCGACCGCGGCAACGACTCCCAGGTCCATGTCATGGCCAACACGTATAACAACGGCGGCGACGCGGACAAGGCGATCGAAGTATATCGGGCCGCGATCGAGGCAATGCCCGAAAACGCCTTTTTCGACCGCAGCCTGGGCCGGATCCTGGAGCAGGAAAACCGCCTTGACGAGGCGCTTGCGGCCTATGAATCCGCTATGGCCAAGGATCCGGATTCGGAATTCTACGCCGGCCTCGTGGAAGCTACCCGCCGCCGGCTCGACCGCTGAGTTCAAGCGAATCCAGGTATTCCTCGCGCCGTTCCGGGCTCATTCGCGTCAATTCCCGCATTCGTTCATAGAATGCCGGCAGATCGTGGCCGACCTGGCGCAGAATCTCACGCAATTGCGGCGCCAGATCGTTGTATGAGCCGACGGTCGTGAGCTGAGCATTGTTCAGCGAGCGGGAAAACCAGCCGTCGTAACCGGCGTTACCGCCCCATCCGGCTTTCAGCACCCGATACTCGGCCCGCATCTGTTGTTGCAGACCGGCTTTCTCCCTGCGCATGTCCGCCTCGCCCATTTCGCGGCCATAGAGTTCTTCGAAACGGCCGCGAAATCCGATGACAAAATCGATGAATTGCCGCCGCCGTTCGGCATCCGCCCGCGCTTCTTCAAGCAGTTCCGATTGCTGTCGCGTCTCAAGCCAGCGCCGCAGCCCCTCCATTTCGACGACAGTGGCGAAACTTTCGCTTAGCGTGGTGTCATCGGGAACATAGACGACCTGGTGCGCGAGTTCGTGAAAGATCAGCGCGGCCAGTTGATGATCGGGCCGTCCGACAACGGTGCTGAGCAGCGCATCGTCGAACCAGCCGAGTGTCGAATAGGCATCTACGCCGCCTACATATGCATCGAGCCCCTGGCTTTCCAGTTCGGCGGCGTAATCCTGTGCGTCATTAGCGTTGAAATAACCCCGATAGGCGGCGCAGCCGGCGATGGGGTAGCACCAGGTGACAGGCTCAAGGGAAAACTCCGGCGCGGCGAAAACGTTCCAGACCGCATGCTCGCGGTCGAGTTGGGCGAACTCAAGAAAGTTCTCGCCGGCCGGCAGCATGAGTTCGGATGCGGCGAACTCGCGGGCTTCGAGCACCAGTTGCAACTTCGCCGCGAGTTCCGGCGCAAGTTCGGGGTCGTTCAGCAGTTCGCGCATATCCTGGCGCGAGGTGACGATGGACAGATGCCCCTGGGCGGCTTGCAGATACCAGGCCACGGAATCGCAGGCGGAGAACGAAAAGGCGGCAAGCAGCAGCGCCGCGATTCTGGCTGCCACTCGCGCCACTTATTGACCGTGCTCCGCGAGTTCGATTTCGAACAGATTGGCCCAATGCTTGCCGGTCACGAACAGGCGCCGGTTTTCACTGTCCCAGGCGATGCCATTGAGCACGGCCTCGCTGCTGCCGAGTTCGGTTCGCGCCGAAAGTCCGGTCAGGTCGACGATGGAATTCACCACGCCGCTTGCCGGGTCGATGCGAACGATGAAATCGGTCTGCCAGACATTGGCCCAGATCTCGCCGTCGATGTACTCGAGTTCGTTCAACTGGTTCAGCGGCTGCCCTCTCACGGTGACTTCGATTTCCCGCACCGGGACGAAGCCCTCCGGATCGATGAATTGCAGGCTCGCGGAACCGTCGCTGAGGATCAGATGCTCGCCGTCCCAGGCAAGGCCCCAGCCCTCGCGCGCGTTGTAGTGGGTTTCCAGTTGTTCGAGGCTTTGCCGGTCGTAGACGAATACCATGTGCGCCCGCCAGGTGAGCTGGTAGACGCGGTCGCCGATCATTTCGATGCCTTCGCCGAAATAGCGGCTGGCGAGCGGTACGTTCTGTAGCAGTTCGCCGGATTCCAGATCGATCCTGGCAAGCCTGGAAAGGCCATTCTTGCCGGTGCCTTCCCAGAGATGGCCGTCACGGTAGATCAGGCCCTGGGTGAAAGCCGTGATCTCGTGGGGATAGGTGTTGACGACCTCGTAGCCGTAGACCCGCGGCTCCTGGGCGGCGGCCACGGGAGCTGCGCATAACAGCAAGGCCAGAACGGCAATCCTGAACATGAAGTCGGGCATAGGGCTAGACTATCCCAAGCCGGGCGGATTTGTTAGTCTGCGGGCCATCTCCCGCCAAGGCCCAGGAGCATGGTCGAAGATTGTATTTTCTGCAAGATCGTGGCCGGTGAAATCCCCTGCGATCAGGTCTACGCCGACGATCTCGTAATCGCCTTTCACGACATCAGCCCCCAGGCGCCGACCCATATCCTGATCATCCCCCGCAAGCATATCAGCGACATGGACGAGGCTTCCGCGGAAGACCAGGCGCTGCTCGGCCACATGATGCTGCGAGCGCCTGAAATCGCCGCCGAGGCTGGCCTTGCGGAAAGCGGTTATCGCCTGGTCATGAATACCGGGGCGGACGCCCGGCAAAGCGTGTTCCATATCCACCTGCACATCCTCGGCGGGCGCAAGCTCACGGGCCAGATGGGCTGAGTTGCGCTCCAGCCAGTGCCGCGAGCGATTCCCTTTCCGCCTCGAACACGCCGTGCTCGGTGATGATGCCGTTAACGAGACGGGCCGGAGTGACGTCGAAAGCGTAGTTGCGCACGACGGTTTCCCCGGGATACTGGCGGACTTGCGTTTCGCTTCCGCCGGTTTCGATGCCGCTCGTCAATGAGACTTCTTCCGGCTCGCGTTCCTCGATGGGGATCGGCTCCGCCGCCGAAGGCCAGCCGAAATCGATGGTCGAAACGGGCAAGGCGGCATAGAAAGGCAGATTGTTGTCCCGTGCCGCCAGCGCGACCTGGTAGGTGCCGATCTTGTTGCAGACGTCCCCCGAGGCGCTGACGCGGTCGCTGCCGGTAACGCAGACATCGACCAGACCCCTGGCCATGACATGACCCGCGGCGCTGTCGACGATCAGGCTGTGATCGATTCCGGCCTGGCGCAATTCCCAGCAGGTCAGCGCTCCGCCCTGGTTGCGCGGACGGGTTTCGTCGACCCAAACGTGCAGCGGCACGCCCGCGTCGGCGACCTTGTAGATCGCGGCCAGCGCGGTGCCCCAGTCCACCGTGGCAAGGGCGCCGGCATTGCAATGAGTCAGTACCTGCAAGGGCCGGTCGCGCCCGCATTGTTCCTGCCACAGCCGGCGCAGCACTTCGCCGCCATGTTCGCCGATCGCTTCGCAGCAGGCAGCGTCTTCTTCGGCCAACGCCAGCGCGAACTCCAGCGCCTTGCCGGCGGCGTCCGACCGGGTCCGCTCCGACAATTCCCGGGCGGCGCGGTCCAGGGCCCAGCGCAGATTGACCGCGGTGGGGCGGGTAGCGCGCAATTGCCGTATCGCTGTATCGAGCGAAGCGGGGTTTTCACGCAAGGCGAGATAGACGCCGAAAGCGGCGGTGACGCCGATCAGGGGCGCGCCGCGCACGCGCATGGCGCCGATGGCCTCGCAGGCGTCTTCCAGTGTCCGCAGAGTACGGATCGCAAAGTCGTGCGGCAGCCGGGTCTGGTCGATGATGCAGACCTGATCGGTTTCCGCCTCGTACCAGATACTCCGGTGTTGCCTGCCTTCGATCAGCATGTTTCGACCTGGATCAGCAGCTGGATTACTCTCTCGTTACCCATGCGAGCGTTCTCATGGAACGGAAGAAACTCATCGCTAAATTACCCTCTCGTTGCCGCCATCCACCGGAATCTGGGCGCCGGTGGTGCGGCTGAATGCGGCGCCGGCGAGGCTGGCGATCGAAGCCGCGACGTCTGCGCTGCTCACCTCGAGCCCGAGCAGGTTCGATGACTTGTACTGTTCGACATCCATGCCATGGCGCCGCGCCCGCTCGTTCAGTACTTCATCGGTCCAGATGCCGGTGTCGTATACCGCGTTGGGATGCACCACGTTGACACGGATTCCCAGGGAACCGGCTTCCAGCGCGGCCACCCTCGCGAGTTGGGTGAGGCCGGCCTTGGCCGCCGAATACGCCGCGGCCCCCGGCCCCGGCGCGGGTACGTTCTTGGAAGCGACGAAGACCACGGCAGGGTCAAAACCGTTTTCGAGCATCGGCAGGCAGGCGCGCAGCACTTTCATATGCGAGCCGAGATTCAGTTGCATGGATTGCTCCCACACTTCATCGGTCATTTCCGTCAGGCTCGCGCTCGCCGGAAAACCGCCGGCATTACTGATCAATATGTCGAGGCCGCCGAAATGCAGCACACCTCGGCCGAGCGCCGCGCCGACAGCGTCCGAATCGGTGACGTCGCAACGCAGACACAGGGTCTCCGGCGACTCCAGCCCTTCCATTTCGCGAATATCCAATGCGATCACGGCTGCCCCGCGGCGGCGCAATTCCTCGACCGCGGCGCGGCCGATGCCCGAGGCGGCTCCGGTAACCAGGGCGATCCTGCCTTGCAGTTCGGGCGCCGCGCGCGCCCTGGCGAGCTTGGCCTGTTCGAGTTCCCAGTATTCGACCTCGAACAGTTTCTCGCGCGGCAGGGCGCGCCAGCCGCCGATGGCCTCGGCCAGCCGAATCGCGCGGATGGTGTGGGCGCTGATATCTGCGACGATTTCGAGCCGCTTGCAGTTCGGCGCCAGGTAGATCATGCCTTTGCCCCGCCAGACGCCGTAGCGCGGCGCGGCATCGAGGCATTGATGGCGTTCGCCGGCATGGTCGCGGAAATAGCGCAGATACTCCTGCTCGAAGTCGCGCAGACCCGGCAAGGGATCCGCATCGAAAACAGCGCCGAACGGTTTGGCGTGTAACGTATGGTCCGGCGTGAGCGGTCCGCGCCGGATCAGTTTGCCGCAATTATCCAGTTGCGCGAGAGCGGCCGCGTCCGGGCCGGAATCGAGTCTGGCCAGCATGGGTGTCCCATGCAATTCTCCCGCGGCCTTGCGCAAGCGGCTGAGTTGCAAGGGCAAGCCGGCGTCCGGACTTGCAGCCGCGCCGGACGGCGGAGGCCCTCCTGCGCGGCGCAGGAGTTCGCTTTCGGCGCGGTCCACGAGTTCGATCATCGACTCGTAACTGCCCTCGGCGTCTTCATGAAAGCTGAAGACGCCATGCTGCAACAGCACGATGCCGCGCAGCGCGTCCCAATCGACACCGCTGGTAGCTTCGGCAACCTGCCGGGCGAGGATGAAGCCGGGCATGATATAGGGCAGCACCAGCACCTCGTCGCCGTACAATTCGCGCAGGATGCGCTCTCCGTCTGGTGAATTACTGAGCGTGACCACAGCGTCGGCGTGGGTGTGATCCACGTAACGATGCGGTATCAGGGCGTGAAGAATCGCTTCCACGGATGGATTGGGCGCGGCGGGGTCGAGCGTCGCCAGCCGAAGCTGCCGCATCATCTCGCTGTCGGACAGTTGCTCGAGTTCCGCCAGTCGCAGCAGGTAGTTCAGATCGGTAGGCGCGAATCCGGCGGCGCCGATACTCTTCAGGTCCCAGCCCGAACCCTTGACGAAAAGTACGCGCCGCGATTCGCCGAAGATATCGGCAGCCTCGCCCTTGACGGAGGTATTGCCGCCGCCGTGCAGAACGAGAGAAGGGTCCTGTCCGAGCAGACGGGAACTGTAGGCGCGCAATTCGAGTTCATTGGCGCAGGCGCGGGCTTCTTGCTTGTTCCAGCGGCTTTTCAGTTGGGATCGACGATCGAGATATCCCCGATACCGGCCTGCCGCGCGGCGTCCATGATCATCACCAGCGTGGAAACATCGGATGTCGAATCAGGCTGGATGATCACTGTCGCGCCGGGATTCTCGGCGCGCAACTGGTCAATGTTGGATCGAATCTGGGTCGCGATGACGGGCCGCGGGTTTCGATTGAGAATGATCTCGTTGTTGGGGCCGATTTCGAACAGGATGTTGCGGTCTTCCAGATCCTGTTCCGGCGGCGGCTGATCGTTGTTGTTGTCGCTGCTCGCCGCGCTGATGGCGGTTTCGGACAGAAATGTCGCCGTGACCACGAAAAAGATCAACAGGATGAACACCACATCGAGCATGGGTGTAAGGTCGATCTTGGAATCATCCGACTTGTGCTTGACGCCTACTTTTTTCATTGCGGTTTCCTGTCACGCCAACGATCAGTCGGAGTATAGCAGTCAAAACCGGGGAAACAATAGCTAGTGGCCACGATCCGTCGCCGTCTGCCGGGTAGGGTACAGCGGACGCCGTGAATACGTCCCTGTAGGCTTCGGGCTCGACATCCTGTCTCGCACGCCCGCTGTACCCTACCCGGCAGACGGCGACTCAGGCTGTGCGGGCCGAAAGGTTATTTTTTAAGAGAGGTAATGGCGTGCTTGGCTATGCTTTTTAGTTGGCGGGCGCTTTTGCCGTTGCGGGAGTTGACGCGAATGCCGTACAGGGCGTTCATGAGAATGTCCGCCGCCAGATATTCATCCAGGTCTTTCTTCAATTTGCCTTTTGCCCTAGCCTCGCGCAGGCGCTCGAAGAGGGCCTTGCGCATGCGGTTCAGCGAAGCGCGCAATACGCGCTTGATCTCGCCGTCGTAATTGACGTTCGAACATAGCGAGTTGACCAGCAGACATCCCAGATTGCGTTGCCGCACCGGCACATTGACCACGGTCTCATCGAAAAAGGCGGTTATGGACTCCCAGGTTCCCAATCCGGGATTTTTCAGCGAGGCGGCAATCTGCCGGTCGAGCGTTTCGTTGTAGTGATTGATGACGATCTTGAAAAAGGTGTTCTTGTCGGTGAAGGAATTGTAGAGCGTCCCCCGGTTGATCCCGCAGCAGTCGAGTAACTTGTTGACCGAACTCGCTTCGTAACCTTCGCGCCAGAACTGCTCAAGCGCTCTGGCCAGCACCTCCGCTTCGTCGTATTCGATCGGCCTTGCCATGAGCGCCAGCCATAATCCATTGAATTTGGGTGTCCACGCCTGTTCGATAGTAACACCATTGACGCAGGCTCAAATAGCGGGGCCGGCCAAAATTCGGGGCGACCGGATAGTCTTGAATCAGTCCAGGCGGATATGATCGGCGACGGGCATTTTGCGGCGGGTGTCGCGCAAAAACAGGGGGTCCATCTCGGCCACGGCGACGCCGGGACCCTTGTCCAGTTCGGCAAGGATTTCGCCCCAGGGACTGACGATCATCGAATGTCCCCAGGTCTCGCGGGCGGGACCGTGACTTCCGCCCTGGGCCGCGGCGACCAGGTAGCACTGGTTTTCGATGGCGCGCGCCCGCAACAGGCATTCCCAATGCGCCTCGCCCGTAACCGCGGTAAAGGCCGCGGGGACGGTAATGATTTCCGCTCCGAGGCGAAACAGGCGCCGATACAGTTCGGGAAAGCGCAGGTCATAACAGACCGACAGGCCGAGGCGTCCTGCTTCGGTATCGACGCAGACGACTTCCGAGCCGGCTTCGTAACTCAGCGATTCCGAGTATTGCGCTTGCCGGTCTTCGACCATGACGTCGAACAGGTGAATCTTGTCATAGCGGGCGAGCAGTTCGCCGGCGGCGTCGTAGACCAGGCTCGATGCGCGTACGCGGCCGTCCTCGATCAGATAGCCGGCGTCGGACGCGCTTTTCCCCGGGCGTGAAGCCAGCGGCGCGGTGCCGCCGACGAGCACGACGCCATGACGGCGCGCCTCGCCGGAGAGAAATTCCTGGATCGGACTGCCCGGCGCTCCCTGCCGTTCGCCGTGACTGCGCATGGGCTCGCCTTCAAGCGCGGCGAACACTTCGGGCAGCAGCACCAGACCGGCGCCCCGGGCCGCCGCCTCGGCGATCAGTTCGGCGGCGGCCGCGAGATTCCGGTCTACATCCGGCCCGCTGACCATCTGCGCCGCGGCAAGTTTGCAAGTCATGATCGTCAGTCCGTCATTCTTCGCCGGGAGCGCCGAAGGCCTGCTTGAATTGCGGCTCAAGACCTTCCCACGGCCCTTCCAGGGTATATACGGCGCTGGTCAGACTGTCCACCTGTTCGCCGAAAATCCGGTCGAGCAGGAAGGCGCCCACGGCCAGTGGCAGGTTGCCCGTAATCAGACCGATCCACGGAATGTTGTCGCTTACCGGCAAGGTCACGTACATCTCGCCGGCGATGGTTTCGTCGCGCAGGTCCACATCGCCGGTGATCGTATACAGGCTGGACGGCCCCGAAATCACAAGCTGGTTCTCGATTTGCGCCAGGCCCCTGTCCATGTTCAGGCGGCCCGTGATTTCGTCGAAGGCCAGGCCGCGCCGCAGCAGATCGTCGCTCAGACGCAGGCGGCGCATGATGGCGTCGAAATTGATGATGCTGATCAGTTTCAGGGCGCCGCCGCCGGCGCTGGTTTCCAGAAAGCGGCCGTTCTCCACCAGCAGATCGACATTTCCGCTCAATTGCGATCCCTGGAGAAAGGCCGGGGAACCGGGCCATTGCAAATCCGCGGCGAACCGTGCGCCTTGACTTTCCAGGCTCGCCGCGAAGCCGCTGTCGAGCAGCACCGCGGCCATGTCGTCAGCGAGGATCAGGCCGGCGAGTTCGGTTGCGTGATCCCTGCCGTTAAAGTCCCAGCGCAGGTGCGGCGCAGGCAGTTGCCCGACTTCTTCCGAAGCCGGCGGGGTCAGTCGCAAACCGCGGAAATCGAAACTCAGATCGGTGAAATCAGCGCCGCGGGCGTCGGGTTCCAGGATGAAGTTCCACCGGCCCCATGGCGTATCGCCGATCGAGATCTCGTCCACGGCAAAATGCATGCGCGGCAGCTCGCGCGGGTCGACTCCCGCCAGCAGGTCCACTCGAGGCGGCTCCGGTTCCTCCGCGGCTTCCACTTGCGCCGCCGCGTCCGGTTCCGGTTCCTCGAGTCCCTTGAATCGCAGGTAATCGAGTTGCACTTGCAGGTAATCGTTGACATCCAGGGGGATCCCGATCGTACCCGCGACGGATTCCCCTCCCACCGAGGCAAGCCAGCCCCCTGACACGGGATCCACCCGCAAATGCACGTCTTCGAGTGTCTGTCCGTAGACATCGAGTTCTCCGGCGTCGATTTCCATGAAGGCGAAGACCTCGTGCAATCCCTCGGGCGCAGCGGACTGCATGTCGCCAAGCAACGCGGCCCATTGTTCCAGCACCATGCGGTCCAGTCGTCCGTCGACAACGAGGCCGCCGGCCGGTTCGACCGTATCGCTGCGGCCGCCTCCGAGCCGCACTCTCCCCCGGCGAATGGTCGAGTCCGCCGATTCCAGATTGAAACGCAGACGCGAACCGGCGGAGCCGGAGATGGACTGGACGCCGCCGGACTGATCGACCTGCAAGCTCAGCGGCAGAGGCTCGCCCGCCTGTTTGGCGAAAGGTTCCGGCAGCGTCAGAAACAGCCCGGCGAGATCGGAACTGACGCGCAAGGACGTGGCGCCGGCATCCATCTGGTCGAGATGCAATTCGGCGGAATACAGAAAGGAACCCCTGGCGTTGTCCAGCAATCCCTTGACAAGCTCGCTCTGCCGCGGCCATTGCATCAGCGCGCGGCGGTCCGCGCGTCCCCGGGATATCACTACGATCCGATCGACCTCGCCCGGTTCGCCGCGGCTTGAAACCTCGATCCCGGTTACTCCGCCGAACATCCTGGCTTCGAACTCGCCGGTTTCAATTCCCGTTCGCGTATCGAACAGCAGTTCTCCGTTCACTTCCGTCAAATCGAGTTCGTATTGGGAAATCCATAAATCGTTGTCGCTGAAATCGAGATGCAGCCGGATGTCCGTTTCGGCGTCGGGGACGCCCAACGGAACCTGGAGTTCGAATTCGCCTTGCAGACTGCCTTGCATGCGCCAGTCGGCCATGGCGCGCCGCAGACCTTCCGCGGCCGGGACGGCCTGCAGGTAAGCCAGTCCGTCCGCCGAGGATGACTGTCCCGCGCCTGCCACGGTAAGCAGACTCGTTCCGGGTTCGCTGCCGCGAATCGTTCCCTGGATCACCGCGGACTGTAAACCCTGGCTGCTCCCATCCTCCATGAAGATGTCGATATTCTCGTCGTCGGTGAGTACGAGAGCGCGTTCGCTGTCGAGTAGCGGCCACTCCGGATCGAAGCGCATGCTTCCGTCATGCCATTGATGGAAGCTCTGGAAAGTCTTGGTGATACGGTCCGAGCCCTGCACGGTCTGGCCGCGAAAGATGGCGGCGCTGTTGCTGAAGCGGCCATCGACGATCGCGCGTTCGAGAAACTCCATGCCTGCGCGCAAATTGCCCTGCACACCCGGGCCATCGGGCAGAAAGGGAGTCTTTTCCGCGGCGTCCATGTTCAGGACGCCGATGAGGAGTTCGAGTTCGTTTTCGCGAGCGCCGTCGGGCCGCCGGTCGAGCGCCGACGTCAGTTGCAATCGCGTTTCCATCTCGCCCAGCCGGCCCGTGAGTACGCTGCTTGCCAGGCGCAGTTGCTGCCCCTCGTCGTAGTCGAGTTCGAATTCCAGGCTGCCGTTCGTCTCGTCGAAGACCCAGGTCGAGGTATAGACCCTGGGAATGTTTATGGCGAAGTCGGTTGAGTCGACTTCGACCAGCCCGGTAGCGCGGCGCCCGTCGAGGTCCGCGGAAACTTCCAGATAGCCGGTCAGGCCCGACATGGCGGGAGAATTGCCCACCGAGGCGACGGCGCCGCCGGCGACATTGGCCCGTACGTCGGCCAACTCGCCGCTGTTTTCCCGTAGCGGCGTCTGAACGGACAAATTTTCCAGCACGCCCGCAGGCCGCAGCCGCTCCAGCAAATCCGCCGCCGATTCGGGCATAAGCTCCAGACTCGCGGCGAGCGAGGCCGCCATTTCCACATCGAACCGGTCGGCGCGCATCGACAGCGATCGTTCGGGCCGATGGACGAGATACAGGCTTGTGCGCGGCCAGTCCGCGCCCGCCTGACTGAACGAAAGACCTGAAATCGAATAATGCACCGTTCCCGCTTCGCTCCGCGCTTCGAAGGCGCCCGACAGGGAATCCAGGGTCGTGAGGTTATTGCCCCGGCCGGACCGTAACGTAACGGCTTCCAGTTCGGCGGTGGCGACGATTCCGCTTGCTTCGCCTCGCTCGTAATCCACCCAGAGCTCGCCGCCTCCGATCAATTCCTCCACCTCGAGACCGACGACGGTTTGACCGCCGAGCAGGCTCGAATAGTTCGCCGCGGGTACGGCCAGATGCAATACGCCGTCGATCGTCGACAGGTCGCCGCCCCGCGCTTCCAGCGAAAGCGCGAGTTGCCGGTCTTGACCTTCCGGGGTGATGTCGACGTGGAGAAAGTGGTTGCCGCCCCGGTTCTGGATCGTTGCCGCGCCATCGACGAAACGCAATCGCTCCCCGGATCGCGTACGCACGTTGACCACGACGTCGCGCAGGTCGAGTTGCGCGATGCCCCCGAAGGTCCGGTACAGGCTTTCCGGGTCGATGCCGCCGCCTTCCATGGCGATGCCGCCGAGCAGCCAGCCGCCGGCGGCGGTCTGTTCGAGTTCGAGCTCCAGCCGTTCGACCACGAACTCCCGCAGCACCCAGCGACGCTGCCAGACGCTGCGGGCCATGTCCACGACTACCGTGCCGCGGTCGAAATCCAGCGCTCGCTCGACAGACTCGGGGAGGCCCGGGCCGGCGGGCACCCGCATGGAAAGTCCATTGACTTCGATCACGGGGTCGAATCCGCTGAAGCCGCCTTGCAGCGATTCCACCCGAACCGGTACGCCGGTGATTTCGAAAATCTGGTTCTCGAAGAACCCGGAATAGCCGGATATGGCGGGCATGAACTGTCTGCCCGCGCTGACGTAGGCCGCCAGCAACACGACGGAGACGACCAGCAACAAGCCGAATTGCCGGCGAATCGCCCGCCGCAACGTCCGCGGCTTGCGCTTCGGAGTGGACGTTTCTTTAGCCATATACGATCGTCTCCGCTAGTTCAGATCGAGCAAACGAACGAAACGGTCAAGAAGCATCCACGCCAGCGGCCAGAACAATGCGCTCGTCAGCGCCGGCGCGAGGAACGTCATTTCCGTCCCGCGGGGCAGGTCGAAAAGAATTCGCAGCCACTGGCTCAGCAACAACTGCAGGCCGACGATTACCAGCACCACGCTGGCTTGCCGGAAAACGCCGAACAGGCGCAGCCGTAAACGCAGGCGCAGGGCGAGCCAGGCGACCAGGGCAAGCCCCAGGGCATGCAGTCCGAACAGCGAACCGGTCAGGGCGTCCGCCATAATCCCCACGATCCAGGCCACGCCGATGCCGACGCGCTCGGGATTCCTGATCACCCAGTAGACGACCGCCAGGGCGATCCATTCCGGGCGAAAGTAAGTCGCCCATTCGGGCATCGGCACGATCGCCAACAGCGCCGCGGCCATGAAAGACGTGGCGATCAGAATATTCAGCAGCGCCGAGCCGACCATCGGCGGAACTCAATTCGCCGAATCGGCGGAGGCCAGACCGGATTCCCCGTCGGCGACGCTATCGGTTTCGTCCGCGAGCACGGGATAGTCCGGCGCCGCCGCTTCGAGCACGAGCATGACGTGACGCGTGCTCCGGATCTGCGCCATGGGTCTGGCCCTGACCGCGGCATAGGGTTCCCGGGAACTCCTGCGTACGCTGATGACTTCGGCTACGGGGTAGTTCTTGGGATAGACCTGACCCATGCCGGAACTGATCAGACTGTCGCCGACCTCGATATCCTGACTCGGAATGACGAATTCGAGGTCGAGTTCGGCATCGCCGTCCGGACTGCCCCTGGCGAGCGCCCGCTCGCCGTTGCGGATGACTTCCACCGGAGTTACATGGCTGGCGTCGGTAATGAGCAAGACCCAACTCGAGAACGGCATGACCTGAACGACCTGGCCCATGAGCCCATTGGCTTCGAGTACGGCCTGGCCCTCGAATGCGCCGTCCCGTTCTCCCTTGTCGATCAATACGCGCCGTGAGAAAGGATCCGGTGAAACATTGACGATCTCCGCCGGCAGCACTTCGTCCTCAAGCAAGGCCGAAGCGTTTTGCAATGCGAGCAGGCGGTCGTTTTCCACCGCCAGACTTTCGGCGAACTGAAACCGCTGGCGCGAAAGCATCAGTTCTTCGCGCAGACGGGCGTTCTCGTCGAGCAATTCGGCGCGGCTGACGAAGACCTCTTCAAGCGAACCGCTTATCCGGGCCGGAGTGTCCGCGAGCCAGTAAACGGGTATCGCGGCCACGCCGAGCGCCTGACGCGCATGGTCCATGTATCCGAACCGCTGATCCGCGGTCATGAGCAATACGGACAGGAACAGAAACGCGACTATCCGGTAATCGAGCGACGCGTTTCCTGGAGAGACGGCGGTTTCGATTTTGTTAACCCCCTCGCGCCTCGAAAAGGCCAGCGTTTCCCGGCTAGTTTAAAGCGTTGACGGCCTCGACCTCAAGGCATCCGCGACTCGATCACGCGGATTCCGGCTTTTCGATGACTTCCAGGGCTTTCCCCCCCCCTTTCACGACACAGGTGAGGGGATCTTCGGCGACGATCACGGCAAGACCGGTTTCCTTTGAAATCAGCGCATCGAGCCCCTTCATCAGGGAACCGCCGCCGGCGAGCACTATGCCGTTTTCGGCTATATCCGAAGCGAGTTCGGGAGGGGAGTGTTCGAGAGCGTTTCTCACCGCGCGGACTATGGCCATGAGCGGCTCTCGCAAGGCCTCATTGATTTCATCGCTGCGCAAGGTGAAAGATTGTGGAATTCCTTCGGTAAGGTTTCGGCCGCGAACGTCGATCTCCAGGATTTCCGATTCCGGAGTCAGGTAGGCGTAGCCGATTTCCTGCTTTATGCGTTCGGCTGTCGCGACGCCGATCAGGCATTGGTGAGTGCGGCGCACGTAGTCGATGACGGTCTCGTCGAATCGGTCTCCGCCGATCAGCTCCGACTTGCTGTAGACCACCCCGCCTAGCGATATGACGGCGATTTCCGTAGTGCCGCCGCCCACGTCGACAACCATGGAGCCGCGGGCCTGATCCACCGGCAATCCCGCGCCGATCGCCGCGGCCATGGGTTCCTCGAGCAGTTGCACCTTGCGCGCGCCGGCGCCGAGCACCGATTCGCTGATTGCCCTGCGCTCGACCTGGGTGGCCTTGCAAGGCACGCAGACCAGCACTCTGGGACTCGGCGGAAAAAGAAAATTCTCGTGCACCTTGTGAATGAAGTGCTGCAGCATCTTCTCGGTAACGTCGAAATCCGCGATCACGCCGTCTTTCATCGGCCGGATCGCCTCGATATTGCCCGGCGTGCGCCCCAGCATGAATTTCGCATCCTTGCCTACCGCGACAACCGATTTCTGACCGTTTTCCTTGCGAATGGCCACCACGGAAGGCTCGTCGAGCAGAATGCCCTTGCCGCGGGCGTAAATCAGCGTGTTGGCGGTACCGAGGTCGATCGCCAGATCGTTTGAGAACAATCCTCTCAGTCTTTTGAACATTTCCTTTTTCCAGTTCGGGTCAGGCGAACTCGCGGGCGGCGCCCGATCCTGCCGCGGAGACAAATCGCGCTGATTATGAAGCTTTTTGCGCAAAGCTTCCAATGCGCATCGCGGATTCTTCCGGGTGAGCTACGAAGATACCGCAATTCCAGTATAATCGCGGCTTTCTCCTCCCGCCGATTGCTCACTCGCCGATTGTGAAAAAGTCCGAAATCGACAAGGTCGCCACGCTCGCGCGGCTGCGCGTCAGCCCCGCCGAGGCTGATGAGGTTACCGCCCGCATCGGTGAGATTCTGGCCATGATCGACCAGATGCAGGCGGTCGACACGACCGGCGTGGAGCCCCTCGCGCATCCGCTCGACGCCGTGCAGCGCCTGCGCGCCGATGAAGTCACCGAAGCCGACCGCAGGGACGAACTGCTGGCTCTGGCGCCATCGAACCGGAACGGGCTGTTTGTCGTCCCAAAAGTGATCGACCCCTAGGTCTCAAGCCCCAAGTCTCGAACCCAAGGACTCAATCCAAGGTCTCAACAAGATACGGCGAAAATCCGATGCAGAACCTGACCGTCACCGAACTTTCGGCCGAACTTTCGCGCGGCGCGATTTCAAGCGTCGAGTTGACTCGCGCCTGCCTGGACCGGATCGGCCGGCTGAATCCCGAACTCAACGCATTCATTACAGTTTGCGAAGAGTCCGCGCTGGCGCAGGCGGCGGCGGCCGACCGGGCCCGCGCGGAAGGCGACGAACGGCCGCTGCTCGGCATCCCTCTCGCCCACAAGGACATCTTCTGCACAAGAGACACCCATACGACTTGCGGCTCGCGAATCCTGCAAGACTTCCTGCCGCCCTATGACGCCACCGTGGTGGAAAAGCTGCGGCAGGCCGGGACAGTCATGCTCGGCAAGACCAACATGGACGAATTCGCCATGGGCTCGTCCAACGAATCGAGTTATTTCGGCGCGGTGGGCAATCCTCATGATCCCGGCAGGGTTCCGGGCGGTTCCTCCGGCGGTTCGGCGGCCGCGGTCGCGGCGGGGCTTAGTCCAATGGCCACGGGCACCGATACCGGCGGCTCGATTCGCCAGCCGGCTTCGTTCTGCGGCATTACGGGATTCAAGCCGAGTTACGGAAGGGTGTCCCGCTGGGGCATGATCGCTTTCGCTTCCAGTCTCGATCAGGCCGGAACCCTGACCCGATCCGCCGCCGACGCGGCCCTGATGATGCAGGCGATGGCCGGGCTCGACCCACGCGATTCCACCAGCGTCGATCGGCCGGTGGAAGACTACGCCGGCGCACTCGGCAAACCGGTGAATGGTCTTCGCGTGGGTGTCCCGCGGCCGCATTTCGCAAAAGGTCTGAGTCCCGGTGTCGAACGGGGGATCCACGCGGCGCTGGCCGAACTTGAACGGGCGGGCGCGATCCTGATCGATATCGACCTGCCCAATAACCATCTTTCGGTGCCGGCCTACTACGTGGTCGCGCCGGCGGAGGCCTCGGCCAACCTGTCGCGCTACGACGGCGTGCGTTACGGCTATCGCTGCGAGAGCCCGGCCGACCTTGAGGACCTTTACACGCGCACGCGCAGCGAGGGCTTCGGCGACGAAGTCAAACGACGCATCCTGGTCGGCACTTACGCGCTGTCGGCCGGCTATTACGACGCCTACTACCGCAAGGCTCAGCGCATCCGGCGGCTGATCCGGCAGGACTTCATCGACGCTTTCCGGCAAGTCGACGTGATTGCCGGGCCCACGTCGCCCCATGTGGCTTTCCCCCATGGCGCGAAGGCCGATCCGGTGGAAATGTATCTTGAGGATATCTTCACTATCGCCGTCAACCTTGCCGGCCTGCCCGGCATTTCGGTTCCCGCGGGCTTCGAAGAAGGCTTGCCCTTCGGCTTGCAGATCATCGGACCGGACTTCGGCGAGGCGCTCGTCCTGAACGTGGCCCACCAGTTCCAGCAACTGACGGACTGGCACAAGCGGCTTCCCGAAACCGCTGCCCAGGCAGAGACGGGAGAGAACTGAGATGGAATGGGAAGCGGTCATCGGGCTTGAAGTTCATGTGCAATTATCTACCCGGTCCAAGCTGTTTTCGGGAACCTCCACGGCATTCGGCGCGGGGCCCAATACCCAGGCGAACATCTACGACCTGGCCATGCCCGGCACATTGCCGGTGTTGAACGGCGAGGCCTTGCGCATGGCGGTTCGCTTCGGACTGGCCATCGACGCCGAGATCGGCAGGCATTCAATTTTCGACCGCAAGAACTATTTCTACCCGGACTTGCCGAAAGGCTACCAGACGAGCCAACTGGACTACCCCGTCGTCGGCCGCGGTTCGATCGTCATCAATCTCGAAGACGGAACCGAAAAGCGTATCGGCGTTACCCGCGCGCACATGGAAGAGGACGCCGGCAAGTCCCTGCACGAGGCGTTCGCCGACGAGACCGGCATCGACCTGAACCGCGCCGGCACGCCGCTGCTCGAAATCGTTTCGGACCCGGACCTGCGCAGCGCGAAAGAAGCGGTCGCCTATCTGAAGAAGTTGCATTCCATCGTGCGCTATCTCGATATTTCCGACGGCGACATGTCCCAGGGTTCGATGCGTTGCGACGCCAACGTTTCGATCCGGCGCCCGGGCGCGGATCTCGGTACTCGCACCGAGATCAAGAACGTCAATTCCTTCCGCTTCGTGGAAAAGGCGATAAATTTCGAAATCCGCCGCCAGCAGGACGTGCTCGAAGACGGCGGCAAAATCGTGCAGGAAACCCGGCTGTACGACTCGGTTCGCGACGAGACCCGGCCCATGCGCGGCAAGGAAGTCGCCAATGACTACCGCTATTTCCCCGAGCCGGACCTGCTGCCGGTCGAGATCGGCGAGGATCTGATCAAGCAGATACGCTCGGAACTGCCGGAGTTGCCCGATGCGCGCAAGCGGCGATTCGCCGCGGAATACGGCCTGTCGGCCTACGATGCCGGCGTGCTCACCGCGAGCCGGGAGATGGCGGATTATTTTGAGCAGGTGGCGCAAGGCTGCGGCGACGCCAAGTTGGCCGCGAACTGGGTTTCCGTGGAATTGCAGGCGCTGCTGAATCGGGAGAATCTCGACATCGCCGACTCGCCGGTAAGCGCAGGCAACCTCGCCGATCTGATCCTGCGGATCAGGGACAGGACGATCTCGGGCAAGATCGCGAAAACGGTGTTCGAGCAGCTTGCCGAAGGTCCACAAGGCGTTGACGAAATCATCGAGAAGCAGGGCCTGCGCCAGGTCACCGACGAGGGCGAAATCGAAAAACTCGTCGACCGGGTGATCGCGGAGAACGCGGCGCAGGCGCAGCAATTCCGCGACGGCAAGCAGCAAGTGCTCGGCTACCTGGTCGGGCAGGCGATGAAGCTCTCCCGCGGCAAGGCCAACCCGGCCCAGGTCAACGAGTTGCTGCGCGACAAGTTGCAGTCATAGCTTTTGAGCCGGCGGAGTCGATCTTGAAAGAAGGCAAGAAGCGCGGCGCGGAACGCACCCAGATCGCCACTCGCGACGAGGAGTGGTCGGACGAGCGCCTGAAAGGCTATCTCGAATTGCTGCCGCCGGCCGGCATGCCGCGCGACTACGCCATTCTGCTAAAGGCCTACCGTGGCATGACCGCGGAACTGTTCGCGCGCTTCATCCCTTTCTTCATCGAAGCCGGCAAAGACGTCAACATCAGACTGAGCGACGGCAGTACTTTCCTCGACCACGTCTCGGAACACCGCAAATCATCCGAATATGCCGCCATCCTCGAACAAGCCGGCGCCAAATCCGGGAAAGCGGGCCCAGCCTGAACTCGGGTATGCCGGCCGCGGACCAGGCGGACAAACCGGCCCGACAGTCTGCTAGAATCCATGCACACCAGGGGGCGCCAAATGAAAAATTACGTCGCGGCCGCGCTGCTGCTGGCGCCGCCGGCTTTCGCGCAATCGCTCGACGCGGGCGCCGGCCGGGAACATTTTTTCCCATTCGTCGTCGACGGGGACGGGTTCCGCTCGCATCTCTTTCTGGGCAACGCCTCGAATTCCGCCAACGAGTGCGCGCTCCGCCTCCGGGGCCGGGAAGGCCAGGGCGGCTTGCTCGACAGCGCGAGACTTCAATCCCACGACGCGCTGTCGGCGACGGGGGCCGATGCGCGCGTGGAACTCGCCGGCGCCGACGACGCCGTGATTCTCGCCACCGCCGGCGAGCGGGAACTCGCCTTCGGCTACGCGGCGCTCGACTGCCTGGGTGAAGTCAACGCGCGCCTGCTGCTGACGCTCGACGACTCCGCCGACCCGGACGACGACGGAGCGCCCATCGCGATGACCGCGGCAAAGAGCGCCCGGGCCGCCTCCGATTTCGTGTTCCACATACCGCGCCCGCTCGCCGATTTCGGCATGGTGTTTTCAAACGACGGTTCCGCCCCGGTATCTTGCGCCATCGATATCGCAAGCGCCGCGGGCGCGGCGCGGGAAACGGAAACCATCGCCATCGCGGAGCGATCCACCGGCATTCACTTCCTGTCGACTTCGCGGCTTCCCGAAGGCGCCTGGGCCACGGCTTCCTGCGATACCGATATCGCCGCCTTCGGCATTTCTTTCGAGGGTGCGACGTTCAGCGCGTTGCGGCCGGTTTCGCCGGGCGCGGACGAAACTGCGGGCGAATCCCTGACGCTGCCGCTGATCGTGGACGGCGACGGATTCCGCTCGGAGTCGTTCGTCGTCAATCCCGGCGCCGCGGCGAACCGTTGCGAACTGAATTTCGACGGCGACCTGGACAACGGCCGCTTCACGGCGCCCGTCCGCGCCGACGCCACCGCGGCCGGCTTTGGGTTCACCCTCGGCGGCGGCGAGCGGATAACGGTTTCCAGCAAAGGGGAATCCTTCCTGGCCTGGGGTTACGCAAGCGTCGAATGCGACGCGCCCGTTGCGGCCGGCAACGTATTGAGCCTCGCGGCCGGGGGCGGGACCGCGGCCATGACCGCGATTCCGGCAACGCGGCCGGCGGAAATTCTGGACTTTCCCGTTTTCCCCGGCGGCGAGCGGATCGCGATGGCGATCGGCAACGCCGGGCAAGACGCCGCATCCTGCTCGGTGGAACTGACCGGCAACGGCGGCCTGTTTCGGGAACAAGACAGATTTTTCGTGGATCGGCGGTCCACGCTGGTGGGATTTCTCGAAGAGCTGATTCCGATCCCCCACGATTTCGCCGGCGGCGCGGCTTCGATAATCTGCGATCGGCCGGTGGCGGCCGTATCGCTGCCGATCAGCGGCGCGGCGTTCACCGCCCTGGCCCCGAATCGTCGCGCGGTGGATGCGCCGATCGTCGGAACGGCGCCGGCATTCGATCCGGCCGATTTTCCGCCGGTGATGATTTTCTCGCTCGGCGAGCCGATCGAGCCCATGCGGTTACCCGAAGCCAGCGGCGGCGAGGCGCCCTTGACGTATTCGCTGGCGGGAGACGACGTGCCCGGCCTGCAATTCGACCCCGTCAGTCGCGAACTCGGCGGCACGCCCACCGAAGCCGGCGAATTCCTGGCGATTTACGAAGCGCGGGACGCGGACGGCGACCGCGGAGTCTTTCCCCTGTTCATCCTCGTCCGGGGGCCCGATACCGCGCCCAGCTTCGCCGGCGCCAGCGCGCCCGCGGATCGGACGTACACGCTCAACATTGAAATCGACCCGCTGCAACTACCCGAGGCCACGGGCGGCGATGGGCCGCTGACCTATTTCCTTCAGCCGGAAGCGCCGCCCGGGCTCGGTTTCGATGCGGAAACCCGGCAACTCAGCGGCGCTCCCACCCGGGCGGGCGTTTATCGCATGACTTACGTCGCGGCGGATCGGGATTTCGACAGGGACACGCTCGAATTCACCATCACCGTCACCGTGCCCGAGAGCGCCCGCACTCCGATCGAAGCCGATAGCTGCTCCAACGGCGGCTTCATCGACGATCCCGCGAACAACGCGGGCCTCGTCGCCGACTGTCAGGCGCTGGCCGGCTTCGCCAACTCGCTGATCGAAACCGGCCTGATCATGGAAGACAACCCGATCCGCCAATGGGGCAAGGACGATCAGCGGAACCTCGAAGGCTGGGCCGGAATCGACACCGCCGACGGCCGGGTGAGCGGAGTCGATCTGCGTTTCGGCGAACTCGGGGGCGTCCTGCCCGACGACCTGGCGCAACTCGGCGCCCTGACGAGCCTCGATCTGTCCTATAACGAGTTGACCGGGAACCTTCCGCCGCGGTTCGGCGAGTTGTCGAAGCTGAAAGTCCTGCGTCTGGAATCGAATCGCTTGGGCGGCGGGATACCGCCGGAGTTGTCCCGCCTCGAAGAACTGGAGACCCTGGACCTTTCCGCCAACGAATTGTCGGGGACGATTCCGCCCGGACTATCGCGTCTGTCGCGCCTGAAATCGCTGCGACTTGGCTTCAACGCGCTCGAAGGCGGGATTCCCCCGCGGTTGGGCCAGTTGAGCGAACTGACCGGCTTGTGGCTGTGGGGCAACCGGCTCAGTGGCGAGATTCCGCCGGAACTGGCGCAACTCGGACAACTGAGAGAATTGCGGCTCGGCTCCAACAAGCTTTCCGGCGGCATACCCCGGGAACTGGGGCAAATGGAAAATCTCGAGGAATTGTCCCTCTGGGGCAACGAACTGAGCGGCGCCATACCGCCGGAGCTTGCCGGGCTGGTTCGCTTGCGCCGTCTCGACCTGAGCCTGAACGAACTCACCGGCGCGATTCCGCCGGCGTTCGGGGAACTGCCGAACCTCGAAAGTCTCGACCTGAGCTTCAACCGGTTGCGGGAAGGTATTCCCGCGGCCATCGCGGCCGCGCCGGCGCTCGCCGATCTGGACGTTTCCTTCAATCCGATTCGGGGAACGATCGACTGGGCTTTCCGCCAGCGGGTCAACGAGGGCGGCCTGCTGCTGGGCATCGCCGGCACGCAGATCACGGGCTACGGCCCGCCGCCGCCGCGGCAAGCTCCGCCGCCCGCCGCGAGCCCGGGCAATGCTTCTCACCACTCCATCGCCTGGTACCAGGGTCCGCTGGTCATGGAATGGGACTGGGAAGGACCGCGGATCGAACGTCAGACGCCGATTCTGGGCCGCTGGGCCTCGCTCGCGGTGCGGGTCGATCATTCGACGGAGACGCCGCCGCCCGTTATCGCGCGAGTGCTCGGCGCCGACGACGAAGTTCTCGCGGACGGTCTCGCCGAGGCCGCGCCGCCGGCCACCGAAGAAATCGAACCGGGACTGTGGCGTTCGGAGTTTCTCTTCCACCTGCCGGGCGAATTGCACCGGTCCGGCAACCGGGTTCTGCATCTCATCGACCCGGACGATGAATTCGAGGAAACCGACGAAACCGACAACGCCGGCGTCCCGATCGTCCTGCGCGGCGAGACGCCGCCGCGGTTCCGCGCCGTGTTCGTTCCGATCGCGCAGTCCGGAGAAGACTGGCACGAGAGCCTCGACCCGAACGCGCTGATGGCGGGCGCGCTTGCCTTCCTGCCCATCGCGGACGATTTCGAGGCGCGCATCGGACCCGTGCTCGAGTTCGACGAAATCGACGAAAGCCTCGACGAACCGCTGCTCGAGTTGTACCAGTTATGGAACGCCGAGGGCGAACCCGACGAGTTCTATCACGGCATCGTCAACGACGACGTCGGCGGCGTGTCGTTGCTCGGCAGCCAGGTCGCGCTGAGCGAACTGTCGGTCCATATCGTCATTCCCCACGAGTTCGGCCACAACCTGAGCCTGGCGCACACGCCGGGCTGCTTCGCCGAAGGCGTAGACGAAGAGTATCCGTATCCCGACGGCGCCCTCGGCCCGGAACCGGCATGGGAGCGCAACTGGCGGCTGTTCGCCTCGGGCGAAGACGAGGACTACACCGACATCATGTCCTATTGCACCGAACTGAAGCTGATTTCCGACTACAACTATCGCAAGGCATCGGAATACTGGCTGGCCTTCGGCGCGCAGTCCGGCGCCGGGGCCGGCGGCGTCCGGACGAGCGCCGGCGCGGTAACGACGGCTTCGCCGGCCGCGGAAGATTCAGACGCGCACGCCGCGGAGGGTACTTACGCCGCGAACGGCGCGAGCATCGCCCTCTCGGGCCGCATCGGCGCCGGCGGCGTCTGGCGCCTGACCCAGGCCGAGTTGTCCGGCCGGCGGCCGCGCCCGCCGGCGAACGACGGCGAATACACACTGATCCTGTTCGACGCGGCGGGCGCGCAGGTCCACGCCGAGCCGCTGGCGGTCTCCTCGCCGAGCGTCGGCGACGAATCCTTCTGGGCCGCCCGGACGCCCATACCCCCGCGCCAACCCCGGGAAGTCGCCGTCCTGGACGCCGACGGCAACGAAGTCCTGCGGGAAGCGCTGCCGGACCTGTAGTTCGCTGGAATGACGAGTCCGGCGACGCCGAACCGATCGAAGACAAAGTATTGGCAACGGCATCGGCCGGGGCGATACGCTCTGCCGAACCAAGTGAAAAGGGCCATGTGAAATCATGGCCTTCCTCCTTTCGCCCGAGACAGAGTGTATCGGCGTTTCAAGGATTTGACTCAGGAATAAATGGGCAGTTGGCGTGTTTCACAGCCAGTTGCTCGCGGGTTGGGAGAGGAAGTCTTCCACACCGATGCCGTCGCCGCCGACGAGGAGTCTTCGCTTGGGTTGGAATTTTTTCGAGAATGCCGCCATTCCCGAATGAACCGCGGTTGCTCGACCGCTCTTGACTTCTATGGCGGTGAGGCTGTCGCCGGAGCACAGCAAGAAATCAACCTCGTAATTGGCGTCGCGCCAGTATCGCACTTCGAACTCGCCGGCTGCCGCGGCGTTGACGAGATGGGAGCCGACCGCTGATTCCACCAACCTTCCCCAGAAGGTTCGATCTTGTCTGGCCTGCTTGAATGTCCGCCGCGTCCGGGCAGTGATCAGCGCGGTGTTGAAAACCTGCAATTTCGGACTTGAGGCGCGCTGCCTCACGGCGCTGCCGGCATACTTGGCAAGGCCGGTGACGAGGCCCGCCTGGGCCAGCAAGTAGAGATAATGGGCCAGCGTGGTGGTATTGCCGGCGTCGTCCAGTTGGCCGAGCATCTTGTTGTAGGCAAGAATCTGGCTGGAATAGGCGCAGGAGAGATCGAGCAATCTCCGCAGCAATGCGGGTTTGTCGATTCGGGACAGCAGTAGCACATCGCGGGACAGCACGGGTTCGATCAGGGAGTCGCGGATATAGCTTGACCAGCGCGTCGGCTGGCGAATCAGGCCGGCGGCGCCGGGATAGGCCCCAAAGAACAGATATTGCTCCAGGTTCCAGTCGAACGCTCCCCGCATTTCCGTAAAACTCCAATGCGGCAAATGGATGATTTCGAATCTGCCGGCGAGGCTTTCGCCGATTCCCCGCTGCATGAGCAAGGGCGCGGAGCCCAGCAGAACGACCTTGAGCTCGATCGGCGGGTCGCCGCGGGAATCGGCGTCCCACAGGCGTTTCACAGTTTCGGACCAGTCGCCGATTTTCTGGATTTCATCCAATACCAGCAAGGCCCCACCCTGGTTCGCGGCCCGGCACAGGCTCCGGGCCGCTTCCCATTGCTGCTCGATCCAGTCGGAGCCGCGCAGCGTCGGTTCATCCGCGCTGGCGTAACGGGCCGGCAGACCGCTACGCTTCGCCGCTTGCCGGGCGAGCGTGGTCTTGCCGACTTGCCTGGCCCCGGAAATCACTTGAATAAAGCGCCGCGGCTCAAGCAGCCTGCTGACCAGCACTTCCGCCTGGGGGCGCGTATATTGCGATGAATTACTCATTTCAGTGAGTAATTTTACTCATTACATTGAGTAAATCAAGATTCAGGCGTCACTTCAAAAACCGGAGTGGCCGGTTAGTTTCATGTCATGCCCCACGTTGTGCCTGGTCCTTATCCCGTCTATCGCACTACCATCGGCGTTCGTTTTCGATGCACTTGGAAATTTCGCCGTACAAGCCCCCCGCAGAACCGCGCAGCGAGGAAAAGCGCTTCACATCGCACTGTTGCAGATGGGACAGAGGAACAATCGCGGCGCAAGGAACGCCCCGTTTCCGAACGATGGTGACGAGTCCTTCGATTCGAGCACGATCAAGCAGTTCCGGAAACTTCTTTCGTGCTTCACTGGCACCGATCTGATTCACGCGGGCTCACGCCGTTTGCAATGTTGGACTATTCGATGATTTTGGAGACTACTCCCGCGCCTACCGTGCGGCCGCCTTCGCGGATCGCGAAGCGCAGACCCTCGTCCATCGCGATCGGGGCGATCAACTCAACGTTCATCTTCACGTTATCGCCGGGCATCACCATCTCAACGTCGCCCGGAAGTTCCACGTTGCCCGTCACGTCCGTCGTGCGAAAATAAAACTGCGGACGGTAGCCCTTGAAAAACGGCGTATGACGGCCGCCCTCTTCCTTCGTCAGAATGTACACCTCCGCCTCGAACTTCGTGTGCGGGGTGATCGAACCGGGCTGCGCCAATACCTGGCCGCGCTCCACTTCCTCGCGCTTCGTGCCGCGCAGCAATACGCCGACGTTCTCCCCCGCGCGACCCTCGTCCAGCAGCTTGCGGAACATCTCGACGCCCGTGCACGTCGTCGTTTCGGTGTCCTTGATGCCGACGATCTCCACTTCCTCGCCAACCTTCACCACGCCGCGCTCGATCCGCCCCGTAACCACCGTGCCCCGGCCCGAAATCGAAAACACGTCCTCGATCGGCATCAGGTACGGCTTGTCGATCTCGCGCTCC
>JAJDYJ010000060.1 GCA_022822865.1 Pseudomonadales bacterium | reverse complement strand
CATCCCGGATCACGCCAGCGCGATCCGACTCCCGCAGGCTCAACACCACCTCCTCGCTCGACAAAACAGCCCCTCCCAACAAAACAAAAAGGGGACACTTTAACTTTGCTCAAAGGGGACATTACTGCTTTGGGCTAACAGTGAAAAAGTGGCTAAGTGGCTTCGATCCGTCGCCGTCAATCCGTCATTGACTTCGGGCAGGTGTGTACATGCCGTCCCTGGCGCGAGTCTGTCGACTTCGATCAACCCCAGCCTTGCCATCCATGGCAAGTCGTTCGGCCCTCAAGAAGCTGCGCTTCTTGTCGGCTACGCCGACCGGGTCTCACCCTCACACGACCGCAATACAACGCATCGCGGCATCGACTCACACCAGTGGGTCGGCGAGGATTCTCCTGCTAACACGCGCATCGTTTGATTGAGAATTCGTGATTTATTAAGCGCAAGTATATTTGGAGCAGCATGACGCGAATTCTGCACAACGTTAGTCGCCGTCGGGAGGCGGTGTGTGCGGCGGGCGTGCGAGGCAGGACGCCGAGCGCGAAGCCTACAGGGACGTATTCACGGCGTCCGCCGCATACACCGCCTCCCGACGGCGACGGATCGAAGCCACACAACCCAAATCCAAAGATTAGTCTGTAGATAGTGTTTCCGATGAGGCCTCTGCTTCCTTTTGGAATTCTTCGGTGAATTTGGCTTCGAAGTCTTCTTCGAGTTCTTCGACGTAGCCTTTCTTGCGGGCTTCGTGATAGGCGAGGCCGGTTCCGGCCGGGATCAGGCGGCCGACTACGACGTTTTCCTTCAGGCCGCGCAGGAAATCGCGCTTGCCGGTGACGGCGGCTTCGGTTATGACCCGGGTGGTTTCCTGGAAGGAAGCGGCCGAGATGAAGGATTCGGTGGCCAGGGAGGCCTTGGTGATGCCGAGCAACACGCGCTCGAAGCTGGCTTCGCGCAGTTCCGGTTCTTCTTCCCGCTCTTCTTCGCGGGCCTTTTCGTTGCGCGCGGCGATTTCTTCGTTCAGTTCCCGCAATCCCTCGTTTATTTCCAGGATCTGGGTGTAGCCTACCTGTTCGCCCTTGATCAGGCTGGTATCGCCGGGATCGGTGATTTCGACCTTGCGCAGCATCTGCCGCACGATGACTTCGATGTGCTTGTCGTTGATGCGCACGCCTTGCAGGCGGTACACGTCCTGAACTTCGTTGACGATGTATTGCGCAAGCATCTCCACGCCTTTCAGGCGCAGCACGTCGTGGGGCGCCGGCGGACCCTCGGATACGACTTCGCCCTTTTCGATGTGCTCGCCTTCAAACACGGTCATGTTGCGCCATTTCGGAATCAACGCCTCGTACGGTTCCCGCGCCCCGCCCTCATCGCTGTCGAGCGGCGTGATGACCAGCCTGCGCTTGCCCTTGGTCTCCTTGCCGAAACTGACGGTGCCCGAGATTTCCGCGAGGATCGCCGGCTCCTTCGGCTTGCGCGCCTCGAACAGGTCCGCCACCCGCGGCAGGCCTCCGGTGATGTCGCGGGTCTTGGTGCCCTCCTGGGGAACCCTGGCGATGATGTCGCCGATTTGCAAATCCGTGCCGTCTCGCATGTCGATGATGGCGTTGGACGGAAGCGGGTAATGGGCGGCTATTTCGGTGCCCGGCATGTTGACCGGCTTGCCCTTGGCGTCGACGACGTTCACCGCCGGACGCAATTCCTTGGCCGAAGTCGCACGTTCGTTGGGATCGATGACCGACATGCTCGTCAGACCGGTGATTTCGTCGGTCTGTTCACGCACGGTAATCCCTTCTTCCACGTGCTCGAAAGCGATCACCCCCGAAACTTCCGCGATGATCGGATGCGTATGCGGATCCCAGGCGGCGACGATCTGGCCCGCTTCGACTTCGGCGTGCCTGCCGACCGAGATCACCGCGCCATATGGCAGTTTGTAGCGCTCGCGTTCGCGGCCGCCGGTATCGTTGACGATCAATTCGCCCGAACGCGACACCACGACGAGTTCGCCCCTGGTGTTCTCCACAGTCTTCATGTTGCTGAGATGGATCGAACCGGTGGTTCGCACCTGTACCGAGTCGCTTGCGGTGGCCCGAGAGGCCGCGCCGCCGATATGGAAGGTGCGCATGGTCAACTGCGTGCCCGGTTCCCCGATCGACTGGGCCGCGATCACGCCGACGGCCTCGCCGACATTGACCAGATGGCCGCGCGCAAGGTCGCGCCCGTAACATTGGCTGCAGATCCCGAAGCGGGTCTCGCAAGTAATGGGCGAACGCACGTGAACCTGGTCCACGCCGCGGGATTCGAGCCGGTCCACGGTGCGCTCGTTGATCATGAAGCCGGCCTCGGCGATGATTTCTCCCGTGCCGGGATCGACGATATCGCTCGCCAGCACCCGGCCGAGCACCCGGTCGCCCAGCGGCGCGATGATGTCTCCGCCTTCGATGATCGGCGCCATGTTGAGCCCGTTCCCGGTGCCGCAGTCCTGCTCGGTAATCACCAGATCCTGGGAAATATCGACCAGGCGCCGCGTCAGATAGCCGGAGTTGGCTGTCTTCAGGGCGGTATCTGCCAGACCCTTCCGCGCGCCGTGAGTCGAGGTAAAGTATTGCGAAACGTTCAGTCCCTCGCGGAAATTCGCGGTAATAGGCGTTTCGATGATCGAGCCGTCGGGCCGCGCCATCAGGCCGCGCATGCCGGCGAGCTGGCGAATCTGGGCCGGCGAACCCCGGGCGCCGGAATCGGCGTACACGAACACCGAATTGAATGAGTCCTGTTCTTCTTCTTCGCCTTCGCGATTGACGACGATTTCCGTGGAAAGACCCTCCATCATCGACTTGGCGACCTTTTCGTTCGCGCTCGACCAGATGTCGATCACCTTGTTGTATTTCTCGCCCTGGGTGACGAGCCCTGAGGCGAACTGGTTTTCGATCTCTTCGACTTCGGCGTTCGCTTGACTGATGATCGTGGCCTTTTCCTCCGGTATTTCGAAATCGTTGACGCCGATGGACGAACCGGAAACGGTAGAGAACTTGTAGCCGGTATACATGAGCTGGTCGGCGAAGATCACCGTTTCCTTCAGACCGACGTTGCGGTAGCACACATTGATGATGCGCGAAATCTGCTTTTTCGCCATCTTCTGGTTGACCAGGGAGAACGGCATCCCTTCGGGCACGATATTGAACAGCAATACCCTGCCGACGGTCGTATCGTAAATTTCCGTGCTCGTTTCGAGTTCGTCGTTTTCGTTCAGGTTGGAACTGGTAATGCGGGCCTTGATGCGCGCATGCAACTCGACGCTGCCGGTTTCGTAGGCGCGTTGCACCTCCGCGGCGTCCGCGAACACCATGCCCTCGCCCCTGGCGTTGATCTTCTCGCGGGTCATGTAATACAGGCCGAGCACCACGTCCTGGGAAGGCACGATGATGGGCTCGCCGTTGGCCGGCGCCAGGATGTTATTGGTGGACATCATCAGGCTGCGGGCTTCGAGTTGCGCTTCCAGCGTCAGCGGTACGTGCACCGCCATCTGGTCGCCGTCGAAGTCGGCGTTGTAGGCGGCGCAGACGAGAGGGTGCAACTGGATCGCCTTGCCCTCGATCAGCACCGGTTCGAAGGCCTGAATGCCGAGCCGGTGCAAGGTCGGCGCACGATTGAGCAGCACCGGATGTTCGCGGATCACTTCGGCGAGAATATCCCAGACCTCGGCGGTCTCGCGCTCGACCATCTTCTTCGCCGCCTTGATCGTCGTCGCCAGGCCGCGCGCTTCGAGCTTGCCGAAAATGAACGGCTTGAACAATTCCAGCGCCATCTTCTTGGGCAGACCGCATTGATGCAGTTTCAGCGCCGGGCCCACCACGATTACCGAGCGGCCGGAATAGTCGACACGCTTGCCGAGCAGATTCTGGCGGAATCGCCCCTGCTTGCCCTTGATCATGTCCGCCAGCGACTTTAGCGGGCGCTTGTTGGAGCCGGTAATGGCGCGGCCGCGGCGGCCATTGTCGAGCAGCGCGTCGACGGCTTCCTGCAACATGCGCTTTTCGTTGCGCACGATGATGTCGGGGGCGTTCAGGTCGAGCAGGCGCTTGAGCCGGTTATTGCGATTGATGACCCGGCGATACAGGTCGTTCAGGTCCGACGTGGCGAAACGGCCGCCGTCGAGCGGAACGAGCGGACGCAAATCGGGCGGCAGCACCGGCAGCACGGTCATGATCATCCATTCGGGCTTGTTGCCGGATTCGAGAAAGGCCTCGAGCAATTTCAGCCGCTTGGACAGCTTTTTCAGCCTTGTTTCGGACTTGGTGGTCGGAATCTCTTCGCGCAGGCGCATCACTTCGGCTTCCACGTCGAGATCCTTCATCAGTTCCTGCACGGCTTCGGCGCCCATCTTCGCCTCGAAGCGATCGCCCCAGTTTTCCATGGCGAGGTAGTACTGGTCGTCGGAAAGCAGTTGTCCTTTCTGCGGAGGCTTGATCAATTGCCCTTCGTGCTGCATGACTTCCTCTTCGTCGATCAGCGAATCGGTGACGACGAAGGATTCGAAATAGAGAATCCGCTCGATATCGCGCAAGGTCATGTCGAGCAACAGGCCGATGCGCGACGGCAGCGACTTCAGGAACCAGATATGCGCGACCGGGCTGGCGAGTTCGATATGGCCCATGCGCTCCCGGCGCACCTTGGACAAGGCCACCTCGACGCCGCATTTCTCGCAGATCGAACCGCGATGCTTGAGCCGCTTGTACTTGCCGCAGAGGCATTCGTAATCCTTTACCGGGCCGAAGATCTTGGCGCAGAACAGGCCGTCGCGCTCGGGCTTGAAGGTCCGGTAGTTGATCGTCTCGGGCTTTTTCACCTCGCCGTGAGACCACGAACGGATCATCTCCGGCGAAGCCAGCGCAATGCGAATGGAATCGAAATCTTCGGACTGCGATTGCGATTTGAGCAGGCCATAAAGGTCTTTCATGCTTTCTCCTCCAGGGAGCCGACAGTGCTGTTTCCTGAGTCCCGTGTCATTGCGTTCATGACGTCACTTGCTGACTTCCAGCTCCATGTCGATTCCGAGCGAACGGATTTCCTTGAGCAGTACATTGAACGATTCCGGCATGGCCGGCTCCATTCGATGGTCGCCGTCGACGATGTTCTTGTACATCTTGGTGCGTCCCGCGACATCGTCGGATTTCACGGTCAGCATTTCCTGCAAGGTGTAGGCGGCGCCGTAGGCTTCGAGCGCCCAGACTTCCATCTCGCCGAAGCGCTGGCCGCCGAACTGGGCCTTGCCGCCAAGCGGCTGTTGCGTGACCAGGCTGTAGGAACCGGTGGAACGTGCATGCATCTTGTCGTCCACCAGATGATTCAGCTTCAGCATGTACATGATTCCCACGGTGACCGGCGTATCGAAGGCGTCGCCGGTGCGGCCGTCGAAGAGGATCACCTGGCCGCTTTCGTCCTTGCCGGCCATCTTCAGCATCCGCTTGATTTCCATCTCCTCCGCGCCATCGAAAACCGGCGTCGCCATGGGCACGCCGTCTTTCAGGTTTTCCGCCAGTTCCAGCACTTCCTCGTCCGTCAGGCTCTTGATGTCTTCCTTGCGCTCGCCTACGGAGTTGTAGATTTCCGTCAGCAGCTTGCGAAGCGCCGGCGCTTTTTTCCGTTCGCGCAACATCTTGTTGATCATCTGGCCGAGGCCGCGGGAAGCGCGTCCGAGATGGGTTTCGAGAACCTGCCCCACGTTCATGCGCGACGGCACGCCGAGCGGGTTGAGAACGATGTCCACGGGCTCGCCGTTTTCGTCGTACGGCATGTCTTCCACGGGCATGATCGCGGAGATCACGCCCTTGTTGCCATGCCGGCCGGCGAGCTTGTCGCCGGGCTGCACACGGCGCTTGATCGCCAGATAGACCTTGACGATCTTGAGAATTCCCGGCGCCAGGTCATCGCCCTGGGTGAGTTTCTGGCGCTTGTCCTCGAATCGCTCCTCGAGTTCGGCGCGTCTTTCCTCCAGTTGTTCCTGGGCTCGTTCGAGCTGCCGGTTGAGGCCGTCGTTCTTCATGCGCAACTTGAACCAGTCCTGGCGCGGCAGATTGTCCAGATAGTCCTGGCTCAGCCGCTGGCCCGACTTGAGCCTGGGGCCGCCGCTGACCTCCCTGCCCTTGAGGGACTTGCCGAGACGCTCGAACGTGGCGCCTTCGACGATGCGGTACTCGTCGTCGATGTCCTTGCGGACCTGGTCAAGTTGATACTGCTGGATTTCAAGCGCCCGCTGATCCTTCTCGAGGCCGTCGCGGGTGAAGATCTGCACGTCAATCACGGTGCCCCTGACGCTCGTCGGCACGCGCAGGGACGTGTCCTTTACGTCCGAGGCCTTCTCGCCGAAAATCGCGCGCAGCAGTTTTTCTTCCGGCGTGAGCTGGGTCTCGCCTTTCGGCGTGACCTTGCCGACAAGAATGTCGCCGGCGTCGACTTCGGCCCCGATGTAGACGATGCCCGACGCGTCGAGCTTGGCCAGGGCGCTTTCGCCGACATTGGGTATGTCGGCGGTAACTTCTTCCGAGCCCAGCTTCGTATCGCGCGCCACGCAGGTCAGTTCCTGGATATGGATCGTCGTGAACCGGTCTTCGGTCACCACCCGCTCGGAAATCAGGATCGAATCTTCGAAGTTGTAGCCGTTCCAGGGCATGAAGGCGATACGCATGTTCTGTCCGAGCGCGAGTTCGCCGGTATCGACCGAAGGCCCGTCGGCGAGGATGTCGCCGCGGCTGACCACGTCGCCCTGCTTCACCAGCGGCTGCTGGCTGATGCAGGTGTTCTGGTTGGATCGGGTGTACTTGGTCAACTTGTAGATGTCGACCCCGGCCTCGCCGGCGTCGGTCTCGTCGTCGTTGACGCGGACGATCAGGCGCGCGGCGTCGACGCTTTCGATCACCCCGCCCCGTTCGGCGATAAGACATACTCCCGAATCCCGCGCCACGATACCTTCGATGCCGGTGCCGACCAGCGGCTTTTCGGTCTTCAGCGTGGGAATCGCCTGGCGCTGCATGTTCGAACCCATCAACGCCCGGTTGGCGTCGTCGTGCTCGAGGAACGGGATCAGCGAGGCCGCCACCGAAACCATCTGCTGGGGCGCCACGTCCATGTAGTCGACTTCCTCCCGCGGTTTCAACGTGGTTTCGCCCTTGTGACGCACGGTGACCAGATTGTCCGTCAGCGCGCCCTTGCTGTTCTGTGAAGCGCTGGCCTGGGCGATGACGTATTCGCTTTCGTCGATCGCCGAAAGAAAATCGATGTCGTCGGTGACTTTCGTGCTCGCGACCTTTCGATAGGGGCTTTCCAGGAAGCCGTAATGATTGGCCCTGGAATAGGTCGCCAGATTGTTGATCAGGCCGATATTCGGACCTTCCGGAGTTTCGATCGGACACAGCCTGCCGTAATGCGTGGGATGCACGTCACGCACTTCGAAGCCAGCCCGCTCGCGGGTCAGACCGCCGGGCCCGAGCGCCGAAACCCGGCGCTTGTGGGTGACTTCCGACAGCGGGTTGTTCTGGTCCATGAACTGCGAAAGCTGGCTCGAACCGAAAAATTCCTTCACCGCGGCCGCGACCGGCTTGGCGTTGATCATGTCCTGGGGCATGAGTCCTTCGGAGTCCGCCATGCTCAGGCGCTCCTTTACCGCCCGCTCGACGCGCACCAGGCCCACGCGGAACTGGTTCTCGGCCATTTCGCCGACCGAACGGATGCGGCGATTGCCGAGATGGTCGATATCGTCGACCGAACCGAAGCCGTTGCGGATCGCCACCAGGGTCTTGAGCACATCGACGATGTCGTCCCTGTCGAGAACCATTTTGCCCTCGGACGTCTTGCGATTCAGGCGCCGGTTGAACTTCATGCGCCCGACATGGGAAAGATCGTAGCGGTCGGCGCTGAAGAAAAGGCTGTCGAACAGTTTTTCCGCGGAGTCCGGCGTAGGCGGTTCGCCCGGACGCATCATCCGGTAGATCTCGATCTTCGCTTCGAGAGCGGAATTCGTGGTGTCGATGCGCAAGGTGTCCGAAATGAACGGGCCGCAATCGAGATCGTTGGTGTATATGGTCTGGAATTCGCCGATGCCTTCCTCGGCGAAACGGCTGATCAGTTCCGGTCCGATTTCGGTGTTGCAGGGGGCGATGATCTCGCCCGTTTCCTTGTTGACGGCATCGACCGCGAGCGAAGAGCCGGTCAGGAAATCTTCGCTCACTTCGAGTTCGGTCAGGCCGGCCTTCTCCATCTGGCGGATATGACGGCTGGTTATTCGGCGCCCCGCTTCGACGATGAGCTTGCCGCGCTTGCCCTTGACCGGAAAAGACAGTACCTCGCCGCGCAGGCGCGAGGGAACGAGTTCCACGGAAATCACCGGTTCGTCGCCGCCCGATACGCGATAGGTATTCCGCTCGTAGAACATCTCCAGGATTTGTTCCGGGGTGAAATCCAGCGCGCGCAGCAATACCGTGGCCGGCAACTTCCGGCGCCGGTCGATGCGAACGTAGACCAGATCCTTGGGATCGAATTCGAAATCGAGCCAGGAACCGCGATAGGGAATCACCCGGGCGGTGTACAGCAATTTGCCCGAACTGTGAGTCTTGCCCTTGTCGTGATCGAAGAACACTCCCGGCGATCGATGGAGTTGGGATACGACCACGCGTTCGGTGCCATTGATGATGAAAGTGCCGGAATCGGTCATCAACGGGATTTCGCCCATGTAGACTTCCTGCTCCTTCACTTCCTTGATCTTTCGCTGGGACGACTCCTTGTCGTACAGAATCAGTTGCAGCGTCACTTTCAGGGAAGCCGAGTAGGTCGAACCCCGCAATTGACATTCCTTGACGTCGAAAACGGGCTTGCCGAGTTCATAACTCTTGTATTCAAGCGCCGCCTTCTCGTTATAGGAACTGATCGGGAACACGGACTTGAACGCGCCATGGAGTCCCTGGTCCCGGCGTTCCTCATCGGATATGGCCGACTGCAGAAACTGCTGGTACGAATCCACCTGGATGGAAAGCAGATAGGGAATGTCCATCGCGCTCGGCAGTTTGCCGAAGTTCTTGCGTATGCGCTTCTTTTCAGTGTAGCTATAGGCCATATCGTGTTCCTGCGGATCTAGACAAGCGCCGCCTTGGCGTCGCTCTTGCACGGGGGGCACGGGCAAGCCCCGGATCGATGTTTCATCGTCCGGAGCCTGCCGATTTCGGTAGCTTTACTTGAGTTCAACAGTTGCGCCGGCTTCTTCCAGTGCTTTCTGCATCGCTTCAACTTCTGCCTTGGGCACGGCTTCCTTGACGGTGGAAGGCGCCCCATCGACCATTTCCTTGGCCTCTTTCAGTCCCAGCCCGGTAATGGCGCGAACCGCCTTGATGACATTGATCTTCTTGTCACCCACGGCGGCGAGCACCACGTCGAACTCTTCCTTTTCTTCGGCCGGCGCGGCCTCGGCCGCGGCGGCTGCCGCAGGCGCCGCGGCAACCGCGGCAGCGGCGGACACGCCGAACTTTTCTTCCATCGCCTCAACGAGCTGGACGACGTCCATAACAGACATTTCGGCGATTGCGTCCAAAACTTCTTGTGTTGACAGAGCCATTGCTCAAATTCTCCTGTTTGAATTTCGTTGGTTTCGCTGTTCGCGTTCAGGCCGCCTGCTTCCGGTCCCGCACCGCTGCAACGGTGCGGGTCAGCCTGCCGGGCACATCCTTGACGGTCCGCACGAGCCTGGTTACCGGAGCGAGCATGACTGTCATCAGCATCGCCCGGGCCTGGTCGAGAGTCGGCATCTTGGCGAGCACGTCGATATCGCGTGGCTCGAGCAATCTGCCGCCGATGGACAGGGCCTTGATTTCGAAGTGATCGTTCTCACCGGCAAATTCCTTCAGCACCCGCGCCGCGGAGCCGGGATCCTCCTGGGAAAACGCGAGGATTGTCGGTCCGCTCAGCGCGTCCCGGATACACTCGAACTCGGTGTCTTCCACCGCGCGTTTCAACAGCGAATTCCGCACCACGCGCAGATACACCTTGTTTTCCCTGGCGTCGCGGCGCAAGGCGGTCATCTCTTCCACCGTAACCCCGCGGTAATCCGCGAGTACGGCGGACAATGCGTTGCCGGCGGCCTCATTGACCTCGGCGACTATCCGCTTCTTGTCTTCCAGTCCCAACGGCATTTTCTTCACTCCTGCCAGTTTCAGGCGACGCGCGCGCCGCCACTACGTTGGCGCGAACAGCGCCGGTTTACGACAGGTGATTCGACTTCGAACGGGAGGTTCAAATCGGATTTCACCGTCTGCGCAGGAAATTAAGGCCAATGGCCGCCTGCGGTCTTTGACAGTCTCATCGAAGCGTTCTCGATGAAGCTCCAAAGTTCGTTATCTCATCCAGCCCCTATGCGGCCAGAGAGGATTGATCGATCGGCAGGCCCGGACCCATGGTCGAGGACAGCACAATCTTCTTTATATATATACCTTTGGCTGAAGCCGGCTTCGCTTTCTTGAGATCCGCCAGCAAGGCTTCCAGATTTCTGCGCACCAGGGCTCCGTCGAATCCGATGCGTCCGATGCCGCCGTGAACGATTCCGTTGCGGTCGGTGCGATAGCGCATCTGTCCGGCCTTGGCGTTGCGCACGGCTGTTTCCACATCGGCGGTTACCGTGCCCACCTTGGGATTTGGCATCAGGCCCCGAGGGCCGAGGATCGGTCCCAGCGCGCCGACGACGCGCATGGCGTCGGGCGAGGCTATGAGGACGTCGAAGTCGAGATTGCCGCCCTTGATCGATTCCGCCAGGTCTTCGAAACCCACGATGTCGGCGCCGGCTTCCGTTGCCTTGCCGGCATTGTCGCCCTGGGCGAAAACGGCAACGCGCACTTCCTTGCCGGAACCTTCGGGCAAGGTCGTGGAGCCGCGCACGACCTGATCGGACTTGCGCACATCAACACCCAGGTTCACCGACACGTCGATCGACTCCTTGAAACCGCCTGCCGCGACTTCGCCGAGCAGGCTTACCGCCTCTTCCACCGAATAACTTTTGCCCGGAGTCACCTTTTCCGCTATCAGCTTCTGCTTTCTGGTCAATTTGCCCATATCAGTCAACTCCTTCCACTTCGAGCCCCGCGCTGCGCGCGCTGCCGGCCAGGATACGCACCGCCGCATCCATATCGACCGCATTCAGATCCGGCATCTTGACGTTGGCGATTTCTTCGAGTTGCGCGCGGGTCAGCCTGCCTACCTTCTCCGTGTTCGGCCGGCCGCTGCCCTTGGCGACGCCTGCGGCCTTGCGCAGGAGAACGGCCGCGGGCGGGGTCTTGGTAATGAACGTGAAACTGCGGTCCGCGTAGACAGTGATTACCACGGGCACCGGCAGGCCGGCTTCCATGCTTTGGGTCTGGGCGTTGAACGCCTTGCAGAACTCCATGATGTTCAGCCCGTGCTGGCCGAGCGCCGGACCGACCGGAGGACTCGGATTGGCCTTGCCGGCCGGCACCTGCAATTTGACATAGGTCAAGATCTTCTTGGCCATCATTCAACCTCTAGCTCTTTTCCACCTGGCCGAATTCGAGTTCCACCGGAGTCGCGCGCCCGAAAATCAGCACGGCGACCCGCAGGCGGCTCTTCTCGTAGTTCACTTCTTCCACGGTTCCGGTGAAATCATTGAACGGCCCGTCGACAATGCGCACCATTTCGCCGGGCTCGTATATCGTCTTGTGCGCCGGAGCGCCTTCGCTGTCTTCTATTCGCCGCAAAATCGACGCCGCTTCCCTGTCGGTGATCGGCGCCGGCTTTTCCGCCGTGCCGCCGATAAATCCCATGACCCGAGGCGTTTCCTTCACCAGATGCCAGGTATCGTCGTTCAGTTCCATGTGGACGAGCACATAGCCGGGAAAAAACTTGCGCTTGCTGTTGCGCTTCTGCCCGGCCCGCATCTCCACCACTTCCTCGGTGGGAACGAGCAACTCGTCGAAGAGCGATTCGTAGCCGGGCTCGGTCTGCTCCACGCGATCTCCCAGGGTCTCCATGGCCCTTTGTTCGTAGCCCGAATACGCGTGCACCACGTACCAGCGTTTCGGCGGCATTTTTTTCAGCCGCTCCAGAATCTCTCCGGCGTCCTCGTCGTGAAAGACCGGCGGCGCGCCGTTCTCCGGAGCGACGACGCCGGGAGTCGTCTTCACGACGCGCCAGATGTTGTCGGTCAGTTCATCGTCCCTGGTTACTTCGAATCGAATCAGCAACTTGTACCCGCGCTCGACGTCTTCTCCCTCGACGACTTCCGAGACCACTTTCTGCGGCACGAGCTTGATCAGGTCGAACCATCGCTTGTAGCCGGCCTTGTCGATCTTGTCGCGCAAGGTTCGGAATGCCCGGAATCCGCTTCCGAATTCCGTTTCCAGGAGATAGCAATTCAAACTCATCAATCCGCGCCCGCAATCGCCGGTCTAGCCGATAATGCTGGATACGACTCCGTTCAGACCCCAGTCCAGCAACCAGAGAATGAGCGCCAGGACGAAAATGACGATCAAGACGATAATCGTCGTCTGAATCGTTTCCTGGCGGGTGGGCCAAACTACCTTTCTGATCTCGATCCTCGCTTCCAGGCAGAGGTTGACGAAGGCGCGGCCGCGTTCGGTCTGCGCGGCAATCCAGCCGGCAACGCCGGCTAGCGCGAGCAGGCCGATAGTGCGGACCAGCAGGGATTCGGCTGCAAAATAACTGTTGGCGTAGACGCCGCCCGCGACTATCGCGGCGACGACGGCCCACTTGATCCAGTCCGTTCTGGCCTGGTCACCTTTTTCAATCATCTTCTATTCGAATTCCGCGCCGAAGCTGCCGCTCGCGGCAGTTTCGCATTCTGTTGGCAGGCCAGGAGGGAATCGAACCCCCAACCTGCGGTTTTGGAGACCGCTGCTCTGCCAATTGAGCTACTGGCCTAGTTTTATCTCGTTCCCACGTCCGCCGTACCCGATAGGGGTATACGGCGTCCGCCGTAAATACGGCCCAGCCGCCAAGCACAGCTTGGCGTCGTTCCGGCTGCGCATGAAGCTTCGCTTCATAAACGCTTGCCTACACCCCTGTAGGCTCAAGTTCGGCATCCCTGCCTCACATGCCGCCGTATACCCACAACCCGGCAGCGACGGATTTCCCGCACGATCCCTGATTACTATTCGATGATTTTGGAGACTACTCCCGCGCCTACCGTGCGGCCGCCTTCGCGGATCGCGAAGCGCAGACCCTCGTCCATCGCGATCGGGGCAATCAGCTCAACGTTCATCTTCACGTTGTCACCCGGCATCACCATCTCAACGTCGCCCGGAAGTTCCACGTTGCCCGTCACGTCCGTCGTGCGAAAATAAAACTGCGGACGGTACCCCTTGAAGAACGGCGTATGACGGCCGCCCTCTTCCTTCGTCAGAATGTACACCTCCGCCTCGAACTTCGTGTGCGGCGTGATCGATCCCGGCTGCGCCAATACCTGGCCGCGCTCCACTTCCTCGCGCTTCGTGCCGCGCAGCAGTACGCCGACGTTCTCCCCCGCGCGACCCTCGTCCAGCAGTTTGCGGAACATCTCGACGCCCGTGCACGTCGTCGTTTCGGTATCCTTGATGCCGACGATCTCCACTTCCTCGCCAACCTTCACCACGCCGCGCTCGATCCGCCCCGTAACCACCGTGCCCCGGCCCGAAATCGAAAACACGTCCTCGATCGGCATCAGGTACGGCTTGTCGATCTCGCGCTCC
>JAJDYJ010000023.1 GCA_022822865.1 Pseudomonadales bacterium | reverse complement strand
GGGGTGCGTGCGGCGGACGCCGTAAATACGTCCCTGTAGGCTTCGGGCTCGGCTTCCTGCCTCGCACGCCCGCCGCACGCACCCCGCCAGACGGCGACTCACGCCGTGCAGGCTCTGTAGCATTGTGATTCGAGGAGAATGGATGTCCCATGGATTCCCTGAGCCATCTGTCATTCTGCGCGCAGTCGCAGAATCTCACCGGGAGGCCACTGCATGAGATTCTGCGACTACGCTTCGCTCCGCGCGGAATGACAGAGTGGGGGCTTTGCTCCGCGGGGAATGAAAGTGTTTCCGATGAGTGTCCCATGACTTTGCTTCCTAGCGCGGCAGCAGCAGCCGGACCCAGCGGGTGCCGGGGATGATCCGGTCGCGCTCCCGGTCTTCGATTTCGAAAGCCTGCAGGGCCTGGGTGGTGCCGATGGTCTTGCGGATGGGGTCTTCCAGCAATTCCCCGGCGCGGATCAGATAGCGCTCGCTCTCCAGTACCGGCGCCACCTCGTTGTACTCGTTCTCAAGCAGGGCGAAATTCACCGCGGCGCGCAGTTCGGCGGATTCCCGCAGCCCCTCGCTGGAGCGCAGGGACAATTGCTTGCTCGCCCCGAGCAGGCTGAACAGACTGCCGAGCACAAAACCGGCGATCGCCAGGGCGACGATTACCTCGAGCAGGGTGAAGCCGCTTTCAGCGCGTGGGCTCTTCATCGTAGGCGGTTTCCATGCGGCCGGTGACGGGATTGATTTCGATGCTTGCGCTACGGTCGCCGCGCAGCAGCAGCAAGGCGCCGCCGGTGCTGCCGCCTTCCGGGAAAAAGGTGACTTCCAGTGGTTCCTGCACGGTTTCCCGCTGGCCGGCGCTGTCGAGAAAATGCAGTTCGATATCGCGCGCTTCGAACACGCCGGCGTTGAATACCGGAACTCGGTAGTCCAAATGCTCGTCTTCGGACTCCGGCAGAAAGCTCACCGTGGCGGGATTGCCGCTGACGATGGCGTTGCGCCGGGCCTGGTTGAGCAGGTTGGCTGCTTCCCGCACCTCGACATTGAATCCCCGGGTGTCGAGATCGCCCAGCCGCGGCACAATAAACGCCCCCGCCAGCCCGATAATCGTCAACACCAGCAGGAACTCAAGCAGCGTGAATCCATCCTGATCCGCCCGGTGAAAACGAGCAAGACAAAACCACGCTCTTGTTTTGCGTCCATGAAAAATTCCAGGGAAGGAATTTTTCATCAACAAGAGCTTATTCCCGGCCGATGTCGGCGTCATTGCCCTCGCCGCCCTGGGAGCCGTCCGCGCCGAGGGAGTACAGGCTGAAACTGTTGTCGTCAGGCTCGTAGACATAGGGGTTGTCCCAGGGGTCGCTGGGGAGTTCCGAGCCGCGCAGGTAGGGCCCGTTCCAGGCGGCGCGGTCGGAGTCGTTCCGCATCAGGCCGTCGAGCGAGTCGGGATAGCGGCCGACGTCGAGGCGGTACATGTCCAGCGCCGCGGAGAGAGTGGAGATTTCCGCGGTGGCGGCGTCGCGCATGGCGCCCGCCTGCTGGTTGAATATGTTGGGCGCCACCAGCACCGCGAGCATGGCGATGATTGCCATCACCACCAGAATCTCGATCAGGGTAAAGCCGGAGGACCGCATTCCCGGATTGGACGTATTCATGATTTGCACTCCTGACGCTCGTCGGAACCGTGTTGGCCTGCTCACATTTCCTCCTCCTCGAACAGCTGGGAGACGAGTTCGAAACGATTGAGGATGTCGGAGTATTGTACACCTCCGCCTTCGGCGTTGAGGTTGATGATTTCCGGCCGCAGCACGATGAACAGCTCGCGCCGCTCGACGCGCAGTTGCTGGTAGGAAAACAGGTTGCCCAGCACGGGAACCTGGTTGAGCAGGGGAACGCCGCGATTGAGGTTCTCGTTGTCGCTCTGGATCAGGCCGCCGAGGACGATGTTCTCGCCATTGTTCACCACCACGGTGGTGCTGATTTCCTGGTTGTTGAACACCGGGTTGTTGTTGACCCCGGACGCCGCGTTGTCCACCGAGGAAAGCACCTGGCGAATGGTCAGGGTCACCACGCCGTCCTCGTTGATCTGGGGCGTGATGTAGAGTTCGATTCCCGTGGGCCGGTACTGGATATTGGTGGTGGCGAGGCCGCCGGTGGTAATCGACTGTCCCGCCTCGATGGGCACTTCGGCGCCGATCTGGATTTCGCCTTCCTGGTTGTTGGTCACGAGCAGCGAGGGCCGGGCGAGCAGGCGCACTTCGTTGTTCTGGGCGATGGCCTCCAGCGTGGCTTCCACCCGGGCCGCGCCGTCGAGGAAGCTGCGGGTGAACATGAGTCCGTTCAGGGTCGGCACGAAACCGGTTTCCGCGGTGTTTTCCAGCGGCATCAGTTCGGCGTTTTCGGCGACCCGGCTCCAGTCGACGCCAAAGCGCGTCTCGTCGTTGAGGGTCACCTGGGCGATGACGGCATTCACCATGACTTGCAGCGGCGCCACGTCAAGCTGGCTGATGGTGGTGAGCAACTGCCGGTAGTCCCGGGCGCTGGCCCGGATCAAGAGGCTGTTGGTGGCCTCGTCGGCGACGATCCGCACTTGCAGATTGGCGGAAATCCCCGCGGAGCTTCCGCTTTCCGCCGCCGGCGCCGCGGCGACCCCGGCGTCGCCTTCGCCGTTCTGGTCTTCCGAGTTGTCCACCAGGTCCAGGTTGACCTGTTCCTCGATATTGGCCAGATCGTCTTCCGCCTGCAGGCCGGGCAGCAGGGGCTCCTCGTCTTCCTCGAAGACCTGGCTCAGGGTCTCCGCGAGTTCCAGCGCCGGCAGGTTCTTGACCCGGTACATGAACAATTGTTCCACCTGTTGCTGACTTTCGGCGTCGAGAATCGCCACCCAGCGGCTGACTTCGTCGAAGCCCCGGGTAGCCGGGGCGGTGACGAGCAGAGCATTGATGCGGCCGATGCCGCGGACCTGGTAGGAAGGATTCTCGCCTTCGATCAAAAGCAGGATTTCCGCGAGTTCCTCGGCGACCTCGATGGCGTTGGCGTTCTCCAGCGGATAAATGCGGATGCCCTGGTTGAGAAAGGGGTCGGCGTCCACCAGCAACAGCAATTGGTTGATGCGCTGAAGTTCTTCCGGGCCGGCGCTGATCGCCAGGGTATTGTTGACGGTAAACTGCCGGACGTCGGCTTCGTTCTGCAACAGCGGGCGGATGACTTCGACGGCGGCCTCCGCCGAGACGTAGACCAGCGGCGTCACCTGCATGATGCGCGCGGCGCCGTTGTCGCCGAGGCCGTCCGGCGTGGTGAACTCGGTGGGCGCGGGCGCGCTTACCTGACGCACATTGTAGACATTGCCGACCCGGTTGATGACCACCCCGGCGTCCCGGGTCAGCAGGCGCATCAGGGGCCAGATGTCCTCCCGGGCCAGGGGCCGTTCCTCGGCAGTGCGCAGGCTCACGGTCCGGTTGATGGTCGGGTCGATGACCAGGGAGATATCCAGCGCTTCGGCGAGTTCCTCGAGCACGATTCGCAGGTCCGCCTCCTCGTAATTGAGTTCCACCACGTCGTCGCCGACGACGCTGACCGGCTCCGGGGCGATATCCGCGCCGCCGTCGCCGGAAAGAAGCGAGCCGTCGCGATTGATTTCATCGATCAGCTCAAGCTGGGCGGCCGCGGCCGCGGCCTGGGCCGCGGTTATGGCGTCCGGGCCGGGCGACCCTGGCTCGGAGGGGGCGGCTTCCGGCTGGGCGGCCTGGGCGGGCGTCGCGGGTTGGCTTGCGCCCGCGCCGCCGCTGTCGGTCACGCTGGCGCAGGACGCCAGCAAAACGGCCAGCGGCAGCAGGCCCAGCGGCCCCGGCCCGGCTCTGGAATGAACACGCATCGCGTCGGTCTCCTGGTCAGAATTCCACGGTATTCATGCTGAACACCGCGGAAAGCATGGTAATCGTTATGCCACCGACAACGATGGCGAGAATGATGATCAGCGCGGGCTGCAAGGCGGAAACCAGGGTGGCGACCTGGTTGCGCACTTGCGTGTCGAAGGTTTCCGCGGCCTTGAGCAGAATGTCCGCCGTGCGGCCGGATTCTTCGCCCACGCCGACCAACTGATGCAGCAGGGTGGGAAAGCGGTTGGTCTTCTCCAGCGACACGCCGAGCCCGGCGCCGCCGCGCACGTCTTCCTCGACCCGGGCAAGCTCTCCGGTCAGCACGCTGTTGACGAGCACTTCCCTGGCTACCCGCAAGGCCCGGATCAGGGGAATCCCGGCGCCCATCAACGCTCCCATGGTGCGGGCGAACAGGGCGCATTCGCGGTACAGCAGCAAATTGCCGAGCAGGGGCAGGGACAGCAGAAAAGCATCCTTGCGCAGGCGCCCGGCGGCCGAGGCGTCGAGCCGCTTCCAGCCGAGGAAAGCCAGCCCCGCAAGCAGCAACAGCAGATAGCCGTAATTCTGCAGCCATTCGCTCATGGCCAGCAGGGTCGCCGCCGAAGCGGGAATTTCCGCCCCGGAATCCACGAACATGGCGGCGAACTGGGGAATGACGAAAATCATCAGCAGGCCCACGGAGAGAATGCCGGTAATGACGAGCACCACCGGATAGACCATGGCCGAAACGATCGACTGGCGGGTTCTGGCGTTGCGTTCGAGAAACTCGGCGAGATCCGGCAGCAGTTCGTGCAGGATGCCGCCTTCCTCGCCGGCGCGGACGATATTGACGTACATCTTGCCGAAGACCCCGGGATGCTGCTCCATGGCCTCGGCGAGGCTGCTGCCCTCCTTCACTTCCCGCAGCAAGCCGCGCACGAGCTCGCGCATTGCGGCGGAGCCGGACATGCCTTCGAGCAGGCGCAGGGCGCGGTCGATGGGCACCCTGGCTTCCACCAGCGTGCAAAGTCCGTTGGTGAAATCGAGCAGGCTGGCGGGGGAAATCTTGCGCCGCTCGAAATTCCAGCTTGCCGCCTTGCCTGGCTGAACCCGGATCGGCGTCAGCCGGCGGCCCTGCAGGATGCGCACGGCCTCGCGCTCGGTTTCGGCTTCCAGCGATCCGCTCTGGCGATTGCCGCCGGCGTCGAAAGCCTGGTATCGGAAAATCCGCCCGTTCATATCGCCCTGGTCACCCGCACGACTTCTTCCGGCGTGGTCAGGCCGTCCCCGAGTTTGTCGAGTGCGTCCTCGCGCAGGGTGCGCATGCCTTCGCCGACGGCCTGTTCGCGAATCTCGTTGGCGTCGGCGCCGCTGGCGATGCGATGGCGGATCTCGTCACTCATCGGCATCAGTTCATAGAGGCCGATGCGGCCGCGATAGCCGGTATTGCCGCAGCGCTCGCAGCCGGCGCCGCGTCGCACCGCGGGCCAGTCGCCGGCGTCGATGCGCAGGACCGCGGCTTCGTCCGGGCTGAGCGGCCGCTCTTCGGCGCAGTCGGTGCAGATGCGCCGCACGAGGCGCTGGGCCTGGACCGCAAGCAGGCTGGAACTGATCAGATAGCCTTCGACGCCCATGTCCTGCAGGCGGGTGATGGCGCCGGCGGCGTCGTTGGTATGCAAGGTCGAGAAGACGAGATGGCCGGTCAGCGCCGACTCGATGGCGATCTCGGCGGTGTCGTGGTCGCGGATCTCGCCCACCATCAGCACGTCCGGGTCCTGCCGCACGATCGAGCGCAGGCCCTGGGCGAAACCGAGGCCGATGGCCGAGTTGACCTGGATCTGGGTGATGCCCGGCAACTGGTACTCCACCGGGTCCTCCACGGTGATGATCTTCCGGGTGTCGTCGCTGATTTTTTCCAGCGTGGCGTAGAGGGTCGTGGTCTTGCCGCTTCCCGTGGGGCCGGTGATCAATACCATGCCATGCGGCTGGCCGATGACCGATCGGTAGTCGCTCAACACCCTGGCGGGCATGCCGAGCTCGGCGAGGTCCACCGCCATGTCGCCGCGGTCGAGGATGCGCAGCACGATGGACTCGCCATGTACCCCCGGCAGGGTGGAGACGCGCATGTCGAGTTGGCGGCTGCCGAGCTGGTAGTTGATGCGGCCGTCCTGGGGCAGGCGCTTTTCGCCGATGTCGAGCCGCGCCATGAGTTTCAGCCGGGAGGCCACCGCGGTGTGAATTCGCACCGGCAGGCGCTCCACGACGGTCATGATGCCGTCCACCCGGCAGCGCACGTCGAGGCCGGTTTCGCCGGGCTCGAAATGGATGTCGCTGGAATTCAGGTCGAGCGCCCGGGCGAAAAGGTGGTTGACGAGGCGGATGATGGGCGCTTCCGAAGCGAGATCGAGCAGTTCCTCGTCGTCCTCGAAACCCGTGGCGAGCAGTTCCTCGTCGTCATTGTCGATCTTGGGCGAAAGCTCGGCGCGCCAGTGCCGCGCGAGACGCCGCACTTCGTCGTCCGGAGCCATGCGGAAACGAACCGGTTCGCCGAGAATGAAGCGGATCTTCGCTCTTTGTTCGATGTCGGGAACGTGGTCGCAAACGAGTTGGCCCGACTGTTCGAAATCGCGTTCCGGCGCCATGCCCCGGGGCTCGAGCAATTGCGAGAAAATCGGCAGCGTGATCGCGGAGAAGGACATTACCGGGGTTCCTGAAACGGCGCCGCGGCCAACGTCGGGCGGGTGAATCCGACCACGGTGATCGAACCGGAGTACTGGGTGCGGCTGCGGCTGATGCTGAAATCCGTGACGCGCAGCCGCGGCTGCGATTCGCTCAAGCGCCCGAGGAACGCGACGGTGCGGTTGGCGTCCGCGGTGCGGAAGGACATTTCCTGGCTGATCAGCAGCCAGCCCTCGGTTTCCAGACGGTCCGCGAGCCGGGTCGAATTCACGGTCAGGCCGGATTCCCTGGCATAGCGCGAGAGATCCTGCTGAATCGCCGCTTCGATCAGGGGAATCGTCGCGCCGGAGAAGATACCGAGTTGCATGTTGGCTTCCCTGTCTTCCGCGCTGGCGCGCTGAAGTTCGAGGGTCTCTTCGTCGTCGATCAGCCGCTGCTCCCGCTCGACCGCAAGTCGCAGGTTCTCGATGAGGGACTCGCGCTGGCCGCTCCACTCCCCCATGGCGGTAAGGACGAAGCTGCCGAAGAACGCCGCGGCGACCGCCGCAAGCAACAGCAGCAGGTTTCGTTCGCGGGTGGAAATCGCCATGACTCAGCGGTCCGGAAAGTAGCGCGCCATGTAGGCTTCGAAATTGACGTCCGCCAGGCGCAGGTCGATGTAGTACTGGTCGTTGCTCGTGGCGCGGGAGAACACGACCTCGGTGAACATCGGATTCTGTTCCAGTTGCTGCAGAATCGACTGGGGATCCTCGCTCGTGCCCTGGATGCGGATAACTCCTTCGGAAACTTCCAGGTCGGAAAGACGATTGGGACTCAATACCTGCTGCAAGGTAAACATCGCCTCCGGCACATCCTGATCGGGAAAGTTCTCTATCGCGCCCCAGCGATTTTCGAAATCCACCACGACGTCCCGATGCGCCCGGGCCGACGCCGACAGTTCCCGCCGTATTTCCAGTTGACGATTCAGCTCGCCGATTTCGAATTGCTGGAAGATGAAGGGCGACGCGGCGAGCAGAGCGACCACGCCGAGCGCGGCGGAAGCGCGCAGTAAATGACGGCGGCGCTCCCGGCGCCGGCACAGGGCCACGGCCGCGGCGGGAAAGAAGCTGTAGTCGGCATGGGCCCCGCGCTCGAGAGCGGCGGCGTATTGCGCGACGGATTCGATCCGGCGCGACTTGCCGGCCGAAGCGGCGCGCACCTCCCCGTCCCATTGGCCGGCGAATTCCTCCTGTTCGAGGTCGGCGGCGTCCACGTGCTTCCATTGCCGCAGCACGCCCGCCGAGGATTGCGCGAAGGTCAGACCGGAGCCGTCGGCGTCGACGAGGCCGGAACGGGACGCCTGACTGTGCAGGATACGCGGCTTGACCGCGGCGAGGAACAGGCCGTTGGCGGCGAAGGCCTCGTGCAATTCGCGGATGCGCCGGGACTTGATCCACAAGGCGACCTGGGCGCCGTCCCCGCTGCCGTGTACGGCGAGTTCGAGGGGCTCTTCCAGCGCCGGCAGCAGGTTTTCCATTTGCAAGGCCAGGGCGGAACGCAGATTCCCGCCGCTTACGCCGGGCATTTCGGTCCCGGTGGCGGCAAACTCGCCGGGCGGCAGGAGCAGCAGTATCGAATGGTCCTTGCCGTCTCCAAGCAGTTTCCGCGCACGGGCCGCGAGCGATCCGGCGTCCGCCTCCCCTGCGGACGGCTGCAATTCCGCCGCGCTGCCGCTTTCGACATGCAATACCCGATCGCCGAACACGAGCAAGGTGGCGTCGACCTGCCGCAACAGTTCGCGACCGGGGTCGGCAAACAGCAGGCGCCGCAACGCCGGGGGCAGCCGAGCCGCCCATGAGCCAGAAGACTGATACATCAATATTGGGAGCGTCCGGAGACTACTTGCCCTTCTACGCGATTAATCAGGGAGTTAGTCGGCCAGGCTAGAAATAAAGTTTGTCCGGGCGGGAAATTCTCCGCCATATTACGCTGCGCTCCGCTTGAGATACGGGCCGAAAAATGCTTGAATGCGTACGCATTCGGCGGAGCCCGAATTCATCCCCGGCGCCTTCCCGCGACTGGTCCACCGATCGATGACTGAAACCGCAGCCCGGCAAGTATCCGCCTCCTGGCGCGACTACTACGAGATGTGCAAGCCCCGCGTGGTCATGCTCATGATCCTGACCTCGCTCGTGGGTATGTTTCTCGCCGTGCCCGGCATGGTCCCCTGGCGCGTTCTGCTGCTCGGCAACCTCGGCATCGCGCTCGTCGCCTGTTCCGGCGCCGCGGTCAACCATCTCATCGACCGGCGCATCGACCGCATCATGAACCGCACTTCCGGCCGGCCGCTGCCCCAGGGCCGCGTCGACCCGGTCCAGGCGGCGATTTTCGCCTTGCTGCTATGCGCGAGCGGCATGGCGATCCTGCTGGTCTGGGTCAATCCATTAAGCGCCTGGCTGACGCTGGCTTCCTTCGTCGGCTACGCCTTCGTCTATACCGGCTGGCTGAAACACGCCACGCCCCAGAACATCGTCATCGGCGGCCTCGCCGGCGCCATGCCGCCCCTGCTCGGCTGGTCGGCGGTAACCGGAACCATCGAAGCCGACGCCCTCGTGCTCGTGCTCATCATCTTCGCCTGGACGCCGCCGCATTTCTGGGCGCTGGCGATTCACCGCAAGGAAGAATACGCACGCTCAGGCGTGCCGATGTTGCCGGTCACCCATGGCGAGTACGCGACCCGGGTACATATCGTCGCCTATACCGTGATCCTGGTTGCGGCCAGCGTCATCCCCTGGTTCACCGGCATGGGCGGCTGGATCTATCTAGCTTCGGCATTGCTGCTCGGCGCCGGATTCCTGTACTGGTCGGGAAGGCTGATGTTCCGCCCGCGCCCGGACATCCCGATGCGCACCTTCGGCTATTCCATCGTCTACCTGGCGCTGTTGTTCGTCGCCCTGCTGGTGGACCATTACCTGGCCTGAACGGCGCATGGCTGCCATCCGCCTCAGCAGAACCGCCTGGATCGCATTCGTCCTGCTGAACGCGCTGCTGCTGGCGCTGATCGTCTTCCTGCTGCAATTCCGCGGCGAGCGCGCCGAACTTGCGCAATTGAACGAACTCGGCGCGGCGGTCTACCCGGAACCCTTGCCGCTTGCGGAAGTTTCCCTGAACGATCAGACGGGACGGCCGTTCGGCCTCGACCGCATGCGCGGCGCCTGGAACCTGGTGTTCTTCGGTTTCAGCAATTGCCCGGACATGTGCCCGCTGACCCTGTCCGAACTCGGAGATTTCTATCGCGGCCGGGCCGAATCCGCGCAGCCGCCGCTCAATGTGCTGTTTGTGTCGGTCGATCCCGCCGACTCCCCCGGGATCATCGGCGAGTATCTGCTGGGCTTCCATCCCGACTTCATCGGCCTGAGCGGAAGCGCCGAAAACGTGAACGCGTTCGCAAGCCAGTTGTTCGTCAACACCGGCGCGGCCGAAAGTTCAATCCACGGCGGCCACGCGCCTCCTGCCGCCAGCCCCGAAGGCTTCATCAGTCATAGCGTCCATATGGGCGTGATCAATCCGTCGGGCGAACTCGTCGGCCTGCTGCGCCCGCCCCATCGCGCCGGCGATATCGCGCGGGCGCTCGCGATGATCGTGCGGCGGGCCTGACGAGCGTATCCGACATGGCCGAAACCGCAGACAGCCCCGAAGTGATCCTGGTAGACGGATCTTCCTACCTGTTCCGCGCCTTCCACGCGCTGCCGCCGATGATGACCGGCGGCGGCCAGCCCACCGGCGCGGTGCGGGGCGTCATCAGCATGATCCGCAATCTGCTGAACAAGTATCCAAAGAGCCGCATCGGCATCGTCTTCGACGCCAAGGGCAAGACCTTCCGCAACGAGATCTACTCCGAATACAAGGCGCACCGCCCGCCGATGCCCGACGAACTGCGCTCCCAGATCGAGCCGATCCACCGCATCATCCGCGCCATGGGCCTGCCCCTGCTCATCGTCGAAAACGTCGAGGCCGACGACGTCATCGGCACGCTGGCCTGCCAGGCCGGCGGCGAAAACGTATCGACGCTGATTTCCACCGGCGACAAGGACCTGGCGCAACTCGTCACCGGCCACGTCACCCTGATCAACACCATGAACGACGAACTGCTCGACCCGCCGGGCGTCGAGGCCAAGTTCGGCGTTCCCCCCGAACGGATCATCGACTTGCTCGCGCTCATGGGCGACAAGTCCGACAACATCCCGGGCGTTCCCGGCGTCGGCGCCAAGACCGCCGAGAAGTGGCTCAGGGATTACGGCTCCATGCGCGGCATCATCGAAAACGCCGATGCGATCAAGGGGAAAATCGGCGAAAAACTGCGCGACAACATCGAATTGCTCGAATTGTCCTATCGCCTCGCCACGATCCGCACCGACGTGCCGCTGGAGAAGGGTTACCTGCAACTCGAACGCCAGGACGAAGACAAGCAGGAACTGCACCGGATTTTCAGCGAACTCGAATTCCGCACCTGGCTGCGCGAACTCGAGGCCGAAGGCGTCACCGCGGCCCCCGCGGACGAACAGGAGCCCGCCGCTGATGAACCGCAATCCGGGACGACGCCGCAAGAAGACAACGAACCGCCGCCGGCCGACACCCAAAGCACCATCGTCACCAGCGAAGCCCAATTGCAGGACTTGCTCGCCGAATTGCGCGCCGCCCCCCGCTTCAGTTTCAACCTCGAAGTCGAACCCGGCCATTTTCTCGACGCCCGCATCGTCGGCGTCGCCTTTTGCGCCAAGGCCGGCAAGGCGGCCTACATTCCGCTGGATCACGACTACGAGGATTGTCCGGAACTGCTTTCGGAGGACCAGGTTTTCGCCGCCGTGAAGCCCCTGCTCGAAGACGCGCTCAAGCCGAAATGCGGCTACGACCTCAAGCACCAGATGCACTTCCTGCAAAACCTCGGCATAGAACTGCGGCCAGTGAAGTCCGACGTGCTGCTGGCTTCCTACGTCGTCAACTCGGTCGCCGTGCGGCATCAGCTCGACGCCATCGCCCGGCGCTACCTCGATTCCTCGCCGAAAGACCTGGAAAGCCTCACCGGCAAGGGCCGCGGCCGGCTCGAAATGCATCAACTCGGCATAGCGGATTTCGGCGCCTGGGCCGGAGAGCGGGCGGACACGATCCTGCGGCTGACGGGCGAACTGGAACGGCAATTGCGCGACAACGGCCATCTCGAAGGACTCTACCGCTATTTCGAAATGCCGCTGGTTTCCGTGCTGCAACGCATGGAGCGCAAGGGCATCAAGCTCGATTCCGAGGCGCTCGGGCGGCAAAGCGCGGAACTCGCGGAACGACTGGAAGAACTGGAACAGTCGGCTTTCGCGCTCGCGGGCGAGAGTTTCAACCTGTCTTCGCCCAAGCAATTGCAGGCGCTGCTCTACGACAAGCTGGAACTGCCGGTGCTGCGCAAGACGCCGACCGGCCAGCCGTCCACCGCCGAAGACGTCCTGCAGGAATTAGCGGAGAATTACGAACTGCCCCAGGTGATCCTGCGGCATCGTTCCCTGACCAAGCTCAAGTCGACCTATACCGACAAGCTGCCCCAGGAACGGCATTCGGAAACCGGCCGTATCCATAGCAACTTCCAGCAGGCGGTCGCGGCGACCGGGCGGCTTTCGTCGACCGATCCGAACCTGCAGAACATTCCGGTGCGCACCGCCGAAGGCCGCCGCGTGCGCCAGGCCTTCGTCTGCGAACCCGGCTACAAGCTCGTCGCGGCCGACTATTCCCAGGTCGAATTGCGCATCATGGCCCACCTGTCCGGCGACGCCGGCCTGCTCGAAGCCTTCTCCCGCGCCGAGGACATCCATCGCGCCACCGCCGCGGAAGTTTTCGGCGTGCCGCTGGAAGACGTGGACCCGGATCAGCGGCGCAGCGCCAAGGCGATCAATTTCGGCCTGATCTACGGCATGTCCGCCTTCGGCCTCGGCAAGCAGTTGCACATCGGCCGCGAGGAAGCCCAGCAATACGTCGACCGCTATTTCGAACGCTATCCCGGCGTGCGCGCCTTCATGGACCGCACCCAGGCCCAGGCCACCGACCTCGGCTACGTCGAGACCGTATTCGGCCGCCGGCTCTACCTGCCCGACCTGCGCGCCGGCCGCGGCATGCTGCGCCGGGCGGCGCTGCGCACCGCCATCAACGCCCCGATGCAAGGCACCGCCGCCGACATCATCAAGCAGGCCATGATCGACATCGACCTCTGGCTCGAAAGCGAACCCATCGACGCCCGCATGCTGCTACAGGTCCACGACGAACTCGTCTTCGAAGTCAATGAGAACGACCTGCAACTGCTATGCGACGGCGTAAAATTCCGCATGATCACCGCCGCCGCCCTCGACGTCCCCCTCGTGGTCGACGTCGGCATCGGCGACAACTGGGACGAAGCCCACTAGAGACGCTCAGGCTTCCAGCCAGGAGTCGAGACGTTCGCGGACCTGTTCGAGACCGACGCCCGCGGTCGCGGAAAACAGTTGCACGTCGAGCGCACCGCGCCCCGACATCTCCTTGCGCACCGCCGCCATCGTGTTATGCGCCGGATTCCGCTTCATCTTGTCCGCCTTCGTCAACAACAGATGCAACGGCAGCCCCGCCCCCTGGGCCCAGTCGATCATCTGCCGGTCAAACTCCTTCAGCGGATGCCGGATATCGCTGAGCAACACGATCCCCCGGAGCTGCCCCCGCCCATTCAGATAATGCTGCATCTCCCGCTGCCATTGCTCCTTCACTTCCAGCGGCACCTTCGCATAGCCATACCCGGGCAAATCGACCAGATAACGACCCGCAACCCCCGGCACCAGAAAGAAATTGAGCATCTGCGTGCGCCCCGGCGTCTTGCTCGTCCGCGCCAGCCGCGACTGCCGGCAAATCGCATTGATCGCACTCGACTTCCCCGCATTCGAGCGCCCCGCAAACGCCACCTCCGCCACACTATCCCCCGGACACCCATCCAAAGAAACCGCACTCAAAACAAAAGAAGTCTGATCGTACTGCATCAAAATTCCTGCACAATGTAAGTCGGCGTCGGGTGGAGGATGTGCGGCGGGCGTGTGAGGCATGGGTGAGGCCCGGTCGGCGCAGCCGACAAGAAGCGCAGCTTCTTGAGGGCCGAACGACTTGCCA
>JAJDYJ010000027.1 GCA_022822865.1 Pseudomonadales bacterium | reverse complement strand
TCTTCGCGTCGTGCTCCAACTCCGCAAACGTCAACTGCTCCATCGAAACCGCTCCGTCAAACCCCGTGAGCGCATTGTCCCTCACTGGCAACGCTCACGCCAGGACAAAACCGATCTCGACTTGTTCAGACCTTCCTTAGTGCCCGAGGGCTCAAGCGGAAATATACTCGGACTGACAATGAAACCCGCATACTGCTTCGAGACAGTGGGACACGATAACGCGATAGTTGAGGCAATCAGCCATGAGCAATTCCGACAATACAAAAAAGCACCTCGAATCAGTTGCAAACGAAACTTTGGAAACTTTCGAGGCGATTGAGACAGAAGCCAGCAGCAAGCTACCCAAGCGCCTCACATCCTCCGAAGACGTATTGATAAACGTAAATCCGGTCACGTCTCCGGAACCAATCAAAAACCTTTCCAAAATTCAAAATGCAAATAGGACTAGTCTGCTTAGTCTGCAGCAAGAGCCTGCGATTGCAAGAATAGTTGCAGTAAGGGAAGACGGGAAAAGGTGTGTGTACTTCATTTGTCGAGAAATCCCTGTCACATTACCGGGTGGAAACGTAGAATTAGCGAGCTACCGTTCACCTGTTGGTCGATTGGCATCATTACCGATAGGAGATGAAGTAGAACTCCCAAATGGCGAGTTCTTAGAGGTAGAAGAACGCGCTATGCTTCGACCGATTCGAGACGGGGGTAAATGGGACTCGAAGAACTCAGTGCTAGAGGGTGAAACGTATGGTCCGTTAACAGTCACATCTCTAAGAACGCTTCTTGAGCGCATTGCGCCAGACGAACTCGATGAGCAAGCTGGCATCGATGAGCAACTCCTTGAAAAACTCTTGGAGGAAGAGCGGGAGTCGGTCAACATCATAGAGGGGATACGCCGCGTTGTTCTCACTCAGATGGAGCTGAGAGATCAACCTATTCTCGACAAATTTCAAGACAAAATCTTCCGACTTCCCCTTGATAGTCGCATCTTATTGCTTGGCCCTCCAGGCTCTGGCAAGACAACCACATTAATTCGCCGACTTGGACAGAAGCTGGATTTAGAATTTCTTAGCGAAGAAGAGCAATTGCTCGTCAAAAACCATAAAGGGCCTAACGTGACGTCGCATGAGGAAAGCTGGATGATGTTTACGCCTACCTCGCTGTTGCAACAATATGTAAAGGAATCATTTTCGCGAGAAAGAGTGCCAGCGTCGGATTATCATGTCCGAACTTGGAATGACTATAGACTAGAAGTCGCGAGAAACAAATTTGGACTATTGACGACATCGACTAAACAAAGCGGTTTCATCCGGCAGGACTCCGTGAAGTACTTTGGCGATGAAGCTTTAGGTAATCTAACAGCTTGGTTTGATGACTTCGAGGCGTGGCAACAATCAGCCTATGTGAAGCGATTACAAAATGCCGCCAAAGAGCTTGTGTCGATTGGAGAAGGCAGGATTGCAGAGCTTGGCAAGGCATTGGTTGCTCTTATACAGCCAAAGAACTCGGTAGACATAAGTCAACTATTGCGAAGCCTGTTCGGCAAAGCTACTGAGGCTCGAAAATTGGCGGATGAACTTAAGTCTGAGATCGATGGGGCGATCCGCCAAGTTTTGGTATTGCAGGTTAACCGGAACAGAAACTTTCTTGATGAGTTGGCGGAATTTCTTGATTCGCTTGGCGCTACGGAAGAAGAAACAGTAGAAGAAGGAGAGATTCGGGATGAGGACGATGAGGAAGAAGAAACTCCGCGAACTCGAAGGAAACGTGCAGAAGTCACTTTTCGCCGCGCACTTCGCACACAAGCACGAGCAGCGGTGCGCGGAAGAATGCCGAAGAGTGGCACAGCCACTGCAAGAATCATCGAATGGATAGGTGACCGAGGTCTCGATGGCGAGAAGCAGATAGAGGTCGGTAAGGGTGTTGTGTTGCTTACTTTCGTGCGAACGTTCGTGAACCCTGTTAGATTGTACTTTCACGGAATTGCTACACGATACCGCAGTTTTCGGCGCGCCCGCCAATCAGACGAGCGCTGGTACGTGGCTGGCGCAATTCGCCAGACGGACATCCATCCTCTGGAACTCGATATGATGCTGTTGTCCATTCTGAGAGGCGCAAGATCATTGCTTTCATCAAGAGATGTTCAACGCGATCTGAACAGTAACAGTTCATTTTGGGCAGTCCTTCAGCCTGTGCAGGAATCTTTCAGGAATCAGATTTTTGTCGATGAAGCTACAGACTTTTCCCCGGTTCAGCTTGCTTGCATGTCGGCCCTATCACTACCGGCTATGCCCTCTTTCTTTGCATGTGGTGATTTTAATCAACGGCTGTCTTCTTGGGGTACGCGCTCGGTCACGGAGGTCGAATGGGCTGATTCAAGAATAGGCATAGAGAGAGTCACGGTTGGCTATAGACAAAGCCGAGAACTTAATGAGTTTGCCCGCGAGATTGTACGCATCGGGGGAGGAGCGGACTACGACGTGGTTCTTCCTGAACACGCGATTCGAGATGGATTCCCTCCCGTTCTGGCTGAGAACATGTGCAACGACCCAGATGTTGGCATCTGGCTCGCGGATCGCGTGACCGAAATCGAGAGATTTGTCGGTCAATTACCGTCAATAGCAATATTGGTTCCCGAAGAGGAACAGGTATGATCAGTTGCTAAAGCGCTTCAGGAAACGCTAGCGGAACAAAACATCAACGTGGTGGCATGTCCCGATGGCCAAGTTATCGGGCAAGACAACGACATACGCGTATTCGATGTGCAACACATAAAAGGACTTGAGTTCGAGGCAGTCTTCTTTAAAGATGTCGACCACTTGGCGGAAGTCTATCCAGATCTGTTCGACAAGTTCCTCTACGTAGGCGCAACTCGGGCGGCGACCTTCCTGGGCCTTACCTGCTCGGGATCGCTTCCCACTGCGATCTCGGACTTGCGGTCGATGTTCTCAACAAATTGGGACGGATAACGAAGGACCGGCCGCGGCAGGTCAAATGTACATTAAGATCTTTCGGGAACCAGAATCAAACGCAGGAGGCCAAGGTGCACTATACAGTTATCCCGGAAGACTTAGAGGCGGGCGCGCTGCCAACAAAGTGTTTCGCGATTTGCGCGAGGTGACCTTGGAGACCGCGCCTGCCGATAGGGCGTGGACTATCCGCAAAGCCGGGTCGGCCGCTTACAAGATCAGTCTGATTGATCGTGATGTTCGAAGTCACAATGGTAATCGAAGCGATCAAGGTTGTTCAGGAAAAGTATTACTGTCTCGTACCGGCAGCCGAAGCTGCGCCGGACGATCTTTCTCGCTATCGCAGCTCCACTCAAGAAATGGAATCCTGAGTTTCGATTTTGTAATCGGCGAGTAGTTTGCGAGCCCAGGCGGGTGTTCTACGCCAACTGCGGCGGCCATTTTCCTCCCACCCTTTACCGCCCGGCTTGCCTCGGTCCTCCATCCAACTCCTGAGGAATTTGTCGTGCGGGTATACGAAACAGTCAGGCCCGTCAAGAAAAGCGATGAAAATACCTTTACCCAAGTATTTCCGGTCAACCACCAATCGCCCCTTGAGCTGCACCTTGAGAAAGGTTTCGCCATCGATGTGACAAGCGATAAAGTCGGCTCCCTGCCAGTCGTCGGTTAGACGCAGACAGTTGAATCCATAGTTCGCGAGCCGTGCCGCTACCTTGTGGAAGTTGTAGTTTTCCTGCTGTCGGGGATTGAGTTTTTCGTAAGGCACAGGCTTAAGCATTTTTACTTCCTTTTTAGGGCTAAAATATTCGAATGCGTCCGGAACACATTCTTAGTTCTTAGAATTGTACAATCGCAGTGCAATCCGTGTGGTCAATGACGGCTGCGCCAGCGGTCGAGCAATACAGCGAAAATAACCGCGAACTTGGTGATCAGGCGTATGTATCGCTCCGATACGCCGAGTTGGACCAGGTCGGTCTGCACTACCGAGACGATTTATACGCCGACGAACACGGCCATGATCGAGCCGTGCACCCTCGAGTCTGGCGCCGAGCCGATTGCTGCGGATTAGTCAACGCCGCCGGTAATCTGTAGTATTGCGCCCACAACTACAATTCCTTAGGAGTTATCCATGAAGAAGTTGATTTCCCTGACAGGCGCCATGATGGCGGTGTTAGTTTCGTTTTCCGTTTACGCGCAGGACATCCCCGAAACCATTACGGTTACGAGTTCCGTGTTCGAACACCACGGCATGGTACCGGTGGAAAACTCCGCTTACGGCGACAACACATCCATCGACCTGGCCTGGTCGAACCTGCCGGAAGGCACGGTGCAACTGGCGCTGATCTGCGACGACCCGGAAGTCGTGACGATCGGCATGATGGAGAATCCCTTCGTGCACTGGGTCGTGTACAACATTCCCGCGAGCGCCTCGGGCCTCCCGGCGGGAATGGCGGCCGACGCCGAAATCATGGGTGACGGCCTCGATGGCGCGATCAACGGCCACAACGGTCTCAACCGCCCCGGCTACTTCGGCCCGCGCCCGCCCGACAACGGCCATCTCCACGCCTATCACTTCCGGGTCTACGCCATCGACGCCGATCTCGGCCTCGAACCCGGCCTGAACAAGGATCAGTTGCTCGAAGCCATCGACGGTCACGTCCTGGCCACCGGTATGTTGATGGGACATTACCAGCATACGGAATAAGCGGCGATAAAACTTACGAAGGGGGGTCGAGAATACTTGATCTCCCTTTGCTTTTCGCCATATGCTCGATACCCCCCTGAAACCGATGCTGGGAGTAAGAAAATGATTCGAAAGTCCGTTTCAAGCCTGATGTTCGCCGCGGCGCTGGCGATTTCCGCCTTCTCCGCACAGGTGCTGGCCCAGGCCGCGGAGTCCGTGGAGCCCTACAAGGTCGGCACCTTCGCGGTGAACGACACGCCGTTCGTAGGCCTCGTCGTACGCGACGACTCGCTGATCGTCGACCTGTCCGCCGCGAACCGCGCCCTGCAGATGCAATGGCAATACAGCGATATGGAAATGCCCGCGGATATGCTGGGGCTGATCGAACAGTACGAGTACGGTCTGAAGTACCGGCTCTACGAACTCATGAACTGGCTGGTCGAGGAAGATCTGCTCAGCAGCGCCACTGCCTATGTGCACGATGTGGATTCCGTCGACATCATGGCGCCGATTCAGTACCCGAGCAAGATCATGAACGCGGCGGTGAACTTCTATACCCACGCCTGCGAGGGATGCACTCCCCAGCAACTGGCGGAACGCACGCGCCAGCGCCAGGAAAACCGCGGCGTGCCGTACCTGTTCCTGAAGCCGACCCGCGGCGCGGTGATCGGCCACGGTGATGACATCGTCATGCCTTTCGGCCGCGACGAGATCGAATACGAAGTGGAAATGGCGATCGTCTTCGGCAGGACCGGCAAATATATTTCGGCTACCCGCGCCTATGACCATGTATTCGGTTACATGGTAGCCATGGACGTCTCCGACCGCGGCGGTCGTCCGCCGGGCGGCTACGGATCGGGTCAGGACTGGTTCGTCGGCAAGGGCCACGATACCTTCGCGCCCCACGGCCCGTGGATCGTGCCCAAGGAGTTCTACGGCGATCCGATGGAGCGCCTGCACCAGATCACCGTAATCGACGGCGTGACCGTGCAGGAAGCACAGGCCGGGGACATGATTCACAATATCCCCGAGTTGATTGAATACGCCTCGTCCCTGATCACCGTGTTCCCCGGCGACGTGCTGCAAAGCGGCACCTCCGGCGGCACCGGCGCCGGCCGCGTGCAGCGCGCCACGGGTTCGGGCTATCTGGTCGATGGCGAGAACATCAGCGCCAGCATCGAGGGAATCGGCACGCTGACGCACAGGATCGTCGCGGAACGTGATATTCCGGCCGACCTGTCCGGTGCGCAACTGCCGCCGACAGCCGATTATCGCGACCGCTAGTCGCTGCAAGAGTCCTGAAGTATCAAGGGACGCCGGCCGGAGTCATCCGGCCGGCGTTTTTTGATTCTCTCCCGCTATAGTTCAGGCCCGTTGACCCAGGTCGTGCACATACTCGGGCCCGATCGCGTCGATGCTGGTGGTTCCGCTGCCGCGCATGGCGATCAGCAGTTCGCGGTTCAGCAGATCCAGAACCCGCTCCACGCCCGCCTGACCGAAGGCGCCCAGCCCGAAGCAATAGGGCCTGCCGATTCCCACCGCGGAGGCGCCCAGGGCAAGCGCCTTGAAAACGTCGGTGCCGCGGCGGAAGCCGCCGTCGACAATGATGGGAATGCGTCCGTTTACGGCGGCTACGACTTCCGGCAGGCACTCGATGGTGCCTCTGCCCGTTTCGGTCGCTCTGCCGCCGTGATTTGAAACCACGATGCCGTCCGCGCCGCTCTGCACCGCCATGGCGGCATCGAACGCGACCTCGACGCCCTTGACGATCACCTTCATGCCGGTGACTTCCTTCATGCGTCCGATCACCTCCCAGGTCATGGCGGGATTGTTCAGGCTCGCTCCCCGCATATCCAGGCCGTCGAACATCGGCTTCAGCTGCCCCGTATGGCAAACCGTGCAATCCCGCGTATCGGAACGGGTCATTAGCGCCTGGGTTTCGGTGTTTCGTCCGCCGGGCAAATCGATCGTCAGGCAGACCGCGGTGCATCCCGCCGCTTCCGCCCGTTGCAACATCTGCACGGTGTTTTCCCAGCGATTCGTTGCATAGAGTTGATGCCAGATTGGTGCGCCGCGAGCCTCCGCCACCGCCTCGACGGAAGTCGATGACTGTGTGGAGAGAATCATGTGGTGCCCCTTCGCGGCGGCGGCCCGCGCCGAGCCCAGTTCCGCGTCGGCGTGATAGGCGCCCTGACTTCCCACCGGGCAAAGCAGGATCGGGGACCCGGCCTCGGTACCCAGCAGATCGATCGAAGTGTCCACCTCGCTTACGTCGACAAGCCGCCGCGGTTTAATCTGAAAACGACTGAAGCCTTCGCGATTCGCGAGAATCGTCTCATCGCTGTCCACACCGGTCGCCAGGTAACCGAAATGGGCGGGGGGCATTTTCTCCCGCGCCAATGCCTCCATTTCGAATACGTTGATGACTTCACTGGGATCGGTCAATCGTTCTCCCAGTGTTTCCTCCACTTCCTGGGCAAAAGCGGAAAAATTGGTGAGCAACGGGCTGGCTGCCAGATATTTGAGAAACTGTCGGCGATGGGTCATGCGGAACTCCCGGAAAACAGGTCAAGTGATCAATCCCTCGCACTCTACGCCGTACCGGTTGCCGGTGTAAACCTCGCGCCGTGTCTTCGCCGGCGAATCGAGCAGTGGTGACGTGATTCCCTTGTTTTCGGTATTTCCATGGAGCGGCCTGGTTTCTTACAATTCGACCGATGGACAAAACGCGAAGTCAAGGAACCGAATGATTCTTCTGAAAGGCCTGCCCGGTTCTCCCTACACCCGGAAAATGCTCAGCCTGTTGCGGTACCGGCGATTGCCCTACCGTTACCTGCACGCCCGTCACGGCGAGACCGAAGACCTGCCGCAACCCAAGGTGAATCTGATACCCGTCTTCTACTTTCAGGACGATGACGGCGAGCTCGAAGCGCAAATCGATTCAACCTACATCCTGCGCCGGCTCGAAAACGAACACGCCGGCCGCCAGGCTATCCCCGACGATCCCGTGCTGCGCTTTCTCGATTACCTGCTCGAGGATTACGCCGACGAATGGCTGACCAAGGCGATGTTCCACTACCGTTGGCACTTTGACGCCGATGCGGAATTGGCCGCCAGGATTCTTCCTTACTGGTCGGACATATGCGCCCCGGAGAAGTTGCTTGCGGAAAAAGCGGAACAGTTCGGCCAACGCCAGATCAACCGTCTCTACGTTGTGGGCTCCAATGCAACGACAGCGCCGATCATCGAAGCGAGCTACCAGCGTTTCCTGCAATTGTTTTCGGAGCACCTCGAACGCTATCCGTTCCTCATGGGCAATCGACCCGGCGCCTCGGACTTTGCCGTGTTCGGTCAACTCACCCAACTGGCGCAGTTCGACCCCACTTCAACCGGCATAACCTTGCAGCAGGCTCCCCGCGTCTATTCGTGGGTGTCGCTAACCGAAGACCTGTCGGGCCTGGAACCGGAACCGCGGCACTGGTTGCCGACCGCCGATGCACCATCGACCCTGTGGGCATTACTGCGGGAAATGGGGCGAACCTATGTGCCTGTCATGCTGGCCAATGCGGCCGCCTGGCGGGCCAGCGAGTCAACGGTAAACTGTATGGTCGAAGACAAGACCTGGCGGCAGACCACTTTCCCCTATCAGACCCATTGCGTCGATCGGATTCGCGCGGAGTATGAAGCGCTGGATTCGAAGGTGCGTAGTAAGATTGACGCATTGCTGGCCGGAACCGGCTGTGAAGCACTCGTGAATCGGGTGGAATTGACGCGGAAATGACGGAAATCGAATCTTCATTGTGTGAGGAACTGGCGCGGGCGTACCGCGTTTTCGGGGCGCTCGGCTGGGGCGACCTGGGCGACGGCCATATCAGCGCGCGTGATCCTGAACGCCCCGACTGCTTCTGGATGCTCCGCTACGGGGTCACGTTTCCGGCCGCCACGGCCGATGACATGGTGCTGATCGATCGGGACGGCCAGTTGGCGGCCGGCAAAGGCGCCGTCAATCGGCCAGGCTACCACATTCATCAGCCGATTCTCGCCGCGCGCGGCGATATAGGCAGCGTGGCCCACACCCATACTTCCTGGGGTGTGCCGTTTTCCTCCCAGTGCCGTTTGCTGGAGCCGATCACCCAGGAGGCCTGCATCTTTTTTGAAGACTGCGCCCTGTTCGACGACGAGGAAGTGCAAGTGCAAAGCCTCGACGCCGGCTCACGAATCGCGCAGAGCATGGGCGGTAACAACGCGCTGATTCTGCGCAGTCATGGATTGCTGACTGCCGGCGCCTCAGTTGCCTCGGCGGTCGCGCGCTTCGTACTCATGGAGCGCGCGGCGGAAGCGCAGATGAAGAGCCACGGCAGCAAGCCGATTTCCGCCGACGCCGCCCGCTTCGCCAGGGCGGACCTGACCGGAGAGGACTACCTGCGCACGACCTTCGAATTCCTCGCGCGGCATTACGGCGTGTATTGACCGCGTCGACCGGCTACGGCAGCGCCAGGGCCATCAGGCGTTCCGCTTCTCCGCCCGGTCCTCCGCCGAGCGCGAACACGATGTATTGCTTGCCGCCGGCCAGATAGGTGATGGGCGCCGCGTGGAAGCGCGCCGGCAATTGCAGCCACCACAATTCCTCTCCGGTGTCCTTGTCGTATACGCCGAGGCGATTGGTCTCGAAGCCCTGCCCGATGAAGAGCAGCGTTTTGGTGAGCAGCGGCCCGCCCAATTTCTCGAAATTGCCCATCGGCGCCAGCTCGAGGCCTTGCAGGTCGGGATGATCGACGGGCCCGGTTCCGACCGGCACATGCCAGAGCTTCTCGCCCCGGTTCATGTCGAAGGCGACCAGTTGCGAGTAGGGCGGTTTGAACAGCGGCAGGCCGCGCGGCCCGCTCAATTGGCGCACCCGCGGCCGAATCGTCAGATCGGAATCGGGCGTCTCCGGCGGGTTGATGTTCACGGTGGAAAAATGCGCCCAACTGGGCACGAACAAGCGATTCGTTTCCGGGTCGAAGGCGGCGCCCCACCAGTTCGCTCCGCCGCTCCAGCCGGGGCGGATGATATTGTCGCCGGGCGCCGGCGGGGTATACAGCGGGCCGCTATGGTATTGACTGAAAATCTCCAACGCTTCCGCTCTCAGTTCCGGCGTGAAGTCGATGAGATCGTCTTCGGTGGCGCCGTTGGTGAGAAACAGTGGCGGCCTGGTGGGATAAGGCTGAGTGGGCGAAGTATATTCGCCCGAAACCGTCGAGGCTGGAACCGGTCTTTCTTCGATGGGCCATACCGGCTCGCCGGTTTCACGATCGAAGACGAAGGTAAAGCCCTGTTTGGTGATTTGCGCCACCGCCTTGACCGGACGGCCGTCGACCACGATGTCGATCAGGTTCGGCGCGGCGGGTGGATCGTAGTCCCACACCGAGTGATGCACGAACTGGAAATGCCATGCCCGTTCGCCGCTTTCGGCATGCAGGGCGACGATGGAATTGGCGAACAGGTTGTCGCCGGGGCGATGGCCGCCGTAGTAGTCGGGCACCGCCGTTCCGACCGGCAGATAGACCAGGCCCAGTTCTTCGTCCGCGCTCATCAGCGTCCAGACGTTGGCGCCGCCGGTGTATTCCCAGGCGTCGTCGGGCCAGCTATCCGCACCGAACTCGCCGGGATGGGGAATCGTATGAAAGATCCAGAGCATCTCGCCTGTGCGCACATCGAATCCGCGCACATGACCGGGCGGCGCCTCGCGAAAGTCGGTTCCTTCCGTCATGGCCGAACCCACCACGACGACGTCGCCGACGACGACGGGCGGCGAGCTCACGGCATAGAGCGAAGGGTCGATGGTTCTGCCGAGCCCGCGCTTGAGATCGACGCGCCCGCCGCGGCCAAAGGCGGGGTCGGGCCTGCCGGTCGCCGGGTCGATGGATAACAGGAAAGTGCGGCCCCCGGCGTAAAACAGCCGTTCCTGCGCGCCATCGGTCCAGTACGAAAGACCCCGCGTCATGAATCCGTGCACAGCGGGCCGCCCGTCGAGATACAGCACCGGATCGAAACTCCAGAGCGTTTCCCCGGAAGCCGGGTCGATGGCGGCGATCTGGCCGAGCGAGGTCGTGGTGTACAACACGCCGTTCACCATCAGCGGCGTCACTTCATAGGCGTAAGTACGGAATGAACCGCGGTTTTGAATGACGTCGTTGTTTTCCCGCAGCGCCTGGTCCACGGAATCCCAGGTCCAGGCGACTTGCAGGCGTTGCACGTTGTCCGCGTTGATCTGATCGAGCGGCGAGTATTTCGTGTGCGCGGCGTCGCCTCCATAGCTGCGCCATTCGCCGTCCCGGGCCCCCTGCTGCGCCAAAGCGCCGCTGACGGAGAGACAAGACGCCAGTATTAAAGGCAGATAATGTTTCATGGCAATCCCAACACAACCATTTCCGGCGGCGATCCGAGCATGGTAACCGTCACATGTTGCCGGCCGTCGACGCGAAAAGTCACCGGCGGGCCGATCGGCTGCGCCGGCAGCGCCACCTGGGCGATCGTCGCGCCGGTTTGCTTGTCGCGCGCCACCAGCGGGTAACTGCCTTCCGTATCGGGCGTTCTCTGCGCCGATATCAGCAAGGTTTTCGTCACCAGCACCTGATCCCAGCCGTTGCCGAGCGGAGGCAGGTCCAGGCCCGCGAGAAGCGGGTGGTTCAGCACGCCGGGAGCTCCCGGTCCGTTCGGCACCTGCCACAGGATTTCGCCCGCGTTCATGTCGATCGCCGTAATCTGTCCATAGGGAGGCTTGATCAGGGGCAGGCCCCGCGGGCGCAGATTCGTGGTGACGTTGCGCACGTAGTTCAAGGTAGCGTCATCCGCTTCCGGCGCCGCCAATCCGGAGCGGCTCGGCGTGGCGACCGAGGGGATGTAAAGGATGCCCGTTTCCGGGTCGACCGCTGCGCCCATCCAGTTGGCGCCGCCGATGTATCCGGGCACGTGAATCGTGCCGAAACTGGTTTCGGTTGGGAGCGAAGGCGGCGTGAAAATCGGCCCGTAGCGATGTTGTTCGAGCATTGCGACAGCGGCTTCGCGCAGTTCCGGCGTGAAATCGATGAGGTCGTCCACGCTCAGATTCTGGCGTTCGAACGGCGGCGGTTTGCTCGGAAAGGGCTGGGTGGGCGATGCGCGTTCCCCCGGCACGTCGGATGCGGGAACCGGCCGTTCCTCGATGGGCCATACCGGTTCGCCCGTGATGCGGTCGAAAGTGAACACGAATCCGTGCTTGGTTACCTGGGCGACAGCCTTGACGGGCTCGCCGTCCACGGTGATGTCGATCAGATTCGGCGCCGCCGGCAGGTCGTAATCCCAGAGGTCATGGTGTACGAACTGAAAGTGCCACAGCCGCTCGCCGGTGCTCGCGTCCAGCGCCACCAGGCTGTTGCCGAAAAGATTGTCCCCGAGCCGATGTCCGCCGTAGTTGTCGTTGGTGGGGGAACCTACCGGCAGATAGACGATGCCCGCCTCGGCGTCGGCGCTCATCAGCGTCCACACATTGGCGTGGCCGCTGTACTCCCAGGAACCGTCTTTCCAGGTTTCGTTGCCGAGTTCCCCGGGCTGGGGAACGGTATGGAAAGTCCATAGCAATTCGCCGGTGTTGACATCGAAGCCGCGCACATGACCCGGCGGCATTTCCTTGTAGTCGGGCTGGTCCGAGATCGCCGACCCCACCACGATGACATCGCCCACGATGATCGGCGCCGACGTGACCGAGTAATTTATCGGCGCCTGACGCCGCGCCCGGGGGATGCCGGCGATCAGGTCCACCCTGCCGTCTTCGCCGAACCCGGGAATCGGCTCTCCGGTTTCGGCGTCGACCTCGATCAGATAGCCGTCGCCGGTTCCCCACACGACCCGGGCTCTTTCGCCGTCGGACCAATACGCCAGCCCGCGATTGCTGAAGCCGAGCATCATGATCGGAATGCCCGAGGCGTAGCTGCGGGGATCGAAAGTCCACAAGGTTTCGCCGGTCAGCGCATCGACGGCGGCGGCCTGATACAAGGGGGTGGAGATATAGAGCACGCCGTCCACCGCCAGCGGGGCGGCTTTCAGCCCGTTGATGCTGACCTCCGGTACGTCGTTGGCGATCAGCAGATTCGGGTACTCGGTCTTCAACTGGTCGAGATTGAAACGGCCGTCTATCGATTGCCAGCGCCACTTGATTTCAAGTTCGCCGAAATTGTCCGCGTCGATCTGGTCCAGGGAAGAATACTTGGTGCTGCCGCTATCGCCGCCGTAGTAGCGCCAATCGCCCTCGAACATTCCGGTCTGCGCATTCGCGGCGGAGGAGAGAACGAGTATCGCGGGAAGAATCAGTCCGGGAATTTGTCTTGTCATCGTACGAACCAGCCCAATTGTCAGTTTCGAATGTCCTGGTTTACCGCGCCGGCTTCCGCTGCAAGAAAGAATCATAGTACCGGGAGTCTGCAAAATACAGCGTGCCCGCCTCATGAAAGTTCTGGTTTAATGCGTCTGTCCCGCCCGATGGCGGGAATTCGTTCATTCGGAGGGAAAGCGTTGACCATTCGCTACGGCATTATCGGCACCGGCATGATGGGCTGCGAACATATCCGCAATCTCGCGGCGATGGACGACGTGGAAATCGTCGCGGTGGCCGACCCCAACGCGGAGCCGCGCGAATGGGCGCTCAAGGCCTGCGGCGACCGCTTCTCGCCGCGCGTACATTCAGACTACCGGGAGATTCTCGGCGCCGGGGACGTCGACGCTCTCGTGGTGGCTTCGCCCAATTACACGCACATAGACGTCATGCGCGACATCTTCACGACCGACTTGCAAGTCATGCTGGAAAAGCCCATGTGCACGACGCTCGCCGACGCCGTGGAAGTCGATGCGGCGGCCGGGGCGCACAAGGGAATCGTCTGGGTGGGCCTGGAGTATCGTTACATTCCGACCATCAGCGCCTTGCTTGGGCATCTGCACGAAGTCGGCGAGGTGAAGATGTGCGCCATTCGCGAACATCGATTTCCATTCCTGAAAAAAGTGGGAGACTGGAACCGGTTCAACCGGAACACCGGCGGCACCCTGGTCGAGAAATGCTGCCACTTCTTCGATCTGATGAACCTGGTCGTGCCGGGGAAGCCGTCTCGCGTACTGGCCTCCGGCGCCCAGTCGGTCAATCATCTCGACGAAATCTACGACGGCGAGGTTCCCGACATTCTCGACAACGCCTACGTCATCGTGGAATACGACAGCGGCGCACGGGCGATGCTCGATCTTTGCATGTTCGCGGAAGGCTCCCGGCACGAACAGAACATCGCCGTGTCCGGCAACATCGGCAAACTGGAAACCACGGTTCCGGGCGAGGAACTCTACGTCGGCAAACGCGAAGGCAGGTCGGGCAATTCGATTCCCGTCTCAATGGATGCGCGTGTCAGGCACGCCGGTTTTCATCACGGCTCGAGCTTCCTGGAACATCGGGCGTTCATCGACGCGATTCGCGAGAACAAACCCGCGGCGGTGACGACGCGGGACGGCCTGTTGTCCGTGTTGATCGGGCTCGCCGGCCAGCAATCCATCGAGACCGGCCAGGCCGTGGACATCGATTCACTGCTGGCCGAACACAGCGGTCAATAGGACGCTCCGCAGTCGGCAACGATTCGATCGATCAGCGCGTCCAGGCGTTCGTCGGGCGTGTAGCCGTCGGCCAGTCGATTCAGCGTAATCGTCGCGGCGTTCTCAAGGCCTGCTTCGAGGCCGATTTCACAGCGCCAGCCACCTGCCGCCTCACGCACTTTGCTGTTGTCGAACACGAGCGAGTTGGACTTGTCGCCCTTGAGCGGTCCCAGCCAGTGTTCGCTGTATTCGATCAACCGGTCGGTGGGCGCATGAACGACCCTGGGAGGATGTGCGAGAGCCTTGCCCACGAGATCGACAATCTCGTTCCAGGACCGGGAGGCGTCACAAGTGATATGAAAGGCTTCGCCCAGGGCTTGTTGATTGCCGCAAAGCTTCACAAAGGCCCGGGCGAAGTCGTCCGCATGAGTCAGTGTCCACAATGACCGGCCATCGTCGTGCACCACGATCGGCTTGTCGTTCAACATGCGCCACGCCGTGTGATCCCCCGGTATACAGGCGCCCGGCAATCGCGTTCGATAGGTATGGCTGGGGCGAACGATGGTAACGGGCAACCTGCCCGCGGCGTGCGCTTCGAGCAACAGGGATTCGCAGGCGGCTTTCATCCGGCTGTACTCCCAGAACGGATTGTCGAGCGGCGTCGTTTCCGTGATGGTTCCGGAATGCCAGGGCTTGCGGTATGCCGACGCCGAGGACACGAACAGGTATTGGCCGCAGCGGCCGGCAAAGGCGTCGATGTCACGGCTGACGGTATCGGTGTGGAAGCCGACGAACTGGCAGACCGTGTCGAAACCGCGCGAGGCCAACCCGCCATATGCCGCATCGTCATTCAGGTCGCCGCTGACCCGCTCGACTTCCGGGGGCAATTTCTCGCCGCGGATGCCGCGATTGAACACCGTTACCTGTTGGCCGGCCCTGACCGCGGCTTCGACGCAGGCGAAGGAAATCTCGCCGCTGCCCCCGATGTAAAGTACTCGGGTCACTGCCGGTTATGCTGCTTCACAGACACGTGCTCCGCCCCGTGAATGGGCATCGACCAGGTGGTCCACTTCCTCGTCGACAAAACGGATGTTGCGATTGATTCCGTGCGGCGATTCTTTTGCAAACGCTGGCCGGGCGCTGGAATGAAAGACGAGACGGCCATCGCCCACGCCACCCTCGTCCAGCAGCTTCAATGCCGGGTCGCTTTCGAGCGAAGCCTGATCGTCGGCCGCGACTTCATGCTCCACGCGGCCGCGCCAGTGATTTCCCCGAGCCGAGTGATAGGTCAGCCCCAGCATGGCGCGAATTCGATCGGAATGGTTTGGCACGCCGCGATGCCACATGCGGGGGTCTCGAAAACAGATCGCGCCGGCGGGAATTTCCATGCGCGCCGGCGGACCCCAGGCTTCCAGCAGATCGGGACGCTCTTTCAGACGATTCGTGGTCCAGGTTGCGACCTCGGTTTCCCGCTGGGATCCGGGATAAATCTCCGTGGCGCCGGATTCCGCCGTGATGTCGGCCAGCGCCACCGAACAGGAAAGCGTGGTTGTGGGCGGCGGCCAGGGCTGCCCGTCCGCTTCGGCCTGTTCGCGCGATTTCCACGAATAGGGGCGGTCGAAATGCAGGGGTTGAAAAGTGCTGCCCGGGCAATTGACGTTGCCGTTGTAAAAACCGAGCCAGGCGCCGCCGCCGAGGATTTCGGCAACCACGCTTTCGATGAGCGGGTTTGCGGCGAGGTCGGCGCAAACCCAGGGCGCATGGCGCCGCAGCCCCAATTGCAAATGCCCCACCCCCGTGTTCTTCTCGTGCGGAGTCAGCTCTCCGCTCGAACGAACGATCTCCACGTCTTCCAGGATGGAAGGCAACAGCATTTCTCTCGTTTCCTCGGAAACGAGGCCGCTCACCACACCATAGCCGTCGGATTCGATAGCCTCGCGCAGATCGCGCAGAACGTTCTTCGGCAGCGTTCCCGCCTCGAAGTCTTCCGGGGTAGCCGTATAGTGCAAGTCAATCTCCTGGTTTTCTTTTGCCGCGGTTATATTATCCTGCACAGCCATGAATACAATGTTCCGCCATGGATTGCCCCGCCGTTCCGGCGCGGGCCTCTGGATAGTCCTCGCACTGGCCGCGGGTTCAAGCCTTTCCGCCAACGCCGCGGAGCCTGATTGGCCCGCGGCCTGGCTCGAGCCCGCCAGGACAGCCTCGCAACTCGGCATCGACTCGTTCTCGCAAAGTCCCGTGCTCGAAGGGCAGGGACTGCCGCCGGTGGAACAGAGACTGCCGGACGATCCCGTGGTCATCGCGTCCCTCGATTCCATGGGCGCTTATGGCGGCACGGCTCGCATCATCGCCGACGACCGCAGCATGTTCATCAGCCCGGAAGGGCTGTTCACCATCTCGCCCGACCACAAGACCATCCTGCCGAACCTGGCGGAATCCTGGACTTACAGCGACGGCGGCCGCCGGCTGACGGTCAGGTTGCGCCGGGGATTGAAATGGTCCGACGGGCGCCCGCTTACCGCGGACGACGTATTGTTCACGGTCAACGACCTGCAACTCAACTCCGGATTCATGCCGGTTACGCTGCCTGACTTCATCGGGCTGGAACTGCATGCCGCCGACCCCTGGACGCTCGTCTTCACCTTCCCCGAGCCGAATCCGTTCTTCATCAATTACGTGGCTCAATCCCCCGAGTACTTTCTGATGCCCAAACACTACTTCAGGGAGTTTCATCCGGACTACGCCAGCGCCGGGGCGATCGACGCGCGGATGGAGGAGATGGGATTCAGCAGTTGGTCGGCGTTCATGATCACCAGCATGCAAAAGCGGCTGTTCCCGGACCTGGTGAACCAACCCACCCTGAACGCCTTTCAGGCCGAGGGTCTGACGCCCGGCCTGTATACCTACAGGCGCAATCCCTACTACTTCAAGATCGATCCCGAAGGCAGGCAATTGCCGTATATCGACGCCATCGAAGCCCAGGACGTAAGGGAGAACGAGGTTGCGGTGGCCAAGGCGTCCACCGGACAACTGGACTTCGCCGGCGTGCGCCTGCCCACCCAGGACATCCCGCTGCTCAAGCTGGGCGAACGCGGCAGCGGCATCAAGGTCAATATCTGGAATCGGCTCCACGGCAGCGACCTGTCGATTCAGGCCAACATGAATATCGCCGACGAGCGCAAGCGCGCCCTGTTCAACGACGTCCGCTTCCGCCGCGCCTTGTCGATGGCCATCGATCGTGACGAGATGAACGAGATCATTTACTTCGGCCGCGGCACGCCCCGGCAGGTGACGGTCATTCCCGACAGCGATTATTTCGAACCGGAATTCGCTACGGCATATGCCGAATACGATGTCGACGCGGCCAACGCGCTGCTCGACGAAATCGGCCTGCTGGATATCGACGGAGACGGACTGCGCGAGTTTCCCGATGGAGAAAGTATGACGCTCACGGTCGAATACGTCGATACCGAAACGCCGAAACAGGTGTCCATGGAACTGGTTGCGAGTTACTGGAACGCCGTCGGCATCGATGCGCGGCAGCGGCTGATCGATCGTGAGTTGCAATATTCCCGGGCCATCGCGGGCGAGCTGGAAATGACGGTATGGCACGCGGACCGCACCACCGACATCCTGTTTCCGATCAATCCGGACTTCTGGGCGCCGCGAAAGCTCGCCGCCAGCCTGGCGATGTGGAGCGAGTGGTCCCGCTGGTATCTGACCGGCGGCAGCCTGGGCGAGGAGCCGCCGCCTGAAATTCGCCAGCTTCAGCTTTGGGCGGACGAGCTGGCCACTACCATGGATCCCGAACGCCGTGTGCAACTGGGCAAACGGATTCTGGCCGCCAATGCCGAAAACGTCTGGACCATAGGCACCGTCGGACTCGCGCCGCACCCCGTGGTGACGTCGAATCGACTCAGGAACGTCGTCGAATCCGGTCTCTGGGGCTGGGATATCCGCTGGACCATGCCTTACCATCCCGCCACCTGGTATCTCGATCAGTGAGACGCTATGTGCTGCGCCGCCTGTTGGGCATGATCCCGACCCTGGCGGTCATTTCGGTCCTGGTCTTCACGGTTATCCAGTTGCCGGAAGGCGACATCGTCACCTCGACGCTCGACCGGCTTTCGGCGACCGGCGTGGAAATGTCCGATGAGCGCGTGCGGAATCTGCGCGCCCAATACAATCTCGACCAGCCCATTCCCGTTCAATACCTGAGCTGGATCGGCAACTTCATCACCGGCGATATGGGCTTTTCCTACCTGTACGCCAGGCCGGTCAACGAACTGGTGTGGGAGCGTCTGGGGTACACCTTGCTGGTCACGGTGGGCGCCTTGCTTTTCACCTGGCTGCTCGCCTTGCCGATCGGCATCTATTCCGCCGTTCGCCAGTACTCGGTAGCCGACTACGCTTTCACCACCGCGGGCCTGATCGGCCTGGCCACGCCGAATTTTCTCATCGCCCTGATATTGATGTACCTGGGTTACACCTGGTTCGGGCTGAGTTTCGGCGGCCTGTTTTCCCCGGAGTATCTCAATGCGCCCTGGAGCTGGGCCCGTTTTGTGGACTTGCTCGCCCACCTGTGGATCCCCGTCATCGTGATCGGCACGTCGGGCATGGCGATCACCATGCGCCTGATGCGCGCCAATTTGCTGGATGAACTTCGCAAGCCCTACGTGACGACGGCCCGCGCCAAGGGCGTGCCGCCGCTGAAGCTCCTGCTGAAGTATCCGGTGCGCATCGCCATCAACCCGTTCATCAGCACCATCGGCCTGCTGTTGCCCGCCCTGATTTCCGGCGAGGCGATCGTGGGCGTGGTGCTCAATCTGCCGACCACGGGCCCCTTGCTGGTGCAGTCGCTCATTACGCAGGACATGTATCTCGCCGGCAGTCTCATCATGTTGCTGAGCGTGCTCACCGTGGTGGGCATGTTGTTGTCCGATCTGCTGCTGGCCTGGGTCGACCCGAGGATTCGCCATGAGCGAGCTTGACCAGCTATCGCCCGGTCGACTCGCCTGGCTGCGATTCCGCCGCCACCGGCTGGCCATGATCGCCGGTGGCGTTCTGGTCTTTCTCTATCTGCTGGCCCTGCTATGCGAATTCATCAGCCCGTACACGCCCGAACAACGCAACGCCAGGGCGATCAACGCGCCGCCGATGGAGATTCGATTCTTCGACGCGGACGGCCGGTTTCACCTCCGGCCTTTTGTCTACGGCCTGGACCTGACCATCGATCCGGATACCTGGATGCGCGAGTATCGGGACGACACCGGTACGCGATTCGAACTGCGGTTCTTCGCTGAAGGCGAACCGTACCGGATGTGGGGAATCTTCCCCGCGGACCGCCACCTGTTCGGAGTGGAGCAGGCCGGCGGCGAATACTTCCACTGGTTCGGCACCGACTCCCTGGGACGGGACATGTTCACCCGCGTTCTCCATGGCGCGCGCGTTTCGCTTTCGATAGGTATTGTGGGTGTGGGCCTTACCCTGTTTCTGGGGGTATTGCTCGGCGGATTCGCGGGCTATCTGGGCGGCATTGCCGATGCTGCCGTGCAACGCATGACGGAAGTGCTGCAATCCATTCCGACCTTGCCCTTGTGGATGGCCTTGTCGGCTGCGTTGCCGGCCGCCTGGTCACCCATCACGACATACTTCGGGGTCACCATCATATTGTCCCTGTTCGGCTGGACTACCCTGGCAAGACAGGTGCGCGGACGATTCCTGGCAATGCGCGAGGAAGATTTCGTCGTTGCGGCGCGCCTCGTCGGCGCCAACGATACTCGCATCGTCTTTCGGCATATGTTGCCGAGTTTCGCGAGTCACATAATCACCACGGCGACGCTTGCGGTGCCGGCCATGATCCTGGGTGAAACGGCGCTCAGTTTTCTCGGCATCGGCTTGCGCGCGCCGGTGGTGAGTTGGGGCGTGCTGCTGCAGCAGGCGCAGAATTACCAGGTCATCGTCCTGACGCCCTGGCTGCTGCTGCCGGGCGCATTCATCGTCGTCACCGTGATCGCCTTCAATCTGCTCGGAGACGGACTGCGCGACGCCGCGGATCCGTTCAGCAACCCGGGAAAGTCGTGAGCGAGCCGCTGCTGACGGTCAAGGACCTGGTTGTCGAGTTCAGGACCGAACTCGGCGCCGTGCGGGCGCTCGACGAGGTGAGCTTCGACGTGCCCCGGGATTGCATCACGGCGGTGGTCGGGGAATCCGGCTCGGGCAAAACGGTCACCGGCAACAGCATCATGCGGCTGCTGCCGGAATCCGCGCAAAGCTCCGGCGAGATCGTCCTGCGCCCCGGGGACGAAGAGCCGATATCGATTTCCTCGCTCACCGAACGCGACCCGCGCCTGCTGGATCTGCGCGGCGGGCTGGTGAGCATGGTGTTCCAGGAGCCCATGACGGCGTTGTCGCCGGTGCATCGCATAGGCGATCAGGTGGCCGAGGCTGTGCTTTGTCATCGCCGGGTCAGCCGCGAGACCGCCTGGGATGAAGCCGCCGCGATGCTGGAGCAGGTGGGTCTTACGGATGTCGAACGAAGAATGCGCATGTACCCGTTCGAGTTTTCGGGCGGAATGCGCCAGCGGGTAATCATCGCCATGGCATTGATCTGCCACCCTCAATTGCTCATTTGCGATGAGCCCACCACGGCGCTGGACGTTACGATTCAGGCGGAAATTCTGGTTCTGATCAGGTCGCTTCAGCGCAAGCTGAGGAATTCGGTACTGTTCATCACTCACGATCTCGGGGTGGTGGCGCAGATTGCCGATCGCGTGGTCGTCATGCATGACGGGAAGGTCGTGGAGTCCGGCAGCGTCCGGCAAGTATTGAAGAGCCCGCGGCATCCCTATTCCATTCACTTGCTGGCGTCGATGCCAGGCGCGCGAACGCGCGAGTTCAGCCAATGACCCGGATACTGTCGGTAAGCGATCTGAATAAGTCTTTCGCCGGGCAGGACGTGGTGCGATCGGTTTCCTTCGATGTCGATGAGTCCACTTCCCTGGGCATCGTCGGCGAGTCCGGTTCCGGCAAGACCACACTGGTGCGCTGCATCCTGCGCGCCATCGATCCCGATTCGGGCACGGTGCGCTACAACAGCCGCGATGGCTGGCGGGAACTCGACGGGCTGACGGCAAGGGAACTGTTGCCGCTGCGCAGGGAAATCCAGATGATCTTTCAGGATCCGTTCGCGTCCCTCAACCCCCGGATGACGGTTCAGGCGATCCTGGAAGAACCGCTGATCGTCCACGATCTCGGAGACAAGGCCTGGCGCAGGCAACGGGTGCTGGACATGCTGCGGAAAGTGCAACTGGACCCCGGCGCGGCGTCGCGTTTCCCCCATGCGTTTTCAGGCGGCCAAAGGCAGCGTATCGGCATTGCCCGGGCATTGATTCTGGAGCCTCGACTCGTCGTTTGCGACGAATCCGTGTCAGCCCTGGATGTGTCGGTGCAGGCGCAGATACTGGACCTGCTCGCCCGATTGCAGTCCGAGTTCGGCCTTACCTATCTGTTTGTCGCCCATGACCTGCGAGTGGTCCGCGAATTCTGCGATCACATACTGGTGATGTACGCCGGTTCGATAGTAGAGCAGGGCCCCGTCGACGAGATTTTCACGAACCCCAGGCACGACTACACCCGATTACTACTTTCCGCCATCCCCTCGCCCGACCCCGACGAAAAACTCGAGCCCCTGGACCGCGCCGCATTGAACCTGTCGGTCGATCTCTGAAACCTGTAAGAAAATTTCGGGCGAATTCTTCGCCTTGTCATGGGCCTCGCCTATACTTGGACGGCAAACGCCAGAGGGAGAAACATGAAGGCGCAGGAACAGTCCAGCCAGAACCGCCGGTCGCGGCGGGGCGCGAGGCCCACATCGATCCACCTCGTCCTGAACTGGACGCACACGAGTGTTTTCGTCGCGGTCGCGGCGATTGCGCTGATCGCGCTGAATCAGGGATTCGCCGGCGTCGACCGGCGCATCGACGATCTGAACCTGCGCATGGACGAACGCTTCAATGGCGTCGAACGGAGAATCGACCGGGTCGAAACTCGCCTCGACAGCGTCGAAGTCGAACTCTCCGACATTAATACGAGACTGTCCGACATCAATGCGAGACTGGCGGTCGTAGAAAACGTCGTCGGCGTCCAGGCCAACGCGGAAGTAGGATCGCCCCCCGCTGCCGGGACTTCCGATCCCGACCTGTAGATTCCCGGCAACAGCTTGACGTTATTGCCTTTCTGAAGTAGCTTCTGGGTAAGGAGATACGTCATGCTGATCAAAATTACGTCCAAACGCCAGGTTACGTTTCCCGCCAAAGTGCTGAAGGAGATGGGCGTGGGTCCGGGCGATCGTCTCGAGTTGACCAGGGCCCGCGGCGGATACGTCCTCAAACCCAAGCGGGTCGACATGTCCAAACTCGGTGGGTTGCGGGACAAGATCAAGCCCGAAACGCCTTCCTTCAATATTCGAGAATTCCGGGACGAGGGATATGGACCGTCGGCGTATCGGGATTGACACTTCGGTACTCGTGCGATTGGTAACCGGCCTGCCTCCCGAGGATTATTCCTCCTGCGTGGAGCGGTTGGCCGCGATGACTGAAAGCGGTGTGGAGTTATTCGCGTCCAATCAGGTAATTGGAGAGGCCTACGTTGCTCTTCAACATCACTATGGCACAACGAGGGAAGACGCCAAATCCGCCCTGCGAGCCGCGCTTACCAGCGGCCTTGTGGCTCCTCTGAACGGTTCGGCCGTGCTTGAGGCTCTCGCCGCTTCCAGCGGTCCAGGCCTGTTCGACCGTTTGATAGTCGACGACTACGCGCGCTCCGGATTGACGACTCTCACACTTGATCGGAAGATGTCTTCCCTACCCGGTGCAAAACGCGTCCAGGACCGGCGCGGGTGAAACAAGGGACACCCATCGAATCTTGCGGGTGTCCCATGATGACCGATCGAACCTGGACGCCAGTCCGCGAGCATGGCGCGCGATCGCGGGATCCGTACGATGACTTTTGTTGTTCGATGAGCGCCCTTGTTGTATGTTGCTGTCGGAAGGAGAAAAGCCATGCCAATTGCAGACAACCTGATCGACCCCGACCTGATTCCCTCTTGCGGCGGCCCGCCGCATCACCTGTTCGACGCCTGGCGCGAGAACGATCCGGTGCACTGGAATCCGCCGGTGGACAGCTACCGCAATCCCCAGCCCGGCGCTTCCCTGACCCAGGGATTCTGGGTGCTTACCAGGCACGGGGACGTTACCGATGTCTCGCGCAATCAGGAACTGTTTTCTTCCTGGGAAGGCAGCCCGATCATCTGGGACCTGGAACCCGAGCAACTCGCCCACCAGCGGGCGAATATCATGGGCATGAAGCCGAAAGACCATCTGGCGGTGAAGAAACTCGTGCTGCCGCCTTTTTCCGCCGCCGAGCTCGCGGCGTTCCGGCCGGAAATCGACGAAGTGGCGAAATCCATCGTCGATTCGGTAGCCGGTCGGGGAGAATGCGAGTTCGTGTTCGACGTGGCCTCGAAACTGCCGGTTTACACCTTCTGCAAGCTGCTCGGCGTGCCCGAAGACATGTACGAAACCGTGTTCACCCTGGGCAACAAGGCGGCGGACACGGAAAATCCCGACCGCGCCGACGAGGACAATTCCGCGTCCCTGGCGCTGCTCGAAATCGGCAAGGAGGTGGCGAAGGAGAAGCTCGCCAAGCCCGACAATTCCATGATGAGCCGCCTGGCCCACGGCGAAGTCGACGGCGCGAAGCTGCCGGAAGACTCGCTGGGCATGTTCTTCCTGACCCTTTCCATCGCCGGACACGAAACCACGCGGAATACCGCGGTCCACTTCCTGCGCCTGATGGGCGAGCATCCGGATCAGTTCGAATTGCTCATGAGCGACCTGGACCGGTATCTTCCCAACGCCGTCGAAGAAGTGTTGCGCTACTCGCCGCCGGTGATCAAGTTCCGCCGCACGGCGACGGAAGACACCGAGATCAACGGACAGGCGGTGGCGAAGGGCGACAAGATCTATCTGTCCTACCCCGCCGCCAACCGCGACCCCGCGGTATTCGACGACCCGCACCGCTTCGACATCACCCGCGAGAATGCCAACAAGCACCTGGCGTTCGGCACCGGGCCACATGTCTGTCTCGGCGCCCGGCTCGCGCGCTACCAGCTCCAGGCGCTGCTGAAGGAGATCTACACCCGCATTCCCGATATCCACCCGGACGGCGAGTTGGAAATGCTCCGCAGCATCTGGTTCAACGCGGTGATCCGCATGCCGGTGGCGTTCACCCCGGAGGCCGCCGCCTGAATCTACTCATCGGATGGATTTCTCTCGGCGAGCATCCGCTGCATGATGGGTTCGAGGTCGTATCGTTCGTCGCCTTCCCGGCGTGGCGCCTGCTCGGCGAAGGCCCGGCCGATTTCCTCCCAGCGCGCCTCGGCGAATTTCACCGCGTGGGGATGGGTGACGATGAAGAATCGGTCCTGGCGGATGCCTTCGACCGCGGCGGCGGCGACTTCTTCCGCGGGCATGCCGACCTGGCTCATGAAGGCGCCGGCCGTTTCCGGGGCGGGGCTGGCGCCGCCGAAAGTTTCCTGACGCCGTTCCGAGGCGCGCCAGAGCGTGGACTCCACGATTCCGGGGCAATGCACGCTCACCTTGATGTGGTCCGGCAGTTCCCGGCGCAGCACGTCGGACAGCCCGAGCAGGGCGTGCTTGGAAGCGGTGTATAGCCCGCCGCCGAGATGGGGCACGCCGAGAGCATGTTCCGACGCGGTGTTGACGATATGGCAGGAGCCGCCGGAGGCCAGAAAGCGCGGCGTGAACACCCGGACGCCATTCATCGCCCCGCCCACATTGACCGCGAAGATCCAGTCCAGATCTTGCGCGCTGGTTTGCGCCAGCGGCATCGAATTCTGGGCGACGCCGGCGTTGTTGATCAGAATTTCCACCGAGCCGAAAGCTTCCCAGGCCGCGTCGGCCAGCGCGGCGACACTGGCCTCGTCGGTCACATCCGTCGCGACGCCGATCGCCTGGACGCCAAGCCCCGCGGCTTCGCCCGCCACCCCGCGCGCCGCGTCCGCCTCGATATCGGCGACCGCGACATTGACGCCTTCACCGGCGAGGGCCAGACAAATCGCCCTGCCGATGCCGTTGCCGCCGCCGGTCACGACGGCGGATTTTCCGTTCAGATTCATGTTGTGTCTCCAGGATACCCGAATTAGTCAAGTTCGAACCGCCGGACGATGCGCCAGAGCGTAATCACCTCCGCCGGCCTTGCGGGATACCGTTCGATGACCGCCGCGGCATCCGGCTCGTTCCGATCCACAAGGTCAGGCAACCCGCCAGCGCCGCCAGAGCGGAGCCGGCTAGAATACCGAGCCGAACCCTGTCGTAGTAAGCGCCCCCGGCATGTTCGAACGCGAGCCCGGCAATGAACAGGCTCATGGTGAAGCCGATGCCGCAGATGAAGGCCGCTCCCGCCATTTGCAGCCAGTTCACCCCGGCCGGCAGCCTGGTCAGGCCAAGCGCGACGCCAGCGCCGGTAAACAGCAATATGCCGACGGGGTTGCCGAGCGTCAGGCCGCCGATTACCCCCAGGGTTACCGGGTGCGACAGATCGTCAAGGCCCAGGCCGGCCAGCGGAAGGCCCGCATTGGCGAAGGCGAACAGCGGCAGGATGAAATACGCCACCGGCGTGTGCAGGTCATTTTCCACGCCTTTCAGCGGCGAGCGTTTCCCCTTGCCAAGCGGAATGCAGAAGGCGATGAGCACCCCGGCCAGGGTGGCGTGCACGCCGGATTTGAGCGCCGCGACCCACAGGGCCACGCCGATAATCACGTACGCCGACACCCGCATCACGCCCAGCCGGTTGGCCAGCGCGGCGCAGAAAAGTATTGCCGCGGCAATCCCCAGGTTCGCCAGGGACAGGTCTCCCGCATAGAAAATGGCGATGACGAGGATTGCCGCGAGATCGTCGAAAATCGCCAGCGTCAGCAGGAACACTTTCAGGGAGGCCGGTAACCGGCTGCCGAACAGGCTCAATACCCCGAGGGCGAAGGCGATGTCGGTGGCGCTTGCCACGGCCCAGCCGCTCATCGCCACGGAATCGCCCCAGTTCAGCCAACCGTAGATCAGCGCCGGCGCCGATATGCCGCCAAGGGCGCCGAGCGCGGGCAGGACAATCTGTTCCGGCGAGGACAATTCCCCTTCCAGCACTTCCCGCTTGACCTCAAGCCCGATGAGGAAGAAGAAAATCGCCATCAGCCCGTCGTTGATCCAGAGCAGGAAGGGCTTGTTTACGGCGAGGGCGCCGATCTGGACCGCCATCGTGGTATCGAGCAGGGCCGCGTAATAGCCGGACAGCGGACCGTTCGCCAAAACCAGCCCCAGCACGGCGGCGCCGAACAACAGGAAGCCCGCGGCAATCTCAAGCCGCAGGAACTCCTTCAGCATGCCGAAAACCCCGTTTGCCTCGATTCGCTGTTCCATCGCTTGCCACCCAAAATCGGAATTCACGTTACCGCCCCAGGCCGGAAGCATAAACCAAAACAGCGGGCGGCGTTCGACGCGAGCCGATCGAATGCGCCATCAGGGTGACCGCGGATCGCCGGCCGGCGAATTTCTGGCGCCGGAAACCGGGTATAATGCGCGTTCGCGATACGAACCTGGGGGGAGGGAATTGTTGTGATGCGTTCGAATCCACAATCAGACCGGCGTCTCCCGTGCCTCGCCGCCATGCTCGCCGCGGCGGCGGTTTCCTGCGCCCCGGAAGAAGCGGCCGCCCCGGACCCGGAACCGCGCCCGGTGCGGGTTTTCACGGTGCGGAGCGCCGCCAACGAACGGGTCATGAGCTTTCCCGCCGTGATCGAGGCGGGGCGCTCCGCCGAGTTGACGTTCCAGGTTCCCGGAACCATTACCGAGCTGGATATCTTCGAGGGGCAACTCGTCCTCGCCGGCCAGACCCTGGCCGCGCTCGACGACCGGGACGCCCGCAACCGCCTCGCCCAGGCCGAGGCCGAGTTCGGCCGGACCGAAGCCGAATACGAGCGCGCCGAACGGCTCGCCGAAGCCGACGCCATCTCCCGCAGCGTGCTCGGTACGCGCCGCTCCCAGCGCGACGTGGCCGGCGCTTCGCTGGATTCCGCCCGCAAGGCCCTGGACGACACCCAACTGCGGGCGCCCTTCACGGGCCGCATCTCCCGGGTGTTCGCCCGGGAATTCCAGAACGTCCAGGCCAAGGAGCCCATCGCCAATATCGTCGGCGACGAGCTCGAAGCGGTGATCAATGTGCCCAGCAGCGTGGTTTCGCAGATTCCGCGGATTTCCCAAATCGGCTCCCAGCTCAGCTTCGACTCCCTCCCCGGCGTCCTGCTGCCGGCGACGCTCAAGGAAACCGCCACCGAAGCCGACCCGAACACCGCCACGTTCGACGTGAGTTTCAGCTTCGAGCGGCCCACGGAAGTGCTGGTGCTGCCGGGAATGACCGCGACCCTGGTGGGCTCCTTCAGCGGCATGACCGCCAACGGAGCGGAAAACTCCCTGATCGTTCCCTTCGCCGCCATTCTTTCCGCGGACGGCGGCGAATTCGTCTGGCGCATCGATCCGGCGTCGGAAACCGCGGAGCGGGCGCCCGTGACCCTGGGGCTGGAAATGGGCGAAGGCCTGATCGCCGTGCTCGACGGCCTCGAAGAGGGCGACCGGATCGTATCCGCCGGGGCCTCGTATATCGGTCCGGGCCAGCGCGTGACGCCCTGGACGCCCGAATAGGCCGCGGCCCGCCATGAACCCCGCGGTCCTGGTCATCCGCTACCCGCTGTTCGCGGTGCTGGCGATCCTCGTCACCGCGGTTGCCGGCTGGTTGGCCTACGGCAACATGGCGCGCTTCGAGGACCCGGAATTCAGTATCCGCACCGCTCGCATCGTCACCTCCTATCCCGGCGCCAGCCCGCTGGAAGTGCTCGAGGAAGTCACCGAACCCCTGGAAGCGGCCATGCAGCAGCTCGCCGAGGTGGAGTCGCTGGAATCCCAATCCGCGCCGGGCCTGTCGACGATCACCGTGGATATCCACTATTGGGCGTCCCGGGACCGGGAAGCCCTGGACGTGGTCTGGAGCAAGTTGCGCAACAAGGTGGGCGACGCCGCCCCGCGCCTGCCTCCCGGCGCCGGCGCGCCGATCGTGCGGGACGATCTCGGCGACGTGTACGGCATCTACTATCTCCTCACCGGGCCCGATTTCTCCATGCGCGAAATCGAGTCCTACGCCGAATCGCTGCAGCGCGACCTGCTGCTCGTGGACGGCGTCGCCAGGGTGGACCTCATCGGCCAGCACGAGGAAGCGATCTTCGTCGAGGTGGCCCAGGAGCAGGCGGCCTCCCTGGGGGTGTCTCTCAGTGAAATCTACCAGGTGCTGGGGCAGCAGAATGCCGTCGCCCCCGCCGGGGACATGGTGCTGAACGGCGACAAGCTCGATATCCATCTCACCGGCGACGTGGTCTCGGTGGACGCCATTTCCAACATGATCGTGCGTTCCTCGGCCAGCGACAATCTCACCCGCCTCGGCGCCATCGCCCGGGTCTACCGGGGGGAAAGGGAACCGGTGGCCAAATACGTCCGCTACGACGGCGAGCCCGCCATCGGGCTCGGTATCTCGGCCTTGCCCGGGCTAAATGTGGTGGAGCTCGGCGAGGCGGTGGAAGCGCGGCTCGGCGAACTTGAGTCCACCCGCCCCGCGGGCATGCTGCTCCACGAGTTTTACCACCAGGGCAAGATCGTCGACGCCGCCATCGGCGATTTCGCCTGGAACGTGGTGGCCGCGCTGTGCATCGTGTTCGTGACCCTGCTGATTTTCATGGGTCTTCGCTCGGGCCTGGTCATGGGTCTTACCGTGCTGCTGACCATGGCGGCGACCCTGGCGGTGATGTGGATCGCCGGGATTCCCATGCACCGCATTTCCCTGGGAGCGCTGGTGATTTCCCTGGGCATGCTGGTGGACAACGGCGTGGTGATCACCGACGACATGCTCGTGGGAATCCGGCGCGGCGCCTCGAAGATCGACGCCGCGCGCCGGGCCGCGAGCAAGAACGTCAAACCCCTGCTCGGCGGCACCCTGGTGGGCATTATCGCGTTCGCCCCCATCGGCTTTGCCCCGGGCTCCACCGCCGAGTTCACCAACTCGCTGTTCTGGGTGGTATTGATCTCGCTTTCCTTCAGTTGGCTGTTCGCCTTTACCCTCACGCCCCTGTTCTGTTACTGGCTGTTTCCCGCCGTGCAGGCGGTCCCGGCCGGCGAGCCGGCGCCCCCGCGCCGGGAATCCGCGGCGGTGCGCGGCTACAAGGCGGCGATCGACGGCGCCCTGCGGCTGCGCTGGCTGGTGCTGTTCGCCGCGCTGGGCGCCTTCGTCGCTTCCATTGTGGGCTTTGGCGCGGTGCAGCCCGGCTTTTTTCCGGCGTCCACCTCGCCCCAGGTGGTGGTGGATTTCAGCCTGCCGGAAGGCGCCGACATCGGCGAAACCCGCCGCCAGATGCTGAAACTCGAAGCCTTCGCCAGCGGGCTCGAAGGCGTCGAGGCGGTCCACACCCTGGTGGGCGGCCCGACCCTGCGCTACATGCTGGTGTATCAGGCCACCATGAACGGCCCGGAAAAGGGGCAACTGCTCATCAGAACCGACGATTACCGCAATAACGACCGGATCGTCGAACAGATGCAGAATTTCGCCGACCGCGAAATGCCCGAAGGCCAGGCCAAGGCCTGGAAATTCCAGTTGGGCCCCGGCGGCGGCGCCAGGATCGAGGCGGTTTTCTCCGGGCCCGACCCCGAAGTGCTGCGCGGCCTTGCCGCCGAGGCCCGGGCGATCATGGCCGGGGACCCGGACGCGGTGCTGATCCGCGATAACTGGGGCCGCAAGGTGCCGGTGATCCAGCCGTTGTATTCCGAGAACAAGGGAGAGCGGGTCGGCGTGACCCGCCAGGCCGCCGCGGACGCAATGGAGGAAGCCCTCAACGGCCGCGTGCGCGGCGTGTACCGGGAAGGCGCCGACCTGATTCCCATTATTTCCCGGGCGCCGCTGAAGGATTTTTCCGCCGCCCAGGACCTGGCCAACATCCCGGTGCTCAGCGCCACGACCCGCAGCGCGGTGCCACTGGCCCAGGTGGTGGACGGCGTCGAGATCGTCTGGCGCGACGGCCGCATCATCCGTCAGAATCGGGTACCCACGATCACCGCCCAGAGCGACCCCCGCCTCGGCGTGCTTCCCGCCGAGCTGCTCGGCCGCCTGCAAGGGCCCATCGAGGCGATTCCGCTGCCGCCCGGCTATAGCCTGACCTGGGAGGGAGAACTCGGCGAGTCCAGCGAAGCCCGGTCCAATCTGGCCTCCACCATACCCCTGGGCCTGCTCGCCATGGTGCTGGTGGTGATCGCGCTGTTCAATCGCCTGCGCCAGCCGCTGATCATTTTTTCCGTGGTCCCCCTGGCGCTGGTGGGGGTGATTCCCGGCCTGATCCTCACCGGCACGCCGCTGGAGTTCATGGGGTTGCTCGGCCTGCTGTCGCTGTCGGGACTGCTGATCCAGAACTCCCTCGTGCTGGTGGATTCCTCGGACAATCTCATCGCCGGGGGAATGCCGCGCCACGACGCCCTGGTGGAATCGGCCGCCAGCCGCCTGCGGCCGGTGCTGATGGGCTCCTTCACCACGGTGCTCGGCGTCATGCCGCTGTATTTCGACGCTTTTTTCCAGTCCATGACCGTGGTCATCGCGGCGGGGCTGACCTTCGCCACGCTGATCACCCTGCTGGTGACTCCCGCGTTCTATGCCGTGCTGTTCCGGATCGGCGCCGGCGAACGCGGGTTGCCGCAAACCGCGGAGGCATGAAATGAAACCCCTTGCGCTGTTGCCACTGACCTTCGGCCTGCTCGCCTGCGCCACGCCCACGCCGCCGGATGCCGCCGCCCGGGCGGCGCTGGAAAGCCTGCCGGAAACTCCGGAAGTTTTCGAATTCGACATGGAAAGCTATCCCGGAGCGGTGGAAACCGGCTGGATCGAACGGCTGGGAGATCCGGCCCTCACCGAGCTGGTGCGGGAAGCCCAGGAAAACAACCGCGATCTGCAAGCCGCGGCGGCGAGCGTGGACCGGGCCTGGGCGCTCGCCGGACAGGCGGGCGCGGGATTGTCGCCACAGCTCAGCCTCGGTTCGGCATCTTCGCGCTCGGGCAGCGGCGACGGACGCAACTTCGACGCCAACTCCCTGGCGCCAAGGGCGGGCTGGGAACTCGATATCTGGGGCCGGCTCGCCGCCGGCGCCCAGGCCGGCGTACTCGGCGCCCAGGCCGCCGAAGCCGACTATGCCTTCTCCCGCTATTCCATCGCCGCCGCCGTGGCTAGGGCCTACTTTCTGGCGATCGACGCCGGGCGGCAGGTGGATATCGTTTCCGCCACGGTGGACTCGCTCACCGAAATCGTCCGGATTACCGATGTGCAGTTCGAATTCGGCATGGTGACTTCCCAGGAAGTGCTGCTGTCCCGATCCGATCTCGCCACGGCCCGGGCCGGTCTGGTTGCCGCCCGGGGCGCCCGCCGCGACGCCCTGCGCGCCCTGGAAGCCCTGATCGGCCGCTATCCCGCGGCGGATGTCGAGGTCAGCCCGGACCTGCCTGACATGCCCCGTCCGCCGCCGCCGGGCATGCCTTCGGAACTGCTGGAAAGAAGGCCCGACATCGTCGCCGCCGAACGCCGGGTGGCGGCCGCCTTCAACAGCCTGGACGCGGCCCGGGCGGCGCGGCTGCCTTCGGTTTCCCTCACCGGGGAACTCGGCGGCGCCTCGGCGGACCTGCTCGACTTTCTCAATCCGGCGAATCTCGCCTGGATGGCGGCGGTGAACCTGACCAGCCCGCTCATCGACGGCGGTCTGGCCCAGTCGCAAATCGACCAGGCCAGCGCCGACCAGCGGCGGGCCATAGCCGAATACGGCCAGGCGGTTCTCGACGCTTTCCGGGAAGTGGAAGCCGGCCTCGACCAGCTCGGCGTGCTTGAAGAACAGACCCGCTCCACCGTGGCCGCCGCCGAGGCCGCCGGCGACGCCCTGCGCATTTCCCGGCTGCGCTACGACGAAGGCGAAACCGACCTGCTGGAAGTGCTCGCGATCCAGCAAAGGCTGTTTTCCTCCGAGGCCGACCTGAGCAGCCTGCGGCGCGCCTGGCTCGATAGCTGGGTCCACCTCAACCTCGCCCTCGGCGGCGACTGGGAGTAAGCGGCGCCGGGGTTTGCAATAGAAACCACGCAGGATGTGACTGGACGCCTGCCTTCGGTATTTGTCTATTGCAGCAAGCCGGCGTCTTCCATGCGGGCGGCTCTCAGGATGGAGGAAAAGGAATAGTTGCCTTCGTGGCAGGCGAATTCGTAGAGTTTGTGGCCGGGCGGCATTCTTTGCAGCGAAATTTCGCCGGTGATGGGTTGCGGGTAGGCGACGGGGTCGGAGATCGTAAATCTGAAAACCAGTTCGTTGGGCGATACCGGCGTATAGGTTTCCGTGATCTCAAGCCGGTCGGAGGCCCTTAGGAAGGGATTGGTCTGCTCCGGCCGGAAATTGCGGGTATGCACCACGAGCGAGTCTCCGTCGTAACGGGCGATGGAATCTCCCCGCCATTTGCGGCCGAAGTTGTCCAGGTGATTTTCCGCCAGCCGGACGATGCGCACGGCGCTGAAGTACTCCCACAGGATGACGACGTAGTTTTCGTTCTGCACGATCTGGATATTGCGCGAAGGGTTGTCGCCGTCCGCGGCGTTCACGGCGCCGAAGGTGTAAAGCAGGGGCAGCTGCACCAGGGGCGCGAGGCAGCGGTCCTGGATCGATCTCATCTCGGGCCCGTCGGAAGGGCCGAATCCCAGGTCGCGCCAGCGCTCGAAGACGTCCTTGAAATCGAGCCGCGGCGGCAGGCGGCCATCGGGCGGGTCGATTACGATGGAGGTTCGATACTCGCCGTCGATGCGCACCAGCCCGATGGGGGCAATGTCGAAGTTTTCGTCGGACTGCTGGCTGATGAATCCTCCCGCGGGCGGCGCGGCCCGGTTGGGGTCGCTCGGCAGCGCCCGCCGGGCTTCCGCTTCGCGGGCTTCGCGCTCCAGCGCGAGGGCTTCTTCCTCGGTATAGGCCTGGCGGGTTCCCAGTTCCCTTGGGCGCAGGAAGGGAGTTTGCGTCGAATTGGTCCAGAGCCCCTGCAAGTCGGGGTGGCCGTACTCCGTGCGGGGGACGGTCCAGCCGGGCTCGGCGCCGTGCGCGTTCGCCTGCAAAATCAGCGAGGCGAGAAGCGACAGGATTCCGGTCGAATAAATCCTGGCGCCCGATCCTGACTTTTCCATGCGAATCGCCCTTTACCGCGCGAGCGGGTCGGGTCTGATCTGAAACTTGACCATCTTGCTCTGGGTTCCCTTGCCGCCTTCGGTATGCCAGTTGAAATTGGTGCCGTAGTTGGCCCATACGGCGCGGCCTTTCCAGCCGGCGTCCGGATCGTCGATGCGGCCGTCGAGGCCGCGGGAATAGAATCCCAATGGGTAGGGCACGCGCATGACGATCCATTCTCCGGTGTCCGGGTCCAGCACCTTCAGGGAATCGGAACCGGAACCCGTCGCGATGGGAATGTTTTCGCCCAGGCCAAGCGTGTTGAAGTTGTCCACCCAGTTGTAATAGTGGAAGTCGGCTTTCACGTCGGTGCCCTTCATGTTGGGGCCGGGCGCCTCGTACAAGGTCCAGCCTTCGGGGCAATGCTGGGAAGTGACCACGCTGGGTCCGTTCAGCACTTCGCACTTGCTACGGTCGAAACTGGCCAGGTGGCTGCTGCCGGACAGCGCGGTCCAGATGACGCCGTTCCTGTCGGCGTCTATGCCCCGGGGGCCGAATCCCTGCAACTCGCCGTCGATCACCGGCACTTCGTAGACTTCGGTAATGCAGGTTTCCGGAGGATTGTCGCCGATGTCCATGCGATAGATGCGCCCCGGAAACTCCTCGCCGGCGCCCCAGACCACATTGTCCACCGGATTCACGATGATGCCGTAGTTCAATCCCGGCTCCATCCTGGTGTCGAGAGCCGGATCGAAATCGCCGCCCGCGCCTGGGTCGAACAAGGGTCCGACCGGCGGGTTCCAGGGTTTGGTGATGCGGCCGTCGCCGTTGGTGTCCACCACCATGGGGCACCAGCCCTGGGTCGCCTGCTCGTCGCCGGTCATGTCGTATTCCCGGGTGTTGACCCAGCCGATGACGTCGCTGAGGGTGCTGAAATAGAGGATGCGGTCCTCGGTCCAGTCGAATTGCAGATGGTGGGTGGTAAAGCAGGTATCGATAAGCCCGAAATCTTCCGTGGCCGGATCGTAATACGAAGCCTGACGCGTGCTCGCCCGGGTGGGGTAATACTCCACGAAGGGATTGTCCGACCCCGGCCGGCACCATTCGGGCAGGATATCGCCTCTCACCTTGGTGGTCATCCATACCCGGCCGAGTTCGTCGAACATGGGATTGTGGGGGTCCGCCGGGCGCTGCCACAGCGCCTCGTCGCCGTAGTAGGCGGACGGCACCGGGAACTCCTGCAGGAAACGGGTCACGGCGGGATTGTCGGGGTTGTCGCGAACCGGAATTTCCAGCTCCCGCCACTCGTGGGTTTCCACGTCGAGTTCGAGCAGGGCGCCGAACGAGGCGTCAACGCCATAGACCAGACCGTTGGCGTTCACCGTGGGGTCGCGCTTGTCGGTGGTGATCTCGTCGTGGATAAAGGCGGACTCGTTGCCCCAGTCCCACTGGGTAATGACGATATTCCGCTCGATGCCTTCGGGGCGCGGCGGCGTCGGCGGAATTTCTCCCGCGGCGATGCGATCGGTCCAGTCGGCGTACGTTTCCATGCCGCGGGGCCCGAAGAAACCGGATATGGCCGCCATGAGCGGACCCCGGATGCCCATCGCCGTGCGATAGCGCCATGCCTCGACGCTCGACTCGAAATCGAGATGACTCAGGTGATCGAGGGTGCGGGTCGCCTTGTTTCCAAGCTGATGGCATAGCTGGCATCTCTGCTTGGTCGTATCGATCCAGTGATCCTGGCTGCCCATGAACGAGGAAATGCCGTTGCCGTCCGGGCCGGTGCCGGGAAACTCTTCGTGTCCGGGAACTTCAAGCAGGGAATACCAGTAGTTGCCCGGATACACCTGGGCCGCCAGCAGCGGGTCTCCCGCCTGGAAGGTTTTCAGGCTGACGCCGGACGCTCCCGGCCGCAGGAACACCGGATCGGAATCCACCAGTCCGTAACCCCGCACCCACACGCTGAACAGCGCGTCTGGCAGTTCCGGCAGGACAAACCGTCCGTCGTCGTCCGTCACGACGATCTTCACGAAGTGGGTCGGCGTGTCGTCGGTCTCCGCGATCACCCAGACTCCGGCTTCCGCGCCGGCGGGGCTCTCGACCGTGCCCTCGATCACGCCTTCGTCCGCCGAACGCGCCGCAAGGGGTACGGCCGCCGCGGCCAGACACAGGATCGCGAATAACGATCGCCTTATCGTGTAAACCATATTTCCCTCCATAAATCCATGTCGTCACAGGCGCCGCCACCGCCCGGCGCTGTCCCGATTACCGTATCACTCCCTTGGCCGATGAACAATAGCGACTCGTAACCTGTCGCCCGCCGGAATTGACAGTAAATCGGGGGTGTGTTACGTCATGCCTTGGCAATGAAACCACTGTGAATTTCCTCAAAAGGTACGGTTCATGAATCAACGGTTCAGGACGGCAACGCTGGGTGGATTGCTGGCTGCCTTGTCAATTGGATTCCCGGCATTGGCCGCGGCCCAGGAAATCCGGGAAATCGACCTCGGCGCGCTCGGCCCGCAGATCGGAGATACAGTGCCCGACTTCAGTCTGCCGGACCAGTTCGGCCGACTCCAGACCCGCGAGTCCATCCTGGGGCCCAACGGGGCGATTCTGCTGTTTCACCGCTCGGCCGACTGGTGACCCTACTGCAAGGCGCAGCTCGTGGAGCTGCAGGAACAGTTGGAGGAGCTTCAGGCCCGGGGGCTCGGCGTGGCGGCGATCAGCTACGACGACGAAGCGGTGCTGGCCGAGTTCGCCGAATTGCGCGGAATCGCGTTTCCCCTGCTTGCCGATGCGGATTCGAGCGTAATCACCGAATTCGGCATCCTCAATACCCTCGCCTACGATGCGCTCGAAGCGGTCGGACCCAGCCAGGGCGACCGCGACGCGGCGGACCTCGACCCGGACTTCGAGGAGAACCTGCGGACCTACGTCACCGTCACCAGGGGAGTCGACTTTCACGTGGGGACGGCCCATCCCGGCACATTCATGCTGGATTCCAGGGGCCGCGTCACGTCGCGGTATTTCGAGGAGTTCTACCGGGAGCGGAACACCATCGCGAACATCCTGCTGAAACGCGGCGAAGGATTGACCCCGATAGCGGCCGTGGAAGGATCGACCGCGCACCTGAACTTCACCGCGTATCCGAGCAACCCCTACGTTCAGCCGGGCAGTCGCATTACCCTGGCGCTCGAGGTGGAACCCGGCGAGAACATGCACGTTTATGCGCCGGGCGCCGAGGAGAGGGGCTATCGGGTCATCGCTCTCAACTTGCGGCCGGCGCCCGACGTCCGCTTCGAGCCGGTGGAGTATCCTGCGTCGGAAATCTACCACTTCGAGCCGCTCGACGAACTGGTCCCCGTCTACATGAACAAGTTCACCATATTTCAGGACGTGGTCGTGTCGGCGACCGACGAAGCCGAGCAAGCGCTGTCCGAACTGTATGCGCTGACGCTGGCCGGCACCTTCGACTACCAGGCCTGCGACGACGCGTTCTGCTACAACCCGGTCTCGATACCGGTCTCGTTCACTCTCGACCTGCGTCTGCTCGACCGGTCGGGGCCCATGGAATCCTCCCCGTTGCGCGAACGATTGCGCGGAGCGCGCGCAAATCAGAATGCAGATTCAAACTGAAAGGACCAACCGGACGATGAACAAATCCCTTTTTGTTGCGCTGCTGATGGGCATCCTGGTGCTGCCGCCGGACGCAAGCGAAGCCCAGACTCGCGTACCGGGCTGGAACCGGGTTGCGCCGCCGGGAGGGCATCAGAACGATCCGCAATTGGTAAGGGCGACCGGCGGGCCGGTAGTGCCGATATTCGAAGGCTGGTTTCCCAATCCGGACGGCAGCTTCCAGCTTTGTTTCGGCTACTTCAATACCAACACCGAAACGGTGATCGATATTCCCGTCGGCCCGAACAACTACCTCGAACCGGCGGAATTCAACGGTTTGCAACCGACGCAATTCATGCCGCAGCCCGATGGGGGCCGCCGGCACTATTGCGTGCTGAGCGTCACCGTCCCGGAAGACTGGGGCGACAGGGATGTGCGCTGGACCCTGATCGACGATTTTACCGGGCAGGAATTCAGCTCGCCGGGCAGGCTGGTTCATAGTACGTACCGGCACGACGAGCCGCTGCAGGAGTCGCGCAGGAACAGCCCGCCGAAAGTTCGTCTTCAGGCGGAAGGACCGGTCTCCGAGGGCCGGGTCGGCTTCGGCCGCGGCATGGTGTCGGAGACGCTGCAAACCCGCGTCGGCGAGCCGCTGGAGTTGACCGCCAGGGTGCGCCGCGACAATCCCTATCGTGAAGACGACGGGCGGGACATCCGGGTCAGATGGTTCAAGTATCAAGGGCCGGGCGATGTCACGTTTACGCCCGACTGGAGTTCCTGGAGGGAAGAAGAGGTCGGCTGGATTGAGGCGTCGAGCTGGCTGGAATCCGATTTCGCCTATGGCGAGGAAAGCACCGAGGCGGTATTCAGCATGCCGGGCGAATACATAATCCAGGTGCAGGCTTACAACAGCGTCGGGCGGCCTCAGTACGAAACCCAGGACTTCGAGTTCTGGTGCTGCTGGACCAACGCTTTCGTCCGGGTTAACGTAAGCGAGGACGAATAAACCGAGAGCTGAGCGATAACCGATCGCAGAGGGTCACAACGATGAATGCCTTGAGCGCGAGAGCGATGAAAAAACTGATCGGAACGGCTGTTCTGTTCAGCGTTTCGCAATACGGCCTGCAGGCGGCGGAGCCGGACCAGGCGCCGACATTTTCAAACGAAGTCTCGCGGATTTTGCAAGAGAAGTGCCAGCGTTGCCATCAGCCGGGCGGGATAGGTCCGATGCCGCTCGAGACTTACGAGCAGGCGCGAGTGTGGGCGCCGCTAATCAAGGAAAACGTCCGCCGCCGCGTCATGCCTCCGTGGCATCTCGACCACACCATAGGCATTCAGGAATACAAGAACGACTTCTCTCTCAGCGACGAACAGATAGCGACGCTGGTGGCCTGGGTCGATAACGGCGCACCGGAAGGAGACCCTGCGAACCTGCCGCCTCCGGTGGATTGGCCGAACTGGCTGGAATGGGAACTGGAGCCGGAATTGGGAACTCCGGACATGGTGTTTGCATCGGGTCCCATAACGGTGCGCGCCGAGGGCGGCGATTTCTGGCCGTCGATCGACGTTGAATGGCCTGCATTGGAGCAGCCGCGCTATCTGAAGGCCGCGGAAATTCGCAACACCATCCAGGGTCGCGCGGCCTTGCACCACAACAACGTGCGGCTGAATCTGGAAGAAGGCCCGTCGGGCCGCGTAGTGGGGGCCGGCGCCGGCAAGCGCTGGGACTATTTCGGAGAGGACACCGGCATTCTCTTCGAAACCGGACCTGGCGTGGTCAATTTCGGGGCTCATTATTTTCCGATCGGCTTTGAATTCGAAGACAACATCGAAGTGGCGTTCTGGTTTCACCCGGATGACGATCCGCCGGAAACCGTCGCCAGCGTCGAGATACATCACCTGGTGGATCAGTTCGATCCCGATCAGCCGCGCGCCAGAGACATTCTCATCCCGCCTCATGGCACCCAGACCATGTACCGCACCTGGGTTCTCGATGAGCCGGTCATGCTCAACAGTTATCGCGGCCACATGCATCTGCACGGCATAGCCATGTCGATCGAGGTGGTCTGGCCGGGCCGGGTAAGGGACTACTATGGGCCGGGCGCAAATCGCCGCGACGTCATCGCGTCGATCAACAACTACAATCACAACTGGCAAACGAGTTTCGTGTTCGAAGACGACGCCCGCCCGATTCTCCCGGCCGGTACCGCCATCGTCATGCGCACGCATTTCGACAATACCGCGAACAATCCGCTGTCGATCGACCCGGATCAGTGGGTGGTATTCGGCGGCAGAAGCGTGGACGCCATGTCCCACTTCCACGTCAGCGTGACCTACCTGGAAGAGGAGGAGTACGACTCGTTATTGCAAACGCGTCTGGATCGGTTGACGGAGCGAAAACTGAAGGATGGCGACTACGGCACCGCCCTGCTGGCTATCCATCCCGACGAGCGAACCAGACTTGAATCGGGAAGCGAGAGCATAGCCGTGTCGGGCCGTTCAACCGGAGCGGCGCAATATTCGCAACAATAAGCGGATCGGCAAAGAGTTTTTCTTGCTGTCATTCTGCGCGGAGCGAAGCGCAGTCGCAGAATCTTTTTCAATTGAGGCTGCCTCCAAAAATGGCGCGCCCGCGATTGTAGCCCTCGGGCATGGGCAGCACATTGTTGGCCTCCGCCCAGACCTCATAGTCCGCCAGCATTTCTTCGAACAGCCGCGGCCGCGCGTCTTTCAGATCGTGCACCTCGCCCGGGTCCGTCTTGATGTCGTACATGCGCCAGTCGGTCTCGTTCCGTTCGAACCGGTTGATCACGATCTTGTAGTCGCCCTTGAACAGGACGCTGCTGCCGCCCAGTTCGTAGCCGATGGGCTCGGAGGGGGGATGGATCCGGTCCGCGCTTCCACCCAGATAACCAGCCAGACTTGTTCCGACCATGGGCTCGACCGATTCACCGTTCCAGCTACCTCGATGATCTTCGATGCCGACCAGATCGAGAACAGTGGGCGCCAGGTCGGTCACAAACGTGAATTCATCGGTCAATTCGCCGCGCCGCGTTACGCCCGGACCCGAAATCACCAGCGGCACGCGCAGACCGCCTTCGTTCGCATGAAATTTGAAGTAAATCAACGGCGAATTGGCGATCGTGGCATTGTTCGGGCCGATCGCCATCCAGGAACCTCTCTCCCCCATGGTTTCGTAGTCTGTGTGATATCCGACCTGCTCCAACCATGCGTTGAGCGGGGAATTTCCGTTGGAATCCACCAGGCCTGTGCTCGCCCCTCCGTTGTCCGAGGTGAATATGAAAATCGTGTTGTCGTACTCATCGATACTTTCCAGATACGACATCAGGCGCCCGATGTGCGCGTCCATCGCGTCCACCATGCCGGCGTAGACTTCCATGCGGCGGGCGTCGTAACGTTTTTGCTCGTCCGTCAAACCGTTCCAGTCCCGGGTGCCGGGAGTAACCGCCATATCGGAGCCGGCGGGAATCACCCCGGCGGCAATGGCAGCCTGCCGCCGCTTTTCCCGCAGCACGGTCCAGCCCTCATCGTAGACGCCGGCATACTTGTCTGAATATTCCCTTGGCGCCTGAATGGGAAAATGCACGGCCTGGAAAGGGATGTAGGCGAAAAACGGCCGGTCGCCGCTCTCGTTCGAGGCGATAAATTCGATCGTCTTGTCGATGAAATATTCCGAAGAATAGAAGTCGTCGGGCAAGGTATGGGGCGCCCCGTCCGCATACCAGTTGGCCTGTTCATAGATGGGAAGATAAGTGCGTTGCTCCCAGTTGTCCGCGCCGGTGTCGGCCATGGCGACGGTGCGGTCGAATCCCCGCGCCGAAGGCAACAGGGAAGGCGTATGTCCCAGATGCCATTTGCCGGTCATGTAAGTGTGGTAGCCGTTCGTTTGCAGAATACTGGCCAGGGTCACGACATTGTCGCTGAGGACGCCTTGATAGTGGTCGTAAGCCATTTGCTCCGGCGGAATGGATTCAGGGATGTTGGGCACGCCGTTTCGATGACTGTCCACTCCGGTCAACAGCATGGCGCGGGCCGGGGCGCAATTGGCCGCGGTATGGTAGTTGGTGAACGACAAGCCTTCCGCGGCGAGTCGCGCGATGTTCGGCGTATCGATTTCGCCGCCGAAGGGCGAGATATCGGTATAGCCAAGATCGTCCGCGAGAATCAGGACGACATTGGGGCGCTCGGGCGGCTGCGCGCCGGCGAGAGTCGCCGCGCCAAGGCTTGCGAGCAGAGCGAGGCCGGAAAAAAAAGCGAATCGAAATTTCATGACTTGTCCCTGGGGCAGGCGCTCAGGCGGGCTCGGACCGCACGGCGAGCAGGTTGCGCCGTTCGCGGTCGAACGCCACGGCCAGCAGATGCACCGGTTCCGTATATTTGGCGCCAAAACTCAATCGAATTACCGGGTGCTTCCCGCTCCAGTCCCAGCGGTCGTGGATGGCGAGCCCCCGGAACAGGGCTTCGTTGCCCGCGAACAATTCCCGCGGGGTGTCAAGCAGCAGGCTCTTGCCGAAGCGGCGCGGGCGCGACAGGAAGTAGTGGCGGCCCTGGGTCGCCAGCCGGTGGATCAGGGCGGTCTTGTCGACGTAATAGCAACCGTTCTCCCGGAGGGTCCGGAAGCTCTGTATACCGATGGGAAGCTGGCGGCGTTGCATGGCGCGAACGGAATTGACGAATCCTGGAAATCATAGCACGGCGAGGCCCCGCAGGGATCCAGGAGCCTGCGCCGTAGGAATTCGCGGCTTCGATCATGCCATTGGACAAAGAATCGTCCGGCCTTGTACAATCCCGTAAACCTTGGGGGAAGCAGTCGCAAGAAAGTAATGCAACGCGCGGGAAATCGCTTGACTGGGGAATTCCCGAGTCATGACACCATATTGTTAGCCGAGCCGAGCCGAGCCGAGCCGAGCCGAGCCGAGCCGAGCCGAGCCGAGCCGAGCCGAGCCGAGCCGAGCCGAGCCGAGCCGAGCCGAGCCGAGCCGAGCCGAGCCGAGCCGAGCCGAGCCGA
>JAJDYJ010000047.1:0-172500 GCA_022822865.1 Pseudomonadales bacterium | reverse complement strand
GGATCACCTCCTTTAAAGACTTAAGGGACCGATGGCGCATCGGAGCTCCCACACAATCTGTTTGGTTATACATTTGAGTCAGTCCTCGGCAGCACTAACGGGCAGCAGGCTTGATTGCTTTCTTCGTGTCGCTGACCAGAAACGGTGAACAATCGGGTCTGTAGCTCAGTTGGTTAGAGCGCACCCCTGATAAGGGTGAGGTCGGAAGTTCAAGTCTTCCCAGACCCACCAGATTCCCAGTCCCTACGCTGCGAAAGGCCGGATCTTCTGTACGGCCCCGTCACGTCCTGCATTGGAAATCTGGTCGGCATTCTCAAGCTCCGTGTTGCCTGGGCCTCGCTGGCAGCCTGATCCCCCACGATGCACGGGATGTCTGTCCCTGCCAGGGCGCGCGGCGCCAAGGGCGGGGATGCGCAGCGCCGCACATGGCAACGAAGACTAGCACTGAGGGGCCATAGCTCAGCTGGGAGAGCGCCTGCCTTGCACGCAGGAGGTCGGCGGTTCGATCCCGCCTGGCTCCACCATCTCCCTGCGGGGATGTGCGGGACTGATTCAACGCAAGCAAAAACCAAGGTCCGTTCCATCGGAATGGATTTTGGTTTTTGCCTGCGACCGGTTTTCCGGTTTTGTTCTTTTACAATTCGGGTAGTCAAAGGCACATGCGGTTGTTCCAGTCATCAAGTGGTGACCTCTCGCAACTGCATGAGTCAGTCCGGCGGCCATTATCAGCGGCTGCCGGCGAAACCATAACTCTTTTTGAGTTACGTATAGCCCTGTATGGCTGCCGCTTTGTTCAATTGGTGGCGGACTTCTTGGGGTTATATGATCAAGCGTTGAAGCGCATATGGTGGATGCCTAGGCGATAAGAGGCGATGAAGGACGTTGTAGCATGCGATAAGCCTCGGGGAGCTTGCAAACTAGCTTTGATCCGGGGATTTCCGAATGGGGAAACCCACCCGCTTGCGGGTATCTTGCACTGAATACATAGGTGCAAGAAGCGAACCCGGGGAACTGAAACATCTAAGTACCCGGAGGAAAAGAAATCAACCGAGATTCCCTTAGTAGCGGCGAGCGAACGGGGACCAGCCCTTAAGTCCGGCACCGAGTTAGTGGAACGATCTGGAAAGTTCGGCCATAGACGGTGATAGCCCAGTACATGAAAACTGGTGTCGGATGAAATCGAGTAGGGCGGAGCACGTGAAACTCTGTCTGAACATGGGGGGACCATCCTCCAAGGCTAAATACTACTTATCGACCGATAGTGAACCAGTACCGTGAGGGAAAGGCGAAAAGAACCCCTGTTAGGGGAGTGAAATAGAACCTGAAACCGTATGCGTACAAGCAGTGGGAGCTCCTTCGGGAGTGACTGCGTACCTTTTGTATAATGGGTCAGCGACTTACATTTTGTAGCAAGGTTAACCGTATAGGGGAGCCGTAGAGAAATCGAGTCTTAACAGGGCGTTCAGTTGCAAGGTGTAGACCCGAAACCGGGCGATCTAGCCATGGCCAGGTTGAAGGTCGGGTAATACCGACTGGAGGACCGAACCAACTAATGTTGAAAAATTAGTGGATGAGCTGTGGCTAGGAGTGAAAGGCTAAACAAGCCCGGAGATAGCTGGTTCTCCCCGAAAACTATTTAGGTAGTGCCTCGTGACTTACTCCAGGGGGTAGAGCACTGTAATGGCTAGGGCTGCATCTCGCGGTACCAAACCATCGCAAACTCCGAATACCTGGAAGTACTATCACGGGAGACAGACGGCGGGAGATAAGTTTCGTCGTCGAGAGGGCAACAGCCCAGACCACCAGCTAAGGTCCCCAAACACATCTCAGTGGGAAACGATGTGGGAAGGCTCAGACAGCCAGGATGTTGGCTTAGAAGCAGCCATCATTTAAAGAAAGCGTAATAGCTCACTGGTCAAGTCGGCCTGCGCGGAAGATATACCGGGGCTCAAGATGTGTACCGAAGCTGTGGATGCCGCAAGGCATGGTAGGGGAGCGTTCTGTAAGTCTGTGAAGGTGGACCGTGAGGTCCGCTGGAGATATCAGAAGTGCGAATGCTGACATGAGTAGCGATAATGCGGGTGAAAAGCCCGCACGCCGAAAACCCAAGGTTTCCTGCGCAACGTTAATCGACGCAGGGTTAGTCGGCCCCTAAGGCGAGGCAGAAATGCGTAGTCGATGGGAATCAGGTTAATATTCCTGAACTTTTTATAGCTGCGATGGGGTGACGGAGAAGGCTAGGCTAGCCGGCTGTTGGATATGCCGGTTTAAGCATGTAGGTTGGGGACTTAGGTAAATCCGGGTCTCCTCAAGACTGAGATGTGATGACGATCTCCTTTACAGGAGAGAAGTAGTTGATGCCATGCTTCCTGGAAAAACCTCTAAGCTTCAGGCTATGAAGAACCGTACCCTAAACCGACACAGGTGGGTGGGGTGAGAATCCTAAGGCGCTTGAGAGAACTCTGGTGAAGGAACTCGGCAAAATGACACCGTAACTTCGGGAGAAGGTGTGCCCCTTGTACGTGAAGGCCCTCGCGGCCGGAGCGGAAGGGGGTTGCAATAAAATGGTGGCTGCGACTGTTTACTAAAAACATAGCACTCTGCAAACTCGCAAGAGGACGTATAGGGTGTGACGCCTGCCCGGTGCCGGAAGGTTAAGTGATGGGGTTAGCTTCGGCGAAGCTCTTGATCGAAGCCCCGGTGAACGGCGGCCGTAACTATAACGGTCCTAAGGTAGCGAAATTCCTTGTCGGGTAAGTTCCGACCTGCACGAATGGCGTAACGATGGCCACACTGTCTCCACCAGGGACTCAGCGAAATTGAACTTGCTGTGAAGATGCAGTGTACCCGCGGCTAGACGGAAAGACCCCGTGAACCTTTACTACAGCTTCACACTGGACTTTGAACAAGTATGTGCAGGATAGGTGGAAGGCTTCGAAGCGGAGACGCCAGTCTCTGTGGAGCCACCCTTGAGATACCACCCTTGCTTGTTTGGGGCCCTAACCGAGGCCCGTTATCCGGGTCCGGGACCGTGTGTGGTGGGTAGTTTGACTGGGGCGGTCTCCTCCTAAAGAGTAACGGAGGAGCGCGAAGGTACTCTAAGTACGGTCGGAAATCGTACGGTTAGTGCAAAGGCATAAGAGTGCTTGACTGCGAGACAGACACGTCGAGCAGGAACGAAAGTTGGTCTTAGTGATCCGGTGGTTCTGTATGGAAGGGCCATCGCTCAACGGATAAAAGGTACTCCGGGGATAACAGGCTGATACCGCCCAAGAGTTCACATCGACGGCGGTGTTTGGCACCTCGATGTCGGCTCATCACATCCTGGGGCTGAAGCGGGTCCCAAGGGTATGGCTGTTCGCCATTTAAAGTGGTACGCGAGCTGGGTTTAGAACGTCGTGAGACAGTTCGGTCCCTATCTGCCGTGGGCGCAGGAGATTTGCGAAGAGTTGCCCCTAGTACGAGAGGACCGGGGTGAACGAACCGCTGGTGTTCGGGTTGTCTCGCCAGAGGCATTGCCCGGTAGCTATGTTCGGACGGGATAACCGCTGAAGGCATCTAAGCGGGAAGCCTCCTTCAAGACTAGATCTCCCTGAGAGCTTCGGCTCTCCTGAAGTGCCGTTGAAGACGACGACGTTGATAGGCCGGGTGTGTAAGCGCTGTGAGGCGTTGAGCTAACCGGTACTAATTGCACGTGAGGCTTGATCGCATAACCAGGGGTTTAGCCCCGGTTGCGGAACAAGCTGCGATCGTAATGTTTCATATGGATAAGTCGCTTTGCGGCTTGTCAGTTACAGCATGCTCCATGTCTCCACCGGATTGCGCCGCGCCGCCTGACCGGGTGCGCCGGCGACAGTTTATGCCTGACGACCTTAGCGAGTGTGAACCACCTGATCCCATCCCGAACTCAGTAGTGAAACCGCTCAGCGCCGATGATAGTGTGGGGTCTCCCCATGTGAAAGTAGGTCATCGTCAGGCGCCACACAAAAAGGGCCCAGCGGCGAATGCCGCTGGGCCCTTTTTGTGTGGCGCCATGGGGCTTCGATGGTGGCTAAGACCAGGCCAGTATTTGCCAGCTTCTTTCTATGAACCAGTAGGCGGCTATGCCGCCGGTGGCATAGATGGGAAGTTGGTGAAATGTCTGGAGATGTCGCCATCTTGTTACCGCCAGCAGGGCCAGCACCGTGGCGATGATGGCGAGTTGGCCGAGTTCGATGCCGGCGTTGAACAGGAAAAGGGCCATGAGCCGGCTGTTTTCGGGCAGGCCGATCTCGGCCAGCGCGCCGGCGAATCCCAATCCGTGCAGCAGGCCGAAAACGAAGGCGATGATTGCCGGGTATTGCCTGACCGGGGAAGGTTTGTCCGAGAGGTTTTCACAGGCCAGCAGCACGATGCTGCCGGCAATGACCGCCTCTACCGGCGCCGATGACAGCGTGAGCAAATCGAACGCGGACAGGGCCAGCGTCAGCGAGTGAGCGACCGTGAAACTGGTCACCACAATAAGGATATCCAGCGGCTTCCGCACGATGTACAACAGCATGATTACGAACAGGACGTGATCGAATCCGAACACGAGATGCTCGATCCCGATTGCGAGGTACACCGGCGGGCCGGGAGTGGCTTCGGACAAGTGAACTCGAGGTTCGTCGCCGTTGATCAACAACTCCCGGGTCTCGCCATCGAGACGCTCAATACTGACCAGGGTATCGATCAGGCTCCGTTCCAGCCCCGGGATTTCGATGATTTCCAACGGCGACTCACGGCAATCCAACTCGAATACTTCGATCACCGCGCCGTTGGTGAGGCTGGCGGAGACCGGAGTCGATTCGCAGTTCGTCTGCAGTTGCAGCCCGAGGTAACGCCCATCGATTTGCGGCTGCCGCAATGATGCTTCAAACAGTTCCCCACCTTCGGCCGCTTCAGTTTCGGTCAGTTTCAGGAAGGCCGGCCTGACTTCGTGGGCCTGCGCCGGCCAGGCAGCCAGAAGCAAAAGCAGAAACAGCGATGTTCTCGTCATCGCGGCTCCACGACAATGGTGTATTCCTCCAGCAGATTTTCGACATAGGCGTCCCTTGCCTGCAATTGCCGCGCCCGTTGGAAGTCCTGTAACACCTGTTGCCGGATTCCATCGAATGGCGTCACCTCAGTGGGATGAATCGTGTCGATCCACACGAGATGGAATCCGAATCCGCTTTGCACCGGGCCCTGCCAGCCCCCGGCGGCGACAGTCTCCAGTTGGCCGGCGAAACCGGCGCCGAAGGCCGCGTTGAGATCCAGTGCGCTGCGATAGACATAAGCGGGATTCAACATCGTGGGCTCGCCGTATTCCTGTGCCGCCGCGCCTTCGTTTATCCGGGCCAGCGCATTTTCGGCCGCCGCGCGCTGTTGAAAATAAAGGTGCCGGAAGGAGTATCTGACCGGCAGCGTGTATTCGTTGATGTTTTCCCGGTAGAAGTCTTCGAGTTCACCTTCTTCCGGCGTGGGAATCGTCTCCGATTCTGCGATAAAGCCGAGCTTCTGCACCAGGCGCCGGCGGATGATGGAGTCTTCCCGATCCAGTCCCATGCGCAGGGCTTCCCGGTAAAGGATTTCTTCCTTCAGCCAGTTGTCCACCAGGGAGTTCAGCTCCGCCTCGGTTGCCACGAGGCCGGTCTGGGTCGTCCACAAAGTGGCCAGTCGATCGCGAAGCGCAGCCGTTACGATGATTTCGTCGCGACTTTCGGGAATCCGGCTATCGGCGATAAAGAGCGCCAGCCCAATTACAAGAAACCACAAAAGCGGCTGTTTCAGCAGACCACCGGGCGCCATGATCCAGTGATCAGAGTTGTGCCGGGGTCAGCCAGATCGGTGAAGACCAGACGCGTTCCTGGATCGTCGGCTGCAGATCGGGATGCGGCGCCACGCCCGCGCGAATTGCATCCCAGGTCGACCAGCGGCAGGTGGGATTTTCCAGTCCGCGAACGTAATAAAAAGCGTGTTGATCCGGATCGAAGTCGGGATCCTGCCACGCGGCGCGCAATTCGGCAGCACCGACGCCTTGCGTAATGCTGCAATCGCTGATATCGACACGAGCGCCATTGTCGGGACAGCGATGGGTCTCGGGATCGACCGTCCCTTCCGAACAGGCGATGTCATACACTTCTTCCCGGGTCTCGCCGTCTTCGACCCAGCCCTTGACGATCTGCAGTCTTTCGAGGTTTGCGCCGTTGGGATCCTTGGCGACCCAGGCAATAAAGCCTGGCGATCGATTCGTTTCAGCAAGCAGGTCGCCTCCCATGGGTACCCCGCCGGCATAGGCTTGCGCGAGCAAGTCAGGATCGTCGGCGGCCGGCAACTCGTATCCGCCGAAGAAGCGCACCTTCATGCGCGTTCCCGAAGTGCCGAAAGTCTCTTTTCGCCGGAAGGCGTCATAAATGCTGCTCCGTGTGTTCTCTTCCGCCCATACGCCGGCCAGGCCCGCGGCGCTCCAGGTATCGTAATAGGTATCTCTGTATATCTCTCCTTCGGGCGTAGGCTCGGGCAATGGCACCGATCCTCGCAAGACTGCAGTGGCGTCGTTCAGACCGACTTTGCTCCAGTAGTCGTGTTCTTCGCCGGCGTAAGTCGCGTTATGCGTATCGCTGGATCCGATCACGCCGAACCTGTAGGGATTGAATCCTTCCTCGGCCTGCATCTTCAGGCCGTTGAGCCAGGCCTGTCGCACGTAGCCTCCATTCGGCTCGCTGTAGAGATTGGTAGCTACCCGAAGCGGCATGATCTCGAAATCGGCCCATTCGTCGTTCGGTGACAGGGCTGGATGAGTATCGGATGTGCCCTTTACCTGGCTGATCTCCACCAGGGGTTCGTTGCGCATGCGCTGATTGGCGTATGCGTCATCCAGGGGTCTGCCCGAATTGTCGGTCAGCATGAACATCCTGCCGTTTGAGCCGTTGGAATTGTGCGGAATGGCCAGACTCTCGATTCCCTGGGCGCGATTGCTGTCCATCCAGTTCCATAAATCTTCCGGATTACTGGAATCCAGGCGGGAAAACGGCAACTCAGGCCCCATGTCGCCACGAAAGATCACATTGCGGTGCAGGTTGCCCGAGTCGGATGCGCTCGCGGTGTATTCATAACCGATGAAGGTGGTGAAATTGCCTGGATCGTTATGCCGGTTGGCGGCCGCGATAATATCGTCCCATGCCGATTTCCGGATCACGGGATCGTTGATTTCCAGTCCGTCGTCGCTGCGCATAAAGGCGAGAATTTCCCGGAATTTCGCTCCTCTCTCCACGGCTCCGCCCAGAGTGGACATGCCGGCGGCTACCGGATGCCTCGATATTTCCGAGTTCGGGTTGGCCATCTCCCTGAGCACGCCAATGTAAAACGCATGGTCGGTCACTCCGTAAAAGTCCAGCGGAACCTGCAGTTGCATTTCGAAACCCGCGGGATGAGTGATCGAACCGCCCTTGGCGAACTCGTAGGCGTCATCCGGCGATGAAGTCGTACCGAATATGAAGGCGTCGAATGAATACATGGTGTGGACATGCAAATCGCCGAAGTATGCGTTGCGCAATGCGCTGAAACCCGCGGTTCGGGCCGGAGCGGTCTCGGCGGCCGGCGCCGCAACGGCGGAAACTTCCGCTGATTCCGGTGCGGAGGCGTTGTCGGAGCATGCGCCCAGCAGCGCCATGCATGTCAAGGCGGATAACGTACCGATGAATCTGGTCATAAGCCTGGGTCTCCTACCTGCTGATTCCGAATTCTTCTTCCAGTTCAAGAAGGCGGGCGCCGGCGAGGGTGCCGGGCATTGAATAGTTGCCTTCGTGGCAGGCGTATTCGTAGACCTGGTCCTCGGTGGCGTAGAAGCTCAGTTCGGCCGTCCAGGGTTGCAGGTAGATGTTGTCGTCCTCGACGGTGAACCGGTAGAAGATTTCGTTGTCGGAGTAGCGGCTGAAGTGCTCGACGATGCGGCCCTGCCTGGTGATCGGTATCGAACTCTGACTCAGTTGCAACGGGTGGATGTTGACTGTCTCGACCACGAGTTCGCCGTCTTCGTACCAGCCGACTGAATCCCCGAACCATTGCTCGAATACGAGTGGCCTGCGGCCGGCCCGGGCCTCTTCGGCCGAATCGTAGATCGGAATAATGCGGGCGTCGTGCACCATCTCCACGAGAATCATGACGTAATCGTCGGTCTGCACGAACTGGTAGGTGTTGTTGTACAGGGCGCCCATCATGCCGGGGCCGGCCTTGTTGCCGAAGCCGATAAGGCAACGTTCCGCGTTGGGAATGGCCTCGGGGCCCCGCGTGTCGCCGATCCCGGTGGCGTAGCGCGCGCCGAAATTGCGCCGCTCGAAATCATATTGCGGGTCTTCGCGGCGCGGGACGCGGCCGTCGGGCGGGTCGACCACATAGGAAGTCCGGAACTCGCCCTTGACCAGCGCCAGATTGGAACCCGTATCCACCCAGAAGTTGTTATAGGCCCGCACGCCGAAATCCGCGCCGCCCTGTTCCGGCAGGTTATTGACTCCGTCGCCTTCGTCGAAGCCGCCTTCGATGCCGCCAATGGGCGTCCTGGCTGCGATGACGATCGCTTCTTCCGGCGGCACGACGAGAGATTCGACGCCCTCGGGGCGATTCAGGTTGGTCAGCGAGGCATTGGTCCAGATGCCCTCAAGGTCGGGCCGTGAGGCGTCCTGCGCCGATACCGGACCGATCAGCAATGCGCCGAGCAGTACGGCAGCAGGCTGGAAAAGACGTCTCGGGGCCGGTGAACATTCGAGTAGATCAGGGAGAAGAGTCATGGAGCCTACCTGGTAATTCGCTTGGGCATATCTTAAACCACTGAGGGCCTGACTGCGCAACCATTGCAACAAGTGCGGCCCATCCGACAATTGCAAAGACAGTATCGGGAATTGCCATTCGATTATTGCTATTGTTCCGGCATGCGGATGCGCAGACTGATTTCCAACACCCTGGTCGGGACCGGCGCCGGAACCGTGCTGGCCGGCGTGGCTTTCGGACAGGAACCCCGGGTGGAGGAGATTCTGGTGGAAGGCGTACAGCGGCGCGACAGTTATCTCCAGGAAGAAAACAGCGTCGGCAAGCTCACGGAATCCCTGCTCGACACTCCCCAGTCCGTCACCACGCTTTCGTCCCAGATGATGCAGGACCGCAACGTCATGAGCCTGGACGAGGCCTTGCGTAATGTTCCGGGCATCACGCTCGGCGCCGGCGAATTCAGTTGGCAGGGAAACAATCCGTCCGTGCGGGGTTTTTCCTCCCGCAACGACATGTTTCTCGACGGCATGCGCGACACGGGCAACTACGCGCGGGACCCGTTCAACATGGAAGCGGTACAGGTGCTGCTGGGGCCTTCTTCCGTTGTTGTCGGCCGTGGCTCGACCGGAGGCGTGATCAATCAGAGCAGCAAGAAACCGCTGCAGGACGAACTGCGAAGCTTGCACGTCAACATGGGCAATGCCGGTATTCGCCGGATCACGGCGGATCTGAATCAACCGCTCGATGCGGCGGAAAATTCGGCTTTTCGCGTCAATGTACTCGCCCACCGTGCGGACGCGCCTGGCAGGGACGTCACCGAGTCCCGACGTTACGGTCTGGCGCCGAGTCTCAGCCTCGAGCTTGGAAGCGCCACGAGTCTGACGCTCAGCTACTTGCATCTGGACAGCGAGAGCATTCCCGACTATGGATTTCCCTGGGTCGAGGGCCGTCCCCCGATGGTGGACAGGGAGAACTTCTATGGGTTTGCATCGGACTTTCTGGACACGCGGGCGGACGTGGCCTCGGCGGTGCTGGATCGCCGGATCAGTTCTGCCGTCTCCCTCAACGCGCAGGTACGTTACGCCGGCTACGAAAGAAGGAGCAGAATCACCGAGCCCCAGGTGGACGCCTTCGTATCGCTTGGTGACGATCCGGACAACGTCATCGTACACAGGATGATTTTCAGCGGAGAAAGCAGGGAAGAGATGTTGCAGGGGCAACTCAACCTGCAGGCGGATTTCAGCACCGGCGCCATGAACCATTCGCTTGTCGCCGGCGTGGAAATCTCCGGCGAGACTTCCAATCCCGCTTTCGGCTTCGCGTCGCAAACGCCGTTCTTCGATTACGGGCTGCCGGTCCCGGCAACGCGCCTGGGCGATCCCGGCGGATTCTTCGACGGGCCGACCGCCCGCAGGCTGCAGGCGGAAACGACGAGCGACACGCTGGCCGTTTATGCGCTGGACACCCTTCGGTTCAATGAGCGATGGAGTCTAAGCGCGGGTATCCGTTGGGATCGATTTGACACCGATTATTCCGAACGACGATTCGATGTGAATGGCGCGCTAACCGGCAATGCCGATTTTCCAGCCAGCGATATCGAAACCAGCTATCGCGCGGCGCTGATCTACAAGCCGGCCGCGGCGGGCACCGTGTATCTGGGCTGGGGCACCTCGTTCAATCCTTCGGCGGAGTCGGTTTCCTTCATCAGCAGCGGCCGGGGGTTGACCACGAGCAATGTGAGCCTGGAGCCCGAAGAAAACGAAAGCCTCGAACTGGGCCTGAAATGGAGTCTGCTCGACGGGCGGATGGCAGCGGACGCCGCGCTATTCCACATCGACAAGACCAATGCCCGTGTGCCCGATCCTCTCAATCCCGGATTCAATACGCTGGCAGGCGAACAGCGGATCAAGGGTTTTTCCTTCAGCCTGACTGGAAACATCAGCGAAAGCCTGGAATTGATGACCGGTTACACCCGGCTGAATGACGAACAACTGAACAGGCTGACAGGCACAAGCGGCAGAATCGATAATGTCGCCCCCGATACCTTCTCGATCTGGATGAACTGGATCGCGAGCGTCCGCTTCGATCTGGGAGCCGGCGCCCGCTACGTCGATGAGCGGGTGGTCGGCAACAGCAAGCGGGTGGACGATTACTGGGCATTCGATGCGATGGCGGAATACGCGTATTCCGATAATCTCCGATTCAAGTTGAACCTGACGAATCTCACGGATGAAGTGTACTTCGACCAGCTCCATCCCTGGCATGTCATACCCGGTCAGGGACTGACCGCGGTATTTGCGATCAATTTCGACTACTGACCGAAGCAGGCAGTCTGCAAACCCGATGCTGATTCAACTCAAACAGGTTCTCGATCCGGCAGCAGTGGAAGAATTCCGCGGCGATCTCGAACAGGCGGACTGGTCCGACGGACGCGGCAGCGCCGGCTACCTGTCGCAGGCGGTCAAGCGCAATCGCCAGCTTCCGGACGATCACCCGCTGGCGCGGAAACTCGGCGAGAAGATAATCAGGATTCTCGACGGCAATCAGCAATTCACCGCCGCGGCCTTGCCCGCCAGGATCGTGCCCCCGTTGTTCAATTGTTACGAGGAAGACAACAGCTACGGCCGCCATGTGGACGGCGCGATCCGGCCGGTTTTCGGGACGCCGCATCGGGTTCGCACCGATATTTCAGCGACGCTGTTTCTCTCCGACCCGGACAGCTACAAGGGAGGAGAACTGGTCATGGAAGATACCTTTGGCCCGGTCGAAGTGAAGTTGCAGGCGGGAGACATGGTTCTGTACCCCGGCTCCAGCGTACATGCCGTCAGGCCGGTTACGTCAGGCCGGCGTCTGGCCGCGTTTTTCTGGATTCAGAGCATGGTCCGCGGCGACCGCCAGCGATCGATCCTGTACGAACTGGACAAGGCGATACAGAAAATCGCCACGGAATCTCCCCAACAGGAAGCACTGGTCGACCTGGCCGGCGTTTATCACAACCTGCTGCGCGAATGGGCGGATCCCTGAGCGCATTTCGCCGCAATCTCGGCTGACTTCCAGCCTCGGGACTTGTGACATTGCAATAATTGGCTATTTTAGCTAAAGTTATTCGCTTGCTGTTGTCGGGAATGCAATACATGAAAGTCACGCAGGCTACAGACGCCAAGAACCGCTTTGGCGAACTGCTCGAAGAAGCCGCCGGCCAGCCGGTCCTGATCCAGAAAAACGGGCGCGATGTCGCGGTGGTGATGTCGAAGGCGGAATACGACAGGCGTTTCGCAATCGCTTCGAAGAAGGAGTTGATCCGGCAGTACCACGAAGAAAGTATCGAACGCTTCGGCTCCCTCTATGAAGAACTGGCCAAATAGCGCCGCTGATGGCTGAACGTTACTTTCTCGACATGGAAGACGTGCTGGAGTTGCACAAGGTGCAATTGGCGCGATTCGGCGGCGCGGTCGGCATCAGGGATGCCGGATTGATCGAAGCGGCTCTTGCCAGACCACAATCCGGGTACTACGGCGACTTGCTCGAAGAAGCGGCCGCGCTTTGGGAAAGCCTTACCATGAACCATGGCATTGTCGACGGCAACAAGCGCGTCGGTTTCGCCGCGGTCTACGTGTTCCTTCGCGTTAACGGGGTCACGATCAAGGCTGGCGCGGATGTCGCGTTGCGCTTCATTCTCGATGCGCTGGAAAGCGGCACATTTCAAAAAGAAGTTCTCGAATCCTGGCTGCGTGAAAATACCGGTTAATGCCGAATCACGGCACACGGGCTTCACCGCTACCCAATGCGGGTGTCCCGACTCAGAGTTCGTTCAGAAACTCCAGCAGCAGGCGGCTGGTTTCTTCCGCCTGCTCCTGTTGCACCCAGTGACCGGCGCCCGCGACCAGGTGTACGGCGCGCATGTCGGTGCAGACTGTTTCCTGCATACGTTCGAAACTGCCGGGATTCTGATAGGTGCCCCAGTCGCTCGCGCCGCTGATGAACATGCTGGGCTGGTCTATGGTCTTGCCGGCGTAAAGCTGGGTTTCCGCGGCGCCGATGCCGGTTGCGCCCATGCGGTAGCTGTTGAGTCCGCCCTGGAATCCCGTGCGGCCGAACTCCGTGGCGTATACCGCCAGTTCCGCTTCGGTCAGCCAATCGTTGGCCGCCGCCAGTTCCGGCGTGGGCATATGATGCGCCACGGTTTCCGCCATGCCCTCGGCCAGATCCATGATGTAATAGGTCGGCATCTTCGCCCACTCCTCGGCAGTCCTGGCCGCCAGCCGGTACGGCCGGTTCTGCTCCCAGTCCGCGCTCTTGTGGTGATAATAGGCGCGAATGAAATCGCTCAGACCCTGCTCCGCATGCCACATGTTCTCGTTTGCTTCCCGGGTGGTGTAATAGCGCTGGTAGTGCTTCCGGGGCCGGGGCAGGTTCGCCAGGTTTTCATGGATGCCAGGGCCTTCCGCGGGCGCCGGTGGCGGGTTGTCGATGGTGTCGAACGGGATCGTCGGTACGCCGCCGAAAGGCGCGCTCATCATGACGACGGCGCGGAAAATGTCGGGCCGGGTCAAGGCGCACCAGCCCGCCAGGGGCGAGCCGAAATCGTGGCCGATGACGCAGGCCACATGTTCGTAGCCAAAGGCGTAGATCAGCCCGATTACGTCCCGAACCTTGTTCAGCATGCGGAAGGGCGCGAGGTCGGTATCGTAATCGCTGCTCCAGCCGGTAGTGCGGCCGTACCCCCGCAGATCGGGCACGATCACGTGATAGCCCGCGTCGGCCAACGGCTTCATCACCTTGCGCCAACTGTAGGCCAGTTCCGGGAAGCCGTGCAGCATGACTAGCGCCGGCCGGTCCGGCGTCTCGAAGCCGGCCTCCAGCACATGCATGCGCAGATCGTTGACGCCTTCGACGAAGCGCGACCGTATGCCTTCGGGCAGCCAGGAGTCGGGATAGGGTCCCATACCGGGGTTGATGGTATCGGGGATTTCTGCCTGCGCGGCAAGCCGCCCGGACAATGCAAGCGAAGGCGCGGCGATGGCCAGCGCCTGGAGAAATCGACGGCGGGAATGCTGATTCATATATGCCTCGCAGTGCAGACTTTATATCAGACGGGCAGGCGTTCCAACCACGGAAACGAGGGAAGTCGTAACGCCTTGTTACAGGCGGTGGGCAGGATTCGCTTTCGCGTTATACTGCCTGCCTTCCAGGCGGACTGACTGCAGCGGATCGACGCAATCCCGGGTCCGGCAATCTATTCTGACAACAGGTTCGATCAATATGGCCGTTCGAATCAAGGCAATTATCTACTTTCTCGCAATGTTTGCCGCGGCTTATGGAATCGCCGCCGAACGGCAGACCGAGCCATACGCGGTAAACCTCGAAGAACTCGAATGGGGGCCGCCGGGCGAAGGCAACGGTCCGCCCCTCGGCACCCGCACGGCCCGCCAGGGCGTGGACCCGGTTACCGGCGGCGTAACGTACTACGCCATGTTTCCCGCCGGAGGCCATTTCGACCTGCATTGGCACACTCATGACGAATTCGTCGTGGTCGTGAGCGGGTCGGTCGTGCTTGAACTCGGCGACGAAACGCACGAATTGCACGCGGGCGCCTATGTCGTGATACCCGGCGGCATGAATCATTCCTGGGACGTGCCGGATTCCGGAGAAGTCGTCATCCTGGTACGGCGGGCCGGGCCCGCGGACTTCAACTACATCGCGCAATAACGATTCGCTCCGCCACGCAATTGTTTCAAATCGTAGTGAAGCCTTCGCTTTTCTTGCGCGGGCAAGTTTGATTGCTTATTCTTGCCTGCTGCTTTGGCCCTGCCAATACTTTGACAAAATCCGGAGAATCCTGGATGAAGAGAGCAATGCGTTTGATTTCGACTTTGACCGTGGGCGCCTGGATCCTGACCATGAATCCAGCGGCTTTCGGCCAGACAGGGACTGACGTCTACGCGGGAGACTGGCCGACTCATCACGGCAACGAACTCGCCCAGCGCTATTCGCCGCTCGACCAGATCAACGCGGACAACGTCGGTTCGCTGCAAATCGCCTGGCGCTATTCGACCGCAAGTATCGGCCCCCAGTCCGAGTTCAACGCCACCTTCACGCCGCTTGAAGTCGACGGCGTCATGTACACCACCATGGGCTCCACGCGCAACGTCGCGGCCCTCGACGCCACCAACGGTCAATTGCTCTGGCTGTGGCGGCCGCAGGAAGGCGAGCGGTTCGACGCCGCCCCGCGCAAGGGCTCGGGCCGGGGTGTTTCCTACTACCGTTTCGGCGACGAGCGGCGCATCCTTACCGTCACGCCGGGCTTCTTCCTCGTTTCGCTCGATGCCGAAACCGGCTTGCCCGACCCGGATTTCGGCGACAACGGCTGGGTCGACATGCACGAGGGCCTGCGTCTCGGCGAAGGCCGCGAGGACATCGACATCGGCTCGTCCATGCCGCCTTTCGTCATGAACGACGTGATCGTGGTCGGTCCGGCGCATCGCGTTTCCATGCGGCCGCCTTCGAAATACAACGTCAAGGGCGACGTGCGCGGCTTCCACGCGCAGACCGGCGAATTGCTGTGGACTTTCCACGTCATTCCCGAGCCCGGTGAAATCGGCATCGAAACCTGGTTCGACGACGGCGCCCGAATTTCCGGCAATGGGGGAGTCTGGGCGACCATGTCCGGAGACCCGGAACTGGGGCATGTCTATCTGCCCACCGAATCGGCTACCGGCGACCGTTTCGGCGCCGACCGCCCAGGCGATAATCTGTTCACCAACAGCGTGGTCGCGCTCGATATCCAGACCGGCGAGCGCCAATGGCATTATCAGTTGATTCACCACGACATCTGGGACTGGGACAACCCTTCCGCGGCGGTGCTGGCCGACTTGCCCAACGGCCGCAAGATTGTCGCCCAGGTGACCAAACAGTCGTTCGTCTACACCTTCGACCGGGAGACGGGCGAGCCGATCTGGCCCATCGAGGAACTGCCCGTTCCCGCTGGCGACGTGCCGCGTGAATGGTATTCGCCGACACAGCCTTTTCCGACCCGTCCCCCCGCCGTCGACCGGCAGGGCTTCACCGAAGACGATCTGATCGATTTCACGCCCGAGCTTCGCGCCGAGGCCCTGGTGGCGATCGAGGATTTCCGCCTCAGCCCGAACCTGTATTCGCCGCCTTCCCAGGCGGAAGCCGCCGACGGCACGAGAGGCACCCTGAGCCTGCCTTCGGCCACCGGCGGTCCCAATTGGGAAGCCAGCGTACTCGACCCCGAAACCGGATACCTGTATGTACCTTCCCGCACCGTGCTCTCGGTGTTGTCGGTGGAGAAGGACCCGAATTCCGATGTCGATTTCAGCATGGCCTTCGGCGTGCGCGTGCCGCGGGTCCAGGGTCTGCCGATCGTACAACCGCCTTACGGCCGGATTACGGCGCTCGACATGAATTCCGGCGATATGCTCTGGCAGATCGCCAACGCCGATACGCCGGCAAACATCGCCAACAATCCGGCGCTGGAAGGCGTCGACCTGCCGCGCACCGGCGTCGAGACCAAGTCGGGTCTGCTGGTGACCAAAACCCTGCTGTTTGCCGGCGAAGGCGTCGGCGGCGGCAACATGTTCCGCGCCCACGACAAGGCAACCGGCGAAATCCTGTTCGAGATGGAACTGCCGGCGACCCAGACCGGGGTGCCGATGACATATGAGCACGACGGCAAGCAATATATCGCCATGGTCGTCAGCGGCGGCGGCACGCCCGCCGAAATCGTGGCCTACGCATTGCCGTAACCATCAGGAGGATCGAGAGAATGCGAAAACTGTACCTCGCGGCGCTGTCGCCGCTGTTGTTGCTGATCGGCCTGCCCGCGCTGGCCCAGACCTGGGTGATCGACCAGGAGCAATCAAAAGTAATCTTCCACTACTCCTACACCGGCGACCCCTACCAGGGCGAGTTCAGGAATGTCGATGCGGTATTCAATATCGACCCCATGAACCCGGGCTCCTGTGAATTCACCGTGACGATTCCCATCGGCGATCTCTGGCTGGATTCTCCCGAGGCGATCGACTATCTGCTCGACATCGAACTGTTCGACGTCGACCAGTTCCCCACCGCCACTTTCGTCGCCGAGGAATGCCGCCTGACGTCGATGGATTCATTCACTTCCAACGGCAACCTGACGATCCGCAATGTGACCCGGCCCATGAGCTTTCCGTTCACCCTCAGCGTCGAGAACAACGACGGCGTGATCGGCTTCCGCCTGAATAGCAGAGTAACCATCCGGCGGCTGGAGTACGGCGTCGGCCAGGGATACTGGGCGAGCACCGCCGAAATTCCCAATGACATCGACATCGAAGTCGATGTGTTCGCCGTGCGCCAGTGAATCTGGCCGAACGGGATCCTTGCCAACGAAAACAGACAGGTTGATTATGATTTCCTCTTTGCCCCAAGTTCTCGGCCGCTGCCTGGCGGCAATCGCCGGCACGGTTCTTCTCACTGCCTGCGATCGAGTCATGACGCCGGATTTCGAAACCGAAATTGCCGAAATCCGCTCGGGACAGTTCACCCTGGACCCCAACCACGCGACGCTGTTGTGGAAGCTGAACCATCTGGGATTTTCCACGCTCACCGGCCGGTTCAACGATTTTGACGCAACGCTGGATTTCGACCCCGAGAACATCGAGAACTCCAGTGTCGAAGTCATCATCGAAACCGCGGGCCTGGACATGAATCTGCCGGAATTCGAGGAAGAACTGCGTGGCGAGAACTATTTCAATGTCGCGCAGTTTCCCCAGGCCATCTACCGCACAACCTCGCTTGCCGAGACTATCGACGAAGACACTTACATATTCGACGGTGAACTGACGCTGCGGGGAGTCACGGCGCCGGTTGCCATCGAAGTGAGTTTCAATGGCGGCGGTCGCGTTACCTTCCCGCCGCCTCCCGTCTATACGATAGGCTTTTCCGCCAGCGCCAGCTTCCAGCGCTCAACCTTCGGCATCGACCGCTTCGTCAGCTTTGGCGTCGGCGACGAAATCGAGCTGGAAATCCACGTGGAGTTCCAGGAATCCGGCGAGGAATCCTGATTCCGCTTTCACAGTCATTCTGCGCGCAGCGAAGCGGAGTCGCAGAATCTCAGGCAATCCCGGGACGCCGCAAGGGGCGTCACTGGCTCGCCATCAGGCCCAGCACGTCGCAGACCCGCTTCGAATAGCCCCATTCGTTGTCGTACCAGCTCAGGGCCTTGAGGAAACGGCCGCCGCCGACCTGGGTGAAACTGGCGTCGAAGATCGAGGAATGCGGGTTGCCGATGATGTCCGATGACACCACGGGCTCTTCGGTGTATTCGAGCACGTCCTGCATGCGCTCGGTTTTCGCCGCCGAACTCAGGGTCTCGTTGACCTGCTCGACAGTGACTTCCCGTTCGAGTTCCACGAACAGGTCCACCACCGAGCCATCGGGCACGGGAACGCGCGAGGCGATGCCGTCGAGACGGCCTTTCAGTTCGGGCAGTACTTCGCCCACGGCCTTGGCGGCGCCGGTGGATGTGGGAATGATGTTCTCCGCCGCGGCCCGCGAACGCCGCCAGTCGGAATGGGGCACGTCGGCCAGGCTCTGATCGTTGGTATAGGCGTGAACCGTATTGATGATGCCTTCGCGAATGCCGAAGGCGTCGTGCAGGACCTTGGCGACGGGCGCCAGGCAATTGGTCGTGCAACTGGCGTTCGAAACGATGCGATGCCCGGGTTCGAGGCCTTCCTCGTTGACGCCCATGACGACGGTGTAGTCGATCTCGTCTTTCGCCGGCACGGTCAGCAGCGCCCGCTGCGCGCCCGCTTCGAGATGCATCGAGACCTGGGCCTTGCTGCGGAAAACGCCGGTCGACTCGACCACGGCATCGACCTCGAGTTCTTTCCAGGGCAATTGCGCCGGGTCTCTTTCCTGCAACATCCTGGCCCGGGTCCTGGGCGTGACCATCTCGGAGTTCTCTATGCTGACCTTGCCGGGGAAGCGGCCCATGACGGTGTCGTAGTTCAGCAGATAACGCAGGGCGTCGTTGTCGAACAGGTCGTTGATGGCGACGATTTCGATTTCCGGCAGAGATTCGGCGATTCTGAAGACCGCCCTGCCGATGCGGCCGAATCCGTTGATTGCAACTCTCATTACGCGGCCTCCCGGTCGATTCTTTCATCCAGTTCCGAATACGCCTGGATCACGTCTAGTATTCTGCGGGCGTGGCCGAGGGATTCGTGCCAGGCCAGTATCTTCAACATGCGCGAGCCTGCCGGCATGCAGCCTTTCAAATCGACGAGCAGGGATTTGTCGCAGCCGCGCACATCGGACGAAACGATGGGGTCGGCGGTGGTTTCGATCAGTTCCGGCTGCGCCCGCGCGGCATCGACGAACAAATTGCGTACGGAATCGATGTCCGCCTCGCGGTCTTTCAGCGAGACCGTAATGTCGAGCATGGAACCGGTCTGAACGGGAACGTTCAAGGCATAGGCGGTCATTCGGCCTTGCAGTTCCGGCATCAGTTCCTGAATCCAGCGCAGGGCCGGCGCATCGTTCGGAATGATGTTCCTGGCGCCCGAACGGCTGCGGCGATAATCCGCTCCGGCGTAATCCTGCAGACTCTGGTCGCTGGTATAGGCATGCACCGAAGTCATCGAAGCGTGTTCGATCGGATATCGATCCGACAGTATCTTCAGGGCGAGCGCGGTCGCGGTCGTCGAAGCGGAACCCGCTGAAACGATGCGATCCTCGCGTTCGATCTCCTCGTGATTGACCCCGAACAGGATCACGCGATCGATCTCGTCGACGGGCAACATCGACGTGACGACTCTTGCCGCCCCGGCGTCGAGATGAGGCGCGAGATCGGCGGAGGAGCGAAAACGGCCGGTAGCGTCAATGACAAAATCGACCTCGAACACGTCCCAGGGAATCTCGCCGGGCCTTTCGGCCGACATCAGCCGCGTACGCGAGCCCGAACTGACAAGACAATTGTCTTCCAGTTGCACTTCGCCGCTGCGGCCCATTTCCTTGTCGAGCAGATGCCGTAGAATATCGGGCCGGCCGATATCCGAAACCGCGACGACTTCGAAACTCTCGTCCTTGAGCGCAAGTTTGTAGATTTGCCGGCCGACGTGGCCCAGCCCCATCATGCCGATGCGGATTCGGTTCATGTACGCCTCCGATCTCCTGCCCTGAAATTGCACGCGCATTGTAGTATCACTGAAATTGAAAGCAAGGTGGTTTCATGAAGAAATCGTATGCAATGCGGGAACTGGCGGCGCAGACTGGCTGGAGCGGTACGCCGGCCCAGGCGCCCGCCGCGCAAGGAAGGCTCGATGTCGGCGGCGCCCGCATCAGTTATTGGGACACCGGCGGCGCGGGCGAAGCGGTGGTGCTCGTTCATCCATATAGCGGCAGCGCCCTGAACTGGGGCTATCAGCAGCCGGCGTTCGCTGCCGCCGGCTATCGCGTTATCGCGTATTCCCGGCGCGGTCATCATGGTTCGGATGCCGGTTTCCCGGAAAATCCGGGTACGGGCGCCGGCGATCTGTACCGGCTCGTCGAACATCTTGACGTTGGCCGGATGCATCTGGTCGGACTTGCCGCCGGCGCCGACATTCTGCCCGACTTTGCAGTTTCCTGGCCGGAACGATTGCTGAGTCTCGCCATCGGCTGCACGATCGGAAAACCGGGGGACCCGGCCTGGTCCGCCTCCGAATCCGGATTGCTGCCGCCGGAAGTGAGGAATCTGCCGCGCTGGATCAGTGAACTCGGGCCGTCCTATCGCGCTGCCTGTCCCGAAGGCGTGCAACGCTGGCGCGAACTCGAAGCCAGGTCCAGAACGCAGAAAGAGCGGGTGCCTGTGCCGGCCCGGAACGAGATAACGCCGGAACTGATACGGCGAATTGCGACGCCCACGCTGCTTTTCACCGGCGACGCCGATCTGTACATGCCGCCTTCGCGCCTGCGGGCCTACGCGGCTTACTGGACCGATCCTGAAGTCGTGCTTTTCGCCGAGGCAGGGCATTCGGTCTATTGGGAACAATACGAGGCCTTCAATGAAGTCCTGCTCGATTTCTTCCACCGCCATCGGTCAAGTTAGTGAAGAAGGCGGAGCATGCCATCCCTGGCGCAACTATAGTGGTTTCGCCAACCCCCAGCCTTGCCATCCATGGCAAGTCGTTCGGCCCTCAAGAAGCTGCGCTTCTTGTCGGCTGCGCCGACCGGGCCTCACCCATGCCTCACACGCCCGCTGCACACGCCCATGCCGACGGTGACTAACATTGGAGATGGTTTGATGAACAGCAACCACCCACGCCGGATTCCAATGGTGGATCCGGGCGACTTGAGTGCGGCGCAGCAAGAGGTTTACGACAAGATTGTGGGTGGCAAGCGGGGCAGGCTTGCCGGTCCCTTGCATGTCGCCTTGCATGTGCCTGAACTTGCGGAGCGCTGGAGTGCTTTTGGGGAATACGTGCGGTTCGAGGGGGAGTTGCCGCAGCGGGTCAGGGAGCTCGCGATAATTTGCGTGGCGAGGTTCTGGAACTCGCAAGTGGAATGGGCTATTCATTCCCGCATAGCCGCCGGCGAGGGACTCGGCCCGGAAATCATCGAAGCGATCGGCCGCGGTGAGGCGCCGGAATTCGATGATGAATTGCATGCGCTGGTATATGAGTTCATGCGCCAGTTGCTTGAATTCGGTCAGGTTGCGGATGGGGCCTACCGGGCGCTGCATGAGCGGATTGGTACGAAGGCGCTTGTCGAACTGACCGGTGTGGCCGGCTATTACAGTCTCGTCGCCATGACCTTGAATGTGCATCGCGTGCCGATGCCCGATGACGCGGGCGCACCGTTGCCCGGCCTCCCCGAGGGGACACCCACCCGGCATCCCACGAGGCTGCCGCCTTGCAAAACCGGAAGGAGAAATTCGTAATGGCTTACCTGTATCTCGCGGGAGCGATCCTCTTTGAAGTCACCGGCACGATGTTGTTGCCGGTTTCGCAGAATTTCACGCGGCTGCTGCCGAGCGTCGTGTTGATCGCGGCCTATTCCCTGTCGTTCTACCTGCTCACCTATGCGATCCGGGATATTCCCATCGCCATCGTCTATGCGAGTTGGGCCGGTCTCGGCGTGTTTCTGGTGGCGCTGCTGAGCCTGATGTTCTACGGCCAGGCCTTGCAATGGCAGGCGATTCTCGGCCTTGCCCTCATTGTCGGCGGCGTCGTGCTGGTGAATACGTATTCTTCCGGCGCTCACGCCGTATAGGGAAACTTCAGAATCGGTCGGGCCGGAACGGACTCAGGTCCACGGATGGTTTTCGCCCGGCGGCCAGATCGGCCACCAGATCCGCGGTGATTGCCGACAGGGTCAGGCCGAGATGCTGGTGTCCGAAGGCGAATATGGCGTTCGGATTGGCCGGCGATTCGCCGATCACCGGCAGCATGTCGGGCAGGGAAGGCCGGAAGCCCATCCATTCGGAAAGCTCGCCCAATTCCAGATCGGGCGCCAGTTCCCGCAGGTGCCGCTTCAGGTCCCCGTGGCGTCTGGGGTTCGGCGGCAGATCCAGGCCGCCGAATTCGACGAGTCCGGCGATTCTCAAGCCGCAGTCCATCGGCGTCATGATGATCCTGCGCTCGTGGGACTCGACCGCGATGCCGCCGAGGTCCGGCGCGCCTTCGGCGGTGACGTGGTAGCCGCGTTCGGTATCGAGCGGAACGGCGTGACCGAGTTGGCGGGCGAGCGGCGCGGATCGGGCGCCGGCCGCCAGGATCAGCTTGCCGGCTTCGATCCTGCCGCCCTCATGCCGCAGGACAAAGCTGCCGTCGCCAGGCGTTTCGATATTATCGACGCGTGCGCGAAGGGTCTGGCCCCCGGCCTCGCTGAAGCGCTCATGCAGTCTCGTACACAGGCGATGTGGATCGAGTACATGGCCGGTACGAGGCAGCAGCAGCGCTCCGGCGACGCCGGGCTTCAGAAACGACGCCCGCGCCGCCGCCTCGTCGGATGTGAGAATCACCGATTCGATGCCATGCCGCTGCAACAGCAGATGTCTGGCTTCGAGTTCTCCCAGGGCCTTCTTCGATTCGGCAATGACCAGGTGGCCGCGCATGCGCAACAGGTCCGAAACTCCCTCGTCCGCGCAAAGCGCTTCGATCGATTCCTGCGATCGTTCCTGCAGGGACTTGAGGGCCTGCACGCCGCGCCGAAACGCCGAGGGCCGCGAGGCCCAGGTGAATCTCAGCAGCCAGGGAGCGATCTTCAGCGCGTATTCCGGGCGGATATGCATGGGCGAGTTCCTGCCGAACAGCAGGCGGGGCGCAGCGAGTATCGTCTCGGGCGAAGCCAGCGGGAAGATCTGTTCGGTGGCGATATGGCCGGCGTTACCGAAGGATGTCGCCGACCCGGGTGCGAGCGGATCGACCAGCAGCACCTGATCGTGCTCGCGCGCCAGGCGGCAGGCGATAGAGACGCCGATGATTCCGGCGCCGACGATCGCGATCGTCCGCTTGCCGCCGCCTGAGCCCTGCTCTTCTGATTTGGTCATTTAGGGTTCTTCGCCACTTAAGTTGACCTGACGATCCATTTGATTCACTATAGTGGTCCAGTTAGCGCTTGATTCGTAGTTATTGAAACACTTTAGTGAACTTATTGCGAATTTTCTGAATGGCTGCAACACTTGAAATCTACCGCGGCGGCAATTGGCAACCCGCCGCCACGCTCACTCCGGTCGACGAACAGGCCGGGATCGCCGGGGCCTGTCGCTTCGAATATGAGCTTGAGTATGCCGCTGATTACGCGGGTTCCGCCACCTCGGATGCCGCGGGCTTGAGTTGCCGATTTCCGGCGGACTTCCAACTGTACCGGCTGGAGCGCTGGCCACCTTTCGTTCTCGACCTGTTGCCGAGTGGTTATGGCCGCGGGCAATGGCTTGAGCGACTCGAACTGCGGGACGGTCCGGCGGCGGACTGGCAATTGCTGCTGCGCGGCACGGCCTATCCGCCCGGATGTATCCGCGTTGCCGAGGCAGTCTCCGCGAAGAATCCGAACACACCGGCGCCAACGGCCGCGGGCGATGTTGTGGCCATGAAAGATCACCCGGGTTTTGATCGGGCGGATTTATTGGCGCGGAACGAAGCCTTCGTCGAATACGCTTTCCTGAATGGCATCTACGCCGCGGGCGCCACGGACGTGCAAGGTATGGCGCCCAAGCTGCTGCTCGCCCGGGATCACCATGGCGCCTGGCACGCCGAAGGGCGGCTCGCCGACGAGGAAACGCAATCGCACTGGCTGGTAAAACGACCTCGGGGAGATCGCGCGGCGGATCGCAAGGTGCTGCGCAATGAGGCGGCTTACATGCGCGTCGCCGACCGGTTGGGTCTTGCGGTGTACGCTGAACTGGAGTGGGAGGACGACCACCTTTTCGTACCCCGTTTCGATCGTTGCGTGCGTGACGGCGATGTAGAACGTTATGGAATGGAGAGTTTGTACTCTGCGGCCGGCATTGCCGAATATGGCGCGCGCGTTGATCACGAAGTGCTGTGCGAAGCCATTGAAGCATATTGCACCGAGCCCGAAGCCGATTTGCTCGAGTACATCAAGCGCGACGTCGTAAACGTCGTTCTGGGCAACAAGGACAATCACGGCCGCAATACGGCATTGCTGCGTTACGAGACAGGGCTTGTCAAATTGGCGCCGTTGTTTGACTTCGCGCCAATGTACCTGGATCCCGAAGGCATCGCGCGCGTCTGCCGCTGGTCGGGTGAAGCCGAGACCGCTGGAGAACCCGATTGGCTCAAGGTTGCCGAACTCTTTCCGGGCAAGGAAAAGACTTTTCGGGCGGCGCTGCGCGAGTTCGGGCGCCTCGTGCGGCAACTGCCCGATATCATGCGCGACAGCGGCGTTGACGACGACATCGTCGAACAGCGCAGCCGCAATATTCGGGCGCACTCCCAACAGTTACTGGCCTTGTAGGAAATCCGATGGCAAAACGATCGCAAGAGGACACGGCGCTCGCGAAGCGCGAACTCATTGAGGCAATAAATAACCATGAACTGTCTCTGGGCGAGGCGGTGCGTCGAATGCGAAAAATCTCGGGCATGAATCAGAAAGCCTATGCCGAGCGCATCGTTGGTATCGCCCCCCGGATTCTGGCCAGGGTTGAGCGCGACGAGGGTAATCCGACGGTGGAAACGCTCAACAAGATCGGGCGCCCGTTTGGTTACACCGCGGGTTTTGTGCCCAGGACACGCGGAAAGTGATGTAACGAAGCCACTTTAGCATTTCGTTGAGCCGATTCCGAAGCGAAAAGGGTCCGAAGCGTCGAACCAGAGCGTACTTTGCCCGGTGATATACGCGTTGCCGGTGATCTGCGGGATGATCTGCCCTCCCTGAAGGGTAGCACGCGCTTCGAAAATCGACCCGGTAATGCTTTCCTGCCGCCAGACTTTCCCCGGCGCGAGTTCGCCGTCCTCGATCAGGCAGGCCAGCTTGGCGCTGGTGCCGGTGCCGCAAGGCGAACGGTCGTAGACGCCGCCGGGGCACAACACGAAGTTGCGGCTGTCGGCGCCTGAATCTTTCGAGGCGGGGCCGAACAATTCGATGTGGTCGATCAATTCGCCTCGGGGGCCGCGTATGCCCTGGCTGTCGAGTTCGCGCCGGATCGTGCGGGTGAATTCGGTCAAGCGGCCGGCATTGTCGTATTCGAGCCGCTGGCCATGCTCCGAAACGAGAAAGAACCAGTTGCCGCCCCAGGCGATGTCGCCGCGTATCTCTCCCAGTTCGGCCGTTTTCAGCACATGCCCGCGGCGGTAACGATAGCTGGGGACGTTGCCGACGGTCACCCGGTTGCTGTCGTGCAACGTCACGGAAACTTCCCCGGGAGGCGTTTCGAGGCGATGTTCTCCCAGGTCGAGCCGGTCCAGGAAAGCGAGGGTCACGGCGAGACCGATCGTGCCGTGGCCACACATGCCGATGTAGCCGACATTGTTGAAGAAAATCACGCCGCCGATGTTGGCGGGATTGACGGGCGGGCAGAGCAGCGCCCCCACGAGCACGTCGGAGCCCCGCGGTTCGTTCACGCACGAGGATCGCAGCCAGTCGTGATCGTCCCGCAACAGCGCGAGCCGCTCCGCCATCGCGCCATCGCCCAGTTCCGGGCCGCCGGCAACGATCACGCGCGTCGGTTCGCCTCCGGTATGCGAGTCGACCACCGTCAGGCTATGCTTGGCGGGAATGTCCAGACCGCTTCCTCTTCAAGTTTGCGCCACAGGGTGAAATATACAATGTATGATTCATTGTCTCGATATCCGCAAGCCACCGATCGTCCGACGCATTCAGCCGCATCGGACAGGCAAGGAGGACCAATGAGAATCCCGATCGGATCCCGAACCAGGCTGGCCGGCGCGGTCCTGGCGCTGTTCGCGGCCAGCGCCGTACTCGCTCAGCCGGCGGCGGTCACCATCCCGGAGCGCGACGAAGGCGACGGGCCGTTCGATCGCCTGATCCTGCGCGGCGCCTACATGATCGACGGCACCGGCGCCCCTACCCAGGGGCCGGTCGACATCGTGATCGAAAACGACCGCATCGCCGGGATCGATGTCGTCGGCTTTCCCGGGCTCGAGATCGATCCGGAAGACCGCCCGCCCTCGAACGGCGGCCGCGAGATCGATGTTTCGGGCATGTATGTATTGCCCGGCTTCGTCGATACCCATATGCACATCCATTCGCGGCAGACCGGCCAGAACGTGCCGCCGGATTACATCCTCAAGCTCTGGCTGGCCCATGGCGTCACCAGCGGCCGCACCGTCAGCGGCAGCCATGGCACGCCATGGGAAGTCGATGTCGCGCAGCGGCTCGCCGACAACGAGATCACGGGCCCGCGCATCGAGGTGTACCCTTCATTCAGCGCCCGCGAGGCAGGGCCCATCGATACTCCCGAGCAGGCCAGGGAACGCATTCGTGAGATTCAGCGCATGGGCGCGACAGGCGTCAAGTTCTTCGGCGCACCCGAGGAAATCATAATCGCCGCCCTCGACGAAGCGCGGGAGATCGGCCTCAATTCGACCATGCACCACGCCCAGCTCGCGGTGAAACACGCGAATGTACTGGATACCTCGGGCTGGGGCCTGCGCTCGATGGAACACTGGTACGGACTGCCCGAGGCGCTGTTCGAGGACCGGACCGTGCAGCATTACCCGAACGACTACGTCTATCAGAACGAGCAGCATCGCTTCGGCGCGGCCGGGCGCTTGTGGGAGCAGGCGGCGGAACCCGGCTCGGACAAGTGGAACGAAGTAATGCAGACGTTGCTCGACCGCGATTTCGCGCTGTCGCCGACATTCACGGCCTACCTGACGAGCCGCGATTTCATGCGCACGAGCCGCGCGATCTGGCACGATACGTACACCATGCCCGAGTTGTGGGAGTTTTACCGCCCGAATCGCGACGCGCACGGATCCTACTGGTTCTACTGGACCCTCGAGGACGAGATCGCCTGGCAGGAGAACTATCGCCTGTGGATGAGATTCATCAACGAGTACAAGAATCGCGGCGGCAAGGTGTCGGTCGGTTCCGATTCCGGTTACATCTACAATCTCTACGGGTTCGGCTATATCACCGAAATGCATCTGTTGCGCGAGGCCGGATTCACGCCGCTCGAGGTCATTCATGCGGCAACCATGGTGGGGGCGCAAGTGATCGGCATAGAGGACGAGGTCGGCACGATCCGGGTCGGCAAGAAAGCGGATTTCGTCGTGGTCGGGGAGAACCCGCTGGCCAATCTGCATGTGCTGCACGGTACCGGCGCGATCAGGCTGAACGACGAAACCCGGGAAGTCGAGCGGGTGGGCGGCATTCGCTATACGATCAAGGACGGCATCGTCTACGATGTCCCGGAACTGCTTGCCGGGATACGCGGCATGGTGCGTGCGCGAAAAGTGGAGCTCGGCATTCCCGAGGGCCCCATGCCGATCGAGACCGTCACCGGGCCCGACTTGTAGGCGGCCGGGCGCTTATCCGCTTTTTTCCTCAAGTATTTCCCGAAGGGAAGTTCTTGCCGTTTCGACGATTTCCGACACTTCGCCGCGCAGTTCTTCGTTCATCGGCAGGAAGGGCGGTCTGACCGGCCCGCCCGGGCGGCCGAGCAGTTCGCAGGCGTACTTTACGCTTTGCAGGAACTTGCCGCCTTTTTCCAGGCAGATCATGAGCGGCAGCAAGGCGGAGGTCATTCCGCGGCCTTTATCGAAATTTCCTTCAAGCACGCAGGTCTCGTAGAGGCGCACGGCCTCGCGGGGAAAGAAGTTGGCTACCACCGAAACCCAGCTGCGCGCGCCCCAGGCGAAGAATTCGAGCACAAGGTCTTCCGAGCCGGCGCTGAGCTGGAGTTCGGGATACTCGCGCGCCAGCATCTGGATGCGCTCGATCTCGCCGCTCGATTCCTTGATCGCCTGGAAGTTGGCGCAGGAGGCGATGCGGTCGAGAAATTCCCGCTCCATGGATACGCCGGTCCGACCTGGGTAGTTGTAGAGGATGATCGGCAAGCCGGCGACGCGGTCGATCCGCATGCAATGCTCGGCGAGTTCTTCCTGGCCCGGCAGTCCGTAAGGCGGCGCTGCAACGAGCAGCGCATTGGCGCCGGCGTCCCGCGCCGCCGCCGCCAGTTCGCAGCAGCGGTCGGCGAGCAGGTCATTAACGCCGGCGATCACTGGCAGCCGCCCCGCGCTGCGCTTCACCGCGAAGTTGAACTGCTCGATCCGCTCTTCCTGCGTCAGGGAGAAAAACTCGCCCGTCGACCCGCCGACGATGATGGCGTGAACGCCGTTGTCCGCCTGCCAGTCGATGATCTGCCCATACGCGTCGAAGTCGATCGACAAATCGTCTCCGAACGGCGTGATGATCGGTGTGTATATCCCCTCGAATCGCATGTTTCCCCCAATGCGGCATGAACTTTCCACCAGTGCGGAAGTATAAGATTTATTGCGCCCATTGGCAGTGCTGCTTGACCGGTATCGACACTGGTCTGATAATGGGCTGTTGATTTGGCGGGTTCGTCCGCATTGGACGACTGGCATGGAGCATATGCAGAGAAAATTCAGGGTTGCAGCCAGAGACCGGTTCCGGTCATTGCCGCTGACTGCCATCTTTTGCCTGTTGTTGCTGTTCGTGCAAGGTGCGGCCCTCTCGCACAGTCACGACAACGATCTGCATGTTCGCTACGACTGCGATATCTGCCTCAGAATCGGTTCCAGCATCGACGTCATCGCAGCCGGCCAAGTCGACAATCCTGTTTCTCCAGTTCAGCTTGAATGGTTCGACGCCGCGGCGGAAGCGCCATATCAGCCGCTTTTCGATATTCGCTCAAGAGCTCCCCCGCAGGCCAGATAAACAGTTTTCGGATTTCCGCTTCGGCAAAACGCCGCGAGCGGGATTCAGGTTTATCAGCTATCAAGACCGGGGAATACAATGAACAGTCCACGCAAGAAATTATCAGCCGCCATCGGTGTGGCGCTGGCGGTCGGTTATGCAGGCGGCGCACTCGCCCAGGAAGAAGCCGATCAGATCGTAGAAATCGTAGTAACCGCTGCGTTCCAGGAATCCGAGGCGGACACGGCAGTGCCGGCCGGCGTGCTGGCCGGTGAAGCGCTGCGGGAGAGAATCGGCAACAGCCTCGGTGATACGCTCAAGAACGAGATCGGCGTCGCCAACGCCTCGTTCGGCACGGGAGTCGGCCTTCCCGTGATCCGCGGTCAATCCGCCAACCGCGTAAAAATCCTGCAAAACGGGGTCGGCACCATCGATGCCTCCAGCGTCAGCCCCGACCATGCCAATGCCGTGAACTCCACGCTGGCGGAACGGCTGGAAGTCATTCGCGGACCGTCGGCTCTGCTATACGGCAGCGGCGCCATCGGCGGTGTCATCAACGTCATCGACAACCGGATTCCGGAAAGCCTGCCGGAAGAAGCGAGCTTTGTCGTCCAGCAAAGTCATAATACCGTGAGTTCCCAGGACGATACCCTGATCCGGATCGACGGCGCGGCGGGCAACGTGGCTTTCCATCTCGACGCTTTCAGGAGCCGCAACGACAATGTCGAGATCAGCGGTCACGCCATCGACGAGGCAGCGGTCGAGGCGCTTGAGGAACTCATTCACGAACATCTCGAAGAAGGGCATCACGACGACGACCACGATGACCATGACGACGATCATGATGACCATGACGATCACGACGAAGACCACGATGACGAACACGATCACGAAGAAGAGGAAGTGGAAAACACCTACGGCTACATCGGTAATTCCGATGCCGAGTCGAACGGCGGCAATTTCGGCTTCTCCTTCGTCGGCGACAACGGCTTCTTCGGCGTTTCCGTAAGCGAGGTCGAAAAGAACTACGGTCTTCCGCTCGGCGTCCACACCCATGCCCATGGCGAAGAAGAGCATGAGGACGAACACGAGCACGAGGACGACCATGACGACGACCACGATGACCACGACGATGACCACGAGGAAGAGGAACACGAGGACGAGCACGGCCACGGGGAAGAGGTTGAGTTCGTTCGCATCGCCATGGAAAAGACCCGCTACGACTTCAAGGGCGAATATCGTCTCGACGACGGTTTCATCGAAAGCGTTCGCGCCACTATGGGCGTCACCGATTACGTGCACGACGAGATCGAGGTGTTCGAAGACGGCGACCGCCATGTGGGCACCCGTTACAGCAACGAAGGCAGCGAAGGCCGCGTCACCCTGACTCACGTTCCCGTCGGCAACTGGACCGGCGTCTGGGGCATGCAGTTCTCGGATACCGTCTTCAGCGCCATCGGCGAGGAAGCCTTTATTCCGCAATCCGATCTGAATTCGTTAGGGTTTTTCGGTGTCGAACGCTATAGCGCGGACAACTGGACCGGCGAGGTCGGCATTCGCTTCGAAGACAGCAGCGTCGACCCCAACGGCGGCTGCGAGTTCAGCGGCAACACCACGAGCCTGAGCGGCAGCGTGCTGTATGACGTGGGCAATGAAGCCAATTTGCTGTTCGGCGCGTCCCGCTCGCAGCGGGCGCCGACGGTGGAAGAACTGTACTCTAACGTTTCCGCGGACACCTGCGTCAGCGAAGACGACGACCACCTCGTCCTGCACGCGGCCACCAACTTGCTGGAGGTCGGCAATCCCATGCTCGAAGAGGAAACGTCCAGCAACCTGGAGTTCGGCTATCGCCGATACGGCGGCAACTTCACCGGCGAGTTCAGCGCCTATATCAACCAGATCGACAACTACATTTTTCTCGATCTGACTGGCGAAGAATTCGCAGGGCAGCAGATTGCCGCGTATCTGCAACAGGACGCGCGCTTTTCCGGCATCGAAGGCGAGGTGTCCTTCAATGTGATGGAAGGCGAGGATTCGTCCCTGTCCCTGGGTGTGTTCGGCGACCTGGTAAACGCCGAATTCGGTGCCGGCGGCTATGTGCCGCGCATTCCGGCGTCCAAGATCGGCGCCGAACTGCGCTGGTCCGGCAACAACTGGAGCATTAACCTGCGAGCCACGCAAGTGAATGAGCAGGAAGACGTGGCCGAACTCGAGTTGCCCACCGACGGTTATACTCTGGTGTCGCTCTACGCCGACTACCAATTCGACGTCGGCGAGGACAGCAGCCTGGAGGTATTCCTGCGCGGCGAAAACCTGCTCGACGAGGAAATCCGCAATCACGTTTCCCTGTTGAAGAACTACGCGCCCGAACCGGGCCGCGGTGTGAGACTCGGAGTTCGGTTTGAGTACTGATCCGGCAGTCTCTTGAGCCAATGAGGAACAGTCCCGCCATGCGGCGGGACTGTTCCGAGGCAAAAATGTCATGACGATAGATCGATTTCTGTCCTCGGTGCGCGTTGTCCGCGTCTGCCTGCTGCTGCTTGTTGCGCAGGTCGCCCTGCTGGCGCACGTTGACGATATCGACGAAACGGAATCGGTTGAGGAATGCGAACTCTGCCTGCTGCTCAACGCTTGTGACGATTTCATCGAGGCCGGTTCCACAAGCGATGCCGTTCCGGAAACACCGCCTCAACGGCTCGACCATTCGATTGCATCGCCTTCCCGTTCATTGCCCGTCCCGCAAGCCAGAGGCCCTCCCCAGGCCTGAACTCGAAAGACAGTTTCAAGATTCCCGTCCCGGCATCCAGCCCGCGCCGTTTGCGAACGGCGCCGGCAATCGGATTTGGGCGGCAATTTCCGGTTTATCAGTTTTAATACCTGGGGAATGCAATGAACATCAAGTGCAAGATTCCAGCAATACAACGCAAGAAATTACCCGCCGCCATCGGTTTGGCGCTGGCGGTCGGCTATGCCGGCGGCGCGTTCGCGCAGGAAGGGGCCGGCCCGAATGAAGATCGAATTACAGAAATCGTAGTCACCTCGCCGTTCCAGGAATCGGAGGCGGAAACGGCAATGCCCGTTGGCATTCTTGCCGGAGATGCGTTGCGGGAGCACATCGGCAACAGTCTCGGCGATACGCTAAAGAACGAAGTCGGCCTCGCCAGCGCTTCGTTCGGCACGGGAGTCGGACTTCCGGTTATCCGCGGCCAATCCACCAATCGCGTCAAGGTGCTGCAGAACGGAGTCGGCACAACTGACGTTTCCACCGCGAGTCCCGACCATGCCAACGCCGTGAATGTGGAGCTGGCGGAACGGCTGGAAGTTATTCGCGGACCCTCGACCCTGCTGTATGGCGGCAACGCCATCGGCGGCGTCGTCAACGTCATCGACAACCGGATTCCGGAGAGTCTGCCGGAAGAAATGGGCTTCGTAGTCCAGCAAATGCACAATACGGTGAATTCACAGGACGAAACCCTGATCCACATCGATGGCGCGGCGGGCAATGTGGCTTATCATCTCGATGCTTACCGGAGCCGCAATGACAATGTGAAGATCAGTGGCTATGCCATGGACGAGGAAGCCATGGAGGCCCTTGAGGAACTGTTTCACGAACACTTCGAAGAAGGGCATCACGACGACGACCACGACGATCACGATGACCACGGCCACGATGATCACGACGACCATGATGACCACGACGATCACGAAGACGAGGGAGTGGAAAACACCTTCGGCTACATCGGTAACTCCGATGGCGAGTCGAGCGGCGGCAGTTTCGGCTTTTCTTTCATCGGCGACAACGGTTTTTTCGGCGTTTCCGCAAGCGAAGTGGAAAAGAACTACGGTCTCCCGCTCGGTGTTCATACCCATGTCCATGAGCATGACCATGGCGAAGAAGAGCACGAAGACGATCACGACGAACATGAGGATCACGAGGACGACCACGATGACCACGAAGACGAACACGGCCACGGAGGGGAAGCGGTTGAATTCGTTCGCCTCGACATGGAAAAGAACCGCTACGATTTCAAGGGCGAGTATCGGTTTGACGACGGCTTCATCGAAAGTGTGCGCGCCTCGGTGGGCATAACCGATTACGTGCATCACGAGATCGAGTTTTTCGAAGACGGCGACCGCCACGTGGGCACCAGCTACAGCAGCGACGGCAATGAAGGCCGCATCACCATGACCCATGTTCCCGTGGGCAACTGGACCGGAGTCTGGGGCATGCAATTCTCGGATACCGTATTCAGCGCCATTGGCGAAGAAGCCTTTATTCCGCAATCCGACCTCAACTCCATCGGTCTTTTCGCTGTCGAACGCTTCAGTGCGGGTAACTGGACCGGAGAACTCGGCATTCACCTGGAAGACAGCAGCGTCGACCCCAACGGCCGTTGCGAGCACAGCAGCAACGCCACAAGCCTGAGCGGCATGGTGCTGTACGATGTGGGCAATGACGCCAATCTGCTGTTCGGCGCGGCCCGGTCCCAAAGGGCGCCCGCGGTGGAAGAGCTCTACTCCAATGTTTCCGTGGACACTTGCGCTCCCGAGGAGCACTACGAAGATCTCGTCTTCCACGCCGGCACGAATTCCCTGGATATCGGCAATCCGCTGCTCGATTCGGAGACCTCCAACAACCTGGAGTTCGGCTATCGGCGTTTTGGCGGCAGCTTCACCGGCGAGTTCAACGCCTATTACAATCAGATCGACAACTTCATTTATCTCGACGTGTCGGGGGAGTTCGAAGGGCAGACGCTGGTCCGGTATCTGCAGCAGGACGCGCGCTTTACCGGTATCGAAGGCGAAGTTTCCTTCAATGTGATGGAAGGCGAGGGCTCGTCCCTGTCTCTGGGCGTGTTCGGCGATCTGGTGAACGCCGAGTTCGATTCCGGCGGTTACGTGCCGCGCATTCCGGCTTCCAAGGTTGGCGCCGAACTGCGTTGGTCCGGAGACAACTGGAGCATTAACCTGCGAGCCACGCAAGTGAATAAGCAGGAAGATGTGGCGGAGCTCGAGTTGCCCACCGACGGTTATACCCGTGTATCGCTCTATGCCGACTACCATTTCGACGTCGGCGAGGACAGCAGCCTCGAGGTGTTCCTGCGCGGCGAAAATCTGCTCGACGAGGAAATCCGCAATCACGTTTCCCTGTTGAAGAACTTCGCACCCGAACCGGGCCGCGGCGTGATGGCGGGCTTTCGATTCGAGTATTGACCCGGTCCAGGCCCAGGGAAGGGTTGGCGACAGGAGAAAAGTCCCGCCTGACGGCGGGACTTTTCATTTGGGCCTGAAGCAAAAATGCAGTATGTTTGCGCCAACATGATTTCCCTGCTCGCACTCAAGGTCATCGCCGGGCTGTCCATCCTTGCGGTCGGCGTTCTCGGCGGCATCATTCCGCTGTTGGCGGCGCGGTTACGGGCGAGTCAGCGCTTCTTTTCCCTCGGCAATGCCCTGGCCGGAGGTATATTCCTTGGCGTCGGCTTCACCCATCTGCTGCCTGAAGCCGGGGAAATGCTCGCCGGATTTACCGATTATCCGTTAGCTCCATTGCTGGCGGCGGCCGGGATTGCGATTCTACTGTGGATCGACCGAGTCTATTTCGAATCCATGGGACCCGCGGGCGGGGAAGAATCCGGCGAGCAGCGGCAGCCCTTGTATCCCATGGTCATGCTCACCGCGCTGTCGATTCATTCGGTCATCACCGGAATCGCCCTCGGCCTTGAGCCGGAAGTCGCCGCTTCGCTGCTGGTGATGACCGGGATTCTGTTGCACAAGGGTTCGGCGTCCTTCGCGCTGATGGTCAGCGCCCATGCCGCCGGCCTGAACACTTCGAGTCTGCGCATGGTACTGACCGTCTTCGTGCTGATGACGCCACTCGGGATCCTCTTCGGCACAACAGTGTCCAGCCTCATGCAGGGAGAGAACGCCGAACTCGTTGAGGGCGTTTTCAATGCCCTGGCCGCTGGGACGTTCATTTACGTCGCAATCATGGATGTGATCGGCGGAGAGATGGGGCGCATCGAAGACCGCATGGCGCGTTTCGTCAGCAGCGCGCTGGTGGGAAGAGACGATGTCGACATGCCGGTTCGGGATCACGACCGCCCGCTCAAGTTCCTGCTGGTGCTGATCGGTCTGGGCAGCATGGCAGTGCTGGGTATTTGGGTTTGATTTGCCGCGCGCCACGCCATTCCGCGTAGTTGCCCGCTGTCATTCCGCGCAGTTACCTACTGTCATTCCGCGCGAAGTCGCAGAATCTTTTCAGGCAAACAACAGGAGCATTGCCATGCTGCACAAACTCGGAGACGCCGAAATTGAAATCGCCGGAGAAAACTGGTTTGTGGCGCCGGACGCCGCCGTGATCGGCCGCGTCCGACTGGAAAACAACGCCAGCGTCTGGTTCGGCGCGGTGCTGCGCGGCGACAATGAACCGATTGTCGTGGGGGAAAACTCGAATGTGCAGGATCTTTCGGTACTGCATACCGACCCCGGGGTTCCCCTCGTCATCGGCCGCAACGTCACCGTCGGCCACAAGGTGATGCTCCATGGCTGCACCATCGGCGACAATTCCCTCATCGGCATCAACTCGGTGGTGCTAAACGGCGCGAACATCGGCCGCGACTGCCTGATCGGCGCCAACAGCCTGGTCACCGAAGGCAAGCAAATCCCCGACGGCTCGCTCGTGCTCGGCTCCCCGGCGCGAGTGGTGCGGCAATTGACCGACGAGGAAAAAGCCATGCTGCTCGAAAGCGCCGAAACCTACGTCCGCAACTTCAAGCGCTTCAAACGGGACCTGGAACCCGATCCCCGCGGCTGAACCCCGAAACGCCCCCAAAGCTCGGAACTCATAACGGGCCGAGAGAATCCCTCATCCGGAACGTTCAGGGATGTGCGCCGGACAGTCCGCCTTCCTCAAGTTCTTCCCGCAACACGCGCCGCAGAACGGTTTCCAGCTTTTCTCTTTCCAGATACTCCCGCAGCGCCTGATTGATCGCGGTCTGGTAGCCGCGCCCACCGTTCTTTGCCTGGTCGCGAAAAGCCTCCAGGATGTCCTTGTCCAGCAGAATGGTTATTCGGGACTTTCCCTGTTGTGTTACAGGCGCCCCTCTCCGGCCGCCGTCAAAATCATATTCCTTCCGCATATGCATTTCTCTCTGTTCGTGTTGCCTTGCGCGCTGAAATGATCCGCGTCGTTTCCCCTGTTTGTGTGAAAACGACAACGACCACCCGGCCCAGTGCATCCATGCCGACAGAAACCTGCCTCCGCTCGGAAAGCGCATCCGGGTCTTCAGCCGTCAAGGCAACCGGATCGCTCAACACCAGTTCGGCATCCTCGAAAGCCACTCCATGTTTGGCCAGATTGCTGCGCGCCTTGCGCGGATCCCAGGTAACGATGCTCACTAAGCCAGTATATGCATATAAATATGCATGTTGTCAACGTCTGCTTTCAGATAGGGGACAAGTATTTTTGAGGCCGTGCCCTTTGTTTACGAAAACAGCACCGTCGCCAAAAATTCGCGTCGGCAGTCAAACTTGTCGTCGCCTGTATCGTCAGTAGCCTTCGTAAAGAACTGGGTTGGCCATTCCTTTCTTTCGCATACGGCCGGGTATTCGTTTTCCCATGTACCGATCCCATGTACTTTGATCGGCTTTTCTGCCGTCAAACTCCCATCGTGGTGGTTTTCCCTTTGGCATCGGTACCTCTTTCCATTCTTGGGGGACATACACACCTCGACAAATTCCATCAATTATTGCCAGAACATAATCCGCTTGGTCTGCCTCGCTCTTGCTTACCCTCCATTTAGACCGGACAGCCTCATAGACGCTATCGTGTTTCGCGATTCCATCACGTCGCTCACGAGCTTCCACTTTCGACCATGTTGTCTTAATGATCATAATTTTCAGCCCTTGGTCGAATTGGATTTCCGGGGTGCCGTACCGCAAGGCCAGTTCTTCGGCATTGGCGGGTCCATAGTCGTTCGAGCCTTCTCCGGCCACGATATTTGTTAAACCCGGATAGGCATCAATTAGCACCGCTTCGGCCAGTTTGGCTTCTCTCTCTGACATGCCGTGACGATGGATTACATATATCGGTTTCAGGCCAAGGCCTTTGATTTTCCGGATCGTTTCCAGCCGCTCATTTTCCCTCTCGTGGTCGACAGGCTGCAGAGATTCCCTGACGTGCTCGAATACGCGGTTGGCACGGCCCCGGCCAACGTAGAAAGTCGATCCGTCCCTGGGGTCGATCAACCTGTAGACATAGTTCTTGAGTTGGTTATACACGGCTTCGGTGAATTCGGTCATCGTGGTCCTCCAATTGTTGGCGCGCTTAATGATTAGAAAGGAATCGGTACAGTGAGGTCGTGATAGAATTTTCGCATATGAGGATTCTCATACCTTGGCGTCCTTGCTCGAAACCGACGATGGAATCCTCGCACTTGCAACCAGCTGCAAGCCGAGTCCTTGAAGCGCGAAGGATTCAAATCCAGAATAGAAACGCAGACCGTCGAACAGCGCAAGCTGCGGTAGTTTGTTCGTAACGCCGAATCGAGAAACAAGCGACTTGCAGAATAAAATCTGGAACTCAGGGGGTGTCACAATACAATGCCCGACTCACGATCTCTAGGCCGCTCCTACACCGGGATTGATGGTTGTAGCGGGGGATGGGTCATGCTCCGGTGTGACGAGAAGGGTCAATTTGAAAAGCCGGTCATTGTCGATACGCTGGATGAAATTCCACACACCGACAGTATTCTCATCGATATTCCCATTGGTTTGCCGGACCGAGGACGACGGAAATGCGATTTGGCCGCACGTGAATTGCTCGGAACCCCGAGATGCAGCAGTGTGTTTACCGGTGCGCGGCGACCACTGCTGGATATGGCGAACCGCGAGAGCGCACACGCTTGGGGGAAGGAACAAGACGATCTAGGAGTAAGCAAACAGTTATGGGCGATCCTTCCGAAGATTCGGGAAGTTGATACTTGGATTAACCAGAACCGGCAGTGGACCCTTCGCGAAGGCCATCCTGAGTTGTCATTCTGCGCGGCAGCCGGACGGCCGATGGAACACAATAAGAAATCGGAGGTTGGTCTGGACGAGCGTCTCAATGCATTACGCGGCTTCATTGACCGGGATATGGTTTGTGAATGGCTGAATCAATCTCGGGGCAATTCTAGGCTGGCGAAAGACGACATTCTCGACGCTTTAGCTCTTTGCTGGTCGGCGAAGCGCCTGCTACTGGGCTGTCACGGCATACTTCCGAGAGGGACCATCCCCAAGGATCGCCGCGGCTTGTCGATGGAAATGGTTTACTGATCAAGTTGCCCTCAGGGCGCGACTTCCATGCCGTCGCGGCCAACGACGATGGGGCCGTCGAAGTAGTCGCTCATGCCCTGGATAAACAGCGCTTCGGCGGCTTCCGTTGGGGCGATCGACGGGAACAGGTGGGTCAGCGCCAGTTTCTTCACACCGGCCTCCTGGGCCATCCGCGCCAGGGCCAGGGTTTCGGCGTGGTACTCCATGCCTTCCTCGATCATTTCGAGTTGCCGGGTATTGCCGGCGGCCCTGGCAAGGGCGATGGGCGTATTGAACATGGCCGCGTTTTCGGCCTCGCTGATGAGCAGGTCGGCGCCGGCGGCGCCTTCGGCATAGGCGGGGCAGACCCGGGTGTCGCCGGAGACCACGAGCACTTCGCCGCGGAACTCGAAACGGTAACCCACCGCGGGTTCGATGGGTTCATGGCAGACGGGAAACATCGTTACCCGCAGGCCGTCTTCCTCGAGCACGATGCCCGGTTCGTGTTCGGTGACCCGCGGATTCATGGCGGCGGCGGCGAACTTGTCGCCATGATGGGCTATACGGTATTCGAGATCGAGCCGGTACGCGGCAAGCAGACCGGTCACCACTTCGATCGCGCCCTCGGGGCCGCGAACCGGGATGCGGCGGTCGATGCCGCCAATGCCGAAATCGAGCAGGATTTCTCCGAGCCCGATGAAGTGGTCGGAGTGGTAGTGGGTGTAGAACACACCATCGACTTCGTCGATTCCCGCCTGATCCAGCGGCACGATGCAATTGCGGCCGGTGTCCACGAGAAACACCCGGTCGCCGGCGATTACGGCGGTGCAGGCGGTCTGCCGGTTCGGATTCGGCAGCGGTACCCCGGTGCCAAGCAGAATCGCCGACAGGCCCGCGTCTGGGTCGAACTCCCGCGCCCCGGGTTGGGCGAAGGCATGGCTCCACGCAGTGAGAAGAAGCAGTCCGAGCGCCAGGGCGAACACCCTGGAGGGCCATGCCAGCGCGGCTACGGGTAATGGGTGTCCAGTTTCTTTCATGGGAATTACACGAAGTTTCCTAACTTAACCGCAGGGCGCCGTCTTCGATCGGCGATCGTTCGATGAGCTTGCGGTCGAGCAGGTAGTCCTGGGTGTTGCGCCAGGGGGCGCGGACTTTCTGTCGGGGGAAAAGATGCATCGCGCGTTGCATGTATCCCGGATTGAAGTCGTCGATCCATTGCAGTTCCGGCAGGCCCTTCTCGTTCTCGTCGAGCATCGGCACGCACTGCCTCGCTCCCCTGGCGTCCATGGTCTTGAGCAGCTTGCAGACGTAGCGCGAATTGAGGTCGGCGCGCAAGGTCCAGGAAGCGTTCACATAGCCGAAGGTATAGGCCAGATTGGGCACTCCGGACAGCATCATGCCGTGGTAATTGAAAGTCGCGCCCGGGTCGATTTCCTCGCCGTCCCGGAACAGTTTCACGCCGCCGAACATTTGCAGGTTGAGGCCGGTGGCGGTGACCAGGATATCGGCCTCCACCTTTTGGCCGTCCGCCATCCGCACGCCGGTTTCGTCAATTTCCTCGATGGCGCCGGTGACCACATCGGCCCTGCCGTCGCGAATCGCGAGGAACAGGTCGTTGTCCGGCACGAGGCAGACCCGCTGGGTCCAGGGTTCGTAGGAGGGCGTGAAATGCTTCTCCACATCGTAATCCTCGCCGAGCACCTTGCGCACGCGCTTGAGCAGATAATCCTTGACCGCCTCGGGCTTGTTGCGCGAGCGCCGGTACAGCATGTCCTGCATGCGCACGAAGCGCCAGCGGTTCACCGCGCTGGCCCAGCGCGCCGGCAGCAGCGCATTGACGAGACCCGCGAGAAAATCCTTTCCCGGGCGGGAAACGATATAGCTCGGCGAGCGCTGGATCATGGTGACCCCGGCGGCTTTCTTCGCCAGCGCGGGAATCATGGTCACCGCGGTGGCGCCGCTGCCGATGACCGCCATGCGCTTGCCGGTGAAATCGAGCCCTTCGGGCCAGCGCTGGGGATGCGCCACCGTGCCGGTGAAGTTCCCGAGCCCGGGCAGGTCCGGCGTATAGCCCTCGTCGTAGCGGAAATAGCCGCAGCACATGAACAGGAATCGCGCCTGAATCCGCGACTCGCGGCCTTCGGCGTCCACCGCGGTGGCGATCCAGCTTGCGCTTGCGCTGTCCCAGACGCAGGACAGGACCTTGCAGCCGAAGCGGATGCGCTCGCGGATGCCGAACTCGTCCACGGTCTCCCGCAGGTAATCGCGGATGTGTTCGGCTTCGGAGATGATTTTGGGATTGGTCCAGGGCTTGAACCGGAAGCCGAAGGTGTACATGTCGCTGTCCGAGCGGATGCCCGGAAAGCGGAACAGGTCCCAGGTGCCGCCGATGTCTTCCCGGGCTTCCAGAATCGAAAACCGCTTGCCGGGGCACTCCCTGCTCAGGTGGCAGGCCGCGCTGATGCCGGAGATTCCGGCGCCGACAATGAGGACATCGAGCAAGGGGGAATGAGGCGCAGCCGCGTTCATAGGCTATCCCTGATCCAATCGAACGGCGCATGATAGCAGAAGCGCGCGAGGATCATTCCCTCCTTCTTCGATTCCCAACTGCTTGGGGGCCTAATTGATGAAATGTGAAAAGGCGTGTTTGTGTCTGCGGAACGGGCATGTGCTAGCATGGGGAGGCATGCTCGGACTTGAAATGAAATATCACTTGCAAAGATTCTTCGTTGCGGCACTGCTGGCCACGCTGGCCGCTCCGGCGGTGGGGCAACTTTCGCCCGAGGAATCAAATTGCTTTGCGCTGCACACCGAGGAGTCACAGATATTCGCCTCGTTCAGAATCAACTCGGATTGGGTGTCCGAAGAAGTCGCCAGTTCCACGGTTTCGGAAGGGCTTCGTGCCGCGGGTGTTTTTTCTTCCGGAACAACTTACCACGGAGGATTGAGTGCAATTGTATCGACAGCTGACGATATGCTGATAGTCCAATTGGAGTTCTTCAAACCGGTAACCGATCCGGCTTCGGGGGAATCGGGAATTTCCATGACCTGGACGAATCGGGGATCCGGCAGAATTCCCAAGCGCAGTCAGGCTTTCATCGCCGAAAGTCTCACCGTCCTGACCGATAAATTTCTCGCGGAATACCTGCAGGCGCAGGAAGAATGTTCCAAAGACGAATCCGGGTAGCAGATATGGTTGAAAGCGCGACGGGAAGTGCTGCCCAATGAAGAACTTCATTTGCCGGCAGCTTTTGTTTCTGACGCTGGCAATAGCCTCAACGCATGCCAATGGACAAGTAATTCCGGAAAACTCCGAGTGCTTCAATCTATTTACCGCTGACGCCGAGATCGGATTTCGCGTGTCCATCGGGATCGACTGGATTTCCGAAGAGACTGTCACCGCTGCCGTAATGCCCCGACTGCGCGAAGCCGGCCTGGAAATTGGTCCGGATAGTCTGGAAAACCTGATCGTCGTTCATGCGAATCATGTAGGGGAAATGGTCATCCTGGAAATGGAGTTGCATAAACGGGTCGTGGACAGCGCCACTGGATTGACCAAAAACTCAAGAACCTGGGCGGAGCGCATATTCGGCAGGATTCCATCCGAAGACCAGACCATCGTCTCAGGAGGTCTGGCACAGCTTGCAGGAACTTTTCTGGACGAATATCTGCAGGCGCAGCAAGTATGCGCCCGTTCCAGCGAAAACCAGCCGTGAACCGATCATGAGTCGGCAGGAGGAATGGGACACCCATCGGGTTTGGCCGCAAGTCCGGGTGGACTTTGGGTTGTGAATGAGCCGACAATTGGGAGCTACAACTGCTGACCCTTGGAACGGTGCGATCATGTGCGGATTCTCTGTGGTTTGTCCGTTGATCTTGCGGTCACCGCGGAAACCGTGCGTCCGGACGAGGGCGACGACGAGTTCGCCGGCCTCGAAGACAGCGACGTGCCGATGGCCGGGCTGACCGGCTACGTGCCGGGCCGGCCGCCGGTGCTTGAGCCCAATCGCGGCGGCATGCTGCGGGCCGGCTCGAAAGTCGCCTTCCAGTTGCATTACACGACTTCCGGTCGAGAGGTGTTCGACCAGAGCGAGTTGGGCATCTATCTCTATCCGGCGGGCGAAGTGCCGGAGATTCACAAGATGTCGGGCGGCCGGGCGCTGAATCGGAGCTTCCTGATTCCGCCCGACGCGAAGGATCACGAAGTCAGCGAATCGGCGGTCGTGCAAAAGGACGCGTATCTGGTCAGTTTCATGCCGCACATGCACTATCGAGGCAAGCGCATGAAGTTCATCGCGAACTATCCGGACGGCACTTCCGAGGAGTTGCTGTCGGTGCCGAACTACCAGTTCAACTGGCAGATGCGCCACCATCTGGAGCGCAAGTTCGTACCGGCCGGCACCGAGATCGTCGCGGTCGGCGCCTTCGACAATTCAACCCAGAACGCGTTCAATCCGGACCCGAGCCAGGAAATCGACTGGGGTCCGCAAAGCTGGGACGAAATGTTCATCGGCTACATGCGCTGGCAGCACGTGGAAGACGCGACGGAATAAATTCCGGTTCGACCGGTTTCAACTTTCAATATCGCGGGCGACTGATCAGTCAGCCGCCCGCGTTTCGTTCGCCCCGCTCTCTTTCAACTCGAACTCAGCCCAATTCTCTACCCACTGGGTAGAGAAGCTCTTACTGCCTGAATTCTTTCCCCATTGGGAAAAGAATTTTATTTTGTGAATACGCTACCCAATGGGTAGCGAATTGCGAACGCAGCAAATTTAGTACCCAATGGGTATCGAATCAAGGAGCAGGTGGGACACCCATCGCATGGGCGCTTACACGAAAGCTGAAAACGATTTTCCATAACCTTGGCTCAAAGCTTGAACGTCAGAAAAATATATACTATTTTATGACGTCAAAAGAGGCTGATCATGACTACTGCCAAGATTAAACGTCGCATTGCGGCCAAAGGCCGAGGGACCGTATTCGTCCCCGGGGACTTCCTCGATATCGGGTCGCGCGCCGCGGTGGACCAAGCGCTGTCGCGACTCGCCAGTCAAGGCGTGATCCGCCGGCTTGCGCGCGGTGTATATGACTATCCGAAACAGAGCCGGCGTCTCGGCGAGTTATCCCCGGACACGGATGCCGTCGCGCGCGCCATAGCGCGAAAAGACAGCCATGTGGTCGAGGTCTCGCCAGCGCGCGCGGCGAACATGCTTGGACTGACAACCCAAGTTCCGGCCAAAGCCGTCTATCTCACCAGCGGCTCCTCCAGGGTCCGGCAGATTGGTCGCCAATCAATCATCATGCGCAAGGCTGCGGCGAAAAACCTGGTCGGCGCCGGTCGACCGACGGGAATCGTTTTCCAGGCGCTTCGCTATTTCGGCAAGAATGGCGTTGACGATGCCGTTGTCGCCAAGATCGCCCGGTCTCTCGATGCGGATACCTGCGCCAAACTCGTCCGCGACGCAGTCAGGGCGCCGGTATGGATTCAGTCTGTCGCCGGCAAGATCGCGACGGCGGCGGTCTAGTCCATGGACGCCTTTGCCCGCGAACGACCCTTGAATCTGTCACCGGGTTCCGAACTTGAACAAGCCTTGGAAACGAATTACTTGCGCATGCGAGAGATGCTTTTCGATGAACCCGAATCGTTCGATTAACTCTTGAATGCCGTCGCAGGACTGGAAGCAGAGGCCAACACACTGCGGCATTCTCTCACGGACCCGTCCCGTTTCGTTTGCTTCTCTGTATTGAAATTTTCACTAAATATGCTATTTTCATTGAATTATGAAAGCGTTAGAAATAGTGAAAAATGCTGTGGGCGCGGCTCGCGACCTGCTAGGCGGGGTGCCGCATGTAACTATCGAATCGGTCGAATGCGAACCAAATCTCGATTACCGATGCGATGCGGTGATTGGCTTTACTCACAAGAGCAAGGCCCTTGCGCTCGTCGTCGAGGTAAAGGCGAACGGGGCTCCGCGATTCGTTCGTTCCGCTGTCTTGCAACTAGAATCCGGCATGGTGCGTCTGAAGCGATCTGGCAAGGCGGACGCCAAGCCGCGTCTGATTCCGATGATTGTCAGCCCCTACCTTTCACCGGAATCTCGCGCCATATGCGACGATCACAAATTCGCTTATCTCGATCTCTTCGGAAACGCGAAGCTCGCTTTTGACGCTGTATATGTCGAGCGTGCAGTAGCGCAGCGGCCTGTCTCGGAGACCCGTGCGCTTCGTTCGTTCTTCACCCCAAGGGCCGCGGCAATACTGCGTGTCTTGCTGCGAGACCTGGATCGGTCATGGCGAGTTGCGGATTTGGCGGCGCAGGCCAATGCGAGCTTCGGTCATGTGAGCAACGTTCGCAAGGCTCTGCTGGACCGAGAATGGCTGGAAGTCCGTGATGACGGCATCGCTCTCGTTCAGCCCGATGTCCTGCTCAAAACCTGGCGCGAAAACTATCGCAGTCCTGTCGGCAAGACCATCGAAGGATACACCCATCTCCACGGCAAGCAGCTTGAAGAACGATTGCGGGGGCGGCTCAATTCAAGCTCCGACAGCCCCCGTGCGATATACTCGCTGCACTCAGCGGCGCATTGGCTGGCGCCCTTCGGTCGAACCGCCACCCATTCGTTCCATGTTGACGAATCTGGTGCAGATGCCGTGAAAGAAGCGATTGAGCTTACGCACGCGGCGAGGGGTGCGAATGTGGTGCTGCAAGTACTTTCCGACGAGAGCCTGTTTGAAGACGCCAGTGAACCGGCGCCGGACGTGTTTTGCACCAGCCCTATCGTGACTTACCTCGACCTCTGGAACGGCAACGAGCGTGACCGGGAAGCAGCGGATCATCTGGCGGGCGAGTTCTTCTCATGGTTGAAGTAGAACCGAAACTCGCCTCTGACTACGATGATCGCACGACCGCTGCTGTCAGATCGGTACTCGTCGAGATCGGCCAGATCCTTGGCGGTTATCGGGGCAAGTTCGCAGTAATCGGTGGCGCCGTTCCCTGGTTACTTCTTAATCAATCCGAAATGCCGCATATCGGAACCATGGATGTGGATCTCGGTCTTGACGCTGAATCTCTCGGGGACGGCGAGTACGCGCGCCTTGTCGAATCGCTTCTGGGGCAAGGTTACCGGCAGCAAGAGAATCTTCGGCGATTTCAGCTTGTACGCACCGTGCCCGCCAAAGACAGTGGTTCCGATATCAATGTCGTGGTCGATTTTTTAATGCCGCGCGACGCCACTATCGCAAAAAACACACCTCCCCTCATCGCCGACTTCGCGGTTCAGCGCGCGGATGGCGCCGACCTCGCGTTGCGGTTTTATCAACTAGTCGCCATCGATGGTGAGATGCCCGGGGGTGGGGTCAATAACGTTCGAATCGCCGTGGCGTCCATTCCCGCACTGCTCGCCATGAAAGGCTATGCAATCGCGAATCGGCTCAAGCAGAAAGACGCCTACGACATTTATTTCAGCGTCCGAAACTTCCCGGGAGGCATTGAGCCCTTGGCCGAGGCTACGAGACCATTACTCGAGGTCGAGACAGCGAGGATCGGTTATCTGCATATCTCCCAAAAGTTTCGAGCCCCGGAAGATTTCGGGCCAATGAGAGTAAAGCAATTTGTCGACCGGCCCGAAATGCTTGCAGGCCGCACCGCCGAACAATGGCAGCAAGACGCGTTCGGACAAGTACAAGCATGGCTCTCGGCGCTGGGGTTGACGTGATTCAAACCTGGCGTCAATTCGTCGTCTGGCGGGTGGAGTGATGCGCTTGCACCCAATTCTCTACCCACTGGGGAGAGAATCTTTTTTACTGTCTGAATTCTTTTCCCATTGGGGAAAGTATTCCAAATTTTGAATTCGCTACCCAATGGGTAGCGAACTGCGAGCGCAGTAAATTTAGTACCCAATGGGTACTGAATCAACGTGTCAGTGCATTAACGATAACGCAACGGCTTGTTTCCCGGACTCATCAGGCCGCCAGGAAGCCTTCGAGGCGGCCGCGGATGATTTGATCGGCCTGGTTCATGATGCGGTCGATGAGTTCCTTGACCGTGGGGATGTCGTGGATGAGGCCGGCGACCATGCCGCAGGACCAGGCGCCGGCGTCCATTTCGCCTTTGAGCATGACGCGCGGATAAACGCCGACGACTTCTTCCATGATGTCCTCGAAGCTGATTTCCTGGCCGAGTTCCTTTTCTTTTTCGAGCAGTTTTTCCACCGCGGCATTGCTCAGCACGCGTTCGGTGTTGCGCAGGGGGCGCATGATCAGCCGGGTCTGCAGCTCGTCGGCCTCGACCAGGGCCTGTTTGACGTTCTCGTGAATCGGCGCTTCCTGCGTGGCCATGAAGCGGGTGCCCATGTTCATGCCGTCGGCGCCCATGGCGAGGGAGGCGACAAGGGAGCGGCCGTCGGCCTGGCCGCCCGAGGAGACGAAGGGGATTTCCAGTTCGTCCGCGGCGCGCGGCAGCAGGATCATGTTGGGGATGTCGTCCTCGCCGGGGTGGCCGCCGCATTCGAAGCCGTCGATGCTGGCGGCGTCGCAGCCGATGCGCTGGGCCTTGAGCGCGTGCCGCACGGAGGTGCATTTGTGGATCACCTTGACGCCGGCGTCTTTCAGGTACGGCAGCACCTGCTGGGGATTGTTGCCGGCGGTCTCGACGATCTTCACGCCGCTGTCGATGATTACCTTGACGATGGCCGGATAATCGACCGATCTGACGGTGGGCAGAAAGGTCAGATTGACGCCGATGGGCTTGTCGGTCATGCCCTGGGCCTTGGCGATCTCGTTGGCGAGGTCGGCGGGCGTTTTCTGCGTTAGCGCGGTAATGATGCCGAGGCCGCCGGCCTCGGAAACGGCCGCCGCGAGTTCGGCGAAACCGACGTAATGCATGCCGCCCTGGATGATGGGATGCTCGATTCCGAGCATTTCGGTGATTCGTGTCTTCATGATCCTCTCTCAACGCACCACAAGCCGGGCCGAATGCTCTCATTCTCCGGGGCCGTTGTCATCTGTCTTCCTCTCCCTCCCCGTTTGATATTGACGTGGGCTTGCGGCACTCTTGTTGCCGCTCTGACAAGACTAATCGACGGGAGACGGGCATGACGTATCGGGCGCCTTTGAAGGAGATGCGGTTCATGCTGCGCGAACTGGCCGGCGTCGATGAAGTCTGCGGCCGGGCGCCATTCGAGGAAGCCAGCCCGGAACTCGTGCCCGCCATTCTGGAAGAGGCCGCGAAACTGGCCGAAAACGTGCTTGCCCCGCTGAACGGCGCCGGCGAGGCCGACCCGCCCAAAATTGTAGATGGGCAAGTGCGCGAAACCGCTGGTTTCGCCGAGGCCTACCGCCAGTTCGCCGAAGGCGGCTGGGCCGCCTGTTCCGCCAATCCCCGTTTCGGCGGAATGGGTTTGCCCCACGCCATCAACAGCGCGGCTTCCGAAATGTGGGCGGCGGCCAATCTCAGCTTTTCCATCTGCCCCATTCTCAGCATGGCCGCCATCGAAACGCTCGAATCCCACGGCGATGCGGAACTGCAGCGGAAATACCTCGAAAACATGGTGAGCGGCCGCTGGACCGGCACCATGAATCTCACCGAACCCCAGGCAGGTTCCGATCTGGCGGCGGTTCGCACGAAGGCGGTGCCCGCGGGCGATCACTATCGAATTTTCGGGCAAAAGATCTTCATCTCGTGGGGAGACCATGAAATGGCGGACAACATCGTCCATCTCGTGCTCGCCCGTATCGAGGGAGCGCCCGAGGGCGTGCACGGCATCTCCCTGTTCCTGGTGCCGAAACATGTGCCCGGGGAAGGCGGCGCTCCCGGCGAACGCAACGATCTCGGCCCCATCGCACTGGAAAAGAAGATGGGCATCCATGGCAGCGCCACTTGCGCCATGGTTTACGGCGAGGAAGGGAAAGGCGCCGCCGGCTGGCTGATCGGCGAGGAGAACAGGGGTTTGTCCTACATGTTCACGATGATGAACAGCGCGCGACTGCATGTCGGCCTCGAAGGCGTCGGCCTGAGCGAGTTGGCGACGCAGAAAGCCGTCGCGTTCGCCGCCGAAAGGGTGCAGGGGAGACCGCTCGGCCGGCGTGACGGCACGATCATTCAGCATCCGGACGTGCGCCGCATGATCATGTTCATGAAATCCATGACCGAAGCCGCCCGCGCCATCAGTTACACCGCCGCCGGCGCCCTGGACCGCTCGCTGACCGGCGACGCCGGCGCGCCCGGCGCCGAAGGCGCCAGAGCCAGATACGAACTCCTGATCCCGATCGCCAAGGGCTGGAATACCGAAGTCGCCCAGGACGTGGCGTCCCTGTGCATGCAGGTGCATGGCGGCATGGGCTATGTCGAGGAAACGGGCGCGGCGCAAATCGTCCGCGACGCCAGGATCATGACCATTTACGAGGGCACGACCGCAATCCACGCGAACGACTTTATCGGCCGCAAGATGCAACGCGACGGCGGCGCGGAACTGTCGCGGCTGTTGCTGGAAGCCGGGGAAACCTGCGCCCATGCCGCCAAGTCCGACCGGCTCGCCAACGCGGCGGGCTTCGTCGGCGAGAGCGTGTCACAGGCACAGGAATTGACGCAATGGCTGCTGCAGGAAAGTGACGAGACCCGCGCCGCGGGGGCGGTCAATTTTCTCATGGGCTGCGGAACGCTGATCGGCGCCTGGCTGCTGCTCAAGTCGGCGCTGGCCGCGGAAGCGGCCATGGAGCAGGACCCGCATTTTCACCAGTCGCGTATTCGCGTCTGCAATTTCTTCGCTGCCCAGGTGCTGCCCCGGGCCAGAGCCCATTTCAGCGCCGTGCGCCACGCTTCCCTGCCCGATCAATGGCTCGACGACATGGCGCTCGGCATCTGAAGGCGTTACCCTGACCGCTTCGGAAGTGCCGGCGGGGCAGTACTTTGATCGTTTTCCGTTATCTCGCCAGACAGGTGTTGCAATCGACCGCCGTGGTCGCGCTGATATTGCTTGCCGTGGCGGTGATTTCGCGCTTCATGCAATACCTGGGGGAGGCCGCCAGCGGACAGAAGGCGGCGGACGCCCTGTTCCTGATCATGCTGTATCGCTTGCCGGAGTTTCTGCTCGTCATCCTGCCGCTCGCCCTGTTGCTCGGCATCGTGCTGTCCTATGGCCGCATGTATGCCGAGAACGAGATGGTCAGCCTGATGGGCGCCGGCATCGGCCAGACCCGCCTCACGCGCATCACGCTCGGCATCGCGGCCGTGGCGATGGCGCTCATGGGCGTCCTGAGCCTGGGCGCCGCGCCCTGGGGCATGCGCCAGGCCGAAGCCATCGTGCAAGGCCAGGAAGAACTGACCGAACTCGACCTGATCGTCGCGGGACAATTCCGCAGTTTCAGCGACGGCGGCCGCGTCACCTGGACCGAACGCACGGGCAATTCCGGGGCGGGCGGCCGTGAATTGCGGAACGTTTTCGTGGCGGTTTCCGGAGCAGGCGCCGAGTCCGGCGCCGCGCCGGTGATCGTCTTCGCCGAAAGCGCCCGGCCGATGATCGACGAGGCGACCGGCGCCCGCTTCATGCGCATGGAGAACGTCGCCCAGTACGACGGCGCCCCGGGCAGCGCCGGGTTCAGCGTCGGCCGCTTCGACGCCCAGTCGATCCTGTTGCCGCAGCCTGCGGAATTCGAAGCAACGCTTGAGCAATCGACGATCGCGACCCTGGACCTGATCGGTTCGGCTGACCCGGTCCACGCGGGAGAGTTGCAATGGCGGTTGTCGCTGATTCTGCTCGCTCCCGTGCTTGGCGTGCTCGCGGTGCCCATGAGCCGCGTCCAGCCGCGCCAGGGCCGCTATATCAAGCTCGTGCCCGCAGCATTCCTGTACGTGGTCTATTTCGCCTTGCTCGAATTCTGCCGCGATGCGGTGGAAGACGGTGGTTCGCCTTACGCGTTCTGGCTGGTGCACGCGGTGTTTCTCGCATTGGCGCTGATCGCGATTCGCCAGGGCCGGATGTCACGGAGGCTTTTTTGGAAACCGGGCACATGAAGCGCCTCGACCGGCTCGTGCGCAATTCGATGATCCTGGCGACCGCCGGGGCGATCGTCGTCATCGTCTGCCTGGACATGACCTTTTCCCTGATCGACCAGATCCAGGACACCAACGAAGGCTATTCGACGCTCGACGCGATGGTTTTCGTGCTCTGGACGGCGCCGGCAAGCATCCATGAACTGCTGCCTTTCGCCGCTCTCGGCGGCGCCCTGATCGGGCTCGGCATTCTCGCCTCAAATAATGAACTCGTCGTCATGCAAAGCGCGGGGGTCTCGGTCGGGCGAATCGTCTACGCCGTGCTCAAACCCACCCTGGCTATCATGCTGCTCGGCCTGCTGCTTGGGGAGTACATCGCGCCGCCGCTCGAGCGGGAGGCGCAGAGCAACCGCGCGGCCCTGCGCAGCGCCGGCGGCGCGACGGATTTCGAGCAGGGCGCCTGGTACAAGACCGGCGACGAGTTCGTTCACGTCAACGCCATCAGCCCCGACGGCGCCTCGCTCATCGGCGTAAGCCGCTATCGAACAAACGGGGGTCAGCAACTACTGGCGGCGAGTTTCGCCGAAACCGCCGAATACGTCACGGATTCAGCCGAGCCCTATTGGCGCCTGCGCGGCGTGCGCGAAAGCGCGCTCGAAGGCGATCGCGTGGTCACGAACAGCCGGAACGAACAGGAATGGCGGGTTGACCTGTCGCCGGACCTGCTGGGCGTCCTGCTCGTCGAGCCGGACCAGCAGTCGATATCGGGGCTTTATCGCATGGCCGGCTTCCTCGCCGCCGAAGGCCTGGACAGCGCCGCGCATTACCTCGCTTTCTGGAAAAAACTGCTACAGCCGCTGTCGACGCTGGTGCTCGTACTCGTCGCCGTGTTTTTCGTCTTCGGCCCCCTGCGCGAAGCAACCATGGGCTACCGCGTATTCGTGGCGCTTTCCGTGGGCCTGATTTTCACCATCGCCCAACGCGTCGCCGAGCCCGTCAGCCTCCTGTTCGGACTTTCGCCCCTACTCGCCGCCGCCACGCCCATTCTGCTCTGCGCAATTCTAGGCTGGACGCTACTGCGACGGATTAATTGAACACCACACACCAGACGGTGACGGATCGAGACTTTAGTTGACCGCCGGAATCCCGTATGCTTCCCGTCTGTTCAAGCACAAGCGACATTGGAGCGAAACCGATGACTTTCCGTTTCCTATTGGCCGCCCTGATTCTGACGGTCAGCGTGCCGGCCCTGGCCCAGGTTCCCATTATCCAGCCCGGTCCGCCCGGACAGCCGAGCCGCCAGATCAGCGCCGAAGAGGCGTCCGATCTCGCCGGACTGCAATTTTCCGCAGCCGATGTGCGATTCATGCAAGGCATGATTTCGCATCACCGTCAGGCCATGGAAATGAGCGCCCTGGTGGACGACCGCAGCAATCGCGAGGCGGTGGAAGCGCTGGCCGAGCGAATTTCACTGTCCCAGGAAGACGAAATTTCCATGATGGCCGACTGGCTCGAAGACCGCGGCGTCGACGCGCCCGCGGCCGACGCGCATCACGACCCCGACTACGATCTCATGCCCGGCATGCTCTCGCCCGAGGAAATGGAGCAACTCGAAGCGGCCGAGGGATTCGAGTTCGATTCGCTGTTCCTCAATTTCATGATCGACCATCATGAAGGCGCGCTGGTCATGGTCGAAAACCTGCTCGACCAGCCGGGTTCGGCCCAGGATTCGGAACTGTATCGCTTCACCACCGACGTCACTTCGGATCAGACCAGCGAGATCGAGCGCATGATCACCATGCTGTCCGGATTCTCGCCCGACCCGCGCGTGGCGCTGGCTCCCGGCTTCCGGGACGCCGGCGAAGCCGCGTTGAACATGCGCCTGATCGCCTCGCTGCCCAAGCCGGACGGATTCTTCGACCCGGCGAATCCCAGCGGGCTGCCCAACCGCGACGACCGCGACCAGGAGGAAACCCTGGCGCCCGACCCTGATGCGTCGGACGAGCCCGAAGCCGAGCCGGTCAGCGATCCGGCGGCCGCCCAGAACGTGCAGGAAACCCCGGTCGCGGATGACGAGGAAGACGACGAAAACTCCGAGCCGCGTCCTTCGCTGCTCAATTTCGGCAACACCGATCTCGTCTTCACCGGCAACGTGCTCGTGGCCGGCAGTTATCACGGCTATAACGCCTACGACATCAGCAATCCGACCATGCCGCAATTGCTCAGTTCGGTGGTCTGTCCAGGCGGGCAGGGCGACGTTTCCATCGTCGACGATCTGCTGATCATGTCGGTGGAACAGACCCGCGGCCGGCTCGACTGCGGCCTGCAAGGCGTCGCAGAACCCGAAAGCGAAGAGCGCTTTCGCGGCATCCGCATCTTCGACGTGAGCGATTTCCGCATGCCGGTGCAAGTCGGCGCCGTGCAGACCTGCCGCGGCTCGCATACGCATACCGTGGTCACCGACCCGGATGACGAGGGCAATATCTATGTCTACGGGTCCGGCACCAGCTTCGTCCGCGACGAAGAGGAACTCGCCGGCTGCAGCGACGAATCGCCGTTTGAGAACCCGGAATCCTCGTTGTACCGCATCGACGTGATCCAGATTCCGGTGGACGCCCCGGACGAGGCCGCCATCGTCAACCGGCCGTTCATCTTTTCCGACCCCGAAACCGGCGTGGCCGCCGGACTCTGGGAAGGCGGCGACCACGGTCCCGATACCCAGGAAACGCGCATGACGAACCAGTGTCACGACATCACCGCCTTCCCCGAAATCGGACTGGCGGCGGGCGCGTGCTCGGGCAATGGCATCCTGATCGATATTTCCGATCCCGCGAATCCGGAGCGCGTCGACGAAGTCATCGACCCCGGCTTCGCCTACTGGCATTCGGCGACCTTCAACAACGACGGCAGCAAGGTCATCTTCACCGATGAATGGGGCGGCGGCGGCCGGCCCCGCTGCCGCGCCTCGGATCCGCTGAACTGGGGCGCCGACGCGATCTACGACATCGTCGACGGCCAGATGGAATATCGCAGCCATTACAAGATGGCGGCGCCCCAGACCGAAACCGAGAATTGCGTGGCGCATAACGGCTCGCTCGTGCCCGTGCCCGGCCGCGACATTTTCGTCCAGGCCTGGTATCAGGGCGGAGTTTCCGTGGTCGATTTCACCGACAGTTCCAATCCGGTGGAAATCGCCTTTTTTGACCGCGGACCCATTGACGAGGAAGAGCTGATTTCCGGAGGCTACTGGTCGACGTACTTCTACAACGGCTACATCTACGGCACCGAAATCGCCCGCGGCCTGGACGTATTGCAACTGCAGCCGAGCGATTTTCTGACCGAGAACGAAATCGCCGCGGCCTCGCTGCCCCATGCCACGGTGACCTTCAACGCCCAGCAGCAGACCATGTTCCGCTGGCCGGCGGAACCCGTAGTGGCCCGCGCCTATCTCGACCAGTTGGCGCGCGGCGATACGTTGTCCGCGGCGCAGCAACAGGATCTGAGCGAAGCGCTTGACGACGCCCAGGAGGCGCTGGACAGCGGCGCGAACGACAATGCCGTGGCCGATCGGCTGGAAGATCTGGCGGAGGAATACGAGTCAGCCTCGTCTTCGGCTTCCGGCATGGAAGGCAGCCGCCTGGCGGCGCTGGCCGACACGCTGACGGGAATAGCCGGGCGCCTGTAGGGGCGACGCATGCGTCGCCCGTTCGGCATCCGGAAAACTTGATCGCGGGTGAGGCATGCCTCGCCCCTACGATACGGCGATGCAGGTCGCGCTGACGGGTACGGGAGAACCGCCGGCGGTAAACCAGATCACGTGATGGTCGAAGTCGTGATCCGGCAGTTCGACATTGAGCATGAAACCCGCGTTTCCCGCATGAGCAATGTGCGGGAACGCGGCTTTCACATCGTCCCGCTTCACTTCGATGCAGCGCATGGCGGCCGCCACGCCGTCAACCCAAACGGTCAGGTCCAGCGGTTCGTCGGAATCCGGCGCCAGAGCCCAGCCGGCCACGTGCTGCAGATTCCCGTCCGCCTGCCAGGCGAAACCGGGCGTGTCGATGCCCCCCATAGGCAATTTGACCCGCTCCCAGCCATGGTCCCGGAGCGGCGTCGCGTCGCTTTCCCTCTTGCGCAGGACGATCGCCTCCTGCGCCCAGAACGGGCCGTGGGCAACCGACAGCACGGGTTCGAACAACCGTGTCCATTCCCTGGCGACGTACTCGTGGGAATGAAAGGCGACCTGGTAGAAATCGGGCAGACCGGCGACGGTCTTGTCCTGCGCCGACGCGCGCTGGTAGATGAAGCCATGTTTAAGGTAGCTGGCCTGCGCTTGGGGCGAAAGCGCCTGGGCCGCCCGGTATCCGGTGTGGACCGTAAGCACGACCAGCCCTTCCGGTGCGATGATCCGGTGCAATTCCCGCAGCCATTCGAACTGCAGGTCCTCGTCAAGATGGGTCAAGACGGAAATGCCGTAGATCAGGTCCATGCCCGCGTCCGGCAGCGGCAGCGGCGGCCTGGCTCCATTGCACAGGAATCTCGCGCCGGCGCCGAGATTGTCCTTGCACCAGGCGATCGCATCGGAATTGATGTCCGTACCGGTCAACTCGGCGCCGTCGGCGAGATGCCGCAGCCAGTGGGTGACTCGTCCGGCGCCGCAGCCGAAATCCAGAATTCGGCGAAAGGAGGAAATCGGCCTGCCGGACAGTTGCAAGGCCGACATCAGGCCCGTGGCGGTAAGGAACCCACCGGACAGGAATCCTTCCTCGCTACCGTCCGCGCCGACCACATGATCGATCAGCCGCTGGTCGTTGACCGGCGGAATCTCTATATGAAGTTGCAGCATGCGCAGGCATTCCTGCGCCAGAGACTGCTGGAAATCGGCGAGCGGTGCGGACATGGCCGCGCATTTTCACACATCCGCCAATGATGGGACACCCATCGGGAGCGGATGCCTGTTGATTAATGCCGGCCTCTGTTTTAGCTTTCATGCGAATGTTCCCGAGAGTGGCGCCCATCGGCGCTCATCCCATAAGTGAGGAAGTAGAACATGCAGCTTTTCGCCAGGATTTCAGTGATCGCACTGGCGCTGTCGAGCGTCGCCGCCATGGCCCAGGACGACTATGAACCGCCGCGCACGCCTTCCGGCCATCCGGACTTCCAGGGCTACTGGACCAACGCCTCGCTGACCACCTTGCAGCGAGCCGCCAATTATGAGGAACTCGGGCTGGTGATCCCGGACGAACAGCTCTCCGACGTAACGGCGAACAACCACCAGAACGTGCGCCAGGCCACCGACGATAACCAGGTGCAAGGGCAATTGCCCGACGGCAGCGACCTGGCCAGGGGCCGCGGCTACAACGCCTTCTGGGTCGATCCCGGCTCGCGTTTCGGCGTCATCGACGGTCAGGCCCGCACTTCCTGGATCACCTATCCGGAAAACGGCCGCATTCCCTTTTCCGAGCAGGGCAATGAGCTGCGCCGCGACTATCGGGCGCAGTTTTCCGGCAATCACGGACCCGAAGGCCGCTCCCTCGGCGAGCGCTGCATCATCGGCTTCGGCGGCACCGGCGGGCCGCTGATGAATAACGTGCTTTACAACAACCTCTACCAGATCGTGCAAACCGACGACTATCTGATGATCCTGGTGGAAATGGTGCATGACGTTCGCATCATTCCCATCGGCGGCGAACACCGCCGCCCCGAGGAACACACGCCCTGGTTCGGAGACTCGGTGGCGAACTGGGACGGCGATACGCTGGTGGTCGAGACGATCAACCTGCACCCGCTGCAGGCGCCGCAGAACGCAGCGCCGATCACGGAGCAAGGCAGAATCGTCGAGCGCCTGACGAGGATCGCCGACGACCAGATACTATTTGAGTTCAGCGTCACCGATCCGGCGTATTACACGCAGGAGTGGGGCGGCGAAATCGTCTTCAACGGCACCGACACCATGCCCTACGAGTACGCCTGCCACGAAGGCAACTACGGCCTCGAAGGCATCCTCGCCGGCGCCCGCCGCCTGGAATTGCTGGGCGAAGACTAGGGCAGATCCTGGCTGCTTCAGTGCGTCAGCGAATAGATCAGGTAATTGATGCCGAGTTGGTAGGCGGCGTTGGCGTAGCGTGTGGGGTACCACTGGTCGTAAGTGTGTTCCCAGCCGTCCCCCATGTCCGAATTCCAGTTGATCAGCACCATGACCCGGCCGTGATCGTCAAGGACCGCGTGATTGCTCGCGATGTCGATGCCCGCCTGGCCGATTCCCTGGCGCCCGCCGCGCCCCGGAATCATCTGCGGGCCGTCAATGTCGAAAAAGGTGCGGAAAATCTCGTGGTTCGGCGGCAACTCAACCAGTTCCCGGTCCGGGAAAAGTAGCGAGAAATCCCGATAGAAGGCGTCCCATTGCCGTTCGCCCCAGAAATCGTCGATCAGCAGGAAGCCGCCGCGCAGCAGATATTCGCGCAGATTCTCGACCTCTTGCGGCGACAGGGAAAGGCCGCCGTTGCGGCCCATTTCCAGCGCGTACAGAAACGGATAGTCGAAGATTTCCTCATCGTCGAAGCGCAAAACGATAGGCTCGCTCATCACCCGCACATTGGTCAGCCGGGCCACGCCGCGCAGGAAATTCTCGTCCGAGGCGGGAAAATCCGTCAGCCACGGGCCGCCGTACCAACCGCCGTCGTAATAGCTGTCGTATTGCACGCGGACGAAAGCGAATTCGCCGGCGATGTCGTACAGGTCGGAATTGTCGATCCCGAACCTGGCCTGGCCGGCGGCATTGCCCGCGATCAGGGCCAGCAAGACAGAAGTGAATGCGAAAAACCGATTCATGAATGAACCTGGAACGCCATCCTGACCAGACAGTGTGTATCGACAGAATCGAGAGATCAAGTTATTGTGAACCCATGAAGAACGCTTATCTGATACGGGCGTCGGCAAAACGGCTCCAGCTCTTGATTTGCGCGGCGGGGCTGGCGATTTCCGCTACTGCGCTCAACGCGGCGGAGGACACCGGCTGGGTTGAACAGATGCAGGCCCAGGAAGCAGCCCTGGCGGAACTGGAGTCCCTCCACGGCCCCTTCGATCCTTCCCTGATCGAACCCTTGCAGGCCATGATCCGGCTGCTCGAAGAGCAGTCCGAACACGAGCGCATCGCCGAACTGCAGGAGCGCCAACTCGCCCTGATGCGCACCAATCTGGGCCTGGAAAATCCGCAACTGATTCCCTTGCTGGAAGAAATGGTTCTCACCCGGGTCGCCATCGGCGAATTCGATGGAGTTACCGACAACCTGCAAATGATTCGTAACGTCAGCGCCAACGACGAAGATCCCGATGTCCTCTTGCAGGCAATCAACGCGTTGGCGCATTGGTATCTGACTGGCGGCGCCGGCGACAGCAACCGCCGGCGGGCGGCGAACTTCTTCGAAGCCCGGGAACTGATCGAGGATCTCGAAGACGCGGCCGAAGAACTTTACGGCGAAGACGACCCGGCCATGGTTCCCTGGCTCTATTCCAGCGCCATGAACGCCTATCAACTCGTCGGCTTGCTCAATTCCGAGGAGGGGGCGAGCGGACCCACGATTCGCGAACTCGTGCGGCACGACGGCGCAACGCGCCTGCGCACTTCCGCCCGCGGCTTTTCCTACAATCCGCTCCGGTCGAGTACGGTGACGCCGGTAATCGAAGCGGGCGAACTGGTAGGCGAACTCTACCTCCGTCAGGGAATAGGCAAGATCGACGACATGGCCGACATCTTCGAGGAGCAAGGAAATCCCGAAGCCCGGGCCATGGCGATGATCTACCGTTCCGACTTCCAGTTGCTGATGAATCGCGGCACAGCCTTCAGCCGTTACCGCGAAGCGCAGGAGTTGTTGCGCGAGGCGGGCATTCCCGCCGAACGCATCGACTTGTTTTTCAGCCGCCCGCAACTGCTGCCGGTGAGCCGCTTCTATCCGACCCTGGAAGAAGCCATAGCGCACCAGGAAGCCGAATTGGCGTCCTGGCGGCCCGAACAGGAAGATGCGATATACGTGGCGCCTTTCAAAGCCTGGGACGAATCGGCGCCAAACGTGCGCGAGCCCGTTTCCGACAGCGCCTTCTGGGAGTACGAAAACAACTACCACCAGGTGGATCTTGAATTCAACATCAGCAGCCGCGGCGGCGTTTCATCGGTCGACATCATTGCCGCCGAGCCCGACGACCGCAGATCCCGCCGCCTGGCCCGAACCGCCGCGCGCGACCTGCGCTTCCGTCCCGCCATGGAGGAAGGCCGCGGCCAACGCCTGCGCGACGTGCAGATGCGGGTGCTGCTGCCCCGCAGGGACGACTAGGAATGCTGAAATCTGCCACGATGCGAATAGCCAGGGGCATCGGGCACATGCGGTTTCATTTGCCTGACGGCATCGATTGAGTAGTTTTGTAACAATTCATTACTGGACTCTCGCGCAAACGTCCCTATATTTGACGATTCCTCGCCGATACAACTGAAATCGGGGTTTCGTTCGTATAGGTCAGATAACGAACGCCGGGAATTGCATGGAACATCGACACAAGGTCAGGTGCTGACGAAATGTTGCGAGTATTGCTTCCGGCAGGGATATTGACGGGCGGCGTCCTTTTTGCCGCCTGGTTGGTGCTTAACCCCACCCAACTCGACGAAGCTTCCCCCGAGATCGTTCCCGTCGCCGTGCGCGTCATGGAGGTCCGCTCCGAGCCGACGAAACTGTTCGTCGAATCCCAGGGCAAGGTGCAGGCGGCGCGGACGGTAAATCTGTCGACGCCGGTCGCGGGCACCGTGGCGTGGATTTCACCGAAGCTGGAGGCCGGCGGTTACGTCGTGGAAGACGAGCCCCTGCTGCGGCTCGACAGCAGCGACTACGAAATCGCGCTCGCGCGCAGCGAAGCCGCGCTGGAACAGGCCGTTGCCGAGGAACTGCATGCCCGCTCCGAATATGAGCGCCTGCGCGAACTCGGCGAGCGCCGCCTGGCGAGCGAATCCCAGATCCAGAACGCCGAACGCCTGGCCAACGTCACCGCCGCGCGCATCAACGAGATCGAGACCCAACTGCGGCAGGCCCGGATCGACCTCGAGCGGACCGAAGTGCGGGCGCCGTTCGACGCCATCGTCCAGTCGCGGCAGGTGGAACTCGGCCAATACGCCAACCGGGCGCAGAACATCGCCGTCATGTATGGCGCCGATGAAGTCGAAGTGCGGTTGCCGCTGGCGATCCGCCAGTTGGGCTATCTCGACGTGCCGCTGGATTTTCGCGGCGAGCTCGACCGCCGGGTCGCCCCGGTCGTGCGTCTGGAAGGTCTCTATGGCGGGCAGCAACACGTCTGGTTCGGCCGCATGGTGCGCACCGAGGCCACTATCGACCCCGACAGCAATACCGTGCAGTCCATCGTCCGCGTGACCCAGCCGCAAGAATCTGAAAAGAACGCCATTCCCCTGCCCATCGGCCTGTTCGTGGAAGCATCCATCAGCGGCCGCGAGATCGACGACATCATCGCTTTGCCGCGGGCGGTGATCCGCAACAACAACCAGGTGCTCGTGGTCGATGCCGAAAACAAGATGTATTACCGCGAAGTCGAGATTTTTCGTTTCGAGGAAGAACGGGTGCTGATCAGTGGCGGTCTGGCGCCGGGCGAAATCGTCTGTATCTCGCCGATCCAGGCGGTAGTCAACGGCATGACCGTACAGCCCGTGCGGGAAATGATCTGAGACGGCGCCGATGCGCACTCCAATCAGCTGGTTTGTCAGGAATCCCGTCGCATCCAATCTGCTGATGTGGATTTTCCTGGTCGGCGGCCTGATCGCCTATCTCAATCTGAACCAGGAAGAATTCCCCGATATCGACGTTGGCGTAATCCAGGTCAGCGTACCCTATCTCGGCGCTACTCCCGAGGAATCCGAAACCGGGGTATGCCTGCGCATCGAGGAAGCCCTCGAAGGCGCCGAGGGTATCCAGCGCCTGACCACCACCGCCCGGGAAGGCGGCTGTGACGCCACGGTGGAACTCGTCGGCGACGCCGACCTCAACCGCTCGCTGAACGATGTGAAAGCCAAGGTCGACGCCATCACCACCTTTCCCGCCGAAACCGAAAAACCCATCGTGCGCGCCTTCAGCAGCAGCGGCAACGTGATGACCATCGCGCTGATTTCCGATGCCGACGACCATTTTCTCAAGCAGGTGGCCGAGGACGTTCGCGACGATATTCTCGATCTCCCGGAAATCTCCACCGTCAACATCGAATACCTGCGGCCCCTGGAAATTTCCATCGAGGTTTCCGAATACATACTGCGCCAGTACGGTCTCACCCTGGATCAGGTATCCCGGGCGATATCCCAGGCTTCGCTGGACCTGCCCGGCGGCACAATCCGCGCCGATTCCGGCGAGATCATGTTGCGTACCAAGGGTCAGGTGTACAGCGGCGACGAATACCGCGATATCGTAATCCGTTCCTTTCCCGACGGCAGCCAGTTGCGCGTGGGCGACATCGCCACGGTGCACGACGATTTCGAGGAAGGCTATCTCAACGCCCGGGTGAACGGCGAAAACGCCGCCATCATCGATGTATTGCGGGTTGGCGAGGAAGACATCGTCCGGGCCGCGAGGCAGGTGCGGGGCTGGATGGAGGAAAACGCGGCGGATCTGCCTCAAGGAGTGACGCTGGAAGTGCTTATGGATTCCGCCGTGGCGACCCAGGACCGGATCGTCACGGTCGCCCGCAATGCCTACACCGGCCTGATGTTCGTGCTCGTCCTGCTGGCCCTGTTCCTGCGCTTCAAGGTGGCCATCTGGGTCGCCGCCGGCATTCCCATTGCAATCTCCGGCGCCCTGGCGCTGTTCCCCGCCGCCGGCCTCACCATCAGTTCGCTCACGGTGATGGGTTTCATCCTCGTGCTTGGCATTGTGGTCGATGACGCCATCGTGGTGGGAGAGAGAATCTATTCCTTCGAAAAACGGGGTTTCAGCAAGGAAGAGGCCGCCATTGAAGGCACCCTGGAAGTTTCCGTGCCGGTGATTTTCGGCGTGCTTACAACCATGGCGGCGTTCTTGCCGATTTTGCTGCTCGGCGGGCAGATGGGATCGTTTTTCAACGCCATCGGCGGTGTGGTGATTTTCTGTCTTATCGCCAGCCTGGTGGAATCCCAGATGATCCTGCCGGGGCATATCGCCCACCGCAAGACCGAAGGCTACTTCCTCGAAAAGAGCGTACTCGTACACAAATGGCAGGCCTTTCAGGGCAGCATCGCCGAAGGCCTTGAATACTTCGCCGAACACGGCTACCGCCGCGCGCTCAAGCGGGTGCTGGAGTACCGCTATGTGGCCTGGGCGGTGGCCACCGGCGTGATCGTGGTGACCCTGGCGCTGGTGTTCAGCGGCCGGGTCATCTTCCAGTTCATGCCCGCGGTGGAGGGCGACATTCTCTACGCTACGGTCGAAATGCCGCCGGGAGTGCCGGTGCAGGTAACCGAAGCGGCCATCGGACGAGTGGAGGAGGCCGCGCTTGAAATCGCCCAGCAAGTGGAAGCCGAACTCGACAGTCTGCAGGAGTCCGGCGACGCGCCGCTATCCACCGAACGCGCCGTGAGCAGCATAATGACCATCATCGGCGGCCGGGCGCCCAGGGGAGGTCCCGGCGGGCCGGGCGGCGGCGGAATCGGCGCGAGCAACACCGCGGAAGTCGTCATGTATCTGGCGCCGTTTGAAGCCCGGGGTCGAATCCGCTCCGAAGGCATTCGCGACCGATGGCGCGACCGGGTCGGCACCATACCCGACGCCCTCGAACTGACCTTCGTTTCCGATGTGTTTTCCGCCGGCGATGCGCTCAATTTCCGCCTCGAAGGCCGCAACGACGCGAATCTGCAAATCGCGGCCAATCAGTTGAAGGAAGAACTCGCCCGCTATCCCGGCGTGTTCGACATCACCGATTCCTTCCGCGCCGGCAAGCAGGAAGTACAGATCAGCATTCTCGAGCGCGGCAAGACCCTCGGCCTGACCCTGAACGACCTGGCCACCCAGGTGCGGCAGGCTTTCTACGGAGCCCAATCCCAGCGAATCCAGCGCGGGTCCGACGATATTCGCGTCATGGTGCGTTATCCGGAAGAGGAGCGGCGCTCACTGGGCAATCTCGAATCGTTGATGATCCGTACGCCGTCCGGCGCCGAGGTGCCGTTTCTCAGCGTCGCCGATTTCACCCTGGGTAACAGCTATTCGGCGATCTTTCGCCAGAACGGCCGCCGCATCATCACCGTACGCGCCGACGTGGACCGCACGGTGGTGACCCCGGATGAGATTCGCGCCGAAATGACATCCCGTTTTGCCCGAAGCTGGGAACGGGATCTCAACGTGACCATGGTGCTCGGCGGCGAAGGCGAGCGGCAACTGGAATCCATCGGCGAGATTTTCAACCTGGTGCCCCTGGCGATGCTGATCATTTTCAGTCTGCTGGCGATACCGCTGAAGTCCTACACCCAACCGCTGGTTATCATGAGCGTGATTCCCTTCGGCGCCATCGGCGCGATCTGCGGCCACTACATCATGGGCGCCGACCTGGTGTTCTTCTCCATGCTCGGCATCATCGCTCTCAGCGGCGTGGTGGTGAACGCCAGCCTGGTGCTCGTGGTGACGGTGAACCGCCTGCGCGCCGACGGCATGGGCATGGTGAACGCCGTCGCCAAGGCTGGCGAGTTGCGCTTCCGGCCCATCCTGCTTACTTCCTTCACTACCTTCATGGGCCTGGTGCCGCTCATTTTCTCGGGCAATCCGGCGACCTTCTTCATCGTGCCCATGGCAATCTCCCTCGCCTTCGGCATCCTCTTCGCCACCGTCATCACGCTGTTCCTGGTGCCGAGCCTGTACCTGATCCTGCACGACCTGATCGGCCATACCGACACAAAGGAAGAAAGAAGGCTGGCCTACCAGAGCTGACCGCCGGCAAGCATCGGCTAATTTTTCCGATTGCTTGGCCTACCCCGAAAACTGTGTAAGATTCGGTTTGACGAGAGGTTGGGGTCGCCGTTCCCGAATTCTCTTGGGCCGCGCCCGCGTACCGACGGTCGCGGCGCCCTAGCGCGGCAACTGGTTAAGGAAAAAAGGAATGACTGAGGAATCCGCGGAGCCGAGCCCGCAGAGCGACCGCCCCAGTGGAGCGGTCGGCGAGAAATTCGAACTTTTGATGGATCTGCTGCGCGAGTTGTTCCAGCTCGACAAGGGCGATCTCGATTTCGGCCTCTACCGCGTCATGAACCTCAAGGCCGCCGAAATCGAAGCGTTCCTGAGCGGCGACCTGCTTCCCCAGGCAAGGAAAAATCTATGGAGGTTGACGGCGGATCGCGTCGAGGAGCTAGAGTCCGAACTCGAAAAGAAGCTCGTTTCATACAACCGCGACGGCATGGACCGCGAAACCGTTGAAGAAATCCCGTGGGTCAGGAACAAGCGCGCCGAACTGAAAACCGCCCGCGATGGCGCGGCTACCGAAGGCCACATATACAACCATCTGTATCAATTCTTCAGCCGCTATTACGACGGCGGCGATTTCATGTCCCTGCGGCGCATGAAAGCCAATGGCGACACCAGTTATCTCATTCCCTACAACGGCGAAGAGGTCAAGCTGCACTGGGCCAACGCCGATCAGTATTACATCAAGACCACGGAGAACTTTTCCTCCTACGTCTTCGGCCACGAGAATTGGCCGGCAAATGCGAAGGTGCGATTTGAAATCGCCGCCGCCGACGCTGAAAAGGATAACATCAAGGCGCAGAACGGCAAGGACCGGCGCTTTGTCTTGACGACACGCGAAGGGCGGGCGCGACTCTCCGCGGACGGCGAACAACTCGTGGTGTCGTTTGACCACAGGCCCTTGACGGACGCCGAAGCCGCGGCCCTGCCCGGGAAAAACAATGTCCAGGCTCGGCTGAACGACGAAATGCAAGCGTCGATTCTGGAACTGGCGACAAAATTCGATCCAGTCTGGGCGCAAAGGCTGGCGCTGCCTGCGCCGACGGAAAGCGACCCCGAGCGATCCGTTCTCGCCAGGCATCTCGCCGTTTACACGGCAAAGAACAGTTTCGACTATTTCATTCACAAGGATCTGCGGGGTTTCCTGCGCAGGGAACTCGACCTGTACCTGAAAACCGAGATCATGGCGCTGGACGACTTCGACCCCGATAACTCCGACGATCAGGCCCGCCTGAGCCGCGTCTTGGTCCTGATGAGCGCGGTGCGCGGGATTGGCGGCAAGATCATTGATTTCCTGGCGCAACTGGAAGACTTCCACAAATCAATCTGGCTGAAAAAGAAATTCGTGCTGGAAACCAATTACGGCATCACCTTGGACAAGGTGCCAGAGTCCCTTCACGCCGAGATCGCCGCCAACGCAGCCCAGGTCGACGAATGGGAGGAATTGTACGCGCTGGACGAAATCGCGGGCTTCACAACGCCTCCGCCTGCGGACATTCTGCGTGACAATCCCAATATGATTGTTGATACGAGACACTTCAACCGGGATTTTATCGATCGTCTGCTAACCGCGTTAGCAGATGGTACGGAAGACGCTTCGATTGAGGACGACTTGGATGGCTTACTGGTGTACGGCGAAAACTTTCAGGCGCTGAATCTATTGCAACCTCAGTATAGTGGTCGCATACAGTGCATATACATAGATCCTCCTTACAATACTGACGCGTCTCCGATCTTGTACAAAAATGGGTATAAATCTTCAGCTTGGATTTCCCTGCTAGAGAACAGAGTTAACGTAAGCAAACATCTGATGGCGAATGAGGGAGTTTTAGTCGCTGCCATAGACGATGAGCAATTCCGGGAATTGAATTTCCTGATTTCCAACAGTTTCACCGAGCCTATTCTCGGGGTCATCCTGGTTAGGTCGAATCCATCGGGACGCCCTACGAAAAGCGGCTATTCAGTCTCCCATGAGTACCTCATCTTCGCTGGAAATAGTTCGAGTTCCTCGATAGGCCGATTACCTCCTTCCGACCGTCAGATGGAGCGTTTTTCGGAAACTGATGAAACGGGGCCATTTGAATGGAGAAATCTTCGCCGAGAAGGTTCTAATTCCGACCGGTCTGATCGGCGGCAGCTTTACTACCCGATTTTTGTTGGGAACGGCAGTCTCAGGGTTCCAAGCATGACTTGGGATTATGATCAGCAAGAATGGATAACCAAGGAAGCACCTCTAGAAGGAGAACATGCCGTCTTTCCCGACAACGATCAGGGATTGGAGAAAACTTGGCGCTGGGGTTGGGAGACTGTAATGCGTTCGCTCAATGAGTTGATGGTGCGCAAGGACAGAACAGGCCGGGATTTTGTTTACTACAAAAGAAGGCCTCACGACGATGGAGTGGTTTCCACATCTTGCTGGTTTGATGCCAAGCATTCGGCTGTCGATCATGGAACGGCGCTCCTTAAGAAAATGTTCGGCAAGTCAGTCTTTCCATATCCAAAATCAATTCATGCAGTGGCCGATTCCATTTATGTCGCAGGGGCGCGCCAACATTCTGCCCACATTCTTGATTTCTTCGCCGGCTCTGGCACTACCGCCCATGCGGTAATGAACTTGAACCGTGAAGATGGCGGTTCTCGAAAATACATCATGGTTGAGATGGGGGAGCATTTCGAGACGGTGTTGCTGCCGCGAATCAAGAAGGTTGCCTATTCCCACGACTGGAAGGACGGCAAGCCGGTCAGTCGCAAAGGCCAGTCGCAATTTTTCAAGTACATCAGGCTGGAAAGCCACGAAGACGCGCTCGACAGCCTGGAAGTCAAACCGCTTGAAGGCGTCGGCGAACTGTTCGCGGCCCACCCCGAACTGGCCGAAGATTATGCCTTGCGCTATCAGTTGACCAACGAAACCGCGAACAGCGCGACCTTATGCGGCGGCGATTTTGCCCGCCCCCGCGGCTATACGCTCTCCGTGGTTCGCGACGGCGCCCGCCGCGACGTGGCGGTCGATTTGCCGGAAACCTTCAATTATCTGATCGGCCTGCGCGTTCACGCCCGCCGAGTCATTGAAGACGTAGTGGCGATTACGGGAATTGACGCAAATGAGACGCGCTGTCTCATTCTTTGGCGGGATATCGAATTCACCGATAACGATGCCCTGAACGCCTGGTTCAAGGCTCATGGTGAACCTGTCCGGAAGGAATTTAACGCCGGTCTGGTGTACGTCAACGGCGACAACGAGTTGGGCCGCCTCGCTCCGCCGAGTGGCGCGTGGGCGACGAGCGCTCTGGAATTGGTGTTTCGCGAAAAGATGTTCGATGCAGGAGCCGGTTGATCCATGAGGCGTAGGAAGGTGAAAAAACCGTCGGCCCTGGTGCTGGAAAGCCAACTGGCGCTGAACCGATACGTGTGCACTTGCTTCGGTTTTGAGACCACTCGCGATTTGCTCGCGGAATTCAAGGAATTGCGCGACGAAACCCCGGGCGACTCATGGCACCCGGTACTCAATCGCATAGCCGAACGCGCGCACGTCAAGATAAACCCGGACACCTTGCGGCGATACGGTGTTAACATCCGCGCCCACAGCGAGCGCCTGAAAATCGGCGCGGGACATTCCCGCAACTGGAAACCACACCAGTATGCGGCCTTGCTGCTCGCGGAATTCTACCTGCATAGCTGGTTCGAGGATGCGGACGAGCTGTGCCGCAAGCTGAACCTTTTCAAAAGTGCCAGTGCCGACGGCAGCATCCGGCATCTGCCCGATTACGAAACCGGCGATCTTTCCACGCTCGCGTTTCAGAGCGCGACGGGTTCGGGCAAGACGCTGATCATGCACGCGCACCTACTGCAGTATCGGCACTACGCCAAACAATTCGGCCGCGCCATCGACAACATTTACCTGGTGACGCCCGATGCGGACATGTCAGCGCAACATTTGCGCGAACTGCGCCAAAGCCGAATCGCCGCCAGACTGTTCCAGAAAGACGCCGGCGCGGGACTCGCGGCTACGCAACCGGTGCAGATCATCGACATTCACAAACTCGGCGATCAAACCAAGGATGTGGTAGTAGATGTGCGCGAGCTTGGCACGCGAAATCTGGTGCTCGTCGATGAAGGCCACCTGGGCAAGGCCGGCGACGAGGCGGTTACGCGGCAGCGGCGGGGCAGGCTCGCTGCCGAAGGTTTCACCTTGGAGTATTCCGCCACTTTCAATCAGATTGTCGAGAAGGAAGAATTGCTGAGCCATTACAGCAAGTGCCTGCTGTTCGATTACTCCTACCGCCATTTCTATCGCGACGGCTACGGCAAGGACCATAGCGTCGCCAATCTGGCGACCGGATTGCAGGACGCGAACCAGCGCGCCTACCAGGTAGGAGCGATGCTCGTCTTTTATCAGCAAATGAAGGTATACCGGCAACTTGGGCGGTACTGGGCGGACTACAACGTCACGCGGCCGCTCTGGGTCATGCTCGGGCATACCGTCACCACGGCGACGGGAAAACTGTCGGTGAAAGGCCGAACCGACATTATCGAGATCATTCGATTCCTGCATTGGGTGCTGGAAAGCCGCGATGAAGTGGAAGCGGAAATCGAATCCGTGCTTGCCGGCAAGGCGGGATTGGTGTCGGATACCGCCACCAGCGACTGGTTTGCCGAGCGCTTGAACTGGCTGAATTCGCAAGCACTTCCCCCGGCGGCGTTGTATGACGACCTTTGCGATCACCTGTTTCACGGCAGCGGCAGCTTGCATGTCGTGTATCTGACGCAAGGGCGGGGAGAACTGCACCTGAAAAACAGCGTGAACGGCGAGGTTTTCGGCGTCATCAATGTGGGTGCTCCGGCCGAAGTCCACAAACTGTTGAAGGAGGGCGATGCGGGCATCGATGCGTACACGCATAGGGATGCCGGATTTGCCGACAGGCTTTTTAGCAAGGTGGATGCGCCGGATTCGCCTGTGAACATTCTCATCGGGGCCAGAAAATTCATCGCAGGGTGGAACAGTTGGCGCGTCAGCACGATGACGCTACTGAACGTCGGGGTCAGCCAGGGACCGCAGATCATTCAGATGTTCGGCCGCGGAGTTCGACTGAAAGGTCTCGGCTTGAGTTTGAAACGCCACAGGCAACTCGACGCGCCGCCGCCGGAGCACAGCGAAGAACTCGGACTGCTCGAAACCTTGAACATCTTCGGGCTGCGCGCCGATTACATGAAGAAATTCAAGGAGATGCTGGGCAAGGAACAGATTCAGCCAGACATGGAGCTTTTCAAGATTCCGGTAAAGACTCAGCTTCCCGATAATGTCAGGCTTCCCATGCTGAGAACCAAATCCGGTGCGGCGTTCGAGACCGATGGGGACAGAGTGAAGTTGAGCTTGGCGAATTACCAGCGAAGCGCCAAACTGGATCTATATTCGAAGATGCAGACTGTCGGCGAAATCGATGAAACCTTGGAAGATCACGCCAAGCAGCCGTATCGATTCGACGCCGTGGTCGGCCTGTTCGACAAGCCAAGGATTTATCGTTCGCTGCTGGCCTTCAAACAGCAGCGGAAAATGCACAATCTGGAGTTGGATGCCGGTTTCGTGGATCAACTGATAGGAAACAACGACTGGTATCAAGTTTACGCGCCTGCCACGGCGGTTCGATTGGGGTCCATGGCGGATGTCAGAACACAGGAAAACCGCTTTATCGATTTGGCCTCCAAGCTGATCGAAGCGAACTGGAAAAACGGTGTATGGAACTGGGAGAAGGAAAACAAGGAGGTCGGGGAGCTTCAGTCGGACGATGGCAGCTTGATCAAGGAATATACCATTGCCGTTGAAACCGAATTTCTGAAAGTGAGCGAGAGCCGGCAAGAGGATTGGCGGGCTCTGGTAGACGATATCGGCGAACTATGCGAGAAGATGGAAGAGCGCAAGGTGGCATCTCTTGGCCTGGAGATTATGGTGCCTTCGCGACATGCGTATATTCCGGTGATTTATCAGCATGACAAATCACCGGTAACGGTCCAGCCATTGCCGCTGAATAAGGGCGAAAAGCAGACGGTCGAGGAACTGATGGCCTTGGTCGGCAAGCCTCCAATCACCGATTTCGAGCTATACCTGATGCGCAACGCCTCCCGATCCGGAACCGGATTCTATGGCAAGGATGCGTACTATCCGGACTTCATCTGCTGGCTGATCGGACAAGACGAGACCCATATGATCTTCCTCGACCCGAAAGGACTGGTGCATGGCGACAATCAGGCGAAAATCGGATTGCACAAGTCGATCAAGGAAATCGAGCCAAAACTAAACAGATCGGACTTGCGGCTGCATTCATACATTCTGTCCGTAAGCAAGGAAATGCCTGCAAACCATGACGAAGGGGTTTATCGACTGGGAGAGAATGGTGACAGCCTTAAGCAAGTGCTTGAAGACGTTCTGAGCAAGTAGGCAAGACTGATGAAAAGACTGGCAAAGCCGACCTTTCGGGTAAGTACATTCGTTCCTGGCTGTTGTTCGCTAGGTGCCTACGGGGCTGAGCCAGATGCCTGACAAGAAGCAACGCAATAAGGAGCACTTCACTGTAGACGCTGCGCTATTGCGTGAACTGGGCGAACGGCTCATTGGTCAAGCCCACATTGCGCTAGCCGAGCTTGTGAAAAACTCCTATGACGCCGATGCTCATACATGCCGTATCGAGTTCGAGAAAGATCGTATCGTGATCACCGACAACGGGCACGGGATTTCGGAAGACGAATTTATCAGCTATTGGATGCGAATCGGAACTACACACAAAGTAGATGCGCGTGCATCGCGAAATCTCCACAGGGCAATGACTGGCTCAAAAGGTCTCGGTCGATTGTCGGTCCAGTTCTTGGCAGATGAGATGGAGCTTGAGAGCAACTGCGAAGCAAATCCGGAACAGATGGTCTACGCTTATGTGGACTGGAGGAACATCCGTAGTGGGGAGGATTTGCAAACCGTTGAAGTGGAGTGGGACAACTTCCGTGAGCAATCGACCTATCCGGATAGTTCGCCCATTGGTACAAAGATAACGCTAACTGGACTAAAAACGACATGGGATGGCTCGGCGCTCGAAGCCTTAGGCAAAGATGTTTGGATGCTCCGCTCGCCGTTCCGGGATGGGAGGGGTAAGACCAAAGGTAAGACTGCCCTGGATTTCCACATAGATCTGCGCGCGTCAGAAATTGAGAGTGCGAGGGAGCATTTCGACAAACTGCACGATGCCCTGTTCAATAACTGGAAGGCACGAATCTCCGGTGTGATAGAGGATGGGCGGCAACGTTCGGGCGGGAGCGAGGCCACGGTGATGGTTGAGTTTGTGCCGAATTACCCTGAAGGTGTTGGTGACGCGAGAACCTACCGCGAGACAGTCAGGTTTCCTGTAGTTCGGCGGTCGGCCGTAGCGGATGATGAGGGCGATTCGTCCGAAGCATCGAGTGACGGAGCCAAGGATGGCGATAAAGCTACCCAGAAAGACGATGGCGTCATGGTGCCGGCGCTGGATAAGGCGCGCTTCACGATATTCGTTTTTAAGACGGAAGGACGGCAACCGGGTGGACTGTCCGTAGGGGAAATGCGCGAATACTTAAGAATGCATGGAGGCGTATTGGTCTACGATGGCGGTTTTCGACTACCGTACTATGGGAATCGAGATCTAGGGGGACAGGATTGGCTAGACTTGGGCGTCGATCAGGGCCGACGCTTGATCACTTCTGAGTTACTACCTGAGCGGTTGCGAACCGGGACGCGTTATCTGCTTGATCTACCAAATCCGGGTCGCATCTTTGGTGCGGTGGATGTAGATACCAATCTTGAGGCCAAGGTGGTGGCCAAGCTGCCGGTCCGAGGTGACTGTCTGCAGATTCAACCTGGGCGGGACCGGCTGGCGCCAAACACATCATTCAAACAACTTCGAGACTTGGTCCGGTTTGGACTCGATTTGTACGCGAACAGATATCGGGCCATATCGGACGACGTTGCGCAACAGCAACGGGGGAAGGAGCGACCGTCTAGAGTCTTAGATAATGCCGTGTCGACTCTCAATACCTACAAATTTGAGATGCCAAAAGCCGCATATCAGGACGTTAAGCGGAAAGTCGTAGCGGCGCGCACTGCGGTAGAGAAAGAGTCCAAGGCAATCGATAGCCGTGCAACGCTTCTCGCGCCGCTGGCTACAGCAGGGATGGCAGCGTTGGCAATGAATCACGAACTTTCTAATGATGCCGCGCTCTTAAAGGAGTTGGACGGATTGTTACGTGAACTCGCCAAGTCGCATCCATCGGACAAAATGGAGAAAGCGGTGATGACGATGCAGGAGTATCAGATTCGATTCGACACGTTCCGACGATTGTTTTCCCCGCTTGCTAATCCGGAAGAGCGCCGCGCGGACAAGCGGCTGGGAGTGGAATCCGCTGTGGGCCAAGTGGTCAGGGCGCTTAAGCCGAGATTGTCAGGCGTGATTTTCGACTACAAGAAGTCGATCCCACGCGATTTGCTCTTTCCAGTGGGCTCATTCGTCGAATGGAGCGCGATTATCCAGAATTTGCTTTTCAATGCCTGGAACGCGATGCTGGATTCCAAAACACGAATTGTCCGATTCGATGGTTCACCCAGCAACGACCGGCGGCAGTATCTTCGGGTAAGCGACACGGGTGTCGGTTTGAAAATGCCCTTGGAAGATGCCGGGATACTGTTCGAAGCGTTTGAGCGGCGGACTTCGATAAGGTCGCAGAATTTATCAATCGCCATTGGAGGACAAGGTCTCGGATTGGCGATCGTACGAATGATTGCACACAGCAGAAACGCAGACGTTTCCTTCGTTAGCCCGCCGGAAGGATTCTCAACAGCAATTGAGCTTTCATGGAAAGGATTAAGATGAAGATATTGATTTGTGACGACAAGCCGGAGCAAGCCGAGAAAACGGAACAAAAAATCATTAGTCGGGGTATTGTTAAGTCTCTCGCTGGCGCGAAATTGAAGGATGCTCTGACCGATTTTCTTAGTACCGTGTCCACGATCCTCGACGGCAACTTAAGTCAAGTCGATGATTCGGCGGATTCGTTTGATGAGTTCGATGTCCTAATTGTCGACAACAATCTCACCGATTTGCAGTTAGATGGCGCCAGGATGACGGCGGAGACAATAATTGGGTATCTGCGAGCGTTTGCCGACACGCCTTACATCATTTCGCTAAACAAGAATCCGCATGTAGATTTTGACCTGAGATATTTGTTTGGTGACTATCAATCACTGTCCGACCTAGCGCTGAACACTAGGCATTTGACTAACCACCGTCTGTGGGTCGGAAAGTCGGAGGGCGATTTTGCGCCTTGGTATTGGCCGCGCATTGAGGATGCAGCGGCACGACGAAGAAAGCAAAACGTTTTTGTTGAGGAAAACTTCGAAAGTCCAGTGTGGGAAGCACTTAATTTTCCTTCAGAAGCAGACGATTATCTTTCGCTGCGAGCAAAGTCGCATTTGTCGTCAGCTGAAAAAAGTGAACGGGAAACTTCTTTTGAAGTGTTTCTTGATACAAGTAGGGCGGTGCCTCCGGCTGACATCAAACAATTGAAGAAATTAGCCTCAAACGGAAATGAATCGGCAAGGAAAGCCATTCACCGAATATCGGCTTATGAGGTTGATCGTTGGCTGCGACGGGATGTGTTGGGAACACAAGATGTATTGATTGACTTGCCGCATCTGCTGTCACAGATGCCGTTCCTGTTGGGAAATGACGCGCACAGACTTGATTGCTGGAATGCCGTATTAGGAAGTGACGAGTCTCCCTTTGGTCTCGATGCTCGGCTGTTCGAGGATCATCTGATCACAGCGCGCTTTGATCACGAAATGTGGGTACCCGGTCCATGTTTTTGGTGGCCTAAGCTCAAGTCGGACGATGCTCTTAGCGAAAAATTTTTCAATGCGAAAGGCGACTGGCCGGACGCCGTTTTCTGTGAGGACGTGTCACGTTTCGTGTGTGTGAACGACGGGGAGGACTCTCCACAGGAGTTCGAGTCGGAAATCGAGGGGTCATGGACAAGGCGCTATATCGCGTATGTAGACGACTATCTTTACTCGCCTCGTAGCCGAATCTTGGGAAGTGCGACGTGACCCATGAGTGCTTTGAATTATGAATTGCTTTTGGCATACGCAAGGCTTGGATTGCAGCATTGGGCGAACGAGTCGCCTCGTGTCAAGGCGCGGGCGCGTGTAATAGGCGTTGATATTGCGACGCAACAGGGAATTGCTGAAAGTGCGGTTACCATTCCGTTCCGACCGTATGCCAAAAATGGCAACCCCATGAAGCTGATCCCCATGCCATGCAAGCAGAATCGTGTGTTCGCGGCCTTCTTTGCACCTTGGGTTGGTCGGGCAGGCCAAGCAGCCTTGTCCTTTGATTTGGTTGTCCTGTCGCCGCGGGGTTCACCGTTTGCGTTTCGGTTTGAACCAGGATCGCAACGTGACGTTACGGCCCATGGATATGATCATGTACAACTTAACGAGTTGCTTGGTCAACGGCAGGTTACACTGAGCGGAGCGGTAACCCAGCTACCTACGACTTATCCGGCGTTCCCGATTCCTAGCAATGACCCGATTACAAGATTTTTGGCTATGGCCGTTGCAATGCATGGATACCCGCGCGGAATTGACGATGTTCTTGATAAAGCGTTCAAGGGTCAACCAAACAAGCGGAAAACATATCTGGAGATGACAAAAGAGATGCTGAAGAATTGAAAAAGAAAGCGGTTTTACCGTACTAGATGGTCATCATTGCTAGAAATCTGCGATAGCATCTCATGTATCGTCCCTTGACCCTAGGCGCGATCGGGGCAAGAGCCTTCGCCAGCTTGCCGTCCCGGAGGCGGTCATAAATGTCCAAGATGTCAGTTTGGTGGGAGAAAATGCAATAGAGACCGTGGGAGGGTATCGCTCCACTTCGATCAATTGCGACTCTGGGGATTTTGGCGACCTCTGGAATTAGCAATTTTGGCGGCGACCAGTCGATGGCTTTAACCTTATCGATCGTGCGATACCAAGCGGCTCCATTGCGAACGATGTAGCGGGCGCGAAGAGGCGCCTCGAATCTGCGAATGTGTGCCGCGAACAACGGATGATTTTCCAGATCAATGAGATCGCCAGTGTTGTCATAGGGTGAGATAACACGACGGCCGGACCAGTCAACTCGACCCGCTAGAACTTCCGACGTATCGACCCACGGATGTAACAGTTGAGGTTCGACATCGTGTTCGTGCGGTTCCAGCACGAAAGCGGGCGTTACGCCCAGGGCAGGGCCGACGCGGATCGTGCAGCCGAGTTCGGCGAGCGTCTTGCCGCCTCTTTTCCGCCTTGCTTTCTGGGGCTTTAGCGATTTGCGGCGGGAGGCGGTGAGAATCTCTGGATGTACATATACATCGCGGTCGAAAGCTTCCTTGGCCTCGCCCGCGGGCTCGGTTTCTATATGCATGGATGCCAACCACTTTGTACGGAAGTCCTTTGCATAGACCGTATAGCGCCAACGATCTGAGCAGATGAAAGCGCAGCGCCCGTCATTGGCCAAGTGTTCGAAGGATCGGTGGAGGAACGGCAGGTACAAGTCGCCGCGGGCTATCGTACTTGGCAGCTTCTCAGCGTAAGCCTTCGACATGGCCTTGGGGAGCTTGGACCAGCGGATATAGGGCGGGTTGCCTACAATGTGGGTGAAATTCGGATGGGGCAGTTCGGCGAGAAGAAAGTCCTCAGTCCTGACCCATGCCCTCGCGCAAGCGATTGCAGTGGAGTGGTGCATACCTAACGCCTTCATCTCGGCGATAATGCGCGTTCTGGCCTTGTTTGCTTCTCCCGGCGCCAATTCGTAGGCTAATACGCGGTCGCGAAGGGACTTGATGTCAAGGTGAACGCCGCATCGAACGAAAGAGGCTACGAGGCGTCTCACGGCTTCGACCAGAAATTCGCCATCACCGGCGCCCGGCTCAAGCAGGCGGGCGCTGGAAAGGTCGGCTTCGTGTGTCCAGCCAACCCGGTCAAGGAGGCGTTTGACCAATGCCGGTTTTGTGTAGACACCGCATAGGTCATGCAGGATTTCAATGGATTCCGGGGCGTGTGCTTTGGGGGCGGAACGCGGCATTGGTGACGCCAGCGGGCCAACTGATGAGGAACGGTCGCATGTCCCGACGACAGATGTGGAGTTTTGATCGATGATGGTGTCGGGATTGTATGCTGGCATTGGCGGTTTCGAACTGGGATTCGAACGGTCAGGCCACCGAACCCTTTTGATGAGTGAAAAAGATCCGGAAGCCTTGCAAGTGATCCGGCATCGGTTTGGGAGTGTGAAGGTCGATGCCGACGCGGTCAAGCTCGCTGCCCTGCCGGAAGAGACGGAAATCGTAACAGCCGGATTTCCTTGCCAGAATTTGTCGATGGCGGGACTGAAGCAAGGTATTGACGGCGACAAGTCGCGAGTGGTGCATGCTCTTTTTCGGCTGCTCGAAGTACGCCGAACACCGTGGGTGGTGATTGAGAACGTCTATTTCATGTTGCACTTGGGGCGTGGTGCGGCAATGGAACATATTGCTTCGAATCTTGAAAGACTGGGTTATCGGTGGGCTTCGCGAGTTGTCGACAGCCGCGCTTTCGGTCTTCCGCAACGGCGCAGAAGAGTTTTCATCGTTGCCAGCCTTGATGGCGACCCCCGAAACGTGCTGTTGGCAGACGATGCGCCAAAAAGGAACTGGCCTTCGCTGGATTTGGCCAGGCCAATCGGATTCTTCTGGACCGAAGGCCGGACAGGACATGGATTGACAGCGGATGCCGTTCCTCCGCTCAAAGCCGGTTCCGGCTTGGGCATCCCTTCTCCTCCCGCAGTACTCTTGCCGAACGGTCGCGTAGCCACGCCAACAATAGAGGCTATTGAACGTTTCCAGGGCTTTCCGGCAAGGTGGACGTCCGTGTTAAGGAATGAAAGGGATGGCCGGAATCGTTGGCGTCTGGTCGGCAACGCGGTATCCGTTCCAATAGCGGAATGGATCGGAAATCGACTTGGTGACCCGGGAGAATACGTTAGCCAGGACGATTGCGAGTTTATCCAGGGAGCCAGTTGGCCGAACGCGGCATGGTGTATGGGACGGAAACGGATGGTGGCAAATGTGTCGGAGCATCCAGTGGAAAGGCGTCGAGGCCGCCTGTCGGCGTTTGCGACGGAAACTTGGCCAGACCTCTCCGAGCGTGCGCTGTCCGGATTCGTACATCGGGCGCGTAAAGGTAGACTGAAGTATCCAGAAGGATTTCTGGAAGCATTGGAAGAAGATCTGAAACGCAGGAAATCGTGAATTTCGATGCGACTACTGTGCGCGGAGACTCGCTATCACATCCGCTGCGTCCCGCGCTTTGCCCGCTTCAATCTGTTCTTGCCCATGCGCGAGAATCCTCAACAGGGCGATGGTTTCCTGCATTCGCTCGTAACTTTCTATGTCTGGTGCCATGGCTTTGACCTTACATTATCGGTCCTGCGGACACTAGCGAAGACAGGAAACCGGCTTGGCAGCATCGACCGAAATCAGTTCGTGACAGCCAGCCGAATGGGAACGACGGTTATATCCTGCCAGACTCCGCCCTTGACATAGGGATCCTGGTTCAGCCACTCGTCCAGCGCTTCCCTGGACTCGAATTCGACATAGATAGTCGAACCGATCATCTCGCCGTCCTCGTCCAGAATCGCGCCGCCGGCAATGATATTGCCGGCTTCCCTGGCGCCTCCGACGCGCTCCAGATGCGCCGGCCTGGCCGCCAGGCGGCGACCAGGCGCATCGGCGTCCGATCCATCATAAGCCGTAACCATGAATTGCATGGGTGATTGCTCCAGGTTTTACAAGTTTCCCCGCGCGACGAACTTGGTCAGGCCGGACCCGGCGGTGGGCCGGGAAATCGGACCTTCGGCGCCGTAGATGTTGCCGTCGGCGTCCACGGCGACTCCTTCGCCCATGGCGCCTTCCCAGCGGCCGTCGATCGCGTAATGCGGCGGCACGAAAGCCGTTACTTCGTCACGGCTGGCATGGCCGATGCGAATTCCCGTACGCCAGTCCGGATGGCGGGTGGGGCTGGATTCGGAATCGATGGCGTAGAGATTGTCATCGTCATCGATGAACAATCCGCTGATGCGGCTGAACTGGTAATACGAATCCAGGTAGTTGCCGTCCTGGTCGTAAATCTCGATGCGATGATTGCCCCGGTCGGCGATGAACAGGCGGCCCTGGGAATCCATCTCAATCCCATGCGGCGTGCGGAACTGCCCCTGACCCGAACCGATCTCGCCCCATTCCATGATGAAGTTTCCTTCGCTGTCGAACTTCATGATTCGCGCCGTGGAGCCGGGGGGCGGGTTTTCGTTCTGACCGCTGTGCCCGTCGGTGACGAAAATGTCGCCATTGGGCGCGACCTGCACGTCGCAGGGTTCGTTGAACTGGCCGGGGCCGGAGCCGGGCTGTCCGGCGATGCCGAGCGTCATCAGCACTTCGCCTTCGGGGCTGAACTTGAACACCTGGTGGCCCTTGGTGCCTTCCTCGTTGCCCTGGGAGTCGGTCACCCAGACATTGCCGTCGTGATCGACGTGGATGCCATGGGGCAGCACGAACAGGCCGGCGCCGAAACTGGTAAGGACTTCGCCGGTGAAGCGGTCGATCTTGAGAATCGGATCGACGAGGTTATCGTCGCAACCGCCGGCGAGAGCGAATCCGCCGCAGCGGTCATAGGCCCAGACGTGTCCGTCGGGGCCTATGTCGACGCCCGCGGTCGAACCCCATTCACGGTCGTCGGGCAAGGTTACCCATTCCTTGATGACGATGGGGGTCGGGTTGGGCAGGGGCTCATTCGCCGGGTCGGTCACATCGGACTGGCCATGAGCGGCAATGGAAACAAGGCTGGCGGCTATGGCCAGACTCAAGGGTCGAAGCGTTTTTCTCATGTCTTACTCCGAATTGGCAAAATTCGAGGTTATCACGCGGCATGAACGCCGTCTAAGCCTCGTACATGGCCGCGCCGCCGACCACGGTGCGGACGATCGGGATCTCCTTGAGGCGGTCGGGGTCGACGTCGTGGGGATCTTCGGCGAGAACGACGAAGTCGGCGAGTTTGCCCGCGGCGACGCTGCCCTTGATGTTCTCCTCGAAGGAAGCGTAAGCGCCGCCCATGGTGCAGATGCGCAGGGCCTGGTCGACGGTGATGCGCTGGTTCGGCCCCCAGACGCGGCCGTCGAAGTCCTTGCGCGTGACCATGCTTTGCAACGCCATCATCGGCTCATAGGGCCCCGGCGTGTAATCCGAGGCCGGCGCCACGTGGATGCCGTAGTCGAGGAAGGACTTGTGGGCGAACATGTTCCGCATCTTCTCTTCGCCGTAATCCACCCACTTGTTGCCGTGATAATGCACATAGGTGTAGAAGGGCGTCGGTACCACGCCGAGGTCGCGAATTCGCTCCAGCAAGGTGGGGTTCACCAGCGAGCAATGCTCGATGCGATGCCGCGGATCGGTGCGCGGCCAGAGGTTTTGCACGCGCTCGTAGGCGTTGAGCACCATGGCGATGGTCAGGTCGCCGTTGGCGTGAATACCGATCTGCCAGCCGTTGCGATGGGCGTCTTCCACCACCTCGTGAATCTCTTCCGCGGACATGGTGAGAATGCCGTAGTCGTCGGGCCGGCCCTCGAACGGGGTACTCATGTACATGGTGCGCTCGGAAGCCGAGCCGTCGGCGCTGTATTTCACCGCGCCGATGCGCAGCACCTCGTCGCCGAATCCGGTGCGAATTCCCGTTTCGACCAGATCTCCGTACAACTCGCCGCGCGGGAAGAGATACATGCGGAAACGCAGGCCATTGTCGTCACGCGCGTCCTGGTAGGCGATCAGATCGTCGCGGCCGGCGCCGGTTTGATGCACCGAAGTCAGGCCCGCCGCCGTCATCAGTTCGGAAATCAGCTTGACGCCGTCGCGGCGCTGTTCCCGGGTCGAATCGGTCTGGATCAGTTCATTGAAGATATAGCGCGCCCGTTCCGCCACCAGGCCGGTCAGCACGCCGTCCGCGTCGCGGAAGAATCTGCCGCCGTCCGGGTCCGGGGTTTCAGCGGTCACTCCGGCAAGGGCCAGCGCCAGGCTGTTGTAGACGCCGGTATGTCCGCCGCGATGGCCGACCACGACGGGGTGGTCGGGCACGACCTCGTCGATATCGAAGCGGTTGATCGGCCGGCCTTCGGCCAGCTTGGTGTCGTCGTACTTGAATGCCCGCACCCATTCACCTTGCGGCGTAACTGCCGCCCGTTCGGCGAGGGCCTGCTGGATTTCAGCGATCGAACGCCGGTCGGCGTTGACCTGGACGAGTTCGTTTACGCCCGCGCCCGAGGGATGGGAATGGGCGTCAATGAAACCCGGCACCACGGTCATGTCTTCGACATCGACGATCTCGGTGCGCGGTCCGGCGAGATTGCGGATGTCCCCGTTAGAACCGACCGCGACGAAGCGATCGCCCTTGACCGCGAAGGCTTCGGCCCGCGGTTGTGCGTCATCCTGGGTAAAAACCCTGGCATTGACGACTATGTAATCCGGCGCCGCGGTACTGTCCGGGGCCTGCTGCGCCAGGATTTCCCGGGTCGGCAGGCCGATGCCCGCGACCGCCAGGGCCGTACTGGAACCGAGGAACTTTCTTCTGGATATGCGCGCCATGGAACGACTCCTGGGAAAATGGATGCGATGCGGCAACTATATCGCCGGATTCCGGCGGGAGCAAAGGTTACCAGTCGCACAGTGATGGCGGTGATGGGACACCCACTGGTGAGAGCCGTGGGCTGGGGTTATCATCGTGCGAACTCCGAAGCAGGCTTCTCTCATGTTTGAAAAATACGCGATGATCACCTTGTATTTCGGCGTGCTTGTCGTGCTCGGCTGGCTTGCCGCGCGGCGCATCCGCAACATGAGCGACTTCGTCGTCGGCGGCAAACGCCTCGGATTCTGGGTCGCCGCGTTTTCCGCCCAGGCCACCGGCGAGTCGGCCTGGCTGCTGCTCGGCGTCACCGGCATGGGCGCCATGGTGGGCTTTTCGGCGTACTGGATCGTCGTCGGCGAAGTCATCGGCGTGGCCGTGGCCTGGTTCGTCATGGCGCCGCGCTTCAAGCAGCTCACCGACAATTACGAATCGCTCACCGTCATCGACTATCTGGTCAGCCGCTTCAAGTCATCGACGCAGACCTTGCGCGTGATTTCGGCGATTTCACTTTGTTTCTTCGTTCTCATCTACATCTCGGCGCAGATCGACGCCACCGGCTCCGCCTTCGCCTCCTTTCTGGACTGGGATTACATGACGGGGGCGATAGTCGGATTTCTGGTCGTGGCCGCCTATTGCATCGCCGGCGGATTTCTCGCCGCGGCATGGACCGACATGTTCCAGGGCTCGGTCATGTTGCTTTGCCTGGTGTTGCTGCCGGTGGTGGCCTGGTTTTCCCTCGACAGTTCTGATGCGATCTACGCCGGCCTGCAAGCGATCGACCCCGGCCTGGTCAGCTTCTGGGGCGCCGGCGGCCCGTCCCTGATGAGTTTCTTCCTGATCCTGGGCATGGGGCTCATCGGTCTGGGTTTTCTCGGCTCTCCCCAGGTTTTCGCGCGGTTGATCGCGATTCGCAGCAGCGAACAGATCGATCGCGGCAAATGGGTCGCGCTGCTCTTCACCTTCCTGGCGGGCTTCAGCGCCGTCAGCATCGGTATTCTCGGCCGCTACCTGTTCACCGAGGTCGGCGCACAGCCGGACACGGTGCTCGGCAACGGCGCCCAGGACGTATTGCCGGAAATGGTCGAATACACGTTCCCGCCCTGGGTCGTCGGCCTGTACGTCGCCGCCGTGCTGGCCGCGATCATGTCCACGGTATCCTCCCTGCTCGTCATGGCCGCGGGTTCGCTGACCCACGATCTCTACGCGCGCGTGATCAATCCCGGTCTCGGCGACGCGGCCGCCGCGAGTCTGTGCCGCAAGGTGACGCTGGCGATGGCGGCGCTGGCGCTGGGTCTGGCCGTCACGGTCTCGGTGCTTTCGCCCGAACGAACGATTTTCTGGTTCGTGATTTTCGGCTGGTCGGGGATCGCGGCGACATTCTGTCCGATGATCGTCCTGTCGCTGTTCTGGTCGAAATTTACCGAGCGCGGGGCGATCGCGTCCATGCTGGCCGGATTCTCGATGACCATCGTCAGCAAGTTCGTGTTGCAGGAACTTGACGGTACGAGAGAGTATTTCGTCGCACTGGAAACAATGCCGCCTTCTTTCCTTTTTGCCTTGCTGGTAGGCTGGGCGGTAGCGTTGATCTGGCCTTCCGAACCGCTTGAGCGGGAATACCGGTCGGAACTGGATTCCCTCGCCGCGCCCCGGGGAACCGAGGAATCGCCAGGCCGGCCGGCCACCGTAAAGTGAGTCGAACGACATGAAACTGAATCGTGCGGAACTCGAAGCCCACTGGATGCCCTTCAGCGGCAACCGCCAGTTCAAGGACAATCCGCGGCTGCTGCAATCGGCCCAGGGCGTCTACTACTTCGACGTCGACGGCAGGCGCATTTTCGACGGCCTGTCGGGCCTGTGGACCTGCGGGGCAGGGCACGCCCGCCGCGAGATCGTCGATGCCGTCAGCCGCCAGCTCGCCGAACTCGATTACTCCCCGGGCTTCCAGTATGGACACGCGCTTTCCTTCCAACTGGCCAACAAGCTGGTGGAACTCATGCCCGACGGACTCGACCACGTGTTCTTCACGGATTCCGGTTCGGAAACCGTCGATACGGCCCTGAAGATCGCCCGCGCCTACTGGGCGCTCAAGGGCCACTCCGGCAAGACCCGCTTCATCGGCCGGCACAAGGGCTATCACGGGGTGAATTTCGGCGGCGTCGCCGTCGGCGGCATCGGCTTTAACCGCAAGCTGTTCGGGCCTGCCGTGGACGCCGACCATATCTCCCACACGATGACCGAGGAAAACCGCTTCAGCCGGGGCATGCCCGAATCGGGCGCGCATCTTGCCGAAGAGGTGCTCGATCTGATCGTATTGCACGACGCGAGCAATATCGCGGCTGTAATCGTCGAGCCCATGTCCGGCACGGCCGGGGTGATTCCCCCGCCCCAAGGCTATCTGAACCGCCTGCGGGAGATCTGCGACGAACACGATATTCTGCTGATCTTCGACGAGGTCATCACCGGCCTTGGCCGCATGGGCGCCAATACCGGCGCGGAGGAGTTCGGCGTCACACCCGACATCATGGCTCTCGCCAAGCAGATCACCAACGGCTGCATTCCCATGGGCGCGGCGGTGGTGCGGGGCGATATCTACGAAACCTTCATGGAACATGGCGGCCCGGACTACATGGTCGAGTTTCCTCACGGCTATACCTATTCGGCTCATCCGGTAGCCTGCGCGGCCGGCATCGCGGCGCTCAATGTGCTGGTCGACGACGAACTTCCGGCGAACGTGCGCAAACTGGCGCCGGTGCTGGAAGAGGAAGTCCATGGCCTGCGCGGCCATCCGCTGGTCGCCGATATCCGCAACTACGGGCTGGCGGCGGGAGTGAGCATCGCCCACCATCCCGGCGAGCCCATGCGGCGGCCTTTCGAGATCGGCCTCAAATGCCTGGAGAAAGGTTTCTACGTTCGCTGGGGGGGCGATACGATCCAGTTGGCGCCGCCTTTCGTTTCGACTCCGGAACAGATCAGCGCCCTCGTAAACGCGGTGGGAGAGAGCCTCGATGAAATCGGCTGAACGGCGGGATTCCGCCGTGGCCGAAACACCCGAATCCGCGGCTGCGTCGCTGCCCGTAACCGGACACTTTATCGCAGGCAATGAAATTGCCGGATCGGGCGGCATGCAGGACGTATTCGATCCCGCGGCCGGAGTCGCTACCGGCCGGGTGCGGATGGCCGACCGCGCCACGGTGGAGCAGGCCATCGCCGCGGCAAGCGCGGCGGCGCCGGACTGGGCCGCGACGCCGCCCCAGAGGCGCGCCCGCATCATGTTCCGCTTCCGCGAGTTGCTGGAACAACACGCCGGCGAGATCTGCCGGGTCATCACCAGCGAGCATGGCAAGGTGCTGAACGACGCCCGCGGCGAACTGCAACGCGGCATCGAAGTCGTCGAATACGCTTGCGGCATCGCCGAATTGCTCAAGGGCGAACACTCACGCGACGCGGGCCCGGGCATCGACAGTTGGTCGGAATTGCAGCCGCTCGGCGTGGTCGCCGGCATTACCCCGTTCAATTTCCCCGTCATGGTGCCCATGTGGATGTATCCGCTGGCGATCTGCTGCGGCAACAGTTTCGTTCTGAAACCGTCCGAGCGCGACCCAGGCGCCTCCCTGCTGGTCGCCCGCCTGTTGCAGGAAGCCGAACTGCCCGACGGCGTCTTTAACGTCGTCAACGGCGGCCGCGAGGCCGTGGAGGTTCTGCTCGACGACGAGCGGGTGCAGGCGGTCAGCTTCGTCGGCTCCACGCCGGTCGCCGAATCGATCTATCGCCGGGCCACGGCCGCGGGCAAGCGCGTGCAGGCGCTCGGCGGGGCCAAGAATCATGCCGTCGTCCTGCCCGATGCCGATCTCGAAGCCGCCGCCGATGCGCTCATGGGCGCGGCCTACGGTTCCTGCGGCCAACGCTGCATGGCAATTTCCGTAGCCGTGACGGTAGGGGAGGAAACGGGAGATCAACTGGTCGACCTGTTGCGGCGGCGAATCGCCGACCTGAAGGTCGGACCCGGCAGCGACAACGGCAACGACATGGGGCCGCTGGTGTCGAAGGAAAGCCTTGAGCGCGTCGAGGGCTACATCGGCCAGGGACTTGTCGAAGGCGCCGACCTGGCCGTCGACGGCCGCGGTCTGGAAGTGCCCGGCAACGAAAGCGGCTTCTTTCTCGGCGCCTGCCTGTTCGACCGGGTGGAACCGCAAATGACGATTTACCGCGACGAGATTTTCGGCCCGGTGTTATGCGTGGTGCGTACGGAAAATTTCGATCAGGCCGTGGCGCTCGTCAACGAACACGAATACGGCAACGGCGCCGCGCTCTTCACCCGCGACGGCGAAGCGGCCCGGTACTTCTCGAACCGGGTGAAGATCGGTATGGTCGGCATCAACGTGGCCTTGCCGGTGCCCGTCGCCAGCCAGAGTTTCGGCGGCTGGAAGCGTTCGCTGTTCGGCGACCATTACGCCTACGGCCCCGATGCGATTCGCTTCTACACCCGGCGCAAGACCATGACCCAACGCTGGCTCCCGCGCAAGGACGACGACCCTTCCGGCCCGCAATTCTCCTTTCCTTCCTGAGCCGGCGCGACAAGACTTCACACCCCATGGCGGATCAAGCCACTGTCGGCCAATTGGGGTAGAATCCGCTGGCGAAATTCCAGGCGGCGGAGAAATGCAGGGAGAAAATCCAGAAAATCGATCAGGACGGCCAGGCGCCAACGTGACCTGGCAGGAAACCCGGATCGGCAAGGCGGAGCGGGCCCGCGATCTGGCGCAATGGCCGATGATCATCTGGCTGACCGGACTGTCGGGAGCCGGGAAATCGACCATCGCCAACCGTCTGGAACAGGAAATCCAGGCTGTCGGCAAGCACACCTATCTGCTGGACGGCGACAATCTGCGCCACGGCCTGAATCGCGACCTCGGTTTTTCCCTCGAAGACCGCGCGGAAAACGTGCGCCGTGTGGCGGAGGTCGCCAAGGTCATGATCGACGCCGGCCTGATCGTCATCGCCGCCCTGATTTCGCCGCTGCGCGCGCAAAGGGAAATGGCGCGCTCGCTGGTTCCGCAAGGCGAGTTTTTTGAAATCTTCATTGACGCTCCGCTAAACGTCTGCGAATCGCGCGATCCCAAGGGGCTGTACGCAAGGGCGCGCAAGGGAGAGTTGCCGGACTTTACGGGCATTGATTCCCCTTACGAGGCGCCGCTCAATCCGGAGTTGCGGATCGATACGGAAAAACTCGGCGTCAATGAAGCCGTCGCTGAAATCCTGGACTATCTGGGCAGGAACGCTCCACGGCAGGATCGTCCCGCCGCGCATCCGCCTTCCGACAGGTCCGGACGCAAGCGCAACGACAAGTTCATGATCAGTTGCACCGCCCGTAGCGGCAGTTCCATGCTGAGCACCTTACTGAATTCGCATCCGCGCCTGCTATGCCACGGCGAGATTCTGGCCGCGCCCCATGAATCGGCCGGCCCGTATCATGAATTGCGAAAACAGGGGGCCGACATCGACGACTGGCTGCGGAAATACCGGCAGGAGCATCCGGGAGCCTATCTCTACGACGTCTGCTTCAATCCCGCGGGACATCAATGCGTCGGCTTCAAATTCAAACTGGAAGAATCGCTGGCCGAGGCGTACCAGCCCTTTCGCGATCTGCTCGTCGCCGACACCGACGTCAAGATCATCCACTTGCAGCGAAAGAACATTCTGGACAAGTACATATCCTTGCAGATGACGAAACAGTCCGGTGTATTCTCCATCCGTTCCAGCAAGCAGCGGCCGAAACTGGAGCCCTTCGTCATCGATATCCCCGATTTCGTCGCTTACGTACGAGAAGATCGGCAAAGGTACGCAGCCGCCATCGAGATGTTCCAGGGCCACCGCTGCCTGCATGTGACTTACGAGGAACTGTGCGAATCCCGCCCTGAAGCGCTGGCCAGGATCCAGGATTTCCTTGGATTGCCCCAGGCGAATCTCGCCACCATGATGGTCAAGGTAATCAAGAAGAATACCGATCTCGTGCTGAATCTCGATGAAGTGCGCGAGGCTCTCGCGGCGGAGAACGCCGGGGCCGACATGGCGTAACGGGATTGGTGGCTATGGCTGGACTTGAACCAGCGACCCCAGCATTATGAGTGCTGTGCTCTAACCAGCTGAGCTACATAGCCAGATCGTATCGCGCGGGATGCCGGAAAGGCGGCGAATTCTGTCGATTCGGCATTCCGATGTCAAGCGGCCCGCCCGGTTTCAGACGTTGAAGCGGAAGTAAATTACATCCCCGTCCTTCACCGGGTAATCCCTGCCTTCCAGCCGCCACTTGCCGGCTTCTTTCGCGCCGGCTTCGCCATTGTGCATCACGAAATCTTCGAAGGAAACCACTTCGGCGCGGATGAAGCCGCGCTCGAAATCGGTATGGATCACGCCCGCGGCGCTTGAGGCGGTCGCATTCCGGCGCACGGTCCAGGCGCGCGCTTCCTTCGGACCGGCGGTGAAAAAGGTCTGCAGGCCGAGCAGCCGGTAGGCGGCGCGAATGACGCGGTCGAGGCCGGGCTCTTTCATGCCCAGATCTTCCAGGAACTCGAGTTTTTCCTCGTCCGCGAGTTCGGCGATCTCGGCTTCGAGCTTGTTGCAGATCACCACGATTTCGGCCCCCTCGGATTCGGCGATGGCGCGCACGGCGTCGACGTGGGGATTGCCGCCGACACCGTCCTCATCGATATTTGCGATGTAAAGCACCGGCTTCGCGGTCAGCAAATGCAACTCGCGCAGGTTTTCGCGCTCCTCGCGATACAGATCGAGCGCCCGCACCGGCCGCATCGCATCGAGTCCGGCCTGCACCTTTTCCAGCAACGTCGCCTGCCGCTGCGCGTCCTTGTCGCCGCTGTTGGCGACGCGGATGACCCTGTCGAGGTTGCGGTTTACCGTTTCGAGATCGGCCAGGGCCAGTTCGGTATTGATGATCTCGATATCCTCCGCGGGCCGAATCCGTTCCGAGACGTGAGTAACATTGCCGTCTTCGAAACAGCGCACCACATGAGCGATGGCGTCGGTCTCGCGGATATTGGCCAGGAACTGGTTGCCCAGACCTTCGCCTTTCGAGGCGCCGGCGACGAGGCCGGCGATGTCGGTGAATTCCACCGTGGTCGGAATCACTTTCGCCGGCTTTGCGATTTCCGCGATCCGGTCGAGCCTGGCGTCGGGCACGAGCACGACGCCGGAGTTGGGCTCGATCGTGCAGAACGGATAGTTCTCGGCCGCGATCCCCGCATTGGTCAAGGCATTGAACAAGGTGGACTTGCCGACGTTGGGCAGACCGACGATGCCGCAGGTTACCGCCATTGCCTTTCAGTCCCTCGTATGCAGGATGCGCATGGCTTCTTCCCAGCCGCCGGCGATCGCGCCTGGCAAAACCGCGATCGCGTCGTCGATCCTGCTCTCGATGATTTCGGCTTCCTCCGCGGGCGGGTTGCCGAGTACGTAGTTCGTCACCAGCGACTTGTGTCCGGGGTGTCCGACGCCAATCCGCAGCCGCCTGAAATCCTTTTGTCCGCCAAGAGCGTCGATGATGCTGCGCAGGCCGTTGTGTCCGCCATGGCCGCCGCCGTTCCTGAAACGGATATCGCCCACTTCGAGATCGATCTCGTCGTAGGCGACCAGCATGCTTTCGGGCGCGATGCGATAGAAATTGCACAGGGCGGCGACGGAGCGTCCGCTCAGATTCATGAACGCGGTCGGCCAGAGCAGGCGGATTTCCGTCTCGGCGATCCGGATCGTGCCGGTTTCCCCGAAAAACCTTGCCTGCGCGCGCAATTCCCCGCCATGGCCGGCGCAAAGACGGCGCAGGAACCAAAGCCCGGCATTGTGGCGATTGCCGGCGTAGGCGGGCCCCGGATTGCCGAGGCCCACGATCAGTTGCAAAGGTTCCGGTGCGGTCAGGAGTCTTCTTCCGCCTCGCCTTCGTCGTCAGCCTCCGCTCCGGCGTCTTCCGCGGCTTCGACGTCAATGTCCTCCCCGGCCTCGTCGGCGCCTCCGCGCGGCGGCTGCACCGTGGCGACGGAGTGGTCGCTTTCCTTGCCGTGGCTCAGCGCCACGCTCGATACGCCTTCCGGCAGGCCGATGTCCGACAAGTGCACGGTATGCCCGAGTTCAACCTCGAGCATGTCGACTTCGATGTATTCCGGCAAATCCTTCGGCAGGCAGGTCACCTCGATTTCGGTCATTGACTTGAGAATGCGGCCGCCGCCGGTCTTGACGCCAACGCACTTTTCCTCGTTGATGAAATGCAGCGGCACGCGGACCTGGATCGTGCTGCCTTCGCTCACGCGCAGAAAATCGGCGTGCAGAATCACCGGCCTGGCCGGATGGCGCTGCAAGTCCTTGATCACGGCGCGTTCCTTTTTCTTCCCCACGTTCAAGGTGATGATGTGGGAGAAGAATGCCTCGTTTTCGGTGGCGTGCAGGATGGCGTCGTGATCGATCGTGAGCGGCACGGGCTCCTTGTCCGCGCCATACAGCACGGCGGGGACGGCGTTGTGCAACCGGCGCAGGCGGCGGCTCGCACCTTTCCCCGTGTCGGTTCGCACTGATACATCCAGTTCAAATACAGGCGTGGACATTGTTGTCTCCTGTTGGCTGTTGATGAAATCCCGGAACGGCCTGCGACCGGCCGGACCGGGGCGTATTTCGCCGGTTCAGGTGTTGTCGAACATGGCGCTGATGGACTCTTCGTTACTGACGCGGCGGATCGATTCGGCCAGCAGTCTGGCCATCGACAGTTGCCGGATGCGCTTGCATTTTTTCGCTTCGTCGCGCAGCGGAATGGTATCGGTCACGACCAGTGCGTCGAGACTGGAATTTTCCACGTTCTCGATGGCGTTGCCCGACAGCACCGGGTGCGTGCAATAGGCGACCACGAGTTGGGCGCCGGCTTCCTTCAGGGCGTCCGCGGCCTTGCAGATCGTGCCGGCGGTATCGACGAGGTCGTCGACGATCAGGCAGGTGCGGCCGTCCACGTCCCCGATAATGTGCATTACCTGGGCTTCGTTCATCGACGGGCGCCGCTTGTCGATGATGGCAAGGTCCACATTCAGTTGCTTTGCTACCGCCCTGGCCCGCACCACGCCGCCGATGTCGGGCGAGACCACGGTCAGGCTGTCGTATTCCTGGCGTTCGATTTCATCGGTGAGTACCGGCGAGCCGTAGACGTTGTCCACGGGGATGCTGAAAAAGCCCTGGATCTGTTCGGCATGGAGGTCCACGGTAAGCACGCGGTCCACCCCAACGGCGCCGATCATGTCGGCCACCACCTTGGCGCTGATGGCGACCCGCGCCGAACGTACCCGGCGATCCTGGCGGGCATAGCCGAAATAGGGAATCACCGCGGTAATGCGGTTGGCCGAAGCGCGATGCAGGGCGTCGGCGATCAGCAGCAGTTCCAGGATATGGTCGTTGGTGGGCGAACAGGTGGGCTGAATGATGAAAACGTCCTTGCCGCGGACATTCTCGTTCAGTTCCACCGAGATTTCGCCGTCGCTGAACTTGTCTATGCTGGCGTTGCCCAGGGGCACGCCGATATAGCGGGCAATGCGATCCGACAGTTGCGGATTGGCATTGCCGCTGAACACCATGAGATTTGTAGCCACGATTATTGTTTCGCTTTCCGGTTAGCCTGGGGATTCCTGAAGATTGGCTGGGGTGGCTGGATTCGAACCAACGAATGCAAGGATCAAAACCTTGTGCCTTACCACTTGGCGACACCCCAACATGCGAATTTTACCAGTTTCCGCAGCGCAATATGCGTATCGCGGCTTCGATCCGGCGGCGACTTACATCGTGCGGAAAACGCCAAAATTAGTCTTGCTGCCAATTCTCGCGGACGTGCTGCATGCGTTCGATGCCTTTTGCGGTGAATCCGGTCCAGCCGGCTGGCAAGCCGGTCAAGATCTGTTCGCCGGTGGCTCCGTCGGCCAGCGTTATGAAGACGCTGGCGCCGGTGCCGGACATGCGCACCCTGCCGAATTGGCCGAGCCATGACAGGGCTTCGTCCACCGCCGGATACAAGCGACGGGTGACGGGTTCGCAGTCGTTGCGGCAGCGGCCCGCGAGAAAGTCGGCAATTCTGATCTTTGCGGAGTTTCGTGTCAAATGTTCGTCTTTGAAAATTGTTGCAGTGGAGACTTGGCAGGGGGGGGTCACGACCAGATACCGTTGTTCGGGGAGTTTCACCGGCTCCAGGATTTCGCCGACGCCTTCGCCCCAGGCGCTGCGGCCGCGGATGAATACGGGCACGTCGGCGCCGAGTTTCAGGCCGATTCGGCAGAGTTCGTCGGTGGACAGTTCCAGTTGCCAGAGTTCGTTAAGGGCCAGCAAGGTGACGGCGGCGTTGCTGCTGCCGCCGCCGAGGCCGCCGCCGATGGGCAGCCGCTTTTCCAAGGTGATTGCGGCGCCTTCCTTGCAACCTGTCAGGCGGGCGAGTTCGAACGCGGCCCGCAGGATTAAATTGCTTTCCAACGGCGGGATGGCGCTGCGATGGGTGTCCCATGTTTTGGCGTGGGTGTCCCCGACGTGCAGGGAAACGACGCCGCCCTCCTGGGGCTCGAAGCGCAGCCGATCCCCGTAATCGAGCAACTGGAACAGCGTCTGCAATTCGTGATAGCCGTCGGCGCGGCGGCCGGTCACGTGCAGGAACAGGTTTAGCTTGGCGGGCGCGAGCAGGCTGAGCGAGGTCATGCCTATTCGCCGATGGTCCAGCGCAGTCCCACGAATCGCAGTCTGACGTCGTCGGCGGAACGCAGCACTTCCATCTCTCCGGGCAGGCTGATTTCGCCGTATTGCCGCGGGTCGGGATAACTGACCGACCAGCCTTCCTGCCGAATCCCGGTCAACTGGTCGCGCTCGTTGAACAGCAATTCCGCTTCGCCGCCCGGCGCCGGCAGGCCCCTGATCCAGTATTCGAGATGCGATACCGGCAGTTCATAGCCGAGTTGCCGCAGAATCAGGTCTTCCGGCGTTTCGGCCGACAAGACTTCACCGTCCGATTCCAGAATTACTCCTTCAGGGTCGCCGGTGATGCGGGTGTTGCCGGCATTGAACGAACCCCACAGGCGAATGCTGTAATTGCGATGTTGCTGCCGCCACAGGATGCGCGGCGTATGGGACTCGTTTTCGTAACGCACGTTGACGCGTCCGCGAAATTGCCACGCGTCGAGCGCTTCCAGACTTTCGCGCTGGCGCAACCAGTCGCCGGTTTCCGCTATCGGTGGGGCGCTTGCGCAGGCTGCAAGCAGGGCAAGGAGCGCTGCCGCGCCGGCCGGATGGAGCCAACGGGCGAAAATCGGCGAGTGCATGCAGGAATCACGGACGGCTCTTGAGCCGCTCCATGGTGGGCAGGACGTATTCGCTTTCGGGATTTCCCACCAGCGCTTCCTGCCAGATTCGCTCGGCTTCATCGCGCCGCTCGAGCACCCAGAGCACTTCGCCGAGATGGGCGGCGACTTCGTGATCGGGGAAAGCCGCATAGGCGCGGCGCAGGTTTTCCAGCGCTTCGTCGAGGATTCCCAGCTTGTATTGGGCCCAACCCAGGCTGTCGATGATGGCCGGATCCTCGGGTTCGAGCGCGATCGCCCGCTCGATCAGGTCGAGCGCTTCCGCGTAGCGTTCGGTACGGTCCGCGAGCATGTAGCCGAGATGGTTCAACGCCCTGGCGTTTTCCGGCTGCATGCGGATGATCTGTTGCAGGTCCGCTTCCGAGCCGGCCATATCGCCGACCGTATCGTGGACGAAGACCCTGGAGAACAGCAGGTCGGCATGGTTCGGATAGCGGTTCAGGGAAACGTCGAGCAATTCCCCGGCCCGCCCGGGATAGCCTTCCTGCAGCAGAATCGCCGATTCCATGGAAATGAACTGGACTTCCAGCCTGCTGCTGCCGCGGGAGAGTTGCGCCAGCCAGTCGTGCGCTTCCTCGAATTGACCGAGTTGAATCGAGAGCCGCGTTGCCTGTTGCTGGGCCGGCAGGAAGTTCTCGACGCCCTGGCGCACCTGCCGGAAGTGCTCGATGGCGGCCAGCACATCGCCGAGTTGCTGGTTGGCGTATCCAAGGTAGAAGTGGCTGTCGTCCTCGTTCAGCCTCGCCGCCAGGGTATGTTCGAAAATTCCGATGGCGGATTCGTAATTTTCCATCTCCAGGTCGAGCAGACCCGTGGACAAGAGGATTTCCCAGTCGTCCGGCGCCTGGGCGAGCAGGATGCCGAATTGCTCCCGCGCCGCTGCAAGTTCCCTTTGTTGCAGCAGCAGCCGGGCATAGGTCAGGCGCAGCTCGCGCTCTTCCGGAAACCGTTCGAGTCCCTCGCGCAAGGCTTCGAGTGCGCCGTCGGCCTGCCCTACGCTGGTATGGAGTTGGGCATGCAGGCGCACCAGATCGGGCGTCAACTCCGCCCGCTCGCTCATTTGCCCGAATTCCGCCAGCGCCGCGTCGAATTCCTGGTTCTGGGCGAGCAATTGCACGAGCGCGATGCGGATCGAGCGATTATCCGGATAGCGTTCCTTGAGCGAAAGCAGTCCGGCGATCAGTTCACTGCGCTGCGCCCCCCCGATACCGCCGGTGGCCGAGGCCAGGATACTGAATTCGAAACTGCCTCCGGCCTCGAGCACCTGCTCCATATGCGACAGCGCCTGGCCCGGCCGGCCCGCTTCAAGCAACTGGAACGCCAGCAGCAGATGCGGTTCCGGAACATCCGGCGCGGCCTGGGCCCAGAGCAGACCGAGTTCCAGCAGGCTCCGGCCATCGCCGATCGCCGAAGAGAACTGTACGGCGCGTTCGATGACGCCGACGTCGCGGGTTTCGGTCGCCAGGTCGAAATAGATTTCGGCGGCTTGTTCGAGATCGCCGCGCTGCGCGCTCAATTCGCCCGTAATCGCCTGGAAAAGCTGTTCGGAGGTGAAATTCCCGTATTCGATGGGCGTCGGCGCGGCGAGCTCTGCCGACGCTTGCGCCGGAGGCTCCGCGGCGGGCGTTTCCGCTACGCGAGTCCCGGTTTCCGAGGCGCAAGCCGCCAGCAGCAAAATCATGCCGGCAGGCAGACTCGCGCGCAGCATCGAAACTCTCATCAGAGATCCCGGACAAAAAGAGCAGTATAACAATGTCTGAACCCGGTAGCTTCGAGCGGAACCTGCGGGGCGATGGGGCTACTCTGGTATATTTGGCCTTTCAGGCTCATTCCCGGAGACGCAGCAGAGCTTTATGGACCTGGCAGTAACAGGCATAAATCACAGCACCGCGAACATAGCCCTGCGTGAACGGGTAGCCTTTCCCCCGGCCATTGTCACCGATGCCCTGCGGCAAGCGATCGGACTGCCCGACGTGAACGAGGCCGTCATCGTCTCGACCTGCAATCGGACCGAGGTGTATCTGGGCTTTTCCGGGCCAGGTTCCGGGCCCGGGCCCGAAACGGACGAAGGCGCCGGGCGGCATCGGCTCACGCTCGAATGGCTGGCGGGATTTCACGACATGAACGCCGATGAACTGGCCTCGTGCAGTTATTTCCATGAAGGCGGCGAAGCCGTGCGGCACTTGATGCGGGTCGCCGCCGGACTCGACTCGATGGTGCTGGGCGAGCCGCAGATTCTCGGCCAGATCAAGTCGGCTTACGCGCTGTCCCGGGATCTGAAACTGACCGGGGGAAATCTGGCAAGGGCTTTCGAAACGGCCTTTTCCGTCGCCAAGGAAGTACGCACCGAAACCGCGATCGGCGCCAGTCCGGTTTCCGTGGCCTACGCCGCGGTAACCCTGGCGGGGCGCATCTTTTCCGATCTGTCGCGCTTGCAGGTGCTGCTCGTCGGCGCCGGCCGCACGATAGAACTCGCGGCGCGGCATCTGACCGAGAAAGGGGTCCGCGGCATCGTCGTCGCCAATCGCACCCTCGACAATGCCCTGCAACTCGCCGGCCGGATTTCCGGCGAAGGCGCCCTGCTGTCGGAACTGCCCGAACTGCTGTTCGACGCCGACATCGTGATTTCGTCCACGAGCAGCCAATTGCCCTTGATCGGCAAGGGCGTGGTGGAACGGGCGATTCGCCGGCGCAAGCATCGCCCGATGCTGCTCGTCGACCTCGCCGTTCCACGCGACATCGAAGTGGAAGTGAGCGAGATTCCCGATGCCTACCTGTACGGCATCGACGACATCGGCAGCGTCATCGAGGACGGCGTCAACAGCCGCCGGGAGGCCGCCGTGCAGGCGGGAAGCCTTATAGACCTGGGCATGGAAAAGTTCCTCGGCCATTTGCGTTCGCGCAACGCTGTCGCTACCCTGCGCCGCCTGCGCGGCAAGGCGGACGCTATCCGCGAAGCCGAACTGAACCAGGCCAGGCGCGAGCTCGAAAAGGGCGGCGATGCCGAAACCGTGCTCGAGGCTCTTGCCCGGGCCATCACCAACAAGCTGATCCATGCCCCCAGCGTGCGCATGAAACAGGCCAGCGCCGAAGGCCGGGACGAATTGCTGCGCGTAACGCAGGAACTGTTCGAACTCGACGAGGACGCACCGCGGGAACCGGGCCTCGACCCGGGGTCGCAGCCGGAACCGCGGGCCAAGAAGCCATGAAGGATTCGATTCGCCAAAAACTCGACGGCTTGCGGGAACGCTTCGAGGAACTCGAAGGCCTGCTCAGCGATGCCGATGTCATCGCCGACCAGGCTCAGTTCCGCGAATTGTCGAAGGAATACGCCGAACTCGAAGGCGTGGTGCGGACCTACGGCCGCTTTCTGGCCGTGGACGGCGATTTGCGCGAGGCGGAGGAAATGCGGCGCGATGCCGACCCCGATATCCGCGCCATGGCGGAGGAGGAAATAGCCGCGTCGTCCGGGGCGCTGGACCGGCTTGAGCAGGATCTGCAAATTCTCTTGCTGCCGCGCGACGAAAGAGACGCCTGCAACGTCTTTCTGGAAATTCGCGCCGGCACGGGCGGCGACGAAGCGGCGCTGTTCGCCGGCGATCTGTGCCGCATGTACCAGCGCTATGCCGAATTGCAGCAATGGGGCGCGGCCCTGATCAGCGAGCGGCCCGGTGAGCACGGCGGGTACAAGGAAGTCATCTTGCGCATCGCAGGCCGCAACGTATACGAAAAGCTCAAGTTCGAATCGGGCGCGCATCGCGTGCAGCGCGTGCCGGAAACCGAAGCCCAGGGCCGCATCCACACTTCGGCCTGCACCGTGGCCGTCCTGGCCGAAGCGGAAGAAATCGACGAGATAGAAGTGAACCGGAACGATCTGCGCATCGACACATTCCGCGCCAGCGGCGCCGGCGGACAACACGTCAACAAGACCGATTCCGCCATCCGCCTCACCCATCTGCCGACCGGAATCGTCGTGGAATGCCAGGACGAGCGTTCCCAGCACAAGAACAAGGCGCGGGCAATGTCGCTATTGCAGGCCCGGCTGCTCGAGGCGGCCAGGGAAGATCGCCAGCAGGAAGAATCCGACACGCGCCGCCGGCTCGTCGGCAGCGGCGACCGCTCCGAAAAAATACGCACTTACAACTTCCCCCAGGGCCGCGTGACCGATCATCGCATCAAGTTGACCCTGTACAATTTGCCCGAGGTCATGAACGGCGGCCTGGAATCGGTCATCCAGCCCCTGTTGAACGAATATCAAACCGATCTGCTGGCCGGGCTCGCCGCCGAAGTTGCCGGATGACCACCGTGGAGGAAGCCCTGAATCTGGCCCGGGAACTGAATGAGGTCAGCGCCAGCCCCGGGCTCGATACGGAACTGCTGCTTGGCCATGTACTGGGACTTGGACGCGGCGCCCTGCACGCGCGGCCGGAGCGGGTTCTGGGCGCGGAAGAACGGCGCAGGTTCCGCCATTTGCTCGACCGACGTACACAACGCGAACCCGTGGCCTATTTGCTGGGCCGCGCGGGATTCATGGATTTCGAGCTGGAAGTGAATCCGTCAGTGCTGATCCCCCGGCCTGAAACCGAGCAACTGGTGGAACTGGCGTTGGAGACATTGGCCGAATTCCGGGGCAGTCCGTTGCAAATTGCCGATCTGGGCGCCGGCAGTGGAGCCATCGCCATCGCCCTGGCTCGCCATGATGCGGCCTGGTCGGTACTGGGAATCGATATCAGCGAGGAGGCTCTTGCCGTGGCGCGCCGCAATGCCGCCACGCTCGCCGGCGGCAATTTGCGCTTCCGGCGCGGTTCCTGGTGCGAAGGATTGACGCCCGACGGTTTCGACATGATCATCGCCAACCCCCCTTATGTAGCCCCTGGTGACCTCGACCTGCATCCCGATTGCGCCTGGGAGCCGCCAATCGCCCTGTATGCAGGCAACGACGGCCTGGCGGCAATTCGCGAAATCGCGGCCCGGGCAAGGCGCTGCCTGAAACCCGGCGGCCGGCTGCTGCTCGAACACGGCTTCGACCAGCGCAGCCAGGTGACCGAAATACTCGCTGCCGCCGGCTACCGCGAAATCGCAGGTTTCGGAGACCACGCCGGCCACGACCGCCTCGTGCGCACACGCCGCCCCTGAACGCATCTATAATCCCCAATCACTCATGAACGAACAGCAGTTACTACGCTTCAGCCGCCAGATCATGTTGCCGGAGATGGATATCGCCGGGCAGAGGAAACTCGTGGACGCCAGCGTGCTGATCGTCGGCATGGGCGGCCTCGGCTGTCCCGCCGCCATGTACCTGGCCGCCGCCGGCGTGGGGCGTCTCATTATCGCCGACGACGACGTCGTCGAATTGACCAATCTGCAACGCCAGATCGCCCACGCCGAACAATCCCTCGGCCAGGCCAAGGTCGAATCCGCCCGCGGACGACTGCTGAGCCTGAATCCGGATGTGGAAGTGACCGCGATAAACGAGCGCCTGCAAGGAACCCGGCTCGACGAAGCCGTGGCCGGCGCGGACCTCGTGCTCGACGCCTGCGACAACTTCGAATCGCGCTTCGCCATCAACGAGGCCTGCCTCGCCAACCGCAAGCCGCTGATTTCCGCCGCCGCCATCCGCATGCAGGGCCAGATCGCCGCCTTCGACCCGAACGATCCTGAAAGCCCCTGCTATCAATGCCTCTATCCCCAGGTCGGCGAACTCGACACGAGTTGCGCCCGCAACGGCGTCATGGCGCCCCTGGTCGGCATCATCGGCTCCGTCCAGGCAATGGAAGCAATCAAGACGATCGCCGGCATCGGCCGATCCCTGGTAGGCCGCCTCCTGCTCCTCGACGCGGCCACCATGCAATGGCGCGAACTCAAACTCCCCAGGGACCCGGGCTGCGAAGCCTGCTCGGTTTAGGCTCACGAGCGCAATCGCCCGCGCACCGCTATACAATAACGCCCCATGCAAGCAATCAACGACAGCCTGATCACATTCGACGCCTTCGACCTGCAACAGCCCCTGCGCGAAGCCATACGCGCCCTCGGCTTCACCCATTGCACGCCAATCCAGGCCGAAAGCCTCCAGCACACCCTGCAAGGCCACGACGTAACCGGCAAGGCCCAGACCGGCACCGGCAAGACCGCCGCCTTCCTTATTACCATCATCAACGACCTGCTCAGCAATCCCCCCGACGGCGAACGCTATCTCTCCGAACCTCGCGCCCTGATCGTCGCGCCTACCCGCGAACTCGCCGGCCAGATCGCCGCAGACGCCGAAAAGCTGACGCGTTACTGCGACCTGCACGTGGTAACCCTCGTCGGCGGAGAAGACTACGGCAAGCAACATCGGGCGCTCGACGCCGAACCCGTGGACATCGTCGTCGCCACGCCCGGCCGGCTGATCGATTTCGTCAGCAACGACAATCTCCATCTCGGCATGATCGAATTGCTCGTACTCGACGAGGCCGACCGCATGCTCGACATGGGTTTCATTCCCCAGGTGCGCCGCATCGTCGCGCGCACGCCGCACAAGGATTGCCGCCAGACCTTGCTGTACAGCGCCACCTTCCCGCCGGAAATCGTCGAACTCGCCGACCGCTGGGCGCTGGACCCCGTCATGGTCGAAGTCGACCCCGAACAAGTCGCCGCCGAGGCCGTGGATCAGAAGGTCTTTCTCGTCACCACCGCCGACAAGTATCACCTTTTATATAACCTGCTCCGCGAACCCGGCGCCGACAAGATACTCGTGTTCAGCAATCGACGGGACCAGGTGCGCCGGCTCGCCGACGACCTGTTCCGCAACGGCGTCAATTGCGGCGTGCTCTCCGGCGAGATTCCCCAGCACAAGCGTACCCGCACCCTGAACCAGTTCAAGTCCGGCGAAATCCAGGTGCTGGTGGCGACCGACGTGGCCGGCCGCGGCCTGCACATCGAAGACGTCACCCACGTAATCAATTACACATTGCCCGAGGAACCCGACGACTACGTCCACCGCATCGGCCGCACCGGCCGCGCCGGCAGCGTCGGCACCTCGATCAGCTTCGCCTGCGAGGAAGACTCCTTCCTGCTGCCCCCAATCGAGGAAAAACTGGGCTTCAAACTCGAATGCACCCACCCCGAGGAACCCCAACTCACCCCAGCACCCCCCTTCCAACGCCCCTCCCGCCTGAAGGAAAAACCCCCCCGCCCAAGAACCCGCCACCGCCGCTGACAACTTGGAGCAGCACTTCGCCATCGAAGCCAAGATCAATGGATTCCGCACAGCGTAAGTCGCCGCCCGGTCAGGGTGCGTGTGCAGCGGGCGTGCGAGGCATGGATGCCGAGCCCGAAGCCTACAGGGACGTATTTACGGCGTCCGTTGCACTCGCACCCTGACCGGGCGGCGACGAATCGAAGCCACCATGCGACGGACCGAAGCCAAATAAATGGATTTGATCGGGTTTTACCTTGACACGCCTATCCCAAGCCCTCAAAATATGCGCCTTTTTTGGGCAGGTGAATCTCAGCCGTCCGTTTTTGGTGCGGAAAGGTTCCCGAAAATCGATGCGGGCGCAAGTGGCGGACCCGGCATTCGTCAACGAGCGCAAATGCAGAATCAACGAATCAGGATCCGGCTCAAGGCCTTCGATCATCGCCTGATCGACCAGTCCACGCGGGAGATCGTGGACACGGCGAGACGCACCGGAGCGCAGGTGAAGGGGCCGATCCCCTTGCCGACCCACAAGGAGCGTTTTACCGTGCTGATTTCACCGCACGTGAACAAGGACGCGCGGGACCAGTACGAGATTCGCACGCACAAGCGCCTGCTGGATATCGTAGAGCCCACGGAAAAGACCGTCGACGCCTTGATGAAGCTCGATCTGGCGGCCGGGGTCGAAGTACAAATCAGTCTGCAATAGGCGGACCGAACAAAACCAGGCAACGGGTAATCAGTCCCCGTTGCCCTTTTTTTAAGTCATTGGCGCACTGATTTCACGGATATCCCTGATATCGCGCCAAGTGTAACGCAGCAGCGGCCAGAGAGGGTTTCAGCCCCGTGCACAAAGAGGTGTATTGGAAATGTCGTTAGGACTTGTCGGTCGCAAGAGCGGGATGACCCGCGTCTTCACGGATGACGGTGTCTCCGTGCCCGTGACCGTGGTTGAAGTGCAGCCGAATCGGGTGACCCAGATCAAGACACCCGAAACGGACGGCTATAGCGCGGTCCAGGTCACCATGGGCGGGCGCAAGCCCTCGCGCGTCAACAAAAGCCAGGCGGGGCATTACCGCAAGGCCGGCGTCGAGGCCGGCGAAGGTCTGTGGGAGTTCCGCACCGAAGGAGTAGACCTCGGCGACATCGGCGCCGGCAGCGAAATCAAGGTCGACCTGTTCGAGCCCGGACAGAAAGTCGACGTGACCGGCGTCTCCAAGGGCAAGGGCTTCCAGGGAACGGTCAAGCGGCACAACTTCAGCATGCAGGACGCGACCCACGGCAACTCCCTGTCCCATCGCGCCCCCGGCTCGATCGGTCAATGCCAGACCCCGGGCAAGGTCTTCAAGGGCAAGAAGATGGCCGGTCAGATGGGCAATGTGCGCAAGACCGTGCAAAGCCTCGAAGTGGTGCGGGTGGACCTCGAAAACTGTCTCCTGCTCATCAAGGGCGCCCTGCCCGGCGCGACAGGTTCCCGGGTCATCGTGCGGCCCGCGGTCAAATCGACGCAAGCGAGCTGATCATGGAACTGGCCTTGACGGTGCCGGGCAAGAAGACCCGGAAAAAGATATCCCTTCCCGACGAGGCCTTTGCCAGGGAATTCAATGAGCCGCTGGTGCATCAGACCGTCGTCACCTATCTTGCCGGCGCGCGCCAGGGCAGCGCAAAGCAGAAGAATCGCGCCGAAGTGAACGGCGGCGGCCGCAAGCCCTGGCGGCAGAAAGGCACCGGCCGCGCCCGGGCGGGCACAATCCGGTCTCCGATCTGGCGCAGCGGCGGCCGCGCCTTCGCCGCCCGCCCGCGGGATTACAGCAAGAAACTCAATCGCAAGATGTATCGCCGGGCCATGCAATGCATCCTGTCCGAACTGATCCGGCAGGAACGCCTGATCGTGGTGGACGATTTCGTTCTCGAAACCCACAAGACAAAGGATCTCGTGGCCAGGCTCAAGGAATTCGAACTCGAAAACGTGCTCATCGTTGCCGAGCAGGTCGAACGGAATCTCTATCTCGCCGCGCGCAATCTGCACAAGGTCGACGTGCTCGACGCCGAGGCCATCGATCCGGTCAGCCTAATCGGCTTCGAAAAAGTGCTTTGTACGGTCGCGGCCATGAAACAGATCGAAGGGATGCTGTCATGAACAGGGAGCGCATGTATCAGGTATTGCTGGCGCCGCATGTGTCCGAGAAGACTGCCATAGCCGGCGACGAAAACAACCAGTACGCCTTCAAGGTCGCGCGGGACGCCACCAAGGCGGAAATCAGGTCCGCGGTGGAAACCATTTTCGACGTGGTCGTCACCGATCTGCAGGTTCTCAACGTGAAAGGCAAGGTCAAGGGCGCCGCGCGCGGCCGTCCGCGCAAGCGCCCGGATTGGCGCAAGGCCTACGTGCGGCTGCAGGAAGGCGACGAAATCGATCTGGCGGGTATAGGTTAGGAGCGGAGTTGCTGTCATGCCGGTAGTGAAATGTAAACCGACCTCGCCCGGACGCCGTTTCGTCGTCAAGGTGCGCCATCCCGAATTGCACAAGGGCGCGCCCCATGCGCCGCTGACGGCGCCCAAGCCGAAGACCGGCGGCCGCAACAACCAGGGCCGCATTACCCGCCGCCATGCCGGCGGCGGCCACAAGCAGAAGTATCGAATCATCGACTTTCGCCGCGACAAGGACAATATCGAAGCCACCGTGGAGCGCCTCGAATACGATCCCAACCGCTCGGCCAATATCGCATTGTTGCTGTACGCCGACGGCGAACGCCGCTACATCGTCGCGCCGGCGAGGGTACAGGCCGGGGACACGGTGATTTCGGGAGAAGACTCGCCGATCAAGCCCGGCAATTGCCTGCCCATGCGCAACATACCGCTCGGCAGCACCGTGCACTGCGTCGAACTGAAGCCCGGCAAGGGCGCCCAGATCGCCCGCAGCGCGGGCGCGTCGGTACAACTCGTGGCGCGGGAAGGCAAATACGCGACCTTGCGCCTGCGCTCGGGCGAAATGCGCAAGGTGCTCGCGGAATGCCGCGCGACCATGGGCGTGGTGTCCAATTCCGAACACAACCTGCGTTCGCTCGGCAAGGCCGGCGCGAATCGCTGGCGCGGCGTACGGCCCACAGTGCGCGGCGTGGCCATGAATCCGGTCGATCACCCTCATGGCGGCGGCGAAGGCAAGTCTTCCGGCGGCCGCCATCCGGTTTCTCCGACAGGCGTGCCGACCAAGGGCTACAAGACCAGAACCAACAAGCGCACCGACAAGTTGATCGTGCGGCGCAGGAAGTCGAGCCGTCAGGCCCGCGGCTGAGTATAGACAGGTAGAGGAAAGCGAACAGTGCCACGCTCATTGAAAAAAGGTCCGTTCATCGATCTTCACCTGATGAAGAAGGTGCAGAAGGCCGTGGAAAACAACGACAAGCGTCCGATCAAGACCTGGTCGCGCCGTTCCATGATCTCGCCCGAAATGCTCGGACTGACGATCGCCGTGCATAACGGCCGCCAGCACGTGCCGGTATTCGTCAGCGAGGACATGGTCGGCCACAAGCTCGGCGAGTTCGCCCTGACCCGCACCTATCGCAGTCACGTCGCCGACAAGAAGGCGAAGCGGCGCTAGGAGATGGTGATGATCGTTGCGGCAAGATTGAAAGGCGCCCGGATATCCGCGCAGAAAGCGCGGCTGGTGGCGGACCAGATCCGCGGCAAGCAGGTGGAAGACGCCCTGCAGCTATTGACCTTCAGCACCCGGAAGGGAGCCGCGATCATCCGCAAGTTACTGAATTCGGCGATCGCCAACGCCGAACACAACGAAGGCGCGGACGTAGACGAATTGAAGGTGGCGACGATTTGCGTGGACGAGGCGCGCACCCTGAAGCGTATCAGACCGCGGGCGAAAGGCCGGGCGGACCGCATTCTCAAGCGCTCCTGCCATATCACCATCAAGGTCGCCGACGGCGAGGAGAACTGAATGGGCCAGAAAGCACACCCCACGGGGATTCGGCTCGGCATCGTCAAGCGGCACGCTTCGCTGTGGTACGCCGAAGGCGAACAATACGCGGACAACCTGCTCGTCGACCTGAAAGTGCGCGAGTACATCCGCAAGAAGCTCGCCAATGCCTCGGTTTCTCAGGTGGACATAGAGCGCCCCGCGGAGACCGCGCGGATCACGATCCACACCGCGCGCCCCGGCATCGTGATCGGCAAGAAAGGCGAGGACGTGGAGAAACTTCGCGCCGCGCTGGCGAAATTGATGGAACTCGATCAGAAACTCGTACAGGTCAACATAGAGGAAATCCGCAAGCCCGATCTCGATGCGCAACTCGTTGCCGATGGCGTGGCCCAGCAACTCGAACGCCGGGTAATGTTTCGCCGGGCGATGAAGCGGGCGGTGCAAAACGCGATGCGCCAGGGCGCCGAAGGCATCAAGGTGCAAGTGAGCGGCCGCCTCGGCGGCGCCGAGATCGCCCGTTCCGAATGGTATCGCGAGGGCCGCGTGCCTTTGCACACCTTTCGCGCGGATATCGATTACGCGACCTCGGAAGCCAGCACGACCTATGGCGTGATCGGCGTGAAGGTGTGGATATTCAAGGGCGAAGTACTCGATCTCGACGAGGCCATGGCGGCGCCCCAGGCCCGAACGGGCCAGGCTTAGTATCCCGAACGGGCCAGGCGTAGAAACAGGAACCAACAGTCGTGTTACAGCCGAAGCGAACAAAATATCGCAAGATGCAAAAAGGCCGCAATCGCGGTCTGTCCCACCGCGGCAGTACGGTTGATTTCGGCCAGTACGGGCTGAAGGCCGTCTCTCGCGGGCGCCTGACCGCGCGCCAGATCGAGGCGGCGCGGCGGGCCATGACGCGCCGGGTGCGCCGGGGCGGCAAGATCTGGATCCGCGTATTCCCGGACAAGCCGATCACCCAGAAGCCGCTCGAAGTGCGTCAGGGCAAGGGCAAGGGCAACGTCGAATACTGGGTCGCCCAGATTCAGCCCGGCCGGGTCATGTTCGAGATCGAAGGAGTCGACGAAGAACTGGCGCGGGACGCGTTTTCGCTGGCCGCGGCCAAATTGCCTTTCCGCACCAGTTTCGTGAAACGGACGGTGATGTGATGAAGGCGGAGGAATTGAGAGAACTGACAGAAGGCGAGTTGCAAGGCCGGCTGGAGCAATTGCGCGAAGAGCAGTTCAACTACCGCATGCAGAAGGCGACCGGGCAGCTCGGTCAGCCGCACCTGGCGACCGTGGTGCGCAAGGACATCGCCAGGATCAAGACATTGCTCGCCGAGAAGGCCGCCGCTGCGGCGGCGCTGGCGGCGACGGAAGAAAGCGAATGACAGAGATAAATGTAGAGCAGGGCAAGGGACGCACGGCATCGGGCAAGGTCGTGAGCAACCGGATGGACAAGTCCATCGTGGTGCTGGTGGAGCGGCGCGTCAAGCACCCGGTATACGGGAAGATCGTCAAGCGGTCCACCAGGATCGCGGCCCATGACGCGGACAACGAATGCCTGCCCGGCGATGAAGTGACGATCCGGGAAGTGCGGCCGATTTCGCGCACGAAATCCTGGGCGCTGGTTTCCGTAGACAAGCGGGCGACGCGGGTCTGAGCGCTTGTTGAGCGCTTGTTAAAACCATGGGATATGTGGCCGGAGCCGAACGATGATTCAAGTGCAATCCTACCTGGACGTAGCCGACAACAGCGGCGCACGCCGGATCATGTGCATCAAGGTGCTTGGCGGCTCCCACCGGCGCTATGCCCATATCGGCGACATCATCAAGGTAACCGTGAAGGAAGCGATCCCGCGCGGACGCGTGAAGAAAGGCCAGGTGCTCGACGCCCTGGTGGTGCGCACCCGCAAGGGCGTGCGCCGCGGCGACGGCTCGCTGATCCGCTTCGACGACAATGCCGCCATACTGCTGAACAACCAGCAGGCGCCCATCGGCACCCGGGTATTCGGTCCGGTGACGCGGGAACTGCGCGACGAACGGTTCATGCGAATCATTTCGCTCGCCCCGGAGGTGCTGTAAGCGGCCCGTGGATTTTCGAGGCCGTTCGGAACTGAAAGTTATGCGCAAACTGAGAAGAGATGACGAAGTGATCGTGATTGCCGGCCGGGACAAGGGCACCCGCGGCACGATCACCCGCATGGTGGGCGATGACAAGGTCATCGTCGCCGGAGTCAACATGATCAAGCGGCACACCCGGCCGAACCCCAATCTGGGCCAGCCGGGCGGAATCGTGGAGAAAGAAGCTCCGCTGCATATTTCCAATGTCGCGATTTTCAATCCGGATTCGGGAGCCGCCGACCGGGTGGGCATCCGGGTCGACGAAGAAGGCGGCAAGACCCGCTTTTTCAAATCGAGCGGCGAAGCGATAGATTAGGTTCGAGATGGCGCGTTTCAAAGAATTCTACAAGCAGGAAGTAACGCCGGAACTGGTGAAACAGTTCGGCTACGACAATCCCATGCGTGTGCCGAAAGTGACCAAGGTAGTGCTCAACATGGGACTCGGCGGCGCCGTGGCCGACAAGAAAGTGCTCGAATACGCGAGCGCCGACATGCAGGCGATCAGCGGCCAGAAGCCGGTCATCACCAAGGCGCGCAAGAGCATAGCCGGATTCAAGATCCGCGAAGGCTGGCCCATCGGCTGCAAGGTGACCTTGCGCGGAGAGCGCATGTACGAGTTTCTCGAGCGGCTGGTGAGCATCGCCATTCCGCGCATCAGGGACTTTCGCGGCCTGAACCCGAAATCGTTCGACGGCAACGGCAACTTTGCCATGGGCGTCAGCGAACAGATCATCTTTCCGGAGATCGACTACGACAAGATAGACAAGATCCGGGGGCTCGACATCATCATCACGACGAGCGCCGGGACCGATGAAGAAGGACGGGCACTGCTCGCCGCCATGCGCTTCCCCTTCCGGGGCATGGGCGCGGCGGCCTGACCGGATTCACGAATTGAGACGGGCCCGATGCAAGGGCCCGAAGTAAAGGCTAGCGGAGACCAGACAAATGGCAAAAACTTCGATGATCGCCAGAGAAGCGAAGCGCATGAGGACGGTAAAGCAGTACGCCGCCCGCCGCGCCGCGCTGAAGGCGGTACTGGCCGACTCCAGGGCCAGCAGCGAAGACAAATGGGAAGCGCAGCAAAAATTGCAGAAACTGCCGCGCGATTCGAGTCCGGTCCGCCTGGTGCGCCGTTGCCGGCTGACCGGACGGCCCCGCGGCGTATTCCGCAAGTTCGGCCTGTGCCGCAACAAGTTGCGTGAAGTAGCCATGCGCGGCGACGTGCCGGGACTGGTAAAGGCGAGCTGGTAGGACAAATACGATATGACTATGACCGACCCGATCGCCGATTACCTGACTCGCATCCGCAACGCGCAGATGGTGAATCAGGAAACCATCCGTTGCCCGTCTTCGAAGATCAAGGTGGCGATCTCGAAGTTGCTGCTGGAAGAAGGCTATATCAAGGGCTATGAAGTGCGCGACGGCGACGGCAAGCCGGAACTGGAAGTGGCGCTGAAATACGTGAACGGCCAACCCGCGATCGAGGAGATCATGCGGGTCAGCCGGCCGGGCCTGCGCGCCTATCGGGGCAAGGACGACCTGCCGAGCAATCGCGCCGGTCTCGGCACCGTCATCATGTCGACCAATCTCGGCCTGATGACCGACAGGCAGGCGCGCGCGGCCGGTATCGGCGGCGAAGTGATCTGCACGGTTTTCTAGATTTCGAAGACGGGGTCGCTTGAGCGAAACAGGAGTAGAAGATGTCGAGAATGGCCAACAGTCCGGTGCAGGTTCCCAAGGGAGTGGAAGCGACCCTGCGCGATGCGGAAGTGTCGGTCAAGGGCGGCAAGGGCAACCTGCAACTCGCCTTGCCGGTCGAGGTTCGGGTCGAACAGGGGGACAACGGTCTGTTTGTGCGCGCGCGGGAAGAATCGCGCCGGGCCAACGCCATGGTGGGAACGATTCACGCCCTGCTGCGCAACATGGTGACCGGCGTTTCCGAAGGCTTCGAGAAGCGGCTGGAGCTGCGTGGCGTCGGCTATCGCGCAAGAGCCCAGGGGTCGAAGCTGAATTTGACCGTGGGATTTTCGCACCCGATCGATTATGCCGTACCCCAGGGCGTCACGGTGCAAACGCCGTCGCAGACCGAAATCGTGGTCAGCGGCGCGGACAAGCAACAGGTGGGCCAGGTGGCCGCCGAGATTCGCAAGTTCAGGCCGCCGGAGCCCTACAAGGGCAAGGGCATACGTTACGTGGGCGAGCGCGTGTTCTCGAAAGAGGCGAAGAAGAAGTAAGGGCGTTACGCGATGAGTATGAAAAAAGACGCCCGTCTGCGCCGGGCGCGAAAAGCCAGGGCGCGGATTCGGGAGAAGGAAATGAACCGCCTGTGCGTATTTCGCTCGCCCAGGCATATGTACGCCCAGATCTTCGCGCCGGGCGGCGCCGAGGTGCTCGTGAGCGCCTCGACCGTCGAGAAAGAACAGCGCGGCGACGCAACCGGTAATGTCGAGGCAGCCGGCAAGGTGGGCAAGCTGATTGCCGAGCGCGCGTTGGCCGCCGGCATCGATACCGTGGCTTTCGATCGCTCCGGCTACGCCTACCACGGCCGCGTCAAGGCCCTGGCCGAGGCGGCGCGGGAAGGCGGACTGAAATTCTAGGAATACGACATGGCATTCAGAGAAGAGGCGGAAAAGAACGAAGAGGGTCTGCAGGAGAAGCTGATCCAGGTCAATCGTGTCGCCAAGGTGGTCAAGGGCGGCCGGATCTTCGGCTTCACCGCATTGACCGCGGTCGGCGACGGCAACGGCCGGGTCGGTTTCGGCCGCGGCAAGGCCCGGGAAGTGCCCCTGGCCATCCAGAAGGCCATGGAAGCGGCGCGCCGCAACATGATTAACGTGAATCTGGACGGCAACACGCTGCAATATCCGATCAAGGCCCGGCACGGGGCTTCGAAGGTGTACATGCAGCCGGCCTCGGAAGGCACCGGCGTTATCGCCGGCGGCGCCATGCGCGCGATTCTGGAACTTGCCGGCGTGCAGAACGTGCTCGCCAAGTGCTACGGCTCCACCAATCCGGTGAACGTGGTGCGGGCGACGTTCAAGGGCTTGAAGGAAATGCGTTCACCGGAGGAGGTCGCGTTGCGGCGCGGCAAGACTCCCGAAGAGATTCTGGGCTGAGACCATGGCGGCAAAGAAAGCGAAAGACACCGTCAAGGTAACGCTGGTGCGCAGCCCGATCGGCATTCAGCCGAAACACAAGCTGTGCCTGAAGGGCCTCGGCTTGCGCCGCATGCACCATACAGTCGAACTGGAAGATACGCCGGCCGTGCGCGGCATGATCGACAAGATAGGCTATCTGCTTGCCGTGGAAGCCAAACAGGCAAGCTAAGCGGGAAAGCGAAATGCGACTGAATGAATTGAAACCGGCCCCCGGCAGCAGCAAGGCGAGAAAGCGCGTCGGGCGCGGTATGGGGAGCGGTTACGGCAAGACCTGCGGCAAGGGCCACAAGGGTCAGAAATCCCGTTCCGGCGGCGGTGTGCGGCCGGGATTCGAAGGCGGGCAGATGCCCTTGCAGATGCGCCTGCCCAAATTCGGCTTTACCTCGCGGGTCGGCCGCGTGACCGCGGAGGTGCGCACCGGCGAACTGAACGGAGTCGACGCCGAAGTCATCGATCTGGCCGCCCTGCGCAAGGCCGGCGTGGTGCGGGCCAATGTCAGGCGCGCCCGGGTCATGCTTTCCGGCGAAGTGACGAAGGCCGTGACCGTTCAGGGCCTGCGAGTGAGCAAGGGCGCGAAAGCGGCGATCGAGACCGCTGGCGGCAAGGTGATCGGCGACTGGGATGTGGCGGCGGAGGAAGGCGAAAGCGAGTAATCGGCAATGGCGAAGAAACCAGGAATAAGTCCCGAGAATATCGGCGCCGGTCTTGGCGAGCTGAAGGCGCGCCTGCTGTTCCTGCTGTTCGCGATTTTCGTCTATCGCGTCGGCACCCATATTCCCGTGCCCGGCATCGACCCGATCCAGTTGCAGGCGTTTTTCTCCCAGAACGAAGGCACATTCGCCGACCTGTTCAACATGTTTTCGGGCGGCGCCCTCGAGCGTATGAGCATCGTCGCGCTCGGCATCATGCCGTACATTTCCGCCTCGATCATCATGCAACTGCTGACCGCGGTCAGCCCCCAGCTCGACCAGTTGAAGAAGGAAGGCGAGTCCGGACGCCGCAAGATCACGCAATACACCCGCTGGGGCGCATTGGGCCTGGCCACCGTGCAGGGCACCGGCATGACCATGGGGCTGCTCACGCCGCTGGCCTACAATCCGGGCCTGGCGTTCACGCTCACCGCGATCATCTCGCTGGTGACCGGCGCCATGTTCCTGATGTGGCTGGGCGAACAGATCACCGAGAAAGGCGTCGGCAACGGCATTTCCATGCTGATTTTCGCCGGCATCGTCGCGGGCTTCCCCGCTGCCGTCGGAACGTCGCTGACCCAGGCCTACGAAGGCCAGATCAATGGCGTATTGCTGCTCGTGGTCGGCCTGATCGCCGTCGGCGTGGTCGGCTGCATCGTATACGTCGAGCGGGCCCAGCGCCGCATTACCGTGAACTACGCCAAGCGTCAGCAGGGCCGCAAGATGTACCAGGCCCAGGCTAGCCATCTGCCGCTGAAGATCAACATGGCGGGCGTGATTCCGGCGATTTTCGCCAGCAGCATCCTGCTGTTTCCGGCCTCGCTCGGACAATGGTTCGGTCAGTCCGAAGGCGCCGAATGGCTGCAGGATCTGGCCCTGCTGATCGGTCCCGGCCAGCCGCTATACATCATCATTTTCAGCGCGATGATCATTTTCTTCTGTTTCTTTTATACCGCGCTGGTGTTCAATCCGCGGGACGTGGCGGACAACCTGCGCCGCTCCGGAGCGTTCATACCGGGCATCAGGCCCGGCGAACAGACCGCGAAATACATCGACGGCGTAATCACCCGTCTGACCATGTTCGGCGCGATTTATATCACGCTGGTCTGCCTGCTGCCGAATTTCATGCAGATGCTGGCCAACGTGCCGTTCAATCTCGGCGGCACGGCGCTGCTGATTTCAGTCGTCGTGACCATGGATTTCTGGTCTCAGGTGCAGTCGCATCTGATGTCCCATCAATATGACTCGCTGATGAAGAAATCCAGGCTCGGCGCCTATGGCCGGACGGGAATCTAGCAGGAGGTCGGGATCATGAAAGTGCGAGCATCCGTAAAAAAGATTTGCCGGAACTGCAAGATCATCAAGCGCAACGGCGTGATCCGCGTGATCTGCAGCGCCGAGCCTCGTCATAAGCAAAGACAGGGCTAAAGGAAGTGCGAGAGCAAGAGGTGGAGTGAATTTATGGCACGTATTGCCGGAGTCAACATACCGGACAACAAGCATATCGTGATTTCCCTGCGATATGTCTATGGCATAGGGCCGACCCTGGCGGGCGCGATCTGCGAAGCCGCCGGCATCGAGCCCTCGACCCGCACCAGCGAACTGAGTCCGGAACAACTCGATTCGATCCGGGCCGAAGTCGTCAAGGTTCCGACCGAGGGCGATCTGCGTCGGGAAACCTCCATGAACATCAAGCGGCTGATGGACCTCGGCTGCAATCGCGGCATCCGGCATCGCCGTTCGCTGCCGGTGCGCGGACAGCGCACCAAGACCAATGCCCGCACCCGCAAGGGTCCGCGCAAGCCGATCAGGAAGTAAACCATGGCAACACCAGGAGCCAAGACAGGACGCAAGAAAGCGCGCAGCGAAGTCTCCGACGGCGTTGTCCACATTCACGCGTCTTTCAACAATACGATCATTACCGTGACTGACCGCCAGGGCAACGCCCTTACCTGGGCGACCGCGGGCGGTTCCGGCTTCCGCGGCTCGCGCAAGAGCACGCCTTTCGCGGCCCAGGTCGCCGCGGAGAAAGCCGGCCGCACGGCCATTGAGCTGTATCGCATGCAGAACGTGGACGTGAAGGTCAACGGACCGGGGCCGGGGCGCGAATCCGCGGTGCGCGCGCTGAATGCCTGCGGTCTGCGCGTGAACAATATTACCGACGTGACTCCCATTCCTCACAACGGTTGCCGCCCGCCGAAGAAGCGGCGCGTGTAGCGCGAAGCGGCGACAGTATGGAAAGGCACAGGAGAGACTGAGTATGGCCAGATATCTGGGCCCAAAATGCAAGTTGTCCCGCCGGGAAGGCACCGACCTTTTTCTGAAAAGCGGCGTTCGTCCCATCGACAGCAAATGCAAGACCGAGGCGATTCCCGGTCAGCACGGACAGCGCCGGGGACGGCTGTCGGACTATGGCGTGCAGTTGCGCGAAAAGCAGAAGGTGCGCCGCGCCTACGGCGTTCTCGAGAAGCAGTTCCGCGGCTATTACAAGGAAGCGGCCCGGCGCAAGGGCGCGACCGGCGAGAATCTGCTGCAACTGCTCGAATGCCGGCTCGACAACGTGGTGTACCGCATGGGCTTCGGCTCGACTCGCGCCGAAGCGCGGCAACTTGTATCTCACAAGTCGATAAGCGTGAACGGCGAACTGGTGAACATCCCTTCCTACCAGGTCAACGAAGGCGACGTCGTCTCCGTGCGGGAACGGGCGAAACAGCAATTGCGAATTAAATCCGCGATGGAGCTGGCCGCTCAAAGGACAGAAGTGGATTGGGTTTCGGTTGACTCCGGCAAGATGGAAGGTCAGTTCACTCGCGTGCCTGACCGTGCTGACCTGCCGCCGGACATCAACGAGAACCTGATAGTGGAGTTGTACTCCAAGTAGCAAGAAAGCGTAACTTTCGGATTAGGTAGATTTCATGCAGATATCCTTAGCAGATTTCCTCACCCCCAGAGTGGTGCAGGTAGACGAATTCGACAAGTACCACTCGCGCGTGGTGCTGGAGCCGCTGGAGCGGGGTTTCGGGCATACCCTCGGTAACGCCCTGCGCCGGATCCTGCTTTCGTCCATGCCGGGCAGCGCGATCGAGGAAGTCGAGATCGACGGAGTGGTGCACGAATACAGCACGATCGAAGGCGTGCGCGAAGACGTGGTGGAAATCCTGCTCAATCTGAAAGGCATCGCCATCGTACTCAACGACCGCCAGGAAGCCGTGCTCGAGATGAAGAGCAAGGGTCCGGGCCTGGTCACCGCCGCGAATATCGAGACGACCCATGGCGTGGAGATCGTCAATCCGGACCATGAGATAGCCCATCTGAACGACGAAGGCGAATTGAACATGCGCCTGACCGTGCGTTCGGGCCGCGGCTACTCGCCGGCGGATTCGCGCATTGGCGAGGACGACGAAACCCGCGCCGTAGGCAAGTTACTGCTCGACGCGTCCTACAGCCCGATCGTGCGGATTTCCTATTCGGTCGATAACGCCCGTGTCGAGCAACGCACCGACCTCGACAAGCTCATCATCGATCTGGAAACCAACGGTACGATCGATCCGGAAGAGGCCATCCGCCATGCCGCCACCATCCTGCAACACCAGTTGGCGGTGTTCGTCGATTTCCAGAGCGAGATCGTCAACGAGCCGTCCCAGCGCGAGGACGAGATCGATCCCATCCTCCTGCGGCCGGTGGACGATCTCGAATTGACCGTACGTTCGGCCAACTGCCTGAAGGCGGAAGACATTTATTACATCGGCGATCTGATCCAGCGCTCCGAAGTGGAGTTGCTGCGCACGCCCAATCTCGGCAAGAAATCCCTGACCGAGATCAAGGACGTGCTCGCAACCCGCGGACTTTCACTCGGCCTGCGGCTCGAAAACTGGCCGCCCGCGCGGCTGAAGTCCGACGAACGGGTCGCCTGAGGCAAGAAAGGGGTTCAGCAAATGCGTCATCGAAAAAGCGGCCGCAGTTTCAGCCGCGACAGCGCACATCGCACCGCCATGTTTCGCAACATGACGACGTCGCTGGTGGAGCACGAAATCATCAAGACGACCCTGGCCAAGGCCAAGGAACTGCGCACCATCGCCGAGCCTCTCATCACCCTGGCCAAGGAGGACAGCGTGGCCAACCGGCGCCTGGCCTTCCGCCGGGTGCGCAACAAGGCCACGGTCGGCAAGCTCTTCACTGAATTGGGCCCGCGTTACCAGGATCGCCCCGGCGGCTACATCCGCATCCTCAAATGCGGCTATCGCGACGGCGACAGCGCCCCCATGGCCTGGGTCGAACTCGTCGACCGCCCCGAAGTCGAAGTCGACGACGAAGAAGACTAGAACTTCGCGGAATCTGCCGGTCCCAGCCGATTTCGGTGTTTCTCACCGCGGGGCGCGAGCCCGGTTCAGCATGCGTGATATGGAAACGGCGAGCATGCCGTAGACCAGCAGGATCGGCAAGGATGCCAGCAAGGAGGCGGTCTGAAGCTCCCGCAGTCCACCCAGGAACAGCAGGCTGAGGGGAAGAGAGCCCAGGGCGAAGGCCCAGAATACCCGATGCAGGCGCGAGGGATGCTGGTCCGCTTGCAGATAGCGCGTGGCGCCAGCCGCCAGCGTATAGGCGGCCGAATCGTAAGTGGTCGCGACAAAGACCAGTCCGATCACCGCGAGCAGCAGAACGAGTACGGAACCCATCGGCAGGAGCGAGACGATGCCGGCAAGCGCGGTCGAAGGACTGACTTCCGTCGCCTCGCGCACCACGGGGTAGATCCCCTCGATTTCCAGGTGCTGGGCGTAACCGCCGAGCACCATGAAGAACAGCGCGCAGCCGATACTGCCCCAGCCAAGCACGCCGAGTATCAGTTCGCGCAAGCTGCGGCCGCGGGAAATCCTGCAGATGAACATGCCGATGAACGGACCCATCGCCAGCCACCAGGCCCAGTAGAAAACGGTCCAGGTTTCCACGAATTCAGCGCGCTGGAGCGGGTCGGTCCAGGTGAGCATGCGCAGGAAATTGCCGGTCACTGTGCCCAGGGACGCGATGCCTGCCTCGAAAATGAACAGGCTCGGCCCGAACAGGAATATGCAGCCGACCAGCACCAGCGCCAGTGCGGAGTTGATCGTGCTAAGGCGTCGAATGCCCTGGTTCAGTCCCCGGTACACGCTGAACGCGATCAGGCCCGTCGCCGCCGCTATGACGCCGATCTGCAACCCGATGCCGTCTTCTATGCCGGTGAGCCTGTTTACGGCCGCCGACACCACCGAGGTGCCGAATCCCAGCCCGGTGGCGCAGGTGCCGATCGTGCCGACGATGAACAGCAGGTCCACCAGCCGCCCCGGCCAAAGTTCCCGCTGTCTCCCCAGAACTTCGCCGCAGGCGGAGCTGAGGCGGAGAGTGGGAACCCGGAACACGTGAAAGGAAAGGCTCAGGCCGACCGCCGGCAGCAAGTAAAAGGACCAGCCTATCGGCCCCCAATGAAACATTCCGTAACTGTTGGCCATCAACAACGCCGCGTCGGATTCGGCTTCGATGCCGAACGGCGGCGCAACGTAATAGAACGCCCACTCCGTCGCACCCCAGTAGAGCAGCGAGGCGCCGATGCCGGCGCAGAACAGCATCGATGCCCAACTGAATCGACTGTATTCCGGATCGGCGGAGGAGCCCAGCACCAGGTCTCCATGCCGGCTGATGGCGATGTACAAGAGAAAGCAAAGAGTCGCTACGGCCGCCGCCACATACAACACGCCGAACCTGGTCGTGATGGCGACATAGGTGCTGTCTATCGCAGTGGCGCTCCATTGCGGCGCGACGAGAATCGCAAGCACGACGCCCACCAGCAGCAGAAGTCCACCGGCAAAGATGAACCGGTCGATGGACGGCGCGCCGCTTTCGGAATCGGGTGGAGAGGACAATTTTCAGTACTCCGGAACTTCGCCAGACAGTCTCACAATGAGTCGCTCACGGCAAAATGTCACCATCCCACAATTGCCGCAGAAAATCGGCCACCGGCAGGACGCGGATATCATCCCACAGCATCTGGCGTTCGCCTAAGTAAACTCCGTAACAATGTACATCTTCCACGCCCAATTCCTCCCGTATCCGGCGCAGACCGCGATTGAAACTCTTATCCCAGCGGGTGGAAGCCTTGATTTCCACCGCTGCGAAACCGTTCGCCGTCTCGCAGATCAGGTCTACTTCGGCTCCGTCGTAATTGCGCCAGAAGCGTAGCGGATAATGTTTGCCGGTATAGCTCACGTGCGCCCGCAACTCGCCGAGCACGAAGGTTTCCAGCAATGCGCCTGATTCTTCCGCGGCAGGCGGATAAGGCAGCCTGCCGGTCAGCGCCCGGGCTAAGCCGGGATCGAAGAAATAGAACTTGCTATGTGAAACCTGTTTGTTCGAGGACTTCAGTTTCCAGGCGGGCAACCAGAATCCGAGCAGGGTATCGATGAGAATCTCGAAATGGTTCTGGACGGTCTGGCGACTGATTGCCGCATCACGGGCGATGCCGGTGAAATTCGTCACCTGGGCATTCTGGCGCGCGGCGATTTCAAGAAAACGCGCGAATGCGCCCACGTTGCGCGTCAATGCTTCGGCCTGGATTTCCTGCACGAGATAGGTTTCGGCGTATGCGCGCAGATATTCCTGCGGGTCGTCCCGGGTAATCGCCAGAGGCAATGTGCCAAAGCGTAAAATCTTCTCGAAGTCGAGTTTAGATTCAAGTTCGGGAGACACCAGGGGAAAAAGCGAGACCGTGGCGGCCCGCCCGGCGAGCAGATTGACGTCTTTGCCCCGCCGCAATTTGCGGGCGCTTGAGCCGGATAATACAAATCGCAAATTGTGCGACTCGATCAGGCGATGAACCTCATTGAGCAACTCGGGCGCCTTCTGCACTTCGTCAATGACCACCCAGCTATCGGCCGGCAAGATCGAAGCTTCCCGGTATAGCGCTTGCGGGTCTTTACGCAGACGCAATGCCTCGCGGGTGTCCAGCAAGTCGTAGGTGGCGGCGTGAGGGAAGCGTTCGCGAATCCAGGTTGATTTCCCGGTTCCACGAGGACCGAACAACAGAACCGATCGATCAGGGCTGGGCAGTAATCTTGTAAACATAGTTGGCGATATTACCGTAAAAACGCCAACTTATATAGCGATATTTGGAACAATCCCTATGCCGCGCGGGCGCGTTAATTCAGATTGAGTCATGCGGAACGTCATTAGCAGATTGGGTAATCCGGCGATGTTTCCCCGAATGTGGAAACATAGCCGGATCGGGTTTGCTACTCCGGCAGCGCCATTGCGGTCAGGCGGGGGCCGGTTTGCAGGATGATGTACTGGCGGCCTTCGTGGGTCCAGGTGCTCATGCCGTAGCGGCTGCGCTCGGGGACTTCGACTTCGGCCATTGTTTCGCCGGTAGTCTTGTCCACCGCGTACAACATGACCTGGTCCTCGCTGTTGACGTCGGAGTACACCAGCATGTTGGGCGTGATCGTCATCGGCACGAGATTGCCCGAGCCGGTGTTGCCGATATCGAGTCCTTCCATCGCCGGGTTGTTCAGCACGCGGCTCGGCGTTCCGCCGGCCGGGATCATCCAGGCGTGCTCGCCGGTGTTCATGTCGATGGCGGTGATGCGGCTGTAAGGCGGCTTGTACAGCGGAATGTTGGCCGGATGCCGCGGGGCGCCGCCGCCGGGGCCGTCGGCGTATTGCGCGAAGGTCGTGCCGGTCGGCTCCTCGTATTGCAGGTCGGCTTCCTCACCCGGTACGAGCTGGACCGGGCTACAGGCCTTCTGCGAGGAGATAAACAGGTATCCGGTATTCGGATCGGCCACCGAGGGCGAGGTGATATTGGCCCCGCCGCCGCCGCCCGGGCAAATCAGCGAGGCGCGCTTGCCGAGCGGATTGTCGCGATGGATCGGCGGATTGAACAGCGGGCCCATTTCGTAATCTGCCATGGCGGCGATCGCTTGCTGTCGCAGTTCCGGCGTGAAATCGACCAGATCGTCGATGGAGACGCCTTGCATGTCGAACGGCGCGGGCCGGGTCGGGAATGGCTGGGTCGGAGACAGCACTTCGCCGGGAACGATGGACGCCGGCACTTCGCGTTCTTCGAACGGCCACAGCGGTTCGCCGGTGAGGCGGTTGAAGGCGTAGACGAAGCTTTGCTTGGTGACCTGCATGACCGCCGGAACCGGCTGCCCGTCGACATTCAGATCGAGCAGGACCGGCGCCTGGGGATTGTCGTAGTTCCAGATGTCGTGCTTGACCGTCTGGTAATGCCAGACCCGCTCGCCGGTGCCGGCATCGAGCGCGATCAGGCTCGTGCCGTAGAGATTGTCGCCCGGACGGAAGCCGCCATAATAGTCGATGGTGGCGCCATTGGTCGGAATGTAAACGATGTTGTTTTCCACGTCGGCGGAGACCGGCGCCCAGGAAGAGACATCGCCGGTCCATTGCCAGGCGTCGTTTTCCCAGGTTTCGTGGCCGTATTCGCCGGGCCGGGGAATCACGTTGAATTTCCACTTGAAATCGCCGGTGGTCTTGTCGTAGCCGAGGATGTCGCCGGGCACGTTTTCGATGCGCGCCTGGTTATAGCCCTGTTCGGCCGAGTTGCCGACCACGACGGTGTCGTTGATCACCATGGGCGGCGAGGACGAGGTGATGTAGCCGGTTTCCAGCGGAATGCCCTCGTATGGATCGTAGGGATGGCCCAGATCGGCCAGCATGTCCACAACGCCGGTTTGCGGAAAACCGTCGACGGGCACCGGGCTGCCGAATCCTTCGAGCGGCGCGCCGGTTTCGGCGTCAAGCGCGACCAGAAAGAAGCCCGGCGTGGCAATGTAGATGACGCCGCGGCCGTCGACTACGTCATAGCCGACGCCCTTGCCGTAATCGGCTCGCATGGAATATTCCCAGCGCCGGGTATGCGGCAGCCGATAGCTCCAGAGCGTTTCCCCGCTGGCCGGATCGATGGCGACGACATGCCGCCGGTAGCCGGCGACGGTATACAGGACGCCATCGATGTAGCTGGGTGTCGAACGCCCGCTGACCGCGCCCATGCTGGCGCCGTCCCAGACCCAGGCGACTTCGAGTTGGTCAAAGTTATCCGCGGTGATCTGGGTCGATTCGGAATATCGGGTGTTGGCGAAATCATTGCCCAGGGTCATCCACTCTACAGTTTCCTGGGCAAACAGGGATCCCGCGCAGAACGCCAGTCCGGCCGCCAGCAGGGCGGCGCTTCGCGACTTGCTTCCGGAGCGGTAGATTGCAGGAGATTTTTTCATTATCAGCCTCGCAGAATTCAATGTACTTGCCGGTAGATCAACGCCGGAAGTTACCCCAAGGGCCAGGGCTTGTCGAGAGCGGGAAAAGCGTTAGACGCACTCAGGCGGCACTTGCTACAAATCGCTACAAACGCCGCCGATACCCGGCATTTCGAGGCCGGCCGCCGTCAGTCCGGCGCGCAATGCTTCATATTGTTCGCGGGACAGCGGCATCAGCGGCGGGCGGGGGCGAGACCAGGCGGCGTCGCCGCTGCAGATGGCTATGGCGGCCTTGACCGCGGCGACCATGGGGGCGGTTTCGAACAGTTCGCGGATTCGGATCAGTTCGGCTTGCTGCTGATCGGCGTCGTCGTTGCGCCAGTGGGCGCAAAGCGCGGCGATGGCGGCCGGGTTGATATTGGCGGTGGCCGAGATGCAGCCCGCGCCGCCGGCACGCATGGTTTGCAGCAGGAAACGTTCGGAGCCGCAAAAAACCCGGAAGCCGGGCCAGCCGGCATTGATGAAGGCTCTGGTTTCTTCCCAATCGCCGGAACTGTCCTTGATGCCGGCAATGTTTGCCGGGTAGCTCTTCACGAGGCGGTCGATCACGTCCATGGGCCAGGGCGTTTGCGACATGGCGGGGAAGTGATACAGGTAAATCTGCAAGTTCTCATTCCCCGCGCGCTCGATAAGCTCGGCGGCGTAGCCGAACAGCCCGTCGTCGCTCAGGTTCTTGTAGTAGAAGGGCGGCAGTAGCAGCACTCTCGGGCAGCCGAGCGCCGCTGCCCGGGCAGTGAGTTCCACGGTTTCGCTCAGCGAACAGAGCCCTGTGCCGGGCATGATGCTGTCAGGGTCGGCTCCCGAGTCGAGCAAATGCTCGAGCAACGCGGACTTTTCCGCCAGCGAGAGTGAATTGGCCTCGCTGGTGGTGCCGAAAACCGCCAGTTTCACGCCCTGGCCGAGCAGCCAGCGGCAGAGGGCGGTGAAGCGCGCGGTGTCCGGCGCCAGATTCTCGTCAAAGGGCGTGACGACCGGAGCGAGTACTCCGTCGAGTCGGTCAATGCTCATGAGTGGGAATACCTTCCGGGTTTTCGCGCCAGCAGTCCGTAGAGGATCATCGGCCAGATGCCGACGTGGATCATGACGTCGGCGAGATTGAAGATGTAATTCCAGTATGGAATGTGCTGCAAGTTGATGTAATCGATCACGCCGCCGTGAATCTGCCGGTCGATCACATTGCTCAATCCGCCGCCGGCGATGAAGCCGAAACAGCAGAATTCGAAGCGGGATACGCCGGTTCCCAGCCACAACCAGACGACGATGCCGCCGAGCAGACCGACGCTGAGCAGGCCGAACAGCCAGCCCTGGCCCTGCATCAGGCCGAAGATGCCGCCGTAGTTGCGGATATGGGTGAAATGGATGAATCCGTTCCATTCCAGCGTGCCATTCACGGGAATGTTGAAATTGACCCACCAGCCCGCGGCCTGCGAGCAGGCCAGGGCGAAAGCGGCGATCGCGCAGAAATACAGGAAACTGACGCTTTTCCGCTGCCGGGCGCTAGACAACACGCACCCCTTTGACATGGGCGAAAGGCTGGTCGGCGTATTGCAGGATCTCGGCGGCGCCGTCGCGTTCCAGGCGCACGATGTTGTGCGCGCAATTGTGCATGGGCTGCCAGGACCAGAGGTCGCGCATCGGCAATTCTTCCATGTGGCACAACACCGACTTGATCAGCGCGCCATGACTGACCACGGCCACGCGCTGCCCGAAATGCTTGCGCAATATGCCGCGGATCGCCTGCATCGCCCGCTCCTGCAACTCGAAGAAGGTCTCGGCGCCTTCCACCTCGAACAGATGAGGCATGTGCCAGAAATGATGTTGCGACTCCGGGTCGTCTACGGCGATTTCCGCGTGCAGCCGGCCTTCCCAGGGCCCGAGGTCGATCTCGCGCAGGCTGTCGAGAAAGACGATGTCCTCGTGGCGGTCGGGAAAAGCCAGCCAGGCCGTTTCCCGGGTACGCAGGGAACTGCTGCTGTAGATGGCGTCGAAACGGGTGTCCCGCAGCCGCTCGCCGAGTTCGGCCGATTGCCTGTTGCCGGTCTCGTTCAGTCCGACATTGCATTGGCCCTGGACGCGCTGGTCGCGGTTCCACTGGGTTTCGCCGTGCCGGATCAGATGCAGTTCCATGCGAGCGCCTCAGCTTACGGTGCGCCGCACGGCATCCTGCCAGCCGGCGTATCTCTTTTCGCGCCACGCCGCATCGCGTTCGGGATTGAATTCCCGGTCGAGCTGCCAGAGGCCGGATACGGCGTCGAGCGAAGAGAACACGCCGGCCTGCAAGCCTGCCACGTATGCGGCGCCCAGCGCCGTGGTCTCGGCGACTACCGGCCTGTGCACCTGGCAGGCGAGGATATCGGCGAGATTTTGCAGGAAGAAGTCGTTGGCGACCATGCCGCCGTCGACGCGCAGGAGGTTCAGGTCAACGCCGTCGGCGGCGATGGCGCCGGTCAGGTCGCGTGTCTGGTAACAGACCGAAAGCAGGGCCGCGGTGACGATTTCGGCGATGCCGCTGTCGCGGGTCAGGCCGTAGATCGCGCCGCGGGCGTCCGGGTCCCAGTACGGCGCGCCCAGGCCGGTGAAAGCGGGCACCAGATAAACCCCGGAATCTTCGGCGCAGGCCTCGGCCAATCGTTCGGATTCGGAGGAGTCGGTTATCAGATGCAACTTGTCGCGCAGCCATTGCATGGTCGCGCCGGCCATGAAGATGCTGCCTTCGACGGCGTAGCTCGTTCTGCCTTCCAAACGGTAGGCCACCGTGGTCAAAAGCCGGTTGCGCGAGTAAACCGGCGTCTCGCCGGTATGCATCAACAGAAAACAGCCCGTGCCGTAAGTGCTCTTGGCCGCGCCGGCGCTGAAACAGCATTGGCCGAAAGCCGCGGCCTGCTGGTCGCCGAGAACCCCGGTCACCGGCACGGCGCCGCCGAGCAGTTCCGGCTCGCTTACGCCGTAGTCGGCGGCGCTGTCGAGTACTTCGGGCAGCACCTGCCGCGGCACTTCGAACAGCTCGAGCAGGTCGGAATCCCAATCCTGTGATTCCAGGTTGAACAGCATCGTGCGCGAGGCATTGCTCGCGTCGGTATAGTGGCTGCGCCCGCCGGTCAGTTTCCACAACAGGAAACTGTCCACCGTGCCGGCGGCGAGTTCGCCCCGTTCGGCGCGTTCGCGCAGGCCGGGGACCTCGTTCAGCAGCCATTGCAATTTCGTGGCGGAAAAGTACGGATCGAGCAACAGCCCGGTCTTGCGTTGCAATTCGGACTCGTCGACGCGTTTCCGCTTCAACTCGCGGCAGTGGTCGGCGGTCCGCCGGTCCTGCCAGACGATCGCCTTGTGTACGGGTTCGCCGCTGGCGCGATCCCATAACACCGTCGTTTCACGCTGGTTGGTGATGCCGATACAGGCGAGTTGCCGGCTGTCGATTCCGGCGTCGCGCATGGCCGCGCGGCAACTCGACAAGGTAGTGCGCCAGATTTCCTCCGCGTCGTGTTCGACCCAGCCGTTACGGGGAAAATGCTGCGTAAACTCCTGTTGGCCCAGGCCCCGTAACGCTCCGGTCGAGTCGAACACCAGCGCGCGGCTCGAAGACGTGCCCTGGTCGATCGCGAGGATACAGGGCTTCATCAGCGTCGCAAACAGTCAACGCTCCACTTGCCTCCGCCGACGGCGGCGATATAGAGGAACAGGAAGCAGTAGAGAGCGGCCGCTTCACCCCTGTTCGCCACGGCCCACAAGAAAAGATTCGGGCCGGAATGGGCCATCCAGAACGCCGCCGCCATCATGCCGGAAAGAACGAAGGCCGTCGTACGCGTAAAGAAGCCCACCAGCAACAACAGTCCGCCGACCACTTCGAGCAGGCCGGCCAGACCCGGAACCAGCGTCATCAGTTCGTACGGCGCGTTCGCCTCGACGGGAAAGCCGAACATTTTCTGCGTTCCGTGCTGCAGAAACATGAACGCGGCGGTGATTCGCAGCACGCTGAGCAGTTCCTCCGAATAGCGTGACAGCGTCGACCCGATCGAATTGATCATTCTTGCCTCCTTGCCGGGAGCGGCCCGGCAGATCGTGTTTGCCCACCGGCGACCGTCGGGTCGCCTCGGGGACACTATATGCCTATCCTTAAGCCGCCGCCAGAGCCTGCTCGATATCGGCCCTGATATCGTTGATGTGCTCGATGCCGATGCACAGCCGGATCATTTCCGGACGCACGCCCGCCGACAATTGCTCTTCTTCGGTCAACTGGCGATGCGTGGTCGACGCCGGATGACAGGACAGCGTCTTGGCGTCGCCGATATTCACCAGCCGTTTGATCATCTTCAGCGCGTCGTAAAATCGAACGCCGGCCTCGAATCCGCCATGTACGCCGAACGTAAGCAACGAAGCGGGCGTGCCGCCACAATACTTTTGCGCGAGTGCGTAGCCCGGGTCGGCGGGAAGTCCCGCGAAACTGACCCATTCCACCTTGTCGTGCGAGGAAAGATATTCGGCGACGGCCATGGCGTTCTCGCAATGCCGTTCCATCCGCAGGTTGAGCGTTTCCAGCCCTTGCAGGATGAGAAACGCATTCAGGGGCGAAAGAGCCGAACCGGTGTTTCGAAGCGGAACGGTCCGCGCCCTGCCGATGAACGCGGCTTCGGCCAGCGCTTCGGTGTAGACGATCCCGTGATATGACGGTTCGGGATTGTTCAACTCGGGATAGCGCACGGCGTGCTCGGCCCAGGGAAACTTTCCGGAATCGACGATCACGCCGCCGATCGACGTGCCATGACCGCCAACGTACTTCGTCAGCGAGTGCACGACGATGTCCGCGCCGTATTCTATGGGTCTGCAAAGCACGGGGGTCGGCACGGTATTGTCGACGATCACCACGACGCCATGCCGGCGCGCCATTTCGCAGATCGGTTCCAGATCGATGATGTTCCCGGCCGGATTGCCGATGGTTTCGCAATATATGGCGCGGGTATTTTCGTCGATGAGTTTTTCCAGCGCGGCGGCCGTGTCGTCTTCCGCGAAGCGCACTTCGATGCCCTGGCTGGGCAGCATGTGGGCGAAAAGCGTGTAGGTTCCGCCATACAGTTGCGGAACCGTGATGATGTTGTTGCCGGCGCTGGCCAGGGTCAGGATCGCGTAGTTGATGGCCGCCATTCCCGAGCTCACGGCAAGCCCCGCCAGGCCGCCCTCCATTGCCGCCATGCGCGCTTCCAGCACCGCATTGGTGGGGTTCATGATGCGCGTGTAGATATTGCCCGGAACGGCGAGATCGAACAGGTCCGCGCCATGCTGCGCGTCGTCGAATTCATAGGCCACGGTCTGGAATATCGGTACGGCAACCGCCTTGGTATTCGTGTCCGTTTCGTATCCGCCATGGATGGCGATGGTTTCCTGTTCCACTGGTCAACTCCTCGATAGCAAGAATTTGCGAACGCGCGGAATGATACAGCAAATCCGGGCTTGTGCGCGGGCGCCTTATTCCTGCTATTCTCGAAACGAAAACGCAATCCAGAATGCGAGAGGCAAGGTCATGTCAAACAAGTATCTTTTTCCCGCCGGGCTCAGCGCCGCAATGCTGCTGGCCGGCAGCGCCATCGCCCAGGAAGGCGGCAACATAGTCACGGGCGAAGGTTTCCCGAATCCAACCCCTGTCGTTGAAAACGAATGGGGCGATCTGCCTGCGGGACGGCAATGGGGCTCCACCGCCGGCATCGATATCGACCCCACCGACGGCCATGTAGTCGCCTACGAGCGTTGCGGAGCGGGAGCGCTCGGCGGGCAGGGCATCAACTGCGACAGCAATCCGGTGGATCCGATATTCAAGTTCGACCGGCATACCGGCGAAGTTCTGGCCAATTTCGGCGCCGGCATCATGGTTACGCCGCACGGCATTCATGTGGACGACGAAGGCAATGTCTGGGTGGCCGACTTCGCCGGTAACGCCGAAGGCACCAAGGGACATCAGGTACACAAGTTCAGTCCCGACGGCGAACTGCTCATGAGCCTGGGCACCGCCGGGCAGCCCGGCAACGACAGCGCCCACCTGAATCAGCCCAACGACGTGATCGTTGGGCCGGACGGCAGCATTTACGTGGCGGACGGCCATAGCGGCCAGGGCATGCTCAACGCGCAGGCGCTCGAAGAAGGCCGCCAGGCGGGGCTGACGGCGCGTATCGTGAAATATGCGCCCGATGGCACTTATCTCATGGAATGGGGCCAGCTCGGCACGGCCCACGGCGACTTCCGCACTCCCCATGCCATTGAATTCGATTCCCGGGGCCGCCTGTGGGTCGCCGACCGCGGCAATCACCGGATCGAAATCTTCGATCAGGACGGAAACTATCTCGAATCCAGGTACAGCTACGGCCGCATCAGCGGGATTTTCATCACCGACGACATGGTCTACGCCATCGACTCCGAGTCGGGTCCGCTGCGTCACGAGGCCTGGCATTGCGGCGTTCGAATCGGACCGCTGGACGAGGATCGCATCGTCGGATTCATCCCGGGCTACCAGACCGAAAGCAGGGGCGATCAGGGCACAGCGGGCGAAGGCGTCGCCGTGGACGCCGACGGCAATGTGTTTGCCGCCGAAGGCCCTGCTTCCCTGCCATTGGCCGGCGGCGCCTTCACGAAGTACTCCGCCCCGTAAAAATTAGCTTGTACAGCAAGGGATTGTTCCTGCTATTCTCGAAAGCCGCCGCGGGATTTGCCCGCGGCGGCCGCCAATGCGATCAAGCCTGAAAAAGAAGGAGGGGGGTCATGGCCGTCAGCGAAACCGCCACGGTACAGGAAGCGGAAGCTCATCTCGAACAGAACATGCGTACCGTCGCCCTTACGGCGCTGGCGGGCACCAGTATCGAATGGTATGACTTTTTCCTTTACGCGGCCGCCGCCGCGCTCGTTTTTCCCGCCGTCTTCTTTCCGGAAAGCACGCCTACCGTCGCGCTGATTCTCTCCTTCGGCACCTTCGCCTTCGGATTCATCGCGCGGCCGCTCGGCGGCATCATGTTCGGCCATTTCGGCGACCGCATCGGCCGCAAGAAAACCCTGGTGATCGCGCTGGCGCTGATGGGCGTCGCGTCCACCCTGATCGGGCTGCTGCCGTCCTATGCCACGATCGGCATCGCCGCGCCGATCATCCTGACGCTGCTGCGTTTCTGCCAGGGTCTGGCCATCGGCGGTCAATGGGGCGGGGCGATGCTGCTCGTGACCGAAAGCGCCCCGAGCAACGAACGCGGCTGGTACGGCGCCTACGCCCAGGCCGGCGCCCCGGTGGGAGTCATCCTCGCCAATCTGGCCCTGATCGGTATCAGCGCCGCGGTGTCGGACGAGTTTTTCCAGACCTGGGGCTGGCGCATTCCCTTCATAGCCAGCGTGGCGCTGATCGGCATCAGCATGTTCGTGCAACTCAAACTGGAAGACACCGTGGCCTTCCGCGAACTGGAAATGGTGCGCGAAGCGCACAAGGACGAACATCCCGAAGCCCGGGCCGCTCGCCGCTCGCCGGTGCTCGAAGCCCTGATCAAGTACCCGAAAACCATTTCCCTGGCGGCGGGGGCCTTCCTCTCGATCCAGGTATCGTTCTACATCCTCATCGCCTTCATCCTGGCCTATGGCAGCCAGGGCGTCGCCGGCATGAGCCGCGACGAAATGCTCAGCGCGGTGCTGATCGCTTCCGCCCTGATGATTCCGTTCCAGTTCTGGGCGTCGGGTTATTCCGACCGCAAGGGGCGCCGCGGCATCTATATGCTGGGCGCGATTCTTACCGGAGTATGGGCTTTTGCCCTGTTTCCGCTGATCGACACCGGCGATTTCTGGATGATCGTGCTCGCCGTGACCGGCGGGCTCTGCTTCATGGCAATGATGTACGGTCCCCAGGCCGCCTTCTATACGGAATTGTTCAGCACCGAAGTGCGTTATTCCGGCGCCTCCCTGGGCTACCAGTTCGGCGCGATTCTCGGTGGCGCGTTTGCCCCCATGATCGCTACTTTCCTGTGGACGGAATACGCCATCGTCTGGGTATCGGTCTATATCGCGCTGGCCTCGGTGATAGCGCTGCTTTGCGTGTGGACGCTGAGCGAGACTTCGGGCGACAGCCTGCACGAGGTGCACGGCAGCGACCGCTGAGCGTCGTATTGATTCAGGCCGGTAGCTGCACTATGCTGGCCCGGTAACGGATGAGATGCCCGTCAACACCCAATTGCGGAGATTGATCATGCGCCTTTCTTTCCTGACCGGATTGTTGCTTGCCGCCCTTGCCGGTAACGCCACCGCCGCCGACCGGGTCGGCAACTTCGGCCTCATTGACGCCGACGGCGATTTTCACCAGTTGTCAAAGTACGCGTACCTGAACGCGCTGGTAATCGTCAGTCAGGCCAATGGCTGCGAAGTCAATTACAACCAGAACCACAAGTACAAGTTGCTGGAAACCACCTGGAAGGACGAGGGCGTGGGATTCCTCATGCTCAACGCTTCCGACGGTCGCGAGGCGGTTGCCGCCGAGGCGGAAATATTCGACTACCGCTGGCCCGTCATGATCGACGATGCGCAACTTGTCGCCGCTTCGCTCGGTATCGAAAAGGCCGGTGAAATCGTGGTGCTCGATCCCGCCCGGCTGGAAATACTCTATCGCGGGCCGCTGGACCGCCCGGAATCCGACGACGCGCCTGCCGGCGCCCATATCAAGGACGCGCTCTGGCAGGCCACTACCGGCGAAACCCGCCCCGCGGAGACGGTAATCGTCGACGCGCCGGGCTGCGAGATCGATTTTCAGGTCCGGGAACGTCTCGCGGAGAACACTCCCGACTATGCCGCCGACGTCGCTCCCATCCTGCGTGAGCGTTGCGCCAACTGCCACCGCCAGGGCGGAATCGCGCCTTTCGCCATGGACAGCCACCAGATGGTCCGGGGCTGGTCGCCGATGATCCGCGAAGTCCTGATGACCAAGCGCATGCCTCCGGCCCAGGTCGATCCGCATTTCAATCGTTTTTCCAATGCGCGCTATATGCCGACCGGTGAATTGCAGACCCTCGTGCATTGGATCGACGCCGGCGCGCCTCGCGGCGACAGTCCGGAAGATCCGCTGACCGGACTCGAATTCCACGAAGGCTGGCAACTCGGCGAGCCCGACCATATCGTCTATTCGGAGAAATTCACCGTGCCGGCGACCGGCGTGGTGGACTACCGCTTTCCCGTCGTGGACCTGCCGTTCGAAGAAGACAAGTGGGTGAAGGCCGTGCAGTTCATCCCCGGCGAGCGGTCGGTGGTGCACCACATGATCGCGCGCGTGGTCGAACCCGACTATGACCGTAACGCGGGCCCGGATCAGCAAGGCGAAACCCGCTTCCTCGAAGGCTTCGCGCCGGGCAAGGACGACGCCACGGTCTTTCCCGAAGGCACCGGGGTCTACATTCCCAGGGGCTACAAGATCGAGATCTCCGAGCACTACACGACCATGGGGCGCGAGGTCACCGATCAGACCGCCATCGGCCTCTATTTCGCGGAGGAAACGCCGGATCACGAATTCCGCACCTACTCCCTTTCCCACGGCGGCCGGAATATCGTCATTCCCGCCGGCGCCAGGGATCATCGCATGTACGCGAGCCACGTGTTCGAGAAGGAAGTGATGATGCATGCCTTCCGCCCGCATATGCATACGCGGGGCAAGAACATGCGCTTCAAGGTGATTTATCCCGACCAGAGTTCGGAAGTCCTGATCAATGTGCCGAATTACAATTTCAACTGGCAGCCCACCTATCGGCTGGTCGAGCCCAAATTGCTGCCGGCGGGCTCGCGGGTCGTGATCGACGGCGCATTCGACAATTCCGAGATGAATCCCGGCGCGGCCGATCCGACCGTGCCCGCGCTGGGTGGCCTGCAAACCTGGGAAGAGATGTTCATCGGCTATTTCACCTACCATAACACCCGGGAAATCTGATCTACGATAGCTGATTGAGACAAAGGGGCCAGGGTAGAAGCTACCCTGGCCCTTTTTTCGAGAGGAGAGAAAACTTGCGCATTAGCGATTGCAACAACCCGGCGGACTTCCGCAAGCTGGCGCGGAAGCGGCTGCCGGCGCCCCTTTTCCATTACATCGACGGCGGCGCCGATGACGAGGTCACCTTGCGCCGCAATACGAGCGCCTTCGACAATGTCAGGCTGATTCCCGACGCGCTCGCGGATCTCTCGAAACTCGATTTGTCGGTCAACGTACTCGGACAGGATTTAGACTGGCCGGTATTCTGTTCGCCCACGGCGATGTCGCGGCTGTTTCATCATCACGGCGAAAACGCGGTGTGCCGCTCGGCCTGGCGCCACCGCACCATGTACAGCCTGTCGACGATTTCCACCACGAGCATCGAGGAGATCGGCGCACAGACGCCCGGTCCCAAATGTTTCCAGTTGTATATTCACAAGGACCGGGGGATGAGCTGGAATTTCATCGAGCGTTGCAAGGAAGCGAATTTTTCCGCCATCTGCCTGACCGTGGATACCCTGGTGGCCGGCAATCGGGAGCGCGACCTGCATACCGGCATGACCACGCCGCCGCGTTTCACCCTGGCGAGCATGCTCAGCTTTTTCATGCATCCTCACTGGAGCCTGAACTATCTGACTTCGAGGAAATTCGAGCTCGCCAACGTTTCCGCCAATATCGAAGAGGGGACGAAAAAGCTGATCTCGGTCATCGACTACATCAACAGCCAGTTCGACCGTTCGATCACCTGGAAGGACGCCGAAGAGGCAATCCGGCGCTGGGGCGGACCTTTCGCGATCAAGGGGGTGATGTCGGTGGACGACGCCCGCCGCGCGGTGGACATCGGCGCAAGCGCCATCATGATCTCCAACCACGGCGGCCGCCAGCTCGACGGCTCGACGGCGCCTTTCGATCAACTCGGACCCATCGTCGACGCCGTGGGCGACCGCATCGAAGTCATTCTCGACGGCGGCGTGCGCCGCGGCACTCATGTGTTGAAGGCGCTGGCGATGGGAGCGAAGGCCTGCATGATCGGACGGGGATACCTGTACGCGCTGGCCGCCGGCGGCGAACCCGCGGTCGATCGCGCCCTGAGCAAATTGCGGGAAGAGATCCAGCGCGACATGATCCTGATGGGCTGCAATTCGGTAAAACGCCTCAACCGCTCGCGCCTGCATTTCGATTAGGGACTCGATGGTTGTGGCTTCGATCCGCCACCCGGCGGCGGCTCACATTGTTCGGACTCGATTGAATCAACCGTCTCCGAAGGGACACTTAGCGGCAAAATGAGAATTGCCGGCGTCATGTGGGCCTTTCGTATTTGCGTTAGAATGCGCGCCTCGACTTGGGGGGACTGTTCGATGTTTGACTTGGACGGACTGCGCCGGGCGCGGGATGTCGTTGGGCGGCATATGCCGCCGACGCCGCAATACCGTTGGCCCGGTTTGTGCGGCCTCGCTGGTTGCGAGGTTTGGCTGAAGCACGAAAATCACACGCCGATAGGCGCATTCAAGGTGCGCGGCGGCCTGGTGCTGCTCGATGAATTGCAGCGCGGGCCCGGCCTGCCGCACAGGATCATGACCGCGACCAGGGGCAATCACGGCCAGAGCATACCTTTTGCGGCATGCCGTCTCGGCGTTCCGGTAACCGTTTACGCGCCGAAAGGAAACAGCGTTGAAAAGAACGCGGCCATGACGGGCTGGGGCGCGGAATTGATCGAATTCGGCGACGATTTCGAAGAATCGAGAATTGAATCGGTGCGGGTCGCCGAGGAAGAAGGCGCGATGATCGTGCCGCCTTTTCATCACGCGCTGGTGCGCGGCGTCGCGACTTACGCGCTGGAACTGTTCGAGGCGGTGGCCGAGCTCGACGCGGTTTATGTGCCTATCGGCATGGGAACCGGCGTTTGCGGCGTTATTCATGTACGCGACCTGCTCGGTCTGAAAACCGAAGTTATCGGCGTGGTGGCGAAAAACGCCGCGGCGATGGCGCGGAGCGTGGAAGCGGGCAGGGTGGTGGCGACCGAATCGGCCGACACCTTCGCCGATGGCATGGCCTGCCGCGTACCGATGGAGGAGCCGCTGGAGTTCGTGCGCAAGGGCGCGGCCCGATTGGTCGAGGTCAGCGATGAAGAAATCGCCGAAGCCATGCGCATGTTGTACCGCAGCACCCACAATCTCGCCGAAGGCGCCGGCGCCGCCGCTTTCGCGGCGCTGATGCAGGAACGAGAACGTCAAGCCGGGCGCAAGGTGGGCGTGATCCTCACCGGCGGCAACGTCGACGCCGAAGTATTCCGCAAGGTGCTTGGCGGCTGACGGCGCTACCGGTGATTCCACCAGGCGAGGTCGGAGAAGGAGCGGAGGTCGAGTTCGTGGGTCCAGGCTGAGCGGTGTTGGTGGGCGAGGTGGAAATAGGTTTCCGCCATCTTTTCCGGAAGCAGCAAACCGTCCTTGTCCAGGCCGCGTTTTTCGCGCAGTTTCCGGAACGCCTCTTCTCCCAGCATCTTGCCGAGGGTGTCGGGCGCGTCGACGGCGCCGTCGACCAATATGTGCACGACGTGGATGCCCTTGGGGGCGTACTCGGCGTTCAGTGACTGGCACAGCATGCGGCGGCCGCCCATGGCGGCGGCGTGAGAATGCTGCCCGGCGTTGCCGCGGACCGCGGCCGTCGCGGAAGTGACGAGAAACGTGCCGCTGCCTCGTTGTTCCATCAGGGGCAGCAGTACCTTCGCCATGCGAAACAGGGCGAAGGTCGCCATGCGCCAACCCAGCTCGAACGCCTTGTGGCTGGTGTCGGCAAGCGAGCGATTGCCGATTTGCGCGCCCAGGTTGAACAGGACCACTTCGACAGGACCGATCTCTTTTTCGATCCTGGCAATGTGTTCCTCGATGGCGTTTTCGACCACCGCGTTCAGCAGAAAGCCGGTGGCTTCGCCGCCGTCCGTCCGGATGTCTTCGACCAGCTTTCGCAGCCCGGCTTCATCGCTGCGCCGGCACAGGACCGCGTGGTAGCCCTCGCCGGCGAATTTCTTCGCGACGCTGCCGCCGATGCCCGCGCCGGCGCCCATTACCAGACAAACCGGTTTCATGCGTTCTCTCCCGTGACAATGATCCCGTTTTCGACAAGCTGCCGCCGATCTTCCTCCGAATATCCCAGCCGGGCAAGTATATCGATCGAATGTTCGCCCAGCATTGGCGCCGGCGCGCGGACCGAGCCCGGTGTTTTGCTGAAGCGCGCCGCCGGGCGCGCCTGACGGACTTCGCCGAATCCCTCGAATTCGGTTCTGGCGATCGAATCGCTCGCGACGATCTGCTCGTTGTCCAGCAGTTGCGTGCGCCTGAGCAAGGGCGCGTTGGGCACGTCGTTTGCGTTCAGACGCGCAAGAATCTCCTCGCTCGGCCACTTGGCGATTTCCTCGCGAGTGATCTCCTTGCGAATTTGCGCGTTCCGCCCGCGGGCGCGCGCTGTCGAGAATCGTTCGTCGTCTATGAGATCTTCCCGCTCGATGGCCCGGCACATCCCGACCCATTCCTTGTCGGATATGACGCCGGCCGTGATGTGCCCGTCCCGCGTCGGGTATATCAGGTCCATCGATCCCGACCGTTCCGCCGGGTCGAACCCGGCATCCGCGTAGGTCAGCCCGCCCATGCCCTCGGGCCAGAAGAAGGCGAGCATGGCGTCGAGCATGGACAACCGGATGTGCTGCCCTTCACCGGACCGTTCGCGGTGAAACAGGGCGCTCGAGACAGCCTGGGCCACGGTCAGCGAGGAGACCTTGTCCGCGATGATGACCCGGAACATCTCCGGTTCCCGGGTAAGGCGATTCGCCTGAATGTCCGTAGCGCCGGAAAGGGCCTGAATCACGGGATCGTAAACGCGCTGATCGGCATACGGCCCGGTCTCGCCGAAACCGCTGATCGAGACGTAAATGATGCGCTGGTTACGGGCGCGAACCGTTTCTTCACCGAACCCCATGCGTTTCATGGCGCCAGGGCGAAAGTTCTGCAGCAATACGTCGGCCTGTTCGATGAGTCGCCATAGCACCTCTTGACCGGCCTCCCGCTTGAGATTTACCGCGATGGATTTCTTGCCGCGGTTGCACGAAAAAAACGTCGGCGGAAGTCCGTTGTGCGGTTGCCCCAGATGGCGCATCTGCTCGCCATGCGGAGGCTCGATCTTGATGACTTCGGCGCCCTGGTCGGCCAGCATTGCCCCGGCCATGGGGCCGGAAACCATGCTCGTGAGATCGAGGACTTGCATGCCTGCCAGCGGTCCCATTGTTCACCCTCCCTTGCGTTCGGAGTAATTGACGGCGCAGGCCTTCCCGTAGGCCTCGCGTTGTGTGATCGAGTCCCTGTACCCCAGGAGCGAATCCTCCAGGTCGAAGTCGTAACGCAGAGCCCAATCCAGACAGGAAACCAGAATGATATCGGCCAGGCCGAACCGGCCGCCCACGACGAAGTCGCGGTTCTCGAGATGAGCCGCGATCACGGAGAGATGTCTGGCGGCATAGGTTCTGGCGGATGCGACGGCTTGCGGGGCTTCGCCGTATATCGGCGCGAGAGCGCCATGGCGGCGTATGACGTAGAGACTGGTTTCATCGAGTTCGCCATAGAAATAGCTTACCCATTCGTCCTCCCTGGCGCGCATCTCCAGGCATTCCGGGGCCGTTATCGTCGAATTGTCCCCGTAGCGGGCAATCAGATAGCGGCTGATGGCGACGCTTTCGGAAAACACGAGTTCGCCATCGACCAGACAAGGCACCTTCTGCTTTGGATTCAGCCGGGTGTATTCCGCGGTTTGCGTCTCGCCCGTTCTCGGGCCGATGGGAACGTGCCGATAGTTCAGACCCAGTTCTTCCGCAGTCCAGACGGGTCTGAACGTCCGCATCGTGCCCGCGCCCCAGATTTCGATTGTCGCTGAATCGTCCATTGGCTTCGTTACCGGTTCCGTCGTTCTTCGGTAATCCGGGAAGTCTGCCGGTTCGCGCGCCAGCTGGTAACGGCTTGTCTACATGGGCTGGGACATGATCATGGCGTGTTCCATGTCCATCGCCGAGCGGCTGCGATTGCGCTCGGACTGCATCAACTCGCCAACCGCGGGGCCGCCCTGGTTGTAGATGCCGCCGCGCAGGGCGAACAGCAGGTAATTCATGCTGTCGGCGAGATTCTCCGTCTTGTTGGTGAAATCCGCGGTCAGGGCTTCGATCAACTCCGCCCGGTCGTCGAGATTGGGATACGCCATGATGTCGGCGACCATGGTCTCGAGCACGTTCAGATTGTCGAGAATAACCGCCGCTTCCGCGGACTGGCTGTACAGATTGGGCGCGATCGCCGGCGCCATGGGTAACTCGACCGGCGCCGGAAACATGGTCATGCCCCCGGCGGAGCCCATCTTGTTCCAGTAACGCTCCGTCACCGTGTCGGTCCCGCCGCTGACGTTGCTGTCAACGGTCTGGAGCACGACGGCCTCAAGCGCGGCGAGTTGCAGCCACTGGTTCGACCAGAGAAATCCGCGCAGCAGGGGAAACCCGGTCTGTAACGCCCCCGCCTGCGGATGCGTAAGCAGGAGGCTCACATTTTTCGGCGTACTCGATACCGAATGCATGTCGTCGGTCATGTACTCCGCGACCGCATCCCGTACCGCGGCCCGCTTGTCGCCGATCGAATCGTCGACGTAAATGGCGAACAGTCTGTCTTCGAAACGGCGGCCGCGTTCGAAGATCTCCGCCGTATGGCGGTCGAGCGACGCACTGTTCTGGAACGAAGCGGCGGCTTCGGCAGGCTCGTGTTCCTGCCGCAGCCGCTCCAGCAGGGCGACGCGGACTTCCGTCTCCCGTTCGCCGTAAGGATTCTCCATATCCATCGACATCGCCACTTCCCCGGCGCTATGACCGCCCATGGCCATCATTTCCTGCATGGTCATATTGGCCATCATCTCCAGATGCATGGCCAATTCCATCCGCGCATCCATGGTCGCCGGGTCGGCATTGATTTCCGCAATGGCGTCAAGCGCCGCGGCCTGCGTCACATCAAAAGCACTGAACAGACCGGCAAGTTCCGGATAAGCGTCACGAACGGTCTCACCGGACTGCGCCCAGGCCCCGCCGCCGGCCCCCAGCGCCAGGACCAGGCCAAGACATCGAGCGGCGGACAACCAGGAATTTCTTTTGAAGCTCATGCTTGATACCTCTTGAACTTTATCTTTGAGCGCAAATTCGCAAACCGTGTAAAGTATAAACCCCTCACCGCTGGAACAAGTAAGAAAACTTCACGAACAACTGGTCGCCGTCGCGGCGCAGATCGGTGGTGCTGACCAGTTCGCGTTCGCCCTCGAAATCCACGATCTCGAAATTGCTGCTGTTGGAGTTGTAGCCGACATAAAAAGCCGACCAGGGATTGATCACATAGCGCAACAGCAAGTCGAAATTCAGATTGCGCTCGTCTTCCAGCCTCGTCAGCGGCCCGCCCGTCGTTTCCTCGTATTGCGTGATGAACCGCAGCGACCATTCGCGCGTGAACTGGTAGTTCCAGTTGGAGCGGATGATCTCATTGCTGAAAATGTGGGCGCCTGCGCGATTCCGCACTTCGGTATAGAGATAGGTGTTGTTGATCCGCAGCCGGTCTATCGGGCGCCAGAGCGCGTCGGCCGTGATGCGGGAGTGGTCGGCCACATAGGGAAGATCGCCCGCGGTCGGCACCAGATTCAGCGTCGAGCCCCAGCGGTAGCCCAAGCCGAATTCGAGCGTGTTGAGTGAATTGTTACTGAATTGAACCTGCCAGTCGTCGTAGTCGTGGTTCTGCGTGAGCATGATCCCCGGATAATCGCCCGGCTGCAGGATTTCGTTGTACCCGACCCAGCCCAGGCTCAGTGAGGAAGTGTCGGTGGCGAAATCCAGCGTGGGTCCGTTCTGATGGTAGATCTTTGTGCCGTCCCAGTCTTCCAGATAGACGCCGAACCAGGTGGCGCTCATACGGTTGAGCGGAATGTCTTCCGGGAAGTAGGTATAGGAGACGTTCTGGTGCAGGCCGGAAGTGTCGGGCTGGAAAAAACGGAACATGAAGCCGAGGTCGGTGCGGAATCCCGGGCTGGCTTCGATGAAATGCGTATGCGTGTTCCAGTTGCGGCCGACGTGATTGACCTGGATGTTGCGTTGCACGCCGGTATAACTTTCGCCGCCGGCGGTATAGGGGTCGGTGTCGGAGCCGACCAGCTGGAACTGGCTGATCCAGTTTTCGCTCAACTTGACGCGGCCGTCGAGACTGGCCACGCGGTTGTAACCGTCGGCGAGTTCGCGGTCGCTGACGAGAAATCCGTAGCGGTCCTGTTCGCCGACATCGAGAAAGCCCCGCAGGATGGCGATATTCGCTTTTTCGCCGTTGAGCGGATCGGTCTCGGCGCGATTCTGCCCCGGCGCCGCGTCATTGATGACGATGCTGCCGAAACCGAAATTCCCCGAGCGGCCGGTAAAGCGCAGGCCGCCTTCAGGATCGACGATGCGGCGGGTGAAGACCAGCGTCGAGTCGGTGGCGAAAAAGTCCGCGTTTTCGACGAAGAAAGGCCGCCGTTCGGGAAATTGCACTTCGAAACGCTCGTTCACCGTTACCTGGGGTTCGTCCGACTCGATCTGGCTGAAGTCCGGGTTCAGGGTGACGTCGAGCACCATGCTGTCGTTAAAGACGAACTTGGCGTCCACTCCGAGATCCTGTTCGCTGGTGGCTTCGAATCCCGGGCCGCCCGCCATGCGCGGGTTCAGGGCGTCGACTTCGCGCGCGAAAAGGAAGGGAATGATCTGGTAGTTGTTGCCCGGCGAGACGTCGCGGATGCCGTTGAGCAGGGCGGTCTGGTTCAGGCGGCCCTCGATGTCGATCGTATACGCCGGCCAGAAGGACTGCTCGCTCAGCCGCGGAATGATGCGTGCGAACTGCACCCGCCAGGTCTGCTCGTCGGTGTCGGGAAAACGCAGGCTGCGCAAGGGGATGGCCATCCTGACCATGTAACCCTCGTCCGTGAGCCGGCCTTCGCTGTCCCAGACGGCTTCCAGGGTGGTGTCGAAACCGCCCCTGCGCGAGGAGCCTTCGGTCCAGCGGGCGTCCCACTGGATGCCCAGCGGCGTCGAACGGAACGTGAAAGCCGCGCGCTGATCGTTGAAGGTGTCGACGGTGATCTCGACCGAATCGTCGCCGTCGATGTTCTCGCGCGAAGACATGTTCGCCCGGATGCCTTCGGGTTCGCTGTCGAAGGCGAGGAACACGACGTGCAATTCGGTGCGGTCGTAGCCGATATAGACTTCGGTGCGCTGGCTGGCGGGGTCGCCGTCGTCGGGCTCGCGCTGAATGAAATTCTCGACCCTGGCCATGGAGCGCGCCAGCGGCGTGGCGGGCGCCATGCCGGTGAAATCTTCCAGCGACGGTACGCCGCTGACTTCAGGGATGATCAGATCGTATTGCGCGAATGCGGCCTGGACCCAGGACAACATCAACGGCAGCAGCAGGCCGGCGCATGGCAGATGCACACCGCGGAGAACTTCCCTTGTCAAAATCATAACCTCGAAACTCCATTCCGATAAGTAACGACGCGCCGGTCTTTAGTGCAGGTGGCTGTGGTCGACGAAGCCATCCCCATTGGGCATGGCGATCGCCGTGAGCGTCTCGCTGTTGATGGATTCGTCCTCGCCGACGATGCCGTTGAGGAACAGCACATAGGCGGTTACCTGATATACCTCGTCGTCGCTGAGCGTCTTGGGGGCGTCGGCCGGCATCGCCCTGCGTATGAAGTCGAACAGGGTGCTGGCATGGGGCCAGTAGCTGCCCACCGTGCGCAGCGGCAGCTCCTCGGACCGCATGTCGCCGCCGGCAATGACGGTGTTGCCGGAAACGCCTTCGCCGTTGACGGCGTGGCAGCGCAGGCAATTCAATTCGTAGACCGAGCGGCCCTGGCGCGCGGTGCCGGCGCCCGGCGGCATGCCGCTGCCGTCCGGCGCCGCGATCAGATCGAAGCCGCTCAACTGATCTTCGTCGATCGGCGTTCCCAATTGGATTCGCGCTTCCTGGGAGCCCGCCGGCGCGAGCCAGCCGGCGCAAAGAAGCAGCGCCAGAATCCTGCCCCATGCCGCGGTGCGTCTAGACATAGACATTGCTGATCGCTCCGCCGTCGTCCACGCCCCAACTCTGGATGCAATTGTTGTGATAGAAGCTGATCGTGCCGCGCGCCGCCAGCACCTCGTCGCGAACGGGCTGCACGTTGCCGGCGCTGTCGGCGGCGCGGCTTTGCAGCACCGCCGGTCCGCCGGACCATTCCCAGGGGATCGTGAAACGCGCCAGCGCCTTGTCGCCGGGTTCCGCCTGCATTTCGGCTTCGGCCCAGGTGGCGCCGCCGTCGGCGCTGACTTCCACTCGCCGAATCGCGCCATGGCCCGACCAGGCCACGCCGGTGACCTGGTAAATACCGGGCCGGGGCAGGTTCATTCGGCCCGAAGGCGAGGTGATCAGCGACTTCACGCCCATAGGGAAAGTGAATTGCAGGCTGCTGCGGTCGGGCATCGTGTCGGTATACTTGCTCGTTTCGTCGCGGAACTGCGCCGGTTCGCGCATCAATTTGAGCTGGGTGAGCCATTTCACGCTGATGTTGCCTTCCCAGCCGGGGCAGAACAGACGCACGGGATAACCCTGTCCCGGCCGGATCGGCTCACCGTTCTGGTACAGCGCCACCAGCACATCGTCGAGGGCCTTCTCGATGGGGACCGAACGCCCCATGCTCGCGGCGTCGGCGCCCACCGCGGCGACCCAGCGCGCTTCCGGCGATACGCTGGCTTCGTCGAGCAAGGTCGAAAGCGGGACGCCGGTCCACTCGGCGCAGGAAAGCAGGCCGTGCAGGCTCTGGGCCGTGCCGTCGGCATTGCCGCCGCGCAGCAGGGCGCCGCTGTTGCCGGAACATTCGAGGAAATTGATCCGGCTGACCATCGGGTACTTGAGCAGGTTCTCGTAGCTGAAAGCCAGCGGCTGCCGCACGAGGCCGTTGATGACGAGCGTGTGTCCGGCGGGATCGATGTCGGGAATCCCGGCGTGATGCCGCTCGAAATGCAACGCGTTCGGCGTGATCGTGCCTTGCAGGAACTGCAACGGGGTACGCGAGGAGCCGCCGCCCGGATAGATCGGGTCGGGCGTGCCCGCCATGCGTTGCAGATCGCCGGCGTAGCGGGATCGCTCGCCGTAGGCGCTGGCGTTCGCGCCGGGCATGCGCGACCACTCCGGAATCTGCAGGATCGCGCCGGCGTCCTGGCCGAAGGCGGCACTCGCTCCGGCGGCGCCGAGGCCGGTCAGTCCGAGTTGCAGCAGATGCCGCCGGTTAAGCAGGCCGTTGCCGGCGGCCTTTTCCCATTGCAATTCTTTCATGGACTACGCCTCGATCAGTTACTCAGGTATTGCCTGGCTTCCTTCACCGCCGCATGCGAGTCGTCGCTGCGAATCGCCAGGTACGACTGATACTTCTCGCCGGCCATATCCTTCTCGTTCATGGCGGCATAGGCGCGGGCGGCGCCGAGCAGCGACAGCGGCCGGTTCGGCATGCGCAGCAGCGACTGTTCGAATCGCTCGGCGGCGTCCTTCGGCTGGCCGAGGGCGAGCAGTACTTCACCGGTCAGTTCGTGGATCGGCTTGAGCGGTTCGGCGGCGCCTCGCGGCGGCAACTGGGCCTCTTTCAGCGCTACTGCCTGATTCAGCAGTTCGATGGCCTTTTCCTGTTGCGGCAGCCCGTCGGTGGTCAGGCCTTCGTTGAGCTGCTGCTGGGCGTGCTTCGCCATGGTCAGCGCCGCCACTTCGGCGTGCATGACCTGCAGGTTTGCGTTGTTTGGCTGATCCGAGGCCCTGGCCCCGAGCTTGTCGGCAACCTGTTCGGCCAGTGCGAGTTCGCCGAGATGGGCGGCGCTCAGGCCGAGGGCGAGCAACTGGTGATCCGCCAGCTCGTCGTTCAACTCGCGCAATTCCCATTGTTCGGTTTCGATGATGTGGCGCGCCTGCATGGTGTTCAGGGTGTTGATCGAGCGCGGGTCTTCCGGATTTTCCTTCAGCGTCTGCTCGGCGCGTTCGAGCCACAACTTCGAGCGCTCCCAGTCGCCGAGTTGCAGGTCGCCGTACTGGCCCCAGTCGGAGGAATGGTTCTGGTCGCCGACTTCATCGCCCTGTTTCCACAGTTCGCGGGCGGCCTGGAAGGCCGAATCGTTCCACATCGCGACGCGGTCCCACATGCCGTGCTGGATGAAGATATGGGTCGGCATGTGACGCGCGTGGGAGACCGCCGGGGCGATGTCCGCATACTTGAGCGCGGCTTCGAGGGCGAGCGGGGCGTGCAGCGGGTCGTCGAAGGAATGGATCACGTAATGCGCCGCGCCGGGATGATTGTCGTTGTCCTTGAACAACTCCAGCGCCAGCGACCCGGCGCGCATGTTGATGCGCTCGCGCATGTCGCCGGAAGCGGTGGCGCCGGACAGCATGGAAACGGTGTAAAAGGCCTTTACTTCGTCATCGTCCGGATACTTCTCGTAAAGGTCGGCCATGGCGTTCATCCAGGCGATCCGGCGATCCGGCATGCCGCCGGGCGCCAGGGCATAGGCTTCCGCGGCCTTGAGGAAGCCCTTTTCGCGTTCGGTCGGCGCCTTGGCGATCCGCTCCTCGCTGGTGGCGCCGAGTTTCATCAGCGCCTGGCCGGGCCGTTCGTCCACCGGGCCGAAAAAGGGATGCTGGTAGGTGAAGACCTCGCCCCAATAGGCCAGCGCGAAATCCGGGTCGAGTTCCTGCGCCTTGACGAACGCCTCGCGCGCCTGGGTCCTGCCGAAGCTGTGCAGGAATCCGACGCCCTGGATGAAGTATTCCTGGGCTTCCGGCGAAGCGGAACTCGGGAATTCGTAAGTGCCGATCCGGTCGAGATCGGCGGCATGGGCTGCCGGCAGCGCGAACGCGGCGGCAAGTAATGCGGTACGGAGAAGCATGGTCTTGAACATGAATGGCCCCCTGGTTGTTTCTTGGCAAATTCAACCGCCTAGACTGCCAATTGATGCGAACGATTGCAATCGCCGAAATGCGACTTAATGTCACAGGTGGAGAATGGTGGCTTCGGTCCCGTCGCCGCCTGGCGGGCGGTTTGCAGCGGACGCCGTAAATACGTCTGTGTTGGCTGGCTTCGATTGGATCGTGCATGCCGTCCCTGGCGCGACATTGGTGGTTTCGCTAACCCCCAGCCTTGCCATCCATGGCAAGTCGTTCGGCCCTCAAGAAGCGTTGCTTCTTGTCGGCTACGCCGACCGGGCCTCACCCATGCCTCGCACGCCCGCTGCACACCGCCCGCCAGACGGCGACTCACAGCGTGCGGGATTCTCGACGCAGTTTTGCGTAGGCAATGGAATTTAGTTCGTCCGCGCCTTGTTCGAACACGATTCGGTTGAGCAAGTCCACGAGCGTGTCCCCAAAATCGTCGGCGTCGAGGTAGGCGGCGGCGCGGCCGTGTTCGGGGTCGAGCGCTTCGGCTTTCAGGTCCTGGCGATGATCTTCGGTGATGACGATTACCGGTGTAGGTCGCCGAAAAGGACTGCGTCCCTCCTCGCGTCGTAATCGGAACAGCAATTGTTCGGCCGGGCGGCGATGATTGTTCCAGCCGGTGATCAGGCAGGCCAGGCGGTTGGTGAGCAGGCCGAAGCCGCGGTTGTACTGGCGGATGGCCTCGCGGGCGTGGGTTTCGTTATAGGTGTTGATGGTCGCGTAGCGGCCGGTTTCGCCGATCAGCCGCGCCCAGCGGTCCACCATCCGGTTGTCGAGATCGTGCAGCAGAATTACGGGTTTCAGCGCCAAGTCATTGTCCCCGCCGCTTTCACTCCGAGCGGAAGACGACGTTTTCGTCGAGTGGCGCGCGCGTCGTGCGGGTGGCGTTTGCGGGCACTTCGGCGTCCTCGTAGCCGAAGCTGACGCCGAACAGGATCTTTGTGCCGTCCCTGATATCGAAGGCTTCCCGGATCAGGTCCGGGTAATTGCGCATGCTTCCCATGGGGCAGCTATGCAGGCCGAATGCGACCATGGTCAACATCAGCGTCTGGGCGTACATGCCGACGTCGACCGCCACGGTCGTGCCGAATGCCGGATTCATGCCGATGAAGGCGATGTGGGGCGCGTCGAAGAATTCGAAATTGCGCAAGACCGCGCGCATGCGCCCTTCGCGGTCGTGCCGGCCGATGCCCATCTGCGAGTACAGCGCCACGGCGCATTCCACCTGGCGTACGCGATACTCGTCGCGGAAATCGCCGCGATATTCGTAATCCGGGTTCGGCGGCACGCCGTTGGCGGTGTTTTCGTACATCTGTTGCCGCAGGCGGTCCTTGAGGGCGCCCGAGGCGACATAGACCTTCCACGGCTGCACGTTGCAATTCGACGGCGCCTGCCGGGCGATATCGAAAATGCGCGTCATGACTTCCGGCGGCACTTCGCGGTCGAGGAAGCCGCGCACCGAGCGCCGTTCGGCGATGGCCTCGAGCAGGCTCATATCGGGTTCGAGCGCCTCGGCGGCGCCGGCGAGTTCCTTGATCATCTTGTTCATGTTAGCTGACGTTCTGATTGCGATTATCGATTAACTGAGAATGCGGCCGCCGTCGACGTCGACGGTAGTGCCGGTGACGAAGCGGTTGTTGATGACGAACAGAACGCCCTCGGCCACTTCGTTCGGGGTTCCGGCGCGCTTGATCAGATGGCCGCCGGTGACGGCCTTGAGGCGTTCCTCCCTGGCGTCGCCAAACGAGTCGAACATTGCCGTGTCGATGGTGCCCGGGGATACGATATTGACGCGGATGGGCGCCATTTCAACCGCCAGACAGCGCGCCAGGTTCTCGACGGCGCCGCCGACGCAACTGAGCGCTGACTGCCCCGGCTTGATCTTGCGCGCGGGGGAGCCGCTGACCAGGGTGATCGAACCGTCTTCGGCCAGGAAGGGCGCACCGGTCCGCACCGCATTCGCGTAGCCCCAGAGTTTGCCGTAGGCGGCCTTGAACTGTTCTTCGGTCTGTTCGAGGAACGGCTTGAGCGTGCGTTCGCCGCCGATGGCGCACAAGACCAGATGATCGATGCGGCCGGCTTCGCCGAACAGCGCTTCGAGCGCGTCTGTGTCATGAATGTCCGCTTCGCGCACTGCAAAGGCCCCGGCTGCCGTTGCCGTGGCCTTGTCACGATGGGCTTCGCTGCGGCCCGCGGCCCAGACTTTCGCTCCCGCCGCGGCCGCCGCTTGCGCGGTCGCCAGGCCGATGCCGGCGGTGCCGCCGACGATGACCACGGTCTTTCCGTTCAGATCTTTCATTACCGGTGAATTTCCTGTTTCAGTTGAATATCCGGCCCGGATTGAGGATGCCGTTCGGGTCCAGGCTCTGTTTCAGATTGCGCATCAGTTCGATTTCGTTCCTGCTCCGGCTATACGGCAGGAACGGCCGTTTCATGATGCCGATGCCATGCTCGGCCGAGACCGAGCCCTTCAACTCGCGGATCAGGCCGTAAATCACTTCGTCGAGTCGCAGGTGCAGGGCGCGGGTTTCCGGCCCGACGTTGATGACGATATGCAGATTGCCGTCGCCGATGTGGCCGAACAGGCCGAGAATGGCGTCCGGCCACTTTTCCCGCAGCCGGTGTTCGACTTCCTCGCCGAAATAGCCCATGTCGGCGACGTTCATGCTGACGTCGTAGGTATGGAGATAGCCGACTCCCGGAGCGATTTCGGCGGCGGCGTCGCGCACGGTCCACAGTTTCCTGATCTTGTCGGACGTATCGGCGACCACCACCTCTTCGATCAGGTCCTTGCGGCTGGCTTCATCGAGCATGTCGAGGAACAGTTCGCCGTCGGTGGCCTCGTCCGAGCCCATGCTTTCGGCCAGCACGTAAAAGGCGTGACTGTCGGGCAAGGGCACGCTGGCGTGGGGCACGTGAACGTCAACCAGTTGGTAGGTGTTTTGCCAGAGTACTTCAAAGGCGCTGAGATTGGCTCCGAGCCTGGCCTGGGCATGCACCAGCAGGTCCGCGACCTGCCGGAACGTGCCCGTGCCGCACATGGCGACCGCCTGGCTGTCGGGTCGGGGAAAGAGCTTCAGCACGGCCCGGGTAATGATTCCCAGCGTGCCTTCGCTGCCGATGAACAATTGCTTTATGTCGTAGCCGGTATTGTTCTTGCGCAGTTTGTGCAGGTTGTCGATGACGGTGCCGTCGGCGAGCACCGCTTCGAGGCCGACGACCAATTCGCGAGTCATGCCATAGCGGATGACGCGGTTGCCGCCGGCATTGGTCGACAGGTTGCCGCCGATGGTGCAACTGCCGCGGGCGCCGAGGTCGAGCGGAAACAGCAGCCCCTCGGCATCGGCCTGCTCCTGGATTACTTGCAGCGGCACGCCGGCTTCGACAGTCATGGTGCTGGTGTACGGGTCGAGTTCGACCACTTTGTTCATGCGTTCGAGGCTTAGGCAAATCTCGTTTTCGAGCGGCGCGGCGCCGGAAACGAGGCCGGTCATGCCGCCCTGGGGCGCCACCGGCTGGCCCGCGGCATGGCACAGGGCAAGAATCGCGGAAACTTCCCCGGTATTCGCGGGCCGCAGCAGCAGCGGCGGGCGAATGGCCCGGTCTTCCATCAGGTCCTGATAGTTCTTCGGTTCGATGTCGTCGCCGTCCCGGTATCCGGCGGGGCCGACGATCTCCTTGAGCCGCTCGAACAGGTCCGGCCGGGCGGAAACCGCTTGCGAAGTCATGATCGGGTCAGGTTCAATACGCGGACGCGCATGGTAGCACACAAGCAAACGATCAACCGGAGCAGAAATCAATGAACAGCAATGCCCTGAAATCATTCGTCGCGGCGATTCCGCTCGTCTTCACAGCCGGCGTCCAGGCCCAGGAACCGGACAACGCCACCCATATTCCCTATGCGGAGATCATGACAGTCTTCGAGAATCTCGGCGATACGATCGATCAGCAGATCAGGATTGTCGATATCGGCGACGACCTGAACGTGGCGGTCGGCATTCTGCGCCGGGCGGGCACGCGCACCGAGGGCGAGGAGGTAACCTCGATCCTGCACCACCGGGTTACCGAGGTGTACTACATTCTTTCCGGTTCGGGCATTCTGGTTACCGGAGGCGATGAAACGGATCCCATCGAATTTCCCGCCGACGCCACGGCGGTGCGCGAACTCATCGGACCGAGCGGCAGGCGCACAGTAACCGACGGCCAGGTGCAGGCCGTCGCCGCGGGGGACATCGTCGTGATTCCCGCCGGCGTACCGCACGGATTCCGTCATATCCAGGAGCAGATCACATATCTGAGCATCCGCGTCGATCACGAACAGGTATTGCCGGCCGGATATGAGCATCCCTCGCTGGATTGAGCGGCCCAGGCGCGTAGAATGAGGTAGAGCGACCGGCATTTCGACTTGTAACGAACGTGGTGAAAATTATGTTCAGGAATCCGTCACCGATACTTTCCCTGTTTGTCCTGATGACCGCGGCGGGATTCGCGACAGCGCAGGACGACTATCCGCGCACTTCCTCGGGCAAGCCCGATTTCAGCGGCAACTACGACATCTCGACATTGACGCCATACCAGCGGCCCCAACGATTCGGCAACAGGCTGTATCTGAACGAGGAAGAAGTACAGGCCTTGCGCAACCGCGAGATGAACACGCGCGCAGCCGATTCCGCACCGGGCGATCCGAATCGCGCTCCGCCCGAGCAAGGCGGAACGATCGGTTCCTACAACGATTTCTGGTTCGACCGGGGCAATGACGCATTCGCCCTCGACGGGCAATACCGGACTTCGATCCTGACCTATCCCGAGAACGGGCGGCTGCCTCCGCGTACGCCGGAAGGGCAGGCAAAGGCCGACGCCGCGCCCCGCTTCGAATGGGAGGATCCGGGCGGCGCCTGGTGGCTTGAAACCGGCGACCAGCCTTTCGACGGCCCCGAAAACCAGATGTTGCAGGTGCGCTGCATTTATTTCCCGGCAGCCACGATTCCAATTTCTTCAAGGGCCTACAACAATATCAAGACCATCGTTCAAACAGATGACTACATGATGCTCTATGTCGAGTGGATGAACTGGGCGCGAATCATCCGCCTGGGCGACGGGGAGCACAAACCCGCCGCGCTCGCGAAGTACGACGGGGATTCGATCGGCTGGTGGGAAGGCGACACCCTGGTCGTCGAAACCGTCAATTTTCTGGATCAGCCGCGTCAACCCGCGGACCGCCGCGTCGTAGAACGCTTCAGCCCCCTCGAAGGCGGGGGTCTGGTCTATGCCTTCACGGTGGAAGACGCGGATTATACCGACAGCTACAGCGGCGAGATGGTCTGGCCGCCGACGGACCAGATTCCCTACGAGTACGCTTGCCACGAAGGCAACTATGCGATGGAAATGATGCTGAAAGGCGCCCGGGTCAAGGAAGTCGAGCACTACCTGCAACAGCAATCCGAAGACTGACTTGACAGGTTACCTTCACCTCGCAAGCGGGTCGGGCCGCATCTGGAAGTGATAGACCTTGCTCGTGGTTCCCGCCCCGGTTTCCATATGGAAAGGCGCGCGGCTGCTATAGGTCGCCCATAAGCCGCGGCCTTTCCAGCCGGCGTCCGGATCGTCGATGCGGCCGTCCAGCCACTTCGTGTAAAACCCGAGCGGATAGGGCACCCGCAGGCGCACCCATTCGCCGTCGTTCAGCACGAGCAGCGCGCCGGACTGATTGCCGGTATTGATCGGCGTGTTCTCGCCGAGGCCGAATGTGTTGAACTGGTCGACCCAGGTGTAATAGCTGCCTTCGGCGCTTCCCGGCAGGTCGAGATTCCTGAATTGCGGCAGGGGTTCGGTATAGAAAGTCCAGCCTTCCGGACAATGTTGCCCCGTCGCTTCCGGGCCGTTCAGCGGGCCGGTGCAAAGCGAACGGTCGAAACTCGCCATGTGGCCGCTGGCCATGGCCGCCCAGACCACGCCGTTGCGATCGATGTCCATGCCCCGTGGCGAGAAGCCTTCGACCGGGTCGCCGTTGGCGTCGAGAGGCGGCTGGAAGATTTCCGTCAGCGCGGTGGTGGCCGGGTCGTCTCCGGGCACGAGCCGCACGACGGCGCCGGGATAACCGAGGGAAGAACCCCAGATCGTGCCGTCGGGCGCCGGCGCCACGCCGTAGTATCGGCCGTCGATGCGCATGTCGCGCGCCGGATCTGCGGCTTCGCCCGGTTCGGTGTAGTCCGCGTCGCGCACGCCGTTGCCGTTGGTGTCGAGGATGAAAGGCGTCCAGCCCTGGGCCGCCACGGAATCGCCGGTTTCAAGAAATTCCCGGGTATTGAGCCAGCCGATGACGCTGCCGCCGCCGCTGGTCCACAAGGTATGGTCCTCGTCCTCGGCGAACATCAGGTGGTGCGTGCTGAAACAGGTGTTGATCGGCGTATAGACATCGGTGTCGGGATCGTAAACCCCGAGATGGCGGCCGGCGCGGCCGGTCGGAAACACCTGGGCCGAGGGGTGATCGGAACCTTCCCGGCAGAATTCGGGCACATTGTCCGGCGCCCGCACCCGGGCTGTGATCCAGACCCTGCCTTCGTGATCGAGCATCGGATTGTGCACCGAAGTCGACGCGTCCCAGATCGGCTCGTCGCCCCAATAGGGAGATTCCGCCAGCGGTGTGGGCGGAGGGGGATTGTAATCGGGATCTTCCGGGAACACCGGCACTTGCGAAATCGAATTCTCGACAGGGTCCAGCACCGGCAGATAGTTCGCGCTTTCTTCCAGCGCGCCGTAAAGATTGCCGTAGCCGTTCACGGTGGGGTCGCGCCGGTCGGTGGAGACCAGGTCGTGCAGATAGGCGGTCGGGTCCGCCCAGTCCCAAACCGTGATTACCACATTGCGTTCGAGGCCGGCAGGTCGTTCCGGGGCCGGCGGAAGTTCTCCGGCGGCGATGCGGTCGGTCCAGTCGGCGTACATTTGCACGCCGCGCTCGCCCATGGCGGCCAGTCCCCTGACCATCGAGCCGCCCGCCTGCCCGGACATGACACGGCGGTTCCAGGCTTCGAGCGAGGTATCGTAACCGCTGAACAGGCCGGGCATGGTGCGGATGGCCGCGTTGCCCATCTGGTGGCAGGCCAGGCAACCGCCGTTGGTCACCCGCCGTATGTAGTCGGCCTGGTTGTGAATATCGATGGAGATGCCGTTGCCGTCGGGGCCGGTGCCCGGAAATTCGCTCCGGTCGGGAATATCGAGCAGCGAATACCAGTGCCCCGCGGGGTAATAGGCCGCGGCCGCGGCGGCGTCGGGCGCGGTCACGGCGTCCAGATCGAGCGATTGGCCCGGAGACGCGTTGACCCTGGGCGAATCCACCAGGCCATAGCCGCGCACCCAGACTTCGTATTGCGCCGCCGGCAGGTCGGGAATCAGGTAATGCCCGTTATCGTCGGTGACCACGCTGCGGGAGAACAGGGTCGGCAGGTCGTTGGTCTCGGCAATCACCCAAACGCCGGCTTCCGGCCCGTTGGCGCCGGTCACCACGCCGCCGATATCGTCCTGATCGATAACTACGGCCGCGGCGGGAGACGTCCCGCCCGCCGGTTCGGCGACAGCCGCGGTTTCCGGTTCCTGCCGCCCGCAGGCCGCCAGGGCCAGCAAGCATCCGCCGATAGCGGTTTTCAAAATCGATTCAGCGATTTTCATTCTCAGCCCCCTGAAGGTGCGTTGAACTCTCTGGACATGAGAATGCCACAGCGGGCGCACGGCGAAAAGAGCACAAGCTCAGGCTGGACATCCATTGGTCATCGCTATAGCTTTTCAATTCGATGGTGTGCATTTTGAGGAGCGTTTCCCATGATTGAACCAGCAGAGAGAAAATTCGCCGCGGTGCTGGGAATACTGCTGGCGCTGAGTATGGCGGCGGCGGAGGTAAGCGCCCAGTCCGGGCGCAATCCCTGGCGGCCGGCGGACGGGCTGCAAGCCGGAACCGGCCCGGGCCTGATCGGCCAACCCTGGGCCAAACTTCCCGGCGATCGGGCGATGGGTTCGCCCGGTGGCGTCCATATCGATAACGACGGCGAACATCTCTGGGCGATCGTGCGTTGCGGCAACGACGGTACGCCGCGGGGCAGCCAGACCTATTGCGACCAGTCGGATCTCGATCCCATCCTGAAATTCGACCCCGACGGCAATGTCGTCACCGAATTCGGCAGCCGCATGTTCGCCTGGCCCCATGGCTTGCACGTCGACGGCGACGGCAACATCTGGGTCACCGAAGCCGGCGCCGGCGAATCGCCTTCGGGCGCCCCCTATGGCCACCAGGTATTCAAGTTCTCGCCCGCCGGCGAGGTTCTCATGACGCTGGGCGAGGCTGGCGTGTCGGGAGACGGTCAATATCATTTCACCAACCCCAGCGATATCGTGACCGCGCCGAACGGGGACATCTTCGTCGCCGACGGCCATAACAACAACGGCAACAACCGCATCGTGAAATATTCCGCGGACGGCGAGTTCATCATGGATTTTGCCGAAACCGGCTACGGCCCGGGCCAATTGCTCGGCCCCCACGCCCTGGCGATGGCGCCGGACGGCCGCATTTTCGTCGCCGACCGTGGCAACAAGCGCATTTCGATCTTCGACCAGGAAGGCAATTTTCTTTCCGTCTGGACCCAGTTCGGCATGCCCAGCGACATCTGGATCTCGGCCGACGGCACGATTTACGTCGCCGACTCCGAATCCGACATGACCCAGAATCCGGGGTGGGAGAAGGGCATCCGGGTCGGTGACGTGGAAACCGGCTGGGTCGAGCACTTCATACTCGACATGGGCGACAATCCGCCGATCACCCAGGGCGGCAGCGGCGCGGAATCGATAGCCGTCGACCGCAACGGCAATATCTTCGCGGGAGAACCCCGCCCGCAGCGTCTGCGGAAATACATCAAGGTGCGCTGAACGGCAGCGGCGATGGGAAGCCGGCTGATCGTCCTGCTGACGGCAATTGCCTGGCCGGTACTTGCCGCGGCGCAGGATTCAGCGGCTTACCGCGCCCCGCGAACCGAACATGGCGTGCCGGACTTGCAGGGCTATTGGGAAAAACGCTTTGCCACGCCGGTCCAGCGGCCCGTCGAATTGGGCAACAGGAGAGCCTACACCGAGGCCGAAGCCGCGGAGTTCGAGCGGCAACAGACCGAAACGCGAGCCAGTCGGGAAGCGCCGGTCGCCGCTGACCGGGGTCCGCCGCCCGCGGGCGGCGACATCGAGTTCCGCACGGATCTGAATTTCCTGCCGGGCCTGCCGGTAGCCGTGGCGCGCATCAACGGAGAGTTGCGCACTTCGCTGATCATCGAGCCGGAAAACGGCCGCTTTCCCCTGCGCCCCGGCACCGATGAACTCGGCAGCCGCTACGGGGCGATCATGAACAACAATTTCGACGGGCCCGAAACCCGCCCGCCGGGCGAACGCTGCCTGCATCTCGGCCCGCCCCTGCCCACGATGACGAACTTCGACGGCACGCATATCCAGATCGTGCAGACCGAAGACTACGTGGCGATATTGAGTGAGGAAGCGATACAACTGCGGATCGTCAGATTGAACAAGGAACATCCGGATTTTCCGATCCGGAAATGGATGGGAGACTCCATCGGCCATTGGGAAGGCGAAACCCTGGTGATCCACACCAACAGCTTTCGCCTGGAACACAGTTTCAGCCAGATCGCCGCGTCGGAAGTATTCGAAGTCACGGAACGAATTACCGCCGTGTCGGAAAACGAACTGCTGTACTCCTATACCATCGTCGATCCCGTGACCTACACGGCGCCCATCGTCGCCGAACTGCCGTTTCAGAGAATGCCGCCGGGGCAATTGCTTTACGAGTCGGCCTGCCACGAAGGCAACCGGGCGGTGCAGGACATCCTGGCGGGCGCCAGGCGGCAGGAACTTGACGCCCTGATCCAGTAGCGCCACTGGTTTAGCGGGATTCAGAATCATCGGCCTACGTGATAGACAAACGTCGGGATTCCTGAAGTATCATGTGGACAACTCGTTGTCCCGATTGGCTTATCGAGGTATTCATCATGAAACGAATCGGACTACTGTCGATTGTCTTGCCGACGATGCTGATGCTGATCCCCGCGGCCGAAGCGCAGCCGGCAGGCGGTGCAGAAACCGTCAAGGCGCAGTTGCTCGGAAGTTGGCGCCTGGTCCGGTTTAATGCGATCAGCGAAGACGGGGAGGTGGTGCGGCGTCCCTACTCGACGGGGCGGATCGATTATCAGGCGACCGGCCTGATGAACGCGCAATTGATGCCGGAAGACTGGGGCGACAGCGACGGCGCCGGCAGCGCCGGCGCGGGATACATCGCCTATTTCGGCACTTTCAGCGTAGATCTCGAACGGCAGGCGGTCGTTCATCATGTGGAAGGCGCCTACAATCGCAACATGCTCGGCCAGGCCATGTCGCGCTACTACGAATTCGCCGACGACGGGAATACGCTGTACCTCGAAGTGCGCAATAACGGCAGGACAACGGCGAGACTGCGCTGGGCCCGGGTCGTCGGGGAATAACAGCGCGGCCGCGGGGCAGGCCCGGAGGGATTTGGACATGAAGCGAAGGATGTTCAGAATCGTTTCAGTCGCGGCCCTGGCCGCCACCTGCGCTTCAGCGTTTTCCTACAAGCCGCTGTACGAGGACATCGATAACCTGCCGCTGGAGGATAACCGGCTTGCCTGGAACGTCTGGGTGCCAGGGGAATCCGACGACGGCGACGCCTGGGACCCACTGTTCCACGATTCGGTGCATTACTGGAACGCCGAGATTCCGTACTTCGATCTCAGCGCGGTCACGCGCGACTCGGAGGATTGTACGCGCCGTTCGTCCGGTTCCGCGTCCGCGCGCAACCAGATCAATACCGTCACCTGGCGCGAGACGAACTGCGGCGGCGGTTCGATGGCGCAAGCCGCGGGCTGGGCGCTGACTTTTCTCGGCGGTTCCGGGGACGCGAGGGTAATCGACGAAGGCGACATCTTTTTCAACGAGATGTTCGAACACGCCGAAGGCGGCGCCGAACAGATGGTGTTCGACGAAACCAGTTTCTATTCGGTGGCCCTGCACGAGATCGGTCACAACCTCGGGCTCGGGCACGGCTATATCGATGCCGCGGTCATGGCTTACGGACCTACTCACAAGTGGCGCAAGCGGCTGTCGCCGGACGACATCTGCGGCGTCGCCGTGATTTCGGGCAACCGGGAATATTGTCCGGTGGCCCTCGGCGAGGCGGTTGCAAGCAACGGCGCGGCGATCCAGGCGCATTTCTCGGGCTACGCCAGCGCGGACGCCGGGGCGACGGCGCGGGAGGCGTTGCGGCCCTGGCAGGAATTCAATATCTACACCACCGTGCTGATCGACCCCGCGCACCGCGGCCAGCCCGGTCAACTCCATGTCATCGCCGAAACGGAAGACGGCCGGTATTTCGCGCGCAACGCCGAAGGCGAATGGCATCCCTGGGCCGGCGGCGAATTGCCCGCCGCGACGCCTCCCGGCAATCTCGAACACGCCATGGAACTGATCATTCTCGGCAGGAACGGCATCACCCGCGGGCAGCCTGTTTTCGATCCCGCCCATGGTTATCAACTGTATCGCGAAGCCCTCACCGGAATACGCCTTGGCCTGGAAGGCGTCAATCTGAAGTTCTGGGTCGCCTATAGCAGCGAAGCCGAACCGGATTTGCTGATCTACGGCAGCGAACCGATCCGGGTCGCATGGACGCTTGAATAAGTCGCGGCTACAAGAATTCGTGTCCTGAAGGGCGCTTGCGCCTTGCTATAATTCACGGTTCCTCTATGGGAGGTGCGGGTTCATGCCGAACAGCGAAGCCATTCGCGAGCTTGTCGCCGCCTGCGTCGGGCAAGTGGGCGCGCCTGTCACCGCGCTGCGGAATATCGTGGAATCCCATGGCCATATCGAGGACGAGCACGTCCGCATCGTCGCCGATGTCTTCAACCTGAGCCTGGCGGACGTACGCGGGATCGTCTCTTTCTACGCCGACTTTCGCACTTCGCCCCGAGGGCGCAGGCATATTCGCATATGTCAGGCCGAAGCCTGCCAATCCGTCGGTTCGCGCGCGCTCACGAAAGAAGTAACCGAGGCGCTTGGGCTTGAACCCGGCGAGACCAGCGAAGATCTCGCTGTCAGCCTCGAAAGCGTCTACTGTCTCGGCCTCTGCGCCTCGGGCCCGTGCGCCATGGTCAATGAGCGCGTGATCGTGCATGCGACCGGGAAGGAACTGCTCACATGAGCCGCGCCGAAGCGAAACGCACCCTGGTGCCGAACGAAACCCTCGCCAACGCGCTTGGCGCAAACGATCTCGCGCGCGAATTGCAGGCGAGGGGTCATGAAGTCGTCCGCACCGGGGGTTTCGGGCTGGCCTGGCTCGAACCCATGCTCGTGATCGACGGCGAGGCCTATGGACCCGTGCAGAATCTCGACGCCCTGGATGCCGTCGCTCTCGGGCCCCTGGCCGAACTGCCCGAGATTGCGCGCCAGCAGCGCATCGTTTTCGATCGCTGCGGCCTTATCGATCCCATGGAGTATGACCCGTCCTGGCTGCTCGAACAACTCGAACGCGAACCACGCGAAATCATCGGGGAAATCAAGGCCAGCGGGCTCCGGGGCCGCGGCGGCGCGGGCTTCCCGGCGCACATCAAGTGGCAGACCGTACACGATACGCCGGCGCCGCAGAAATACATCGTCGTCAACGCCGACGAAGGCGATTCTGGCACTTTCGCCGACCGGCTCATCATGGAAGGCGACCCCTTCCGGTTGATCGAAGGCATGGTGATCTCGGGCCATGCCACCGGAGCCGACAAGGGGATCGTCTATCTGCGCTCCGAATACCCGCTCGCGGCCGAAATCTTCGCGAACGCCATCGACAAGGCCGGGACGCTCGGGCTGCTGGAAAGATTCGACATCGAACTCTTCATCGGCGCCGGCGCCTATATCTGCGGCGAAGAGACATCGCTGCTCGAAAGCCTCGAAGGCAAGCGCGGCGAAATTCGCGCCAAACCGCCGGTGCCCGCCGTCGCCGGACTGTTCGGCCAGCCGACGCTCGTCCACAACGTCATCACTCTCTGCTCGGTGCCGGGCATACTCGACATGGGCGGCAAGGCCTATGCCGAAATCGGCGTCGGCGCTTCGACGGGCAGCAGCACCTTCCAGCTCGCGGGCAATATCAAGCGCGGCGGGCTCTATGAACTGCCTTTCGGCGTAACTATGCGCGAACTCATCGAGGACTGGGGCGGCGGAACGCGAACGGGCCGCCCCTTCGGGGCGGTGCAGGTGGGCGGTCCGCTCGGCGCCTATCTCTTCGAGCGCGATCTGGATACGCCGCTCAGCTACGAAGACATGGCCGCATTGGGCGCCGGCATCGGGCATGGCGGACTGGTCGTGTTCGAAGACACGGTCGATCTCGTACAGCAGGCCCATTACGCCTTCGCCTTTTGCGCGCACGAATCCTGCGGCAAGTGCACGCCCTGCCGGATCGGCTCGGTGCGAGGTAAAGAAGCTGTAGCGGCGCTGGCTTCAGGCGAGTACACTGAAGACAGGCTTGAAGTCATCGACGAGCTTTGCGATCTGATGGAACAGACGAGCTTGTGTCAGATGGGAGGCATGACCCCGATTCCGGTGCGAAGCGCGCTGGGCGAAGCTTTGCCCCGCAAGGGGGAGTGGAAACAAGGGTAGGCCTTTTATGAGACTCGACGATCCAGATTACGGCACACCCGCCCCCGCGAACGGGGAGCAGGTAACCGTCACCATCGACGGCTCGCAAATCAAGGTGCGGGCAGGCACTTCCATTATGCGCGCCGCCATCGAGGCCGGCATTCCCGTGCCGAAACTTTGCGCGACGGACAATATGGAAGCGTTCGGTTCCTGCCGCCTGTGCCTCGTCGAGGTCGAAGGGCGCCGCGGTGTCCACGCATCCTGCACCGAGCCCGTACGCGAAGGCATGGCGGTGCGAACGCAAAGCGAGAAGATCGCCAAACTCCGCCGCGGCGTGATGGAACTCTATATTTCCGATCATCCGCTCGACTGTCTCACCTGCAGCGCCAACGGGGACTGCGAACTCCAGGATATGGCCGGCGCCGTGGGCTTGCGCGAGGTCCGCTACGACGAGGGAGAAAATCACCTGAGCGCCCCGGTCGACGCTTCCAATCCCTATTTCAGTTTCGACCCTTCCAAGTGCATCGTCTGCTCGCGTTGCGTGCGCGCCTGCAGCGAGGTGCAGGGCACGTTCGCATTGACCATCGCCGGGCGCGGTTTCGATTCGACGGTGGCGACCGGCGCGGAGGACTTCTTCGATTCCGAATGCGTTTCCTGCGGCGCCTGCGTGCAGGCCTGCCCGACCGCCACGCTGATGGAGAAGACGGTGATCGACGAAGGCGTGCCGGACCGCAGCGTTCGAACCACCTGCGCCTATTGCGGCGTCGGCTGCTCGTTCCGCGCCGAACTCAAGGGCGACCAGGTCGTGCGCATGGTGCCGGACAAGCTCGGCAAGGCCAATCACGGCCATTCCTGCGTCAAGGGGCGCTTCGCCTGGGGCTATGCGAACCACCCGGAGCGCGTGGTAAAACCTCTCGTCCGCGACCGGATCACCGACCCCTGGCGCGAAGTTTCCTGGGACCAGGCCATCGCCGAGGCGGCCTCGCGCCTGAAGGCCATTCGGGCCGAGCATGGCTTGCACTCCATCGGGGCCGTCACCTCGGCGCGCTGCACCAACGAAGAGATCTGGACCGTGCAGAAGATGGTGCGGACCGCCTTCGGCAGCAACAATGTGGACACCTGCGCGCGCGTCTGCCATTCCCCCACCGGCTACGGCCTCAAGCAGACCTACGGAACTTCGGCCGGCACCCAGCATTTCGATTCGGTCCTGCAGGCGGACACCATCGTCGTCATCGGCGCCAATCCCACCGACGGACACCCGGTGTTCGCGTCGCTCCTCAAGCGCAGGCTTCGCCAGGGCGCCAGGTTGATCGTGCTGGATCCGAGACGCATCGATCTGGTGCGTTCGCCGCACATTGAGGCGGAGTTGCACCTGCCGCTGCTGCCCGGCACCAATGTGCCGATGATGAACGCCTTCGCGCATGTAGTGGTGACCGAAGGACTCGTCGACGAAGACTTCGTGCGCGAACGCTGCGATCCGGAATCCTTCGCGGAATGGCGCGAGTTCGCGGCGCGCCCGGAAAACGCCCCCGAAGTCGTGCAGGAAATAACGGGCGTCTCAGCGGCGGACATCCGCAGCGCCGCCCATCTCTATACATCGGCGAAAAATGCCGCCATCTATTACGGTCTCGGCGTCACCGAACACAGCCAGGGTTCGACCATGGTCATGGCAATGGCCAATCTCGCCATGGCGACCGGCAACATCGGCCGCATGGGCGTCGGCGTCTGTCCGCTGCGCGGTCAGAACAACGTCCAGGGCTCCTGCGACATGGGTTCCTTCCCCCATGAGCTTTCCGGCTATCAGCCGATCGTCGAAGCCTCGGTGCGCGAGAAATACGAAAGCGCCTGGCAGGTGAAGCTTCTGGCCGAGCCCGGCATGCGCATTCCGAACATGCTCGACGCCGCCCGCGGCGGCAGTTTCAAGGGCATCTTCATCCAGGGCGAGGATCTCGCCCAGTCGGATCCGAACACACAAGGCGTCGAAGCCGCGCTCGGCAATATGGATTGCGTGATCGTGCAGGATCTGTTCCTGAACGAGACCGCCAAGTTCGCGCACATCTTCCTGCCCGGCACCTCCTTTCTCGAAAAGGACGGCACCTTCACCAACGCCGAGCGGCGCATCAACCGCGTGCGCCAGGTAATGCAACCGAAGTCCGGCAAGGCCGAATGGGAAGCGGTGCAGGACCTCTCGGCGGCGATGGGCTATCCCATGCACTACGAGTCGGCCGAGGACATCATGGCCGAGGTCGCGAGCCTGACGCCGGACTTTGCGGGGGTCACTTTCGAGAAGCTCGACCGCCTGGGAAGTGTGCAATGGCCCTGCAACGATTCCGCGCCCGAAGGCACGCCCATCATGCACGAGGCGCAATTCGTGCGCGGCAAGGGCCGGTTCATGCTCACGGACTATCAGCCGACCGACGAGCGCACCAGCCGCAAGTATCCACTGCTCCTGACCACCGGCCGCATATTGACCCAGTACAATGTAGGCACCCAGACCCGGCGCACGGAAAACATCGAATGGCTGGACGAAGACCGGCTGGAAATTCATCCAAGCGACGCCGAGCTGCGCGGCGTGCGCACGGGTGACCGGGTATCCATCTCCAGCCGCATGGGCGAGATCGTGCTCAAGGCGGATGTGACGGAGCGCGTCGCGCCCGGCGTGGTCTACACCACCTTCCATCATCCGGCCACCGGCACCAACGTGGTCACCACCGACCTGAGCGACTGGGCCACCAATTGCCCGGAGTACAAGGTGACCGCGGTTGAGATCAGGCCGGCCAATCACGTCTCTGCCTGGCAGGAGGAATTCCGGCACCGGGAACAGAGGCAGCGCGAACTCCTGCCCGGGGAATGAGCAAACCCATGAGCGACGTCACAGCCGCCGGATCGCCGGCGGCCGGGAGCCTGCGGCGCGACATCACTCGTCTTGGCCCGGCGGGAACGGAACGCGCGGGCGATGCGGTCAGCATCGAGGAGCCGCTCGAAATCCGCCTTTCGTTCAGCGACGGGCAGGCCCGCCGCGAACAGAGCGTCGCCGTCACCATGCGCACCCCCGGCGAGGACGAAGCGCTGGCTACGGGCTTTCTCGCCGGCGAAGCCATCGTCGGCAATCCGGCCGACATCCGGCGCGTAGAGCACTCGGGTCCGTCGAGCCCGGACAAGGGTTTGCGCAATATCCTGCGGGTGGAACTCGAGGATTGGGTAAGGGTGGATCTGGAAAAACTCAAGCGCCACTTCTATACCAGTTCGAGTTGCGGCGTCTGCGGCAAGGCCTCGCTGGACGCCATCGCCCACGAGGCGCCGGCCCGCGAGCGCAGCGGTTTTACGGTTTCCGCGGGCAAGCTGCGGCAACTGCCGGCCGGATTGCGCGAGCGCCAATGCGAATTTACCCGCACCGGCGGACTCCATGCCGCGGCGAGTTTCGACGCGCAAGGCCGGATTCGGCGCCTTCACGAAGACGTCGGGCGGCATAACGCCCTCGACAAGCTCGTAGGGTCGTGTTTCGGCGAGGGCGGACTGTCGGGATGCGGCGTCCTCCTGAGCGGCCGGGCGAGTTTCGAACTCATTCAGAAGGCGGCCATGGCCGGCGTGGGTCTGGTGGCGGCCATCGGCGCGCCGTCCAGCCTCGCCATCGAACTTGCCGAGCAGGAGGGAATCACGCTGATCGGCTTTCTGAAATCAAGTGGATTCAATCTCTATTGTCACGAGCGGCGCGTCCTTGAAGCCTGAAGAGGTCATCGCGATCGTTCTGTGCGGGGGGAGGGGTCGGCGCCTGGGCGGCGTCGAGAAGCCGCTCGTTCGCATCGGCGAGCGCAGACTTGTCGAATTCGTCATCGATAATCTGCGGCCGCAGGTATCCCGAATCGTCCTCAGTCTGGGCGCCGGCCAGGACGCGAAGGCCTATCAAAGCTTCGGCTGCGATATTTTTGTGGACGCCGAAGCGGATCAGGGGCCGCTCGGCGGCCTGGTTTCCTGTTTCGCGGGCGCCCCGGGCGAGTGGTTTCTCAGTTGTCCGGGAGACGCTCCCTGGATCGCGCCCGATCTGGTGCAGGCCCTGTCCGGGGATGCGCTGGCGCGCGGCGCCGCCGTCGCCCATGACGGCGAACGGCGTCAGAATCTTACCTTGCTTGTCAGTCGCGAGCGGGCCAGGTCGCTGGCGAAGTTCTATGCCGGCGGCGGGCGGGCCGTACACCGCTGGCTCGACGCGAACGCGATACATGCAACGGACCTGTCCGGAATGGCGGCAAGTTTCGTAAACATCAACACCCCCGCCGATCTGGAAAAATTCCGGCGTCTGGCGGGAGCCGGCAAGCGATAATCGGGCTGCAGACCTTTGCCAGACCGCAACCGCGCGGATAACATTATCTGCGCTATGACAAACAACGACCCCCAATCGATGCCGACCTGTTTCGGCTTCCTGCTTCTGGAAGAATTCACGCTCATTTCCGTCTCGTCGGCGATCGAGACCTTGCGCATGGCCAATCGCGCGGCCGGATCGCAAGTCTATAGCTGGCGGATGATTTCAGAGACCGGCGGACCGGTGACCGCCAGCGACGGACTATCCATCAGCGCCGATTTCGCCATCGCCGACGAAATACAATCCCGCGATCTGCACGTGGTCATAGCATGCGGCGGTGAACGGGTCGAGCGCCATTGCGAGAAACCGGTGATGCACTGGCTGCGCGCTTGCAGCGCCCGCGGGCTGGCGCTTGGCTCCACCTGTACGGGCAGTTACCTGCTGGCCAGCGCCGGGGTGCTTGACGGGTACCGCTGCAGCGTACACTGGGAAGAATTCGCCGCCCTGACCGAGCAGTTTCCGAACGTTTCGGTCAGCAGGAGCGTCTATTCAATAGACCGCGACCGCTTTACCGCCTCCGGCGGCACGGCGCCGATGGACATGATGCTGTATTTCATTCGCCGGCAACTGGGCGCGGAAATCTGCGCCGAGGTCGCCGACCAATTCGTACACGATCGCATACGCGATACGCGGGACCTGCAACACGTACCGCTGCGCCATCAGGTCGGCGGACAATCGGCCAAGCTGGTGGCGGCGGTGGAGTTGATGGAAAGCAACATCCGCGAGCCGCTCAGCCAGGTTGAACTGGCCTCCTATGTAGGGCTTTCGCGCCGGCAGCTTCAGCGCCTGTTCCAGAAATACCTGCTGACCTCGCCGTCGCGCTACTACCTGTATCTGCGGCTGGCGCGAGCGCGCGAACTGCTGTTCCAGACCAGCATGAGCATCGTCGAAATCTCGGCCCAGGCGGGCTTCGTCTCCAGTTCGCATTTCAGCACGACATACAGGGAACTCTACGGCAAGACGCCAAGCGTCGACCGCGCCGACAGGTAATTTCCGAAGGGAAATGATGCGACTATTGGCTGTGCGACAAATTTTCTTCCAGAAGTGACAGGACTTATTGAGCGCTACCGGGCGAGCCGACTACTCTTGCGTTCCAGCCGCAGAGCCTGGTTCAAGAACACGCTGTTCGCGGGGATGACGGAAATCCGATGCCACAGAAATCCGATATTGAAATAGCCAGTACGGCCGGCATGCTGCCGATACGCGAGATCGCAGGCAAATTCGGCTTTGCCGACGATACGATCCCCTATGGCAACGCCAAGGCCAAGGTCGACTTCGCCGCCATCGGCAAGTCTCGGCCAAACGCGTCCGGCAAGCTGATACTGGTGACTGCCGTGTCGCCGACTCCGGCCGGCGAGGGCAAGACTACGACTACGATCGGTCTCGGCGACGCGCTCAACCGCATCGGCAAAAAAGCGATGATCTGCCTGCGCGAACCCAGCCTCGGCCCCTGTTTCGGCATGAAAGGCGGAGCGACGGGCGGCGGATACGCTCAGGTCGCGCCCATGGCCGACATCAATCTGCATCTGAACGGCGATTTCCACGCCATAGCCGCCGCCCATAACCTGCTGGCCGCTCTGGCCGACAACCACGTCCACTGGAATGCGAACCCGGACCTGGATCCACGCCGAATCACCTGGCGGCGCGTGGTCGACATGAACGACCGCGCATTGCGCCAGATCACCATCGGTCTCGGCGGAACCGCCCATGGCGTACCCCGGGAGGCGGGTTTCGACATTACCAGCACTTCCGAAATCATGGCGGTCTTCTGCCTGGCGCAGGACCTGACCGAATTGCAGGAGCGGCTCGGCGCCATGGTCGTCGGCTACACCCGCGACCGGCAGCCCGTCACCGCCCGGGAACTTCGCGCGCAGGGCGCCATGACGGCCCTGCTTCGGGACGCCTTGCTGCCGAACCTGGTGCAGACGCTGGAGAACAATCCGGCGCTCATCCATGGCGGACCGTTCGCGAACATCGCCCACGGCTGCAACTCGGTCATCGCCACCCGCACCGCTCTCAGGCTGGCCGATTACGTAGTGACCGAGGCAGGATTCGGGTCCGATCTCGGCGCCGAGAAATTCTTCGACATCAAATGCCGGTCGGCGGGCCTCACGCCCGACGCCGCGGTTCTGGTCGCAACCGTCAAGGCGCTGAAGATGCACGGCGGGGTTGCCAGAAACGATTTGCTGCGCGAGGACAGCGCCGCGGTGACGAAGGGCTGCGCCAATCTGGGACAGCATCTCGCCATTCTCGGCAGTTTCGGCGTGCCGGCGGTGGTGGCGATCAATCGCCATCCGGCCGACACCGACGCCGAAATTCGCGCCATCCTGGACTATTGCCGGCAGGCCGGCGTCGTCGCCGTCGAGTCGCGGCATTGGGCCGAAGGCAGCGCTGGCGCGACAGAACTGGCCAGGGAAGTGGCGCGGGCAGCCGATTCGGGAGTCGCCGATTTCCGCCTGCTCTATGAAGACGAACTCGACCTGTGGGAGAAAACGCGCCGCATAGCGCAGAAAATCTACGGCGCCCGGGACATCGCCGCGCCGTTCAATGTGCGCGATGAGTTCTCCCGGCTGCAGGACAGCGGCTATGGCAAATTTCCGGTTTGCATGGCCAAGACGCAATACAGTTTTTCGACCGATCCGCAATTGCTCGGGGCTCCCAGGGATCACATCGTGGAAATCCGCGAAGTGCGGCTGGCGGTGGGCGCCGGCTTCATCGTGCCGGTCTGCGGCGCCATCATGACGATGCCCGGACTGCCGCGGAAACCGTCGGCCCATAACATACAAGTGGATTCGGACGGAATAATCGCCGGACTCTCCTGAACCACCCACTCCCGCGCGTGACCACACCACTCCCCCTCCCAGGGGGAGTCAAAACCGCGCAGCGGTTTTGGTGGGGGTCAAGAACGGATGCGCTCGTTGGCTGGATCGTACATTGGTCTCGATGATGCTTCCGCGGCGAACTTTTCTCCGGCCACTTCGACGCTGAAGTTTCCCGCGGCGGGGTCTGGTGCTTTTGCGGTATCGACATAGCCCAGGCCGATCGCGCCGCCGAGCGTGTGGCCGTAGGCGCCCGAGGTGATGCGCCCGACCAGTGAGTCGCCCTGCCAAACGGGTTCGTCGTGATAGAGCAGCGGTTTCGGGTCGAGCAGCCGGAACTGCAGCAAGCGCTTCGCCGGCCCCGTTTGCCGCTGTTCCACCAAGGCCTCGCGGCCGATGAATCCGCCCGGCTTGTCGAACTTGACGGCGAAGCCAAGGCCCGCTTCGAGCGGCGTGTCTTCGTCGGTGATGTCGTGGCCCCAATGCCGGTAGGCCTTTTCGATGCGCAGCGAATCGAGCGCATGGTAGCCGGCGTGGGCCAGGTCGAAGGCCGCGCCGGCCTCGACAATGGCGTCGTAGACGCCGGCCGTGAACTCGGTGGGGACGTAGAGTTCCCAGCCGAGTTCGCCGACGTAGGTAATGCGGGAGGCGCGCACCAGCGCGTGACCGAGCTCGATTTCCCGGCTGTGGGCGAAGGGAAAGGCCTCGTGGGAGAGATCGTCGGGGCTCAGCGATTGCAACAGCGCACGGGAGTTCGGTCCCATGATCGAAATCACGCCCATCGCCGAGGTCACGTTGGTCAACGTGCAGTGGCTGTCGGCCGGAATATGCCGTTGCAGCCAGTTGAAGTCCCGGATTTCAGTAGCGGCCGCGGTAACGACCAGGTAGCAAATCTCATTCAGACGGGTGACCGTCAAATCCGCTTCGATGCCACCGCGTTCGTTCAGCCACTGGGTATAGACTATGCGTCCCGGGGACACGTCAATGTCGTTCGCGCAAACGCGATTCAGCACCCGTACCGCTTCGCGGCCCTGGACCATGAACTTGGCGAACGAGGACTGATCGAACAAGCCCGCGCGCTCGCGCACCGCCCGGTGTTCCCGGGCGGAGTATTCGAACCAGTTCTGCCGTCCCCAACTGTACTCGTAACGCGCCAGGTCAGGTTGCGGCGCATACCAGTTGGGCCGTTCCCAGCCGGCGAGTTCGCCGTGGCACGCACCGATGGCCTGCAGACGGTCATGTAGCGGCGATTTTCGAACGCCCCGGGCAGTGTCGTACTGGCGATAGGGGTAGTGCGCGGCGTATAGCAGTCCGAGGCTTTCGGAGACCCTCTCGCGCAGGTATCTGCGGTTGCGCTGAAAGGGCAGGTTGCGGCGCACGTCCACTTCCCAGAGATCCGACGGCGGATGTCCGAGCCGTATCCATTCCGATATTACCTTGCCGATGCCGCCGGCGGATTGCAGACCGATGGAATTCAATCCAGCCGCCACGAAACAGTTATCCATCTCGGGCGCCTGGCCGATGTGGTAGCGCACGTCCGGCGTAAAGCTCTCGGGTCCGCAGAAAAACTTTGCCAGACCGGCGGTTTCCAGCGCGGGGACGCGCGCCATGGCCTGTTCGAGAATCGGCTCGAAATGCTCCAGGCTGCCGGGAATCTCATCGAAACAGAAGTCCTCCGGTATGCCTTCGGCCCCCCAGGGCCTGGAGTTGGGCTCGAAGGCTCCGACCAGCAGTTTGCCCGCGTCGTACTTGAAATAGGAGCAGGCGTCGTAATCGCGCACGACCGGCAGGTCCGGGCTCAATCCCGCCACCGAATCGAACAGGGCGTAGTAGTGCTCGCAGGCGTGCAGGGGCACGTTCACGCCGATCGAGGCCGCCAGTTCCCTAGTCCACATGCCGGCGCACAAGACCACGCAGTCGGCTTCAATCTCGCCCCGGTCGGTAACCACTCCGGCGACGCGGCCGCCCGCGGTGAGAATGGATTCGACCGGAGTGTTCTGGAAAATGCGCGCGCCGGCGGCGCGAGCGCCCTTCGCCAGGGCGTTGGTGACGTCGACGGCGTTCGCGTAGCCGTCGGACGGTATATGGATGCCGCCGAGTACGTCATCAATATTGAGCAGGGGAACCCGGGCCGCAATGGCCGCGGGATCGAGCACCTGGACTTCCAGCTCAAAGACTTTCGCCATGGACGCGCTGCGCTTCAGTTCCTCGAATCGTTCTTCGTTGGTGGCGAGCGAAATGGATCCGCAGCGCCGATAACCCGTCGCCTGACCGGTTTCTTCCTCCAGGCGCCGGTAGAGTTCGCTGGTATAGCGCGCCAGTTCAGTCATGTTCACCGAAGTACGCAGTTGGCCCACCAGGCCCGCCGCATGCCAGGTCGTGCCGGAAGTGAGTTGCCTGCGTTCCAGCAACACGACGTCCGCAACGCCGTCCCGCGCCAGGTGCCAGGCGACGGAGCAGCCGATGACGCCGCCGCCGATGATGATCGCGCCGGCGCGGCGCGGGAGTTCGGTTGTGTGTCCGGAACCGCTGGTCATCGATCTTCAGGCGCGCAATCGTTCGTTAGCCGGATCGTAAACCGGATCTTTGTGCAGGAATATCCGCCGCCTTTGTCCGAGCACTTCCACGGTCAGTTCGGTACCCGGTTCGGCGAGCGCGGGCGGGACATAACCGAAACCGAGACTTCGCCGCACATAGTGGCCATAGCCGCCTGAGGTGGTAACGCCGACGCAGCGCTCGCCGGAGAAAATCGGTTCTCCGCCTTGCACGTCGGCGTCGCCGGGTTCCAGGCTGAAGTAGATCAGTTGCAACTCCCGGTCGCGCTGCCCGAGGGTCGCTTCGCGGCCGGTGAAATCGCCCTTGTCGAACTTGATGAATCGTTCCATGTCGGCGTCGACCAGCGTGACTTCGTTGGTCAGTTCCGCGCCCCAGCCGCGGTAGGCCTTTTCCAATCGCAGGCTGTTGACGGCGTAGAGGCCGAAATTGCGGATGCCGTAATCCGCGCCGGCCTCCAGCAAGGCGTCGTAGAGCGGTTCCAACTGTTCCATGAGCGGGTGCAGCTCCCAGCCCAGTTCGCCCACGTAGTTGACGCGCAGCGCCCGCACCGGCACGCCGGCAATGTCGATTTCCATGCCGCTGAGCCAGGGAAACTCGCGGTTGTCCAGCGGCGCGGCCGTTACCCGCTCAAGCACGTCCCGGGCATGGGGCCCGGCCAGCACCAGCACGCCGCGGCGGTCGGTGACGTTGGCGATGCTGAGTTGTTCGCCGGGACGCACGCCCTGTTGCAAATGGTCGAGATCGCGCAACTCGGCGCCGGCGGCGGAAAGAATGTAGAAGGACTCATCGTCGAGGCGGGTGATGGTTACCTCACCGGCAATGCGGCCGTTTTCGGACAGCAGATGCGTGAGCGCGATTCGGCCGCGCCGGGGCAACCGGTTGGCGCAAAGCCTGTCCAGCATTTTCTCCGCATCGGGGCCCGTTACGTCGTATTTCGCAAAGCCCGACAGATCGAGGATTCCGACCCGCTCGCGCACCGCCAGGCATTCTTCGCGCACCAGTTCGAAGACATTGTTGTGACGGAAGTTGTACAGCTCTTCCCGCCCGTCCGTCGAGAACCACTTGGGCCGCTCCCAGCCGAAAGTTTCGGTAAACACGCAGCCCCTGGCGGTCAATTTGTCGTACAGGGGACTGGTCCGAAGCTTGCGGGCCGCCGGTAGCTCCTCTCCCGGCACGACCGTGGCGTAGGTCATGCCGTAGTCCTGGCGGCCCCGGTCCCGCATGTAGTCGAGGTCGGCAAAAACGCCGAAGCGCCGGGGATCGAATCCGGTCATGTTGATTTCGGAATCGCCGTGGAGCATCCACTGGGCCAGATACTTGCCGCAGCCGGCACCCTGGGCAATGCCGAAGGACGACCCGCAGCAAAGCCAGAAATTGCGCAACCCCGCTACGGGCCCCAGCAAGGGCAACCCGTCGGGGCTGTGGGAGATGGCGCCGTTGACGATGCGCTTGATTCCCGCGGGCTCGAAGATCCGCATTCGCTCCATGGCGCGGCCGAGCCAGGGCATCAGACGGTCGAGATCGTCGGAAAACAGTTCGCTGTCCGATTGCCACGGCGGCAAACCATCGGGCCGCCAGGCTTCGGTAATGCCTTCCTGCTCGTAAATTCCGATAAGGCCGGATTTCTGCTCCTGGCGTATGTAGGACGAGGCCCAGGGATCCCGGGTCACGGGAATCTCGGCCTCTCTCCCGATCAGTTCGGGCACATCGCCCGAAACCAGATAGTGGTGCTGGATATTGCTGATGGGCAGATCCGCTCCCACCATTTGCGCCACCTGCCGGGCGAAGCAGCCCGCGGCGTTGACCACGGTTTCCGCGATGACCGTTCCCTGCTCGGTGACGACTTCCCATTCGCCGCCCGGAAGCGAATTGATTCCCGTCACCCGGTTGTTGCGCACGATTCTCGCGCCGTTTTCGCGCGCTCCCCGCGCCATGGCCTGGGTCAGGCCCGACGGGTCGGCATGGCCGTCGTTTGCGGTCCAGGCGCCGGCGAGAACACCGCCGGTATCGATAAAAGGATTCAGCTCGCTGATTTTCTCGACGTCGATGATTTCCATGTGATAGCCGACGTTGTCGGCGATTCCGCGCAGATAGCGGAACCAGTCCATGTCGCGCTCGGTGAGGGCGAAGCGAATGCTGCCGCAGCCGTGCCAGCCGACGGCCTGGCCGGTCATTTCTTCCAGTTTGCGATACAGCGCGACGCTGTATTCGTGGATCTTGGCGAGATTGTAGTTGCCGACCAGATTCGGGCATTGGCCCGCCGCGTGCCAGGTCGAACCGGAAGTCAACTCGCCTTTCTCGATCAGCAGGACGTCTTTGGCGCCTTCCTCTGCCAGATGGTACAGCAGCCCGACGGCCATGATGCCGCCGCCGACGATGACGATTCTGGCCTGGCTTTCCATGACTTTCTCCGGCAGCGCTTGTGTTTGAGTACGATTTTCACCTTGCCCGGACCATCATGCAATCTATCGCAGCGACAGGAATCATCGTATGCGCGTCCTGACAAGCTCCGTATTTGTCGTCAGGGCGATTGACAGGATCACCACGGAGATTGAAACTCGCGGCTAGAGTACATTCGAATCATCTGCGTTGGGGGAAACCGCCATGTCCAGGAGAATGGGAGGCAGGCAGGCGCGCCGCGCCGCTCGCGCCGCGCCGCTCGCGGAGGCTGCAAAGCCGGTTCGGTCGGGTCACAGCGGCGGACAGTACAAGCCGCTGACCGACGAGGGCATTGCGGCGATCGTCGACAACGCCTTCAGGATACTCGAAGAGATCGGCTTCGCCGACGCGACCCCGCACTGCCTTGAAACCTGCATCGACGCCGGCGCCGTACTCGGTGACGACGGCCGTTTGCGAATGCCGCGCGGCCTCGTCGAGCAAACCCTGCAAAAGGCCAGGCGCAACCTCGTGCTGTACGCCAGAGACCCGCGTTTCGATCTGGACCTCAGCGGTTCCCGGGTGCATTTCTCAACCGCGGGCGCGGCAGTGCAGGCGGCGGACCCGGAAAAGAACCTCTATCGCGAGTCAAGGGCGCAGGATCTCTACGATATGGCGCGCATCGCCGATACCTGCGAGCACATTCACATGTTCCAGCGAACCTGCGTGCCGCGGGACATCGTCGATAACCGCGAACTCGACATCAACACGCTGTATTGCTGCCTGATGGGGACCGCCAAGCACGTCGGCTCAAGCTGGACCCTCCCCGAACATCTCGAGCAGTGCTTTTCGATGCTGCACACCGTCGCGGGAGGCGAGGCCGCATGGCGCGCGCGCCCGTTCGTCAGCCAGTCGAACTGCTTCGTTGTGCCGCCGCTCAAGTTTGCCGCCGACGCCCTGGAATGCCTCCGCGTCGCGGTGGAAGGCGGCATGCCGGTGTTGCTGCTGTCAGCCGGCCAGGCCGGTGCGACCGGGCCCGCCTTTCTCGCCGGAACGGTTTCCCAGGCCTGGGCCGAGTGCCTCGGCGGATTGGTCTACGTCAACGCCATCGAGCCCGGCGCACCGGCGATTCTCGGCGCCTGGCCCTTCGTTTCGGACTTGCGCACCGGCGCGATGAGCGGCGGCTCGCCAGAGCAGGGTTTGCTGTCCGCCGCGTGCGCGCAGGTAGGCAACCACCTGGACTTGCCCTTCGGCACCGCCTGCGGCATGACCGACGCCAAGTTTCCCGATTTCCAGGCCGGCGCCGAACGCGCCGCCACGGTGTTGTCCGCCGCGCTCTCGGGAGCGAACATCGTCTACGAGGCCGCCGGGATGTATGCCAGCCTCCTGGGAACCTGTCCGGAGAGCCTGCTGCTCGACAACGACGTGCTCGGGGCGATCGGCCGCGTGACCCGCGGCATCGAAGTCAACTCCGAAACCTTGAGTTTTGACGAGATCGAGCAGGTCTGCACCGGCGGGGTGGGACATTACCTGGGTTCCGCGAATACCTTGCGGGTGATGCAGAGCGAATACGTCTACCCGGACTTCAGCGACCGCGCGAGCCCGACGGAATGGGAGGAAAGCGGCAAGCCGCTGCCACTCGACCGAGCCATCGCAAAGAAGCGCGAAATTCTCGCGGCCCCGGCGCCGCGCCACGTCAGCGACGAAATCGACATGCAATTGCGGACGGAATTTCCGATCTTTCTCTCGCGGGAGGACTTGGGCCAATGACCGCTTGACACATTTTGTTACAAATTTGCGCTCAAGGTTGATTGACTTCGGGGGGGGGGGGGGGTGGCACTATACGCGGGCATTTCCAAGTTGAACAATAGGAGGATAAAATGCACGAAATCAGAGAGTTGACCTTGAACGAGGTAGATGAGGTCAGTGGTGGAATCATACCCGTAATTATCGCTGTCGATCTTGCGATAATCTTTTTCGGCGCCGGCGTTTTCGTCGGATACCACACTACCAGACAGTTGTGGTGAAATGGAGGAGTACAAAAAATGATTATCAAATCTGAACTCATCGACAAGCCTTGTTCCCAGGCTGAATACCCTTATGAACATCGCGTTCTGTCTAAGGACGAACTCGACCAAGTGTCAGGAGGTCATCCAGTTCTTGTTTTAGGGCTTGTTGTAGCAATGTGCATAACGTCTTATAGACTTCGCGAGTATATCGAGTCTCTTTAAAGAATAGAGGAGCAATATGATGACTGAAATCAATTTGAGTAGTGAAGTGAACGCGCAAGTTAGATCTTTGCCTGAATTTCGTACTCTAAGCGAAGAAGAGCTTGATCAAGTTGCAGGGGGGATATTGCCGGCCTTAGCCATCGCATTTACGCTTGGCTTGGCAGTCGGGTCACTTGCCGCAATTTGGCAGGGGGCGCAACAGCGATAATGGAGGAATGCAGGAGCCTGGATTGGGACGCTGCCAGTCCAGGCTTCTGTTCTTGTGGCAAATGAACAATTTGAATGGCATTGTGAATACATGCAAGTTGGCTGCCTCTGGCTGTTTGGCTGGATGCATTATTCTGTTCGCTGTAGGATTAAGTGACGATTCGCAATTAGCTTATGTTGTAGCATTGCCACTTATTGCGTACTTGGGTTGCATTGTAATTCTGCTTTTTGTGGAAAAAACCAAGCTTGTTTCCGCCTACTGTTTCTTGTTTTCCATATTGCTTTCCGGGCTTGTTATGGTCTATTTTTTCGGGAACCGTTTAATCTAGCATTCTGATTCAAATATGAAGTGGACAATTCTTGGCATAATTTTGGTTTCAACACTAGCAGATGTATTAACTACGATTTACTTGATTGTTTCTACTGGAGGAGTGGAAGGCGAGTTAAATCCAGTTATTACTGGAATAGAAAGCCTAATTATATCAAACATTGTCGGATCCATAATTATTTCCGCATTCTTGTTGTATTTGTTTCCTGATCTGGAATGCCGGGCTCGAGTTAGAAAAATGACATTCGGCAAGATTTTGAAGCAATTGATTAGTGTATCAACTCCAATAAAGGCCTATTTTCAAGAAGGTGAACCAAAGGACATATTGATCTTCTTTATTATAGTTATGCTTTTGGCTGGAGGAGGAATTACAAGGTTTCTCGTGGCAGTAAGTAATATTTTTGTGATTTTTACCGGATATGGATATGCGGATATTTTGTTAGCTACAACAAACCTTTTCTCTATATCTGTGACTAGAATAGCTCTCTACTTGGCATCACTGGTTTCCCTATTAACCTTAAGCGCCATAGTTTCTTTCATTGGTCTAAAGAAAACTATTTGAAGGGAGTCGGGCTGTGAAAATTTTCCTTCAAAGCGAGGCTACTGAATGTGGGCTGGCTTCGATAGCAATGGTTGCCGAGCATTACGGCCACAAAATTGACTTGGTAAACTTGCGGCAACGGTTTGGCGTATCGCTTAAAGGAGTGCGGCTTCGAAATTTGATGGAGATTGCGGAACAGCTTTCCCTGAGTTCAAGAGCTCTGCGACTTGAGCCGGAACGACTCCGTGACATCGCTCTCCCGGCTGTACTGCATTGGGACCTAGATCATTTTGTTGTATTGAAGGAAGTTCGAAGGAACCGGTTCACGATTCTTGATCCGGCCCGGGGTCGAGTTTCATATTCCTTGGAGGAAGTCGCTGAACACTTCACCGGTGTTGCTCTCGAGCTTGCCCCCGCGGCGGACTTTCGACCGATCGTTGCCCGGACTCCAACGAAACTGTCAAGCTTGTGGTCTCGACTGACCGGGCTCAAACGCACATTCGTTCAGATACTCGTTCTTTCGATTGTTATACAACTTTTTGCACTAGCCGCCCCCTTTTACCTTCAACTCGTGATCGACGAAGCTGTTACCCGCTACGATACCGGCCTACTGTTATTGCTTGGGATTGGTTTTGGGCTTCTGTACATTATCAATGCCGTCACGGAAGCGTTGCGGTCTTGGGTCATTTTACTATTGGGTCAGTCCTTGACGTTTCAGATGGCTGGAAATGTGTTGCGACATCTAACGCGTCTTCCCGCGAAGTATTTTGAGCAGCGCCATGTTGGAGACATCATTTCCCGTATTGGATCGATACAGCCAATACAGACCGCATTGACGCAAAGCGTCGTTGCAGCTTTGATTGACGGAATAATGGTGGTCGCAACGATAGTACTGATGCTGTTGTATAGCTGGCGGCTGGCATTAATTGCTATTGGTTTCACGGTCGTGTATTTGGCTATCTCAATCATTTTGTTTCCTTTCATGCGAAGCCGGCAAGAAGAATTGATATCCAGGCGCGCTGCTGAGAACACAAACGTTATTGAGACCATACGAGCTTCTCGTGCTATAAAACTATTTGGTAGGGAAGTGCAGCGAGAGGGCATGTGGAGAAATCTGTACGCCGAAGTAGTAAATGCCGATGTTTCATACAATCAGTTACAGATCGGCAATCAGTTTGCATCGTCACTGTTGTTTGGCCTGCAAACGGTATTGGTCGTGTATTTTGGCGCCGGACTCATTCTTTCCGGGGAGATCAGCATTGGAATGCTGTTCGCCTTCATGTCGTACAGGCAGCATTTCGCAAATACGGCCGAAGATCTTGTGAACAAGGGCATAGAATTCCGCATGTTGGGATTGCACTTGGAGCGATTGTCCGACATAGTGCAATCGAAAAAGGAAGCGGGACTTGATTGTCCGATATCGGACGTTCGAAACATTGAAGGAAAAATCAAGCTTGAAGATGTCAGCTTTCGATACGATCAGAACGATCCTTTCGTCTTTGAAAACGTTTCCCTGTCAATCGATTCAGGTGAATTTATTGCCATTGCAGGGCCTTCGGGTGGAGGCAAATCGACACTATTGAAGGTAATGTTGGGTCTGCTTGAGTCGGAGTCGGGAATTGTCAGAGTGGATGGCCTGCCTTTGCATATCCTCGGGCTGCGCAATTGGAGGGCCGCCGCCGGTGTAGTAATGCAGGACGATCAACTCCTGTCCGGGTCGATTGCTGACAACATTTCCAGTTTCGACTCCGAGGTTGATATGCAACGGGTTGTGGAATGCGCCATCCAGGCCCAGGTTCACGAAGAAATCAGTCGAATGCCGATGCACTATCTGTCACTGATTGGCGATATGGGCGCGGCACAGTCAGGCGGACAGAGACAGAGGCTGCTGCTCGCGCGGGCCTTGTACCACAACCCGAAAGTCTTGTTTCTCGACGAAGGCACGGCAAATTTGGACTTGCAAACTGAACTGCAGATTGCAGAAGTCATTTCCAAAATGAACATTACAAGAATCGTCATCGCGCACGGCAAGCAACTTCTCGAATGCGCGGATCGTGTACTCGTGATGAACCAAGGCCGTCTGGTCGAGCATGAGAAATCCTTGTCTGGCAGTTGAGCAAAAGCGCCCCTTGGTACAAGAGAAGCAACGACAAAGCGAATGGAGCTATTCCGCAAACAAGTTATAGAGAGAAGAGGGAGTCGTCTGCTTGGCGAGGTGTCCCTCGCTTCTCCGGTTTCGACATGGGTCGTCACTTGGCTCATAGGCGCTATCGTGGCTGTGATAGCACTGGCGCTGCTCATCGGGGGCTACGCAAGAAAAGAAATCGTGCAGGGTTGGATAAAACCCGACAAGGGCCTTGTGCGAGTCGTCTCTCCACTACTGGGAACGGTCGAGACGGTTCACGTTGTTGAAGGCCAGATCGTCAATGAAGGTGATTCCCTGGTCACTCTGAATCTCGATACCGCGTTTTCGGCGGGCGAGGGAGTGTACGGAATCGCCTTGGCTGAAATGGAAACTCAGATAACCGAGCGGGAGAACCTCATACCGTTGACGGAACTGCGTTTCGCCCGTGAAGCCTTGGAACTAGAGGGGCAAATGGACGCCATTCAGGCCGAACTTTCCGCTCTTGAGGAACAGCGTCAGGTTCTGGACGAGCGCATACTTACTGCCGGAGAAGCACTTGAGCGGATTACATTGCTGGCGAAGTCGGATGCCGCTTCCACGTCCGATGTCGACCGGCAACGGGAAGCCGTCCTTTCCCTACGGCAATCGGCTACGCAGGTCAAGCAGCAGATTGAAATCAAAAAGGGGGAGTCGGCGATTTACCGGCTCCGCTTGGAAGGATTGCCGGCAAATGAAGAGGCGGCGATTACCGAATTGCGGGAGGGGATTGCCGGCCTGCGGTCGCAAAGAGCGCAGGTTTCCGGAAGGGGAACGCTGGTGATGGCGGCACCGGTCTCGGGACGTGTGGCCGCATTGCCCCTCTCTGCCGGCCAGAGTGTTCGTCCTCAGCAAATGACCGTAGCCTTGTTGCCGGAGGGAGGTCGTCTGGAGGCGGAGTTGTTTGTGCCAACGCGGGCTGCAGGTTTCATTCAGGAAGGACAACACGTGCGTCTGCAGTTCGATGCTTTCCCTTTCCAGAGATACGGAATCGTGGAGGGTAAGATCATCCTGGTGTCGAGGACTATATTCGACCCGTCGGAGTTGCCTGTTGCTCTGGGAGTCTCGGGTCCGGTTTACCGCGTGCTCGTCAGTATTTCCGTGCAGCACGTTGATGCCTATGGCGAGAGGTTTCCGTTACAGACGGGCATGACTCTCAGCGCACATATCGTACTGGAAGAAAGAAAGTTGTGGGAAGTGCTGCTCGATCCGTTACTTGCCAGAATCTGAACGATACGCAGCATTACCCTTCCTAAACTAACTCGTTCTTGTCCGTAAACTCTCAACCAACTGATTTGATTGAACAAACTGCTGGAAATCCTGGAAAGGTTCCGGCGTTTTGGGTATCTTTGCGTTGGTCTCGAATCAACAAAAAGACACACCAAAACGCCGGAGGGTT
>JAJDYJ010000059.1 GCA_022822865.1 Pseudomonadales bacterium | reverse complement strand
TGCGGCGGACGCCGTGAATACATCCCTGTAGGCTCCGGGCTCGGCATCCTGCCTCGCACGCCCGCCGCATCTCCCGCCCCCCGGCGGCGACTCACATTGTGCGAATATCCATGCAAATTCGATGGGTGTCCGATGATTCTTGTTACAATTCGGCGTCCCACCACGGCACGTCGATTTACCCAAGGCGAACATGAGTACACATCGAAAGGCCGGCGCCGTCACCTTGACCAGCTTGAACAAGATGAAGCGCGCCGGCGAGAAATTCGTCTGCCTCGCGGCTTATGACGCCTGCTTTGCCGGCGTGGCGGCTCGGGCCGGGGTTGAGGTGCTGCTTGTGGGCGACTCGCTTGGGATGGTGTTGCAGGGGCATGACAGCACTTTGCCGGTCACCATGAACGACATGATCTACCACATGAGTTGCGTCAAGCGCGGCAATGAAGGCGCCTTGCTGATGGGCGACATGCCGTTCATGAGCTACGCCTCGGAGTCGCAGACCTTGCAGAACGCGGCCGCGCTGATGCGGGCCGGCGCGCAAGTCGTCAAGCTTGAAGGCGGCGCCTGGATCGCCAATACCACCCGGCTGCTCGCCGAGCGCGGCATTCCCGTTTGCGCGCATATGGGACTCACGCCGCAATCGGTGAACCGCATCGGCGGCTTTCACGTGCAGGGCCGCGACACCAGCCAGGCGCAGTCGATCATCGAGGAGGCGCAACTGCTGGAAGAATCGGGCGCCAGTCTGCTCTTGCTCGAATGCGTGCCGGTGGCGCTGGCGAAGACGATTACCGGGCTGCTGGAAATTCCGGTGATAGGCATCGGCGCCGGGCCGGAAACCGACGCTCAGATCATGGTCCTGCACGATGTGCTCGGCATTTCGCCGATTACGCCGAAATTCGTCAAGAATTTTCTCGCCGAATCGGATGCAGGTATACAAGGCGCGATCAAAGCCTACGTGGATGCCGTGAAAACCGGCGGCTTTCCCGCTGACGAACACTGTTTTCACTGATACCTCCAGGCAATTCCTCTAACCCCAGCGGCAGGTTGCAAGAAACCCATGCACGACTTCAGCCGGATCGATCAGGCGCGCAACATTCTCTACCGCCAACTCATGCGGGGGCGGCGCGTCGGCTTTGTTCCCACCATGGGCAATATCCACGCCGGCCACCTGAAGCTGCTTGAGCGCTGCCGGGCGGAATGCGATTTCAGCGTGGCGTCGATTTTCGTCAATCCGCTGCAATTCGGCCCGGCCGAAGATCTCGCCGACTATCCCCGCACACTCGAGCGCGACCGGGAATTGCTTGCGGCCGCGGGCTGCGATCTGCTGCTGCGGCCGACGGTGGAAGACGTGTACGGCGAGAACCCGCAAAATTCGACCCGGGTGCATGTGCCCGATCTTTCCGAGCGCCTCTGCGGCGCCGCAAGGCCGGGGCATTTCGACGGCGTCGCCACCGTGGTGACGCGGCTGCTGAACTACGTGCGGCCCGACATCGCCTATCTCGGCCTCAAGGACTACCAGCAGTATCTGATCGTCCGCAAGCTCGTGGCCGACCTCGGCATGGACCTGCGCATCGAAGGCGTGGAAACGGTGCGCGAAGCCGATGGCCTCGCCCTGAGTTCGCGCAACGCGTACCTGTCCGTCGCCGAACGCCGGGCCGCGCCTGAACTCCATCGCACCTTGCAAGCCATGGCGCATCGGATCGCCGGTGGCGAAAGGGGCTTTGCGGGCATCGCCGCGAACGGACGCGAAGACCTGGAGGCGGCCGGATTTCGACCGGATTACATCGAAATCTGCCATGCCGGCACCTTGCGTCCGGCGGCAGCGGAAGATACCGAACTCGTCATCCTCGCCGCCGCCTTTCTCGGCCGCACGCGCCTGATTGATAATCTGCGGCTTGCAATCGATCCGGCCGCTTTGGCATAAAAGGGGCATACACGCACCCATCACGAGCGAATTACAGGAAACTTCAATGTCAGAGAACGCCATCTACCCGGTCAGCGAGGCAGCGGCCGCCAAAAGCCATCTGGACAGCGCACAGTTCGAGGAAATGTACCGGCAGTCGATCGAGGATCCGGAAGAATTCTGGGCGGAAATGGCCGCCCGCTTCCTGCACTGGCACAAGCCCTGGCAAAAGGTGACGGCGGGCGATTTCGCCTCTTCCGGCGTGCGCTGGTTCGAAGGCGGACAACTCAATGTGGCGTACAACTGCGTCGACCGGCACCTGTCCCGCCGCGGCGAACAGACGGCGATCATCTGGGAAGGCGACGAGCCCGACCAGCAGCAACATATCAGCTATCGCGAATTGCATCGGGCGGTCGGCAAATTCGCCAACGCGCTCAGGGCCCGCGGCGTCGGCAAGGGCGACCGGGTCTGCATCTATCTGCCGATGATTCCGGAAGCGGCCTACGCCATGCTCGCCTGCGCCCGCATCGGCGCGATTCATTCCGTGGTATTCGGCGGTTTCTCGCCCGAATCGCTCAAGGACCGCATTCTCGATTGCGACTGCCGCACGGTCATCACCGCCGACGAAGGCGTGCGCGGCCGGCGCCTGATCCCGCTGAAGAACAATGTCGACAAGGCGCTGGAAGACTGCCCGGACGTGCATAGCGTGTTCGTTGTGCGGCGCACGAACGGCGAGATAGCGTGGCACGAAAAACGCGATGTCTGCTATCACAAGGCGACCGGGGCGGCGAGCGAGGAATGCGAACCCGAAATCATGGACGCCGAGGATCCGCTGTTCATCCTTTACACCTCGGGCTCCACCGGCAAACCGAAAGGCGTGCTGCATACCACCGGCGGCTATCTGCTCGGCGCCGGCATTACCCACAAGTACATCTTCGATTACCACGAAGGCGACATATACTGGTGTACAGCCGACGTGGGCTGGGTCACCGGCCATTCCTACATCGTCTACGGGCCGCTCGCCAACGGCGCCACCACGCTCATGTTCGAAGGCGTGCCCACCAGCCCCGACGCGTCGCGCTTCTGGCAGGTCGTCGACAAGCACCAGGTCAATATCTTCTACACCGCGCCCACGGCGATCCGTGCGCTTATGGCCTGCGGCGACGAACCGGTCGAACGCACGTCGCGCAAATCCCTGCGCCTGCTCGGTTCGGTGGGCGAGCCGATCAATCCGGAAGCCTGGGAATGGTACTACCACGTCGTCGGCGACGGCCGCTGCGCTATCGTCGACACCTGGTGGCAGACCGAAACCGGCGGCATCATGATTTCGCCGGTGCCCGGCGTGACCGACCTCAAGCCCGGCTCCGCGACCCGGCCCTTTTTCGGCGTTTCCGCAGCCCTGCTCGACGGCGACGGCAACGTACTCGAAGGCGAGGCCACCGGCAATCTCGTCATCACCCAGAGTTGGCCGAGCCAGATCCGCACGGTATACGGCGACCACCAGCGTTGCGTCGACACTTATTTCACCGCCTACCCCGGCTACTATTTCACCGGCGACAGCGCCCGCCGCGACGCCGACGGATACTACTGGGTTACCGGCCGTGTCGACGACGTCATCAACGTCTCGGGCCACCGCCTCGGCACCGCCGAGATCGAAAGCGCCCTGGTGCTGCACGAGACCGTCGCCGAAGCCGCCGTTGTCGGCTACCCTCACGAAATCAAGGGCCAGGGCATCTACGCCTACGTCACCCTGATGACGGGCCTCGACTCGTCGGAAGAACTGCGCAGGGAACTGGTACAGTTCGTCAGCAAGGAAATCGGCGCCTTCGCCAAGCCCGAGGTAATCCAGTTCGCCCCCGGCCTGCCCAAAACCCGCTCCGGCAAGATCATGCGCCGCATCCTGCGCAAGATCGCCGCCAACGAACTCGAAAACCTCGGCGACACCACCACCCTCGCCGACCCTGCGGTCGTCGAGCAACTCATCGAGGAGAGGGCGAACCGATGAATCCCTTCACTCCGGGCTACGGAATCATGCCGCCATACCTGGCGGGGCGAGAGCGCGAACAAGCCGCGATCAGCGAAAGTCTCGCGTTGCTGGCCGACTCGCGGGGACCAAGGCCGATCATGATGATCGGCCCAAGAGGCTGCGGCAAAACCGTGTTGATCGAATGGTGTCAGGAACAGGCCAGGAGATCGGCGGGCAAGGTTCGCATCAAGGAATTGATCGGCAATATACCGAGCGATCTCGGGGAAATCGCCTCAAGTCTGGCCGATGGGGCGGGCACGGGATTCAGGCCCAGCGAGGCGTCGGCCAAAGTCAATGTCGGAATTGCCAGCGCGGACGTGCGGTTTCGCGCCGACGCGGAAGCGAAGGCGGGAATCGTCGACACGCTCGTCGAGCAATGCGAAAAATCTCCCCTGCTGCTCGTAGTCGATGAAGCCGCGAGAAAAAGCCCGCAAGGCATGGGCGAACTGCTGGAACTCGTTCAAGTCATCAATCGCAGGTCGAACAGCCTGCTCCTCGTCATCGCCGGCACCCCCGCGACCATGGAAGTGCTGCGCGCCTCGGGCGCGACTTTTTTCGACCGCGCCAAGGGTTTGAATATCGGCTTGCTTAACGAAGCCGACTCCAGGGAGGCCATCCGAAAGCCGCTTTCCGGGCAGGGCATGGCTATCGCGGACGACGCGCTGGACGAAATCGTAGAGGACAGTCAGGGATTCCCATTCTTCCTGCAAGAATGGGGCAAGGCGCTGTTTGACGCCGCGCGCCGTCGGAACCGTAGCGAAATTCTTACCGATGACATCGGCGCGACCATCGACGAATTGCGAAAAGCGAAAGAGCAAACCTACGAAAGCCGCTACGACGAATGGCGCGAAGCCGACATCGACCTGCTCGCCAGAGTGCTTCGAGCAACCCATGACGCCCGGAGTAGTGGCAACTTCACCAAAGCCGATTTGCTCATCGCAGTGTCACAGGCCATGAAAGTCTCCAACGGAACTACAGAATGCTCGGAAGAGTTCACACAGCAAGTCCTCGATACCGGCTGCCTCTGGAAACCCCTCGGAAGCTCTCATTTGATATCAGGCCTACCGAGTTTTATCGATCATGTATTGAATCGCGCCAGACTAGATTCAGATTCTGGATAGTAAATTGGGAGAAGCCACGTATTTATGAAGAAAGTAAGCGATCGGCACTCATACCAAAAAGAATTGTTATCGAGATGATGCGGGAACATAGCCGAATCTCCCTCAAAATCTCTGCAAACGAGCCAAAAGATTTCTACCATAATGGAAACAATTGAGAATTGAATGAGGACTTTATGAAAAAATTCCACAATGACGACCTAGCTTATAAGAAGTGGTGTCACGAAAATCCTAATGGCTACATTATGAACAATATTGGAAACAGTGGCCGAATAAAGATTCATAAAGTAAATGGATGCTCCCATATGGGAGATGGGATGACTTCAAATCCTAAAATTGTAAGTGTGAACCTGAATGAACTTATTGATGAAGCCATAAGAAAAGGTTCTCCATTTCCAAAGTGTGCTTGCAGTAGTCAAGAATGTCGTCAAATACAGAACGAGTATCAGCCTAAACCTATTCGGGAAGTTGATTCAGATTTTTGCCTGAATACTATTCTTTACGGTCCACCAGGAACTGGAAAAACATATTCAACTACAAAGAAATGTGTTGAGATTTGTGATGAAAGGCAAATCGAAGAGACTACAGAAGATGTTAGAGATCGATTTCGAGAATTGCGCAAAGATAAACGTATAGAAATTGTGACTTTTCATCAATCTTATGGATATGAGGAGTTTGTCGAGGGCTTGCGACCAGACGCAGGTTGCCCCGATTCGGCTCAAACAAAATTTGATACATCGGCCGGCGGTTTCAGCTTGACAGTCGTCGACGGCGTACTTAAACAAATCGCAGAAAGGGCGCGCGAAGATGGAAGGCCTTATGTGCTTGTGATCGATGAGATCAACCGAGCAAACATATCCAAGGTGCTCGGTGAGCTGGTAACTTTGCTTGAAGAGGACAAGCGCGACGGTGGAGAAAACGAAGTCAGCGTTACCTTGCCGTACTCCGGCAAGCCTTTCACATTGCCCTCTAATCTCTACATTTTGGGCACGATGAACACAGCCGACCGCTCCATAGCACTGCTGGATACCGCGTTGCGCCGCCGGTTCGAGTTCAAGGAAATGCCGCCTGATTTATCAACACTCGTAACGGTTGAAGGTGTCGATCTGAAGGCCGTCCTCGGCGCCATCAACAATCGCTTGGAGTATTTGAGTGATCGAGATCACCTGATTGGTCATGCGTGGCTCATGAAGTGCCGAAGCAAAGAGGAAATTGATGGTGTTATGCGTAGCAAGATCATACCCCTACTCGCGGAATACTTCTATGACGACTGGAACAAGGTTCGATCGGTGCTGGGAGGTGGCGATCACTTCATTGTTCGCGAACCGCTTGCACCCCCACCCGGCATGGAAGATGACTCCGGAGAAGATCGATATCGCTGGTTTGTACGCGAGGATGAATTTGACGTAAAAGCATACGAAAATCTGATTAAACCGACATCGGCCAAGGAGGCCGATGAGTGAATACTCTGCCGCCCATCAAGGAATGGGAGGAACTGTCGATTGGAAAGTCTGGACAGTTGGTGGATCGGGATGCGCAGCGATTACATAAACTTGCGGAGAGAATCAAAGGCAGGCTGAAGGGTCGTCCCACGGTTCTGACGCGCACAGCCACGCCGGGTCTCAAAGCGGGCCAAGTGGTCGGTGTTCTCACGACTCCAAGCGTGACCGTTGAAATTCTGCCCAAAATCGACGCTGAAGATGACCGCTCCCTCCGACAGTCGCTTGTTCGAATGCTGGCCGTTGCAAGGAAATTGCCAATCGCCGACCACGATCTTGCGCCATTGGAGATTCAACACGAAAACCTGCTGGAGGTGCTGATTCGAATATTCTCAAACCGCCTGCATTCGGCGATTCGTCGCGGCCTGCCCCATCGCTACATTGGCCACGAGGACGACTTGCCCAGACTCAAGGGGAAACTCAACGTCAAGCGCCAATTTTCGCGCAATGCCGTGCGCCCGGATCGGCTCGCCTGTGCATTCGACGAATTTTCCCCGGACACACCGCTTAATCGTGTTCTCAAGGCCGCTGTCGTCCGCCTTGCCACGGTCAGCAAGTCCGCTTCGAACCAGCGCATGCTAATCGAGTCGCTTGCAAGATTCGATGCCGTAAGCGATTCCCCGGACCCTTTGCGCGAGCGGGTGATGCTGGACCGGACAAACCGAACCTTTCACCAGCTTTACGACATGGCCAAGCTGCTCCTCGCCAGCAACTGGCAAAGTACGACATCTGGCCGCGACGAAGGATTCTCTCTGCTATTTCCAATGAATGAGTTGTTCGAGGAATACATTGGCCGCAGCCTGAAAATCGCGCTCTCGCCTCGCAACGTCAAACTGCAAGACAAGGTGCGCTATGCGATCAATTCCCCCTCCAACCGATTTAACTTGCAGCCAGACATCGTGGTCGATGGAAACGTCATTGTGGACACCAAATGGAAGGAGCTTCGGCCAGAGAAGAGGGACTTCGATGTGAAACAGGACGACATCTATCAGATGCTCGCCTACTCCCGCGCCTATGGCGCCAAGCGAGCGATCTTGCTGTATCCCTGGCATAGGGGCTTGGAACGGGAGCCTGGAATCTGCCAGAGTTGGCAATCCTCGGGAGATTCAATTCCATTCGATATCGCCACTGTCGATGTGACTCGACGGAACCACACTGTTCGGAAAACTCTCCGAGAAATTTTGCTCAACTCGAACCTGTCCCGAAACTTCGTTATGTGACTTGGAGTACACCGAGAATCGACAATTCACTTTTTGGCGGTGTTTCCGGATTATTTACTCATTTTCGACTCAGTATTGCCACTACATCAAACTTCGGTCCTCGTCGTCCATGCTGTTGTCACGGGACACCATGGACATGGCGATGCCCGCCAAGATGCCTAGCAGAACAGGGCCGAGTACGTTGGCAGCGACACTAGCGATGCGGTGTATCCGGCCCGGCACTGTGGAAGGCGCGGATGCGTATTTCATTGGTGTCGAGTAAACCTTGTTTCTCACGTCGGCCCGGATGGCGGCATGCTTTTTCGGGATTCCCGTTTGGCGGCATACACGGTGCCGCTGTCTAATCCTCACTCGACGACTCCCCTGCCACATCGGCGCAGCATGTGGATTAATTCCTGCCCTGCGAATTTTCCAGCCACCTCGTCTTCCGCTTGCAATTTTGGTTCGTAGCCATCGCCGCAATCCAGGGTTTCCAAAGCAAATCTCGCCGAATTTGACGTCAATTCATGCGTTCCCAGCTCCACGCCATTGCTGTCGGTAATGGTCAGCTTTATGGCAGGATTTTCCTTTGTCCCGCGAGCACAGCGCCGCAGCAGGTGAATCACATCCTGGGCGGCGTACTGTCCGTCTGAACCATCGGCGCCCTCCCCTTTGGAGCCTCCGTAGGGGATTTCACTGAACTCGGCAAGCGTCTTGCGTGCGTTTTCCGCATTCAGTTCATGTTCGGCAAGCAGTGCATCGCTGGCATCGTGGATTAGAATTTTCATGATTGTTGTCCTTGCGTCGGCCTGGATTCGTTCTACAGAGCTTATTGTGCAAATTGAAAGTAGTGCTTGCAATTCGCATAGGGCAAGGCCGCTTGCTTGCTGACTCATGAATCCGACCGATATCGCTTTACATTAACTTTTCATGTTTTCATACTATGCACATGAATATGATGATACAAATCCGGAATGTGCCGGAAACGCTTCACCGCCGGCTGAAGGTGCGCGCGGCCATGGAAGGAGTCTCCATGTCGCGTTTCGTACTGCGCGAGATTGAGCGGGCGCTGGAGCGGCCGAGCCGGCGCGATTTGCTGGAAGCAATCCGGGCGCAGCCGGAAATCGAGTTGGATCCGCCGCCGGCGGAGATCTTGCGCGAGGAAAGGGAACAGCGTTGATCGTAATTGACGCATCCGGCGCTGTAGAGTTGGTGCTGAACACTGCCGCCGGTAAACGGCTGTCCCAACGCTTGAGCGACGAAACTGAAGTTGTGCATGTTCCCCATCTGATCGACCTGGAAATCGCCCAGGTACTGCGCCGGTACGTGCTTCGAGGAGCCATGGACGAGCTGTGGGGAAGGCGGGCTCTGGGCCGATGGAGGCAGATGGATGTCGAACGGCACCCCCACGAACCCTTCCTGCAACGAATCTGGCAGCTTCGAGACAACGTCTCGGCTTACGATGCGGTATACGTGGCGCTGGCTGAAACACTGTCCACCCGTCTGATTTCAGGCGATGCGAAATTGGCCGCCGTACCGGGACTGGAAGGCAGAGTCGAATTGATCTGAAGCCCATCAACTCCGTTTTTAGCCGGTTGCGCGCCTTGGCCGACCCCGCCGTAGTCGAGCGACTCAATGAGGAACGCGCGAGGCGGAAACTGCATGATAATTTGAATTGCTACTTCAAATTATCATGATAAGCTGAAGCTCATGTTCAAGAGACGCCTCGACCTTCCAAGGGCTGGCAGCGAGACCTTCTTTCTTTGGGGGCCGCGTCAGACCGGCAAAACGACGCTGCTGAAGCGGCAGTATCCGCGTGGGCGCTGGATCGATCTGCTGAAGTCCGACCAGTTCCGGCGTTACGCCACAAATCCCGAGCTTTTGCGCCAGGAGTTGGAAGCGGACGCCGCCTCGCCTCCAACCCAGGTCGTCATAGACGAAATTCAGAAAGTGCCGGCGCTGCTCGACGAAGTGCATTGGCTGATCGAGAACCGGGACATCCGCTTCGCGCTTTGCGGCTCGAGCGCCCGCAAACTGCGGCGGGGAGCGGCCAACCTGCTCGGCGGCCGGGCGCTGCGCTATCGACTCCACGGCCTGACGGCAGGCGAAATGGAGGCCGAATTCGACCTTGACCGCGTCCTGAATCACGGCTATCTGCCGCGCATTGTTCAAGCCGGGCAACCAGCGAGGATGCTTGACGCCTACGTATCCGATTATCTGAAAGAAGAAGTCGCCACGGAAGGACTGGTTCGAAACCTGCCGGCTTTTTCCGGCTTTTTGCATGCCGCCGCCTTGAGCGACGGTGAAATGGTCAACTTCTCCAATATAGCCGCCGAATGCGGAGTTTCGAGTCATACCGCCAAATCCTATTTCGAAATTTTGCATGACACCCTGCTGGGCCGCTGGCTGCCCGCTTATCGCAAACGCGCGAAACGAAGGGTGATCGCCGCGCCCAAGTTCTATTTTTCCGATGTTGGAGTCGTTAACCACCTCGCCCGAAGAATGCCGCTGCGGCGGGGTTCGGACGCTTACGGCGCCGCATTCGAAAATTGGGTGTTTCATGAGCTTTCCGCTTATGTTGACTACATGGAGCCCGACGGCGAACTTGCCTATTGGCGTCTCGCCGGCGGCAGGGAAGTCGATTTCGTATTGAACGACATGAGGCTGGTGGTCGAGGCGAAAAGCAGTGAACGGGTCTCTTCCCGGCACATGCGGAATCTGCGCAGTTTGCTCGACGATCATCCCAATGCGAAACGGCGGGTTCTCGTCTGCCTGGAACCTGTCGCCAGACGAACCGAAGACGGCATTGACGTTCTGCCCGCCACGGAATTCGCCCGCAGGTTGTGGAACGGAGAGCTGACGTGATTCCCATGTTAGGAGCCTGCGCCGTAGGAATTCGCGAAAGCGAAAATTCGCTATCGCCGCGCCCTTGGCTGATCGATTGAGGCGAATATTGGTGGATATTCAACGAAATCGAGCGGCCAAGGGCGTGGATGAGAGCGGATTTGCAGCCGTG
>JAJDYJ010000052.1 GCA_022822865.1 Pseudomonadales bacterium | reverse complement strand
TTCTTCGCGTCGTGCTCCAACTCCGCAAACGTCAACTGCTCCATCGAAACCGCTCCGTCAAACCCCGTGAGCGCATTGTCCCTCACTGGCAACGCTCACGCCAGGACAAAACCGATCTCGACTTGTTCAGACCTTCCTTAGGCCTCTTTCGTAGTTGCCAGCGCGGGCGGGCGGTGCAAGAATGCCGCTGTTCCGGAGAGGGGAGCGGGCAATGCGAATCATCATCGGCATGTCGGGCGCGAGCGGCGTGATTTACGGCGTGCGGCTGTTGCAGGTTTTGCGCGAACTTCCCGAAGTCGAGACTCATCTGGTGGCGACCGACGCGGCCAGACTCAATCTCTCGCTCGAGACGGATTTCAGCTTTGACGAGGTCAAGGCGCTTGCCGACCATCATCATTCGAACAAGGACATCGCCGCGAACATAGCCAGCGGCTCCTTCCGCACCGACGGCATGATCGTCGCCCCGTGCTCGATCCGCACCTTGTCGTCCATCGCCAATTGCCATACCGGCTCGCTAATCAGCCGGGCGGCCGACGTCACGCTCAAGGAATGCCGCCTGCTCGTACTCGCCCCGCGGGAGACGCCGCTGCACGCGGGACATTGCGAGATCATGCTCAAGGCCGCCCGCCTCGGCACCGTGCTTGCGCCGCCGATGCCGGCGCATTACATCCGGCCGGGCTCGGTGGACGAACTCGTCGATCATCACGTGGGCCGGATGCTGGACCTGTTCGGCATCGAAACCGACCTGGTCAGGCGCTGGGAACCGGCCAGGGGGTAGCGTCCGGCAATGAGCGGCGCGGCAATTTCAGCGGCGGAACACGGCACGGCCAAACCGGCGCTCGGTTTCTGGCAAATCTGGAACATGTGTTTCGGATTTCTGGGTATCCAGATGGGATTCGCGCTGCAAAACGCGAATGTCAGCCGGATTTTCCAGACGCTTGGCGCGAGCGTCGACGATATCCCCATACTCTGGATCGCCGCGCCGGTGACCGGACTGGTCGTGCAGCCAATCGTCGGCTATTACAGCGATCGCACCTGGACCCGCCTGGGCCGCAGACGGCCCTATTTTCTCGGTGGCGCGATCCTGGCATCCCTGGCCCTGGTAGTGATGCCGAACTCGCCGGGATTGTGGATCGCGGCCGGAACGCTCTGGATCATGGACGCCTCGATCAACGTTTCGATGGAGCCTTTTCGCGCCTTCGTCGGCGACATGCTGCCGGCGCGGCAGCGTACGCTCGGCTTTGCCATGCAAAGTTTTTTCATCGGCGTCGGCGCGGTGGCCGCTTCCGCGCTGCCCTGGCTGATGACGAACTGGATGGGTATCGACAATACCGCGCCCGCCGGCGAGATTCCCTTGTCCGTCAAGTACGCGTTCTACGTCGGCGCCGCCGGATTTTTCATCGCGGTTTTATGGACCGTGATCAGCAGCAGGGAGTATCCGCCCGAGGTCCTGCTCGGCGCGGAAGCCGCCCACGCGAACGAGGAAGATTCACAGCGCGTGACCACCGATGACGGGTTGCTGCGTTGGGGCGGCGCGAGTCTGGCGGCGGGGCTGCTGTTCGCGCTGGCGGTATTCTGGCGGGACTGGGACCAGCAGCTTCATGTGCTGGCGGGCATGGCCGTGGCCTTCGGGCTGCTGCAGTTGCTCGCCTGCCTGCTGCATCGCGCCGGCCGCGGCAATCTCATCGCCGCCCGGATCGTGGAAGATCTGTACGGCATGCCCCGCACCATGCGCCAGTTGGCGCTGGTCCAGTTCTTCTCGTGGTTCGGGCTGTTCACGATGTGGATCTATTCGACGCCCGCCGTGACGCTCAGGCATTTCGGCGCGACCGACCCAGGCTCGGCGGCGTACAACACCGGCGCGGATTGGGTGGGCGTGCTGTTCGCCGCCTACAACGGCTTCGCGGCGCTGGCCGCCTTCCTGATCCCGATACTCGCGAACCGGTTCGGCCGCCGCCTCGCGCATCTTGCCTGCATGGTCATGGGCGGCGCCGGGCTGGCGTCATTCGCCGTAATCTCCGACCCGACCTGGCTGCTCCTGAGCATGGTCGGCGTCGGCATCGCCTGGGCGGCGATCCTGTCGCTGCCCTACGCGATCCTGTCGACCGCGCTGCCCGCGGCGAAAATGGGCGTGTACATGGGAATCTTCAATTTCTTCATCGTGATTCCCCAGCTTCTCGCCGCCGGGGTGCTCGGATTCATCGTGCGCGAGGCGTTCGGCGGCGACGTGGTTTACGCCCTGGCGCTCGGCGGCACCTGTATCGTGATCAGCGGCCTGGCCATGTTGAGAGTTTCCGAACCGTAGTCAGGAGCCGGCAAGACTCGCGCCGCAGGACGCGCGAATTTTCAGACTCGGCGCGATAAGCGCCGATTCGACCTGCTCGCCGTTGACGATCTTGATGAGCTTGTCCACCAGTTGCTCGCCCGCAAGCCGCGTGTCCTGGTGGACGGTGGTGAGTGGCGGATCCAGATACGCCGAAGTCGGCAGATCGTCGAAGCCGACCACCGCATAGTCCTCCGGGACCCGATAACCCGCGGTCTTCAGGCAATTGATCGCGGCCATCGCCATGAGATCGGACGCGGTCATGATGGCGTCGAAGGAGATGCCCGATTCGAGCAGGCGCGTTACCGCGGCAACGGCCGAAGCGTCTTCGTTGAGCGCGTCGTATTGCAGGCGGCGGTCGGGAACGAGGCCGAATTCCGCATGGGCCTTGACGTAGCCCTCGTGGCGCAGGCGGAATTCCGGGCAGCCTTCGCCGATGTTTCCGACAAATGCGATCTCGCGTCTTCCCAGTGACAGCAGGTGCCTTGCGGCTTCGCGGGCGCCCTGAACGTTGTCGCAGCCGATCGAGTGTCCCGCGTGGGATTCGTCGACCGGACCCCAGATGATGTAATGCGCATCGCTCGCATCGAGTTGTTCGAGGCGGCGGGAATAGCTCAGATAGTCGCCGTAGCCGAGCAGAATGAGGCCGTCGGCGCGGTTTGCCATCTCGTAGTCGCCCTGCCAGTCCGTCGAAGCGTCCTGAAACGAAAGCAACAGGTCGTAACCGGCTTCGGACGCCGCCCTGGTGATGCTGCCGAGCAGATTCAGGAAGAAGGGATTGATCGGCTCGTCGGCGCCCATGCGGTCTTCGAACAGCAGCAGGGCCAGCGTCCGGCTCGATTGCTTGCGCAGGCTGGCGGCCGAGCGGTCCACCCGATAGTTGAATTGTTGCGCGACGGCCAATACACGCTCGCGAGTTTCGGCATTGACCAGTTCGCTGCCCGATAGCGCGCGCGAAACCGTGGACTGCGAGACTCCCGCGAAATGCGCGATGTCCATGCTGGTTGTCTTGTGACGCTTCTTCAATGTGTGCCCGCGCCTCGTACGGACGTTCTGTTATACACCAGTCGCGCCGTTTGCGAAAAGCGCGAGGCTGCAGGTCCGGTCCGTCCGGTCTGGTTCGTATGGACATGGACCGTCGCTGCTTTTATGCTTCGCTTGACTTGAAACATGCAAGACACACGCAATTTTTTACGTTTCCCGAAAGGAGGCCGTCCATGAATCGTTCGACCTGCATCAGAAACACTTCCATGGCCCTGGCAGTGGCGCTGCTGACCGTATCCGGCATCGCCGCCGCCCAGAAAGTCATGACTCCGACCAATAACCACCCCAATCCCTATACGACCATCAACGACTACTTCCCCTTGCCCGATGGCCGCGAATGGGGCTCGACCAGCGCGGTTGACATCGACATCGACGGCGAGTCCATCTGGGTGGCCGAGCGCTGCGGCTCAAACAGTTGCGCGCTGTCCGACGTCGATCCGGTAATCAAGTACGACCCCGAGGGCAATATCGTTACTTCCTTCGGCGGCGGCATGATCATCTGGCCCCATGGCATTCACATCGACGTTGACGGCAACGTCTGGATCACCGACGCCCGCGCGGCGACCGCGGCCGAACTGGCCGAGAATCCCGACGCCGCGGGCAAGGGTCATACGGTCTACAAGTTCAGCCCCGAAGGCGAAGTGCTGATGGTGCTCGGCACTCCCGGCGTCGCCGGCGACGGCGCCGGACCGCTGCTCAACTCGCCGAACGACGTGATTACCGACCAGGACGGCAATATTTATGTCGGCGACGGCCACGGCGGGCAAAGCGGCAATGCCGACCTGTCCACGGTGGCGCGCATCGCCAAGTTCGACGCCGAAGGCAACTTCATCGAAAGCTGGGGCCATATCGGCACCGCTCCCGGTGAGTTCCGCACGCCGCACAGCCTGGCGTTCGATTCCCGCGGCAGGCTGTTCGTCGCCGACCGCGGCAACGTGCGCATCCAGATCTTCGAACAGGACGGTACCTTCATCGACGAGTGGTACCAGTTCGGCCGGCTGAGCGGTATCTACATCGACGCCAATGACGTCCTCTATGCGGCCGATTCGGAGTCGAGCGCGACTTCCAATCCAGGCTGGCGGCGCGGCATTCGCATCGGCAGCGCGGTGACCGGGCACGTGTTCAGTTTCATACCCGATCCCGACCAGAATCCGGGCGGCACAAGCGCCGCGGAAGGCGTGGCGGCCGACATGCACGGCAACGTCTACGGCGCCGAAGTCGGTCCGAGGCAACTCGTCAAGTATGTAAGGGAAGACTAATGTATAGAATCTTTCCCGTAGCGTTCGTTCTTTTTGCGGGGGCGGCCCTGGCCCAGGTCGAGGAGCCGGACTGGGCCGAGATCGAAGAGGAGACGCTGCGGCATTTCCGCGCGATCATGCAGTTCGACACCAGCGACCCGCCCGGTCGGGAGCTGCCGGCCGCCGAATATCTGTACGATGTGCTGGCCGCGGAAGACATTCCGGTGGAACTGCTCTGGAACGATCCCGAACGGCCGAATGTCCTCGCCCGGCTCGAAGGCGACGGCAGCGAGGAGCCGCTGTTGATCATGGCGCATACCGACGTGGTCAATGTCGACCCCGAGAAATGGATTTTCCCGCCCTTCAGCGCGACCGTCGACGGCGGCTATGTCTATGGGCGGGGCGCCGTCGACGACAAGGACAACGTAGCGGCCGGCCTGATGATCATGCTCCTGCTCAAGCGGCTCGACGTGCCCCTGGCCAGGGACGTGATCTATCTCGCCGAATCCGGCGAGGAAGGCGCCACCGAGTACGGCATCGAGTTCATGGTCAACGAGCATTTCGACAAGATCAACGCCGAGTTCTGCCTGGCAGAGGGCGGTTCGGTAGCGCGGGTGAATCGCGAGGTGCAATATTCCGGCGTGCAGACCATGGAGAAGATTCCGTATCGGGTCGAGTTGGTCGCCACCGGTCCGGCAGGCCATGGTTCGGTCCCCTTGCAGAACAACTCCGTGACCCGTCTCGCCAGGGCGGTTGCGGCGATCGCCGACTGGCGCACGCCGATTCGTCTGAACGAGACCACCGCCGCGTACTTCGAGCGATTGGCCACGATTTCGCCGAGCGACGCCGCCGAGCGCTACCTGAACGTGCTCGACCCGGGCCTTGCCGGCGAGTCGGACGAGTATTTCCTCGCCAACGAGCCGCGCCACGCCTCGATGTTGCGATCTTCGCTATCGCCGAACATTTTCGACGCCGGCTACCGCATCAACGTGATTCCCTCGGAATCCCGCGCCAGCGTCGACTTTCGCGCGCTGCCCGATGAAGACGTCATCAGCTTTCTCGACGAAATCCGGCGCGTGGTCGACGATCCGGCGGTGGAAGTCAGCCTCGGCGCGCGCAATACCCGGCCCCGCGGCGAAAGCAGCCTCGACACCGACGCCTTCCGGGCCATCGAAAGCCAGACCCGCGAGCATTACGGCGTCATCACGCTGCCGACCATGAGCACCGGAGCGACCGACATGGCCTATCTGCGCGCGGCGGGAATCCAGTGCTATGGCATCGGCCCGGCGATCGACCGCGAGGACGCGGCGCTCGGATTCGGCGCCCATAGCGACCAGGAGCGAATCCTCATCAGCGAACTGCACCGCTTTGTGCGCTTCCACTATGACGTGGTGATCGAACTCGCGGCGCAATAGCGGTCAGGCGAAAGCGGCGCTGGAAATCGCCGCCAGCAAATCCCGGATTTCATCGTCAATTGCGATGCCGCGGCGCTCAAGCAGCGCCTCGGCATTGCGCCGGGCGGCCTCGGCGGCTTCGGCCGGCGCGCTGTTCACAAAACCCGCGCAGGCTTTCTGCATCATGCGCTGTTGCAACAGTTCCGCGGCGATTTCGTCCGCCTTGATCCTCTCGCGCAATTCCCGCTTTTCCTGATCCGGTTCGAAACCAGGACTCTTCAGCCAGCGCCGCGCCTCGCGCAAGGGCCGAATCAGGCGGCTTTGCCATTGGCGGGAAATCTCGTCGATTCGCGTCCACAAGTCTTCGCCGATCACGCCATGGCGCGTGCCGAACCAGTAGCAGAACAGCACCGCGTTGACGTCGAGGCCGTATTCGTCCTGCAGGCGCAGGCAAGATCCCTCCACCTTTCCGCTACTATAAAGGGCAATGGAATACGCCGGGAAATCGGTCTGTTTCAGCATTGCGTTCCGGTCAAGCCGTTTCGGATTTGTGCTATAAGACACGCCACGGCGCGTTGAATCAAGTCAGCGGCAAGCACTTCATGCATCTGCACATCATCGGCATCTGCGGCACCTTCATGGGCAGCCTCGCGCTGCTCGCCAGGGAACTCGGCTATCGCGTCAGCGGCTGCGATGCCAACACCTATCCGCCGATGAGCACGCAACTCGAGGAATGCGGCATCGAAGTGCTCGACGGCTATCTGGCGGAACATCTCGACGGGCGGCCCGATCTCGTAGTGGTCGGCAATACGATTTCCCGCGGCAATCCGGTGCTGGAGCGAACCCTTGAGGAGGGAACGCCTTATGCCTCGGGGCCGCAATGGCTCGCGCAATACGTGTTGCGCGACAAGTGGGTGCTCGGCGTCGCAGGCACCCACGGCAAGACGAGCACGAGCGCGATGCTGGCCTGGATTCTCGAATACGCCGGCCTGCGGCCGGGCTTCCTGATCGGCGGCGTCACCAACAATTTTCCGGTTTCGGCGCGGCTCGGCGAGACGCCGTTTTTCGTCGTCGAAGCCGACGAATACGACAGCGCCTTCTGCGACAAGCGCTCCAAGTTCGTTCATTACGCCCCGCGCACGACGATTCTCAACAACCTGGAATTCGATCACGTCGATATCTTCGAGGATCTGGCGGCGATCCAGCGCCAGTTTCATCATCTGCTGCGGGTGTTGCCCAGCAACGGACGCATCGTCATGCCGGCCGGTGAACCGGCGCTCGACGAGGTTCTAGCCCAGGGTTGCTGGACGCCGGTACATTCCATCGGCATGGAACTGGACGCGGCGGAATGCGAACGCCTTGCCGGCGAGAACGGAGTTTTCTGGAATATCCGGCCCCGGACCGATGACGGCAGCGAGTTCGAGCTCGAAAAGTACCGTGCGGGGACCGAAGAGCCTGCCGCGGCGGCTGTTGCCTGGGACCAGACCGGACTGCATAACGTCAGGAACGCCGCGGCCGCGATAGTCGCCGCCGAACAAGCGGGAGTGCCCGCGGCGACCGCGGCGGAAGCGCTGGGCCATTTCCGCGGCGTCAAGCGCCGGCTCGAATTGCGCGGCGTCGCCGGCGGAATTTCGGTGTACGACGATTTCGCCCATCACCCCACGGCCATCGCCACGACCTTGCAAGGCCTGGCGGCCAAACTCGGCGGCAAGGGCAGAATCATCGCCGTAATCGAACCGCGCTCCAATACGATGAAGGCCGGCGTGCATCAGCAGACGCTGGCCGCGGCTGTGGAGCAGGCCGATCAGGCAGTCTGGTTCCAGCCGGAAAACTGCGGCCTCGATTGCGCCGCACTCGCCGATACCGCGGAATCCCCGTCGCGAGTATTCGACAGCGTCGATGCCATCGTCGATTTCCTTGTCGAGACGGGCAATCCGGGTGACCATATCGTAATCATGAGCAACGGCGGCTTCGGCGGCATCCACGAGAAACTGTTGTCGATTTTATCTTCAATAAGTTAGTCTTGAGCAGGAAAAATTTTTGATGCAGGTTTGAGTCAAATCTTACATTAGAAAAACTAGGAAAATTTTATGGCTAAGCTCCAAAATCGCGCAATTCAGCTTTTTTGCAGTTACTCCCACAAAGATGATGGTTATCTTGAAAGCTTGGAGGAGTGTTTATCTAATTTGGAAAGAAGTGGAGACATTGTCATTTGGCATGATAGAAAAATCATGCCTGGAACTAATATATCAAAAACTGTGATCGAGAAAATGAATGAAGCGGAAATATTTGTATTCTTGCTTAGTTCGAGCTATTTGTCTTCAAAAGAATGCATCAAGGAGTGGGAGAAAGCTTTTTCAATTGAACGAAAAGGAAAATTATGTGTTCGAGTGCCGATAATTGTTCGAGACTGTGATTGGCTTGAATTACTTGGCACCGACAACATAAAGGCATTACCTAAAGATGGTAGATCAATAGTTAGTTACAGCAATCAAGACCAAGCTTGGAGAGAGGTTTGTGAGGGAATTAGAGCGGTAGTTACAGATTTAAAAAATAGATTCATACCAAAGAATGATTTTATTGAGAGCATAGAACTTACCGAGTTCTCTTCGGATAACCCACTAAAACTGAATGACATATACGTCTTTCCTTGTATTTCCCTAGTGCGAGATTATCCAAACGACATCAGTGTGTATGAAGAAAAGGCAGTCTTGAGCATAAAAGAAATTCTATCTTTTAAGAATGCGCTTATTCATGGTGAAGATATGAGCGGAAAAACTGCCCTGCTAAGGATGATCTTTTTTCATTTGATCGAAGAAGGAAAGCCAGCATTGTATTTCGATTTGCAGAACACCTTTGGCCATCCAAGTGAAAAAACTTTTAGGCAATCATTTTTTGAGCAATTCAATGGTGACTATGAGCAATGGGTGTCACAAGATTCAGCCAAAACGATTATTATAGATGGGCTAAGTTTTTCAAAAAGGGATAGGAAATTCTTGGAAGTGGCAATTGAGAAATTCGACAACGTAATCGTATGTTCATCTACAAGTGTTTACAGATCGTACTATTGGGATGATTCATTAGTCGCCCAGTTTAAGAAGTTAGAGCTGGGTCCGATAACACACGTCGTTCAGGAACGCCTAATTCGAAAAAGACTACAGTTAATGAACTTAAAGAAATCCGTAAAGGATGGCCATGTAGATCAAATCGAGTCTAAAGTTAATTCAATAATTCAATCCGAGATCGTGCCTAGATATCCTTTCTATGTACTTAGCGTAATTCAAACGCTTGAAGCGTACATGCCGAAAGATTTTAATATCACATCGTATGGACATTGTTACTATGCGCTAATACTTGCAAGGCTAATAAAATCGGGAATAGCGAAAAGTGATGACTCATTGAATGTATGTTTGCAATTCGCAGAGCGACTGGCGATTGTGAGATACAAAAAGGAAGTTTTACATTCGTCAGAGTTTGCGAAGGAGGATTTTCTTGAGTTTGTATCGTCCTATAGGGAGAAATACGTCTTGCCGGATAGCATTCTAAGTAGTTCTTGTCCGTAAACTCCGTTTTCTGGTCTTTTTTCGTTTGCCGATTCCGTCCGATCGGTTGTAACCGGGTATCCGGGAGGCGGTTTTTCTTCGATCCAGTGGGGGTTTGCGTCGTTTCCGGCGCGATCCGGCCCGCC
>JAJDYJ010000019.1 GCA_022822865.1 Pseudomonadales bacterium | reverse complement strand
TTCCGGCAACCAGTCACGCACATTCGACGGCAGCAAAACATCCTGCTCCGGGTGATAGGGACGAAACGTCGTCGGCATCGCTGAATCCTCCAATACTCGACAGGATTATCTCATCAATTTCCTACGGCGCAGACTCCTAGGTCCTTGTTTCGGGCCGGTCAAGAATCTAGCATTACGCGGGTCTTGTAAACAGTGCGGCCGGGCAGGAAAACAGATGGAAAATCCGTTTTGAACACCGTTGTCGGCATCGATCTGGGCACCCAGGCGCTCAAGCTGGTGTTTTACGACGTGGACTTGCGCGAAGTCGCGGCGGTGGTGTCCGCTCCGCTGGAACTGCGCCAGGACGAAAGCGGCGCTGCCGAACAGCCAAGCCAATGGTGGCTGAGCGCACTGAAAACCGCTTTTTCCGGGGTCGATCCGGAACTTCGCGCTTCCGCCCGGGCGCTGGCGGTTTCCGGCCAGCAACATGGTTTTGTCGCCATCGATTCAGCCGATCGGGTTCTGGCGCCGGTGAAGTTGTGGTGCGATACCTCGACTGAAGACGAATGCGCCGAAATCATGCGCGAAGCCGGCGGGTTCGATGCCTGCATCGAGCAGGCGGGAAATCCGATTCCGCCTGGCTACACGGCCTCGAAGATCCGCTGGCTGAAGAAGAATCTCCCGCGCGAATACGAAAAACTCGACGCCATTCTGCTGCCCCACGATTACCTCAATCTCTATCTGACCGGCGAGCGCTGCATGGAAATGGGCGACGCCTCGGGCACCGGACTGCTCGATGTCCGCCGGCGCGACTGGTCGCCGGCCATGTTGCGCGCGGTCGACCGCGACCGGGATTTGAAGGAATGCCTGCCCCCCTTGCGCATCGACAATGAAGCGGTCGGCGAGGTTCGCGCCGACGCGGCCGCCGAACTCGGCATTCCCGCGGGCATTCCGGTGGCCATCGGCGGCGGCGACAACATGATGGGCGCCATCGGCACCGGCAACGTCGAGCCCGGCAACGTCACCATGAGCCTGGGAACCTCGGGCACCGTGTATGCGTACGCGGACCAGCCCGTCGTCGATCCCAAGGGCAACATCGCCGCCTTCTGTTCATCGACCGGCGGCTGGCTGCCCCTGCTTTGCACGATGAATTGCACCGTCACGACCGAACTGATGCGGGACCTGTTCGGCGCCGGCCTGACCGCGTTCGAATCGCGCATCAGGCAGGCGCCGCGCGGGTCGGAAGGCGTGATCACGCTGCCGTTCTTCAATGGCGAGCGCACGCCGAATCTTCCCGGAGCCCGCGGCTGCATCGTCGGTCTCGACAGCCGCAACATGAAACCCGAAAACTTCCTGCGCTCAGCCGTCGAAGGCGCCACTTTCGCATTGAAGTTCGGCATCGACGAACTCGCGGCCCTCGGCGTGGGAACCGCCAATATCGTGTTGACCGGCGGCGGCGCGAACAGCGGCGAATGGCGGCAGATCGTCGCCGACGTCTGCGCCTCCCCGGTAACCGTATACGAACAGCAGGAAGGGGCGGCTTTCGGGGCGGCGTTGCAAGCCATGCAACTGCTCGAACCCGGCGCCTCGATCACGGATATCTGCCGCGCGAACCTGACCCGCAACGACGACCGATGTTGCGAACCCCGGCGCGAAGCGGTGAAATCCTACGAAGAGGCCTATGGCCGATATCAGCAGGCGGTAGCAGCGGCATCTTCGCTTTATGCCTGAGATCGGAATCAGCCCGGAACGGTTAGAGGAAAGAACATGAGTCGAAAAGTTTTCGTCGGTGACCGGGAGTACTTTCCCGGCATCGGCCGGATCGGATACGAAGGACCCGAGTCCGACAACGCGCTCGCCTTCAAGGCTTATGACCCTGCGCGCGTGGTCGCCGGCAAGACGATGGAAGAACACCTCCGTTTCGCCGTCTGTTACTGGCACACGTTTTGCGCCGAAGGCGCCGACCCGTTCGGGCCGGGAACGCGTCGGCACGCATGGGCGGCGAAAGCCGACGCAATGGACCGTTCTCGCGACCGTCTGGATGCCGCCTTCGAGTTTTTCAGCAAGCTGAACGTGCCATTCTGGTGCTTCCACGACTTTGACCTCTCCAGCGAAGGCGCCTCGGTCGGTGAGTCCGAAGAAAATCTGCGGGCGATGGTCGAACTCGCGAAAGAACGGCAGCGCGAGACGGGTTTGCGGCTGCTCTGGGGCACGGCCAACCTGTTTTCCCATCCGCGTTACATGAACGGCGCCGCCACCAATCCCGATTTTGCCGTCGTCGCGCGCGCCGCGGCCCAGGTCAAGGCCGCGCTCGAGGCAACCGTCGAACTGGGCGGGAGCAATTACGTATTCTGGGGCGGACGCGAAGGCTACGCCTGCCTGCAGAACACCGATACGCGCCGGGAACTCGAACACATGGCGATTTTCCTGGAAAAAGCCCGCGACTACGGCCGTTCGATCGGTTTCGACGGCGCCTTCCTGATCGAACCCAAGCCGATGGAGCCGATGAAGCATCAATACGATTTCGACGCCCAGACGGTGATCGGATTCCTGCGCCATCATGGGCTCGCGGGCGATTTCAAGTTGAACATCGAAGCGAACCACGCCACCCTCGCGGGACACCCCTTCGCTCACGATCTGCGTATGGCGGCGGACGCGGGCCTGCTCGGCTCCATCGACGCCAATCGCGGCGACCCGCAAAACGGCTGGGACACCGACCAGTTCCCGCTCGATCTGTACGACTGCGTCCACGGCATGATGGTCGTGCTCGAAGCGGGCGGCCTCGGCCGCGGCGGACTCAATTTCGACGCCAAGGTCAGGCGGGAATCCACCGACATCGAGGACAGGTTCATCGCCCACATCGGCGGCATGGACGCATTCGCGCGAGGCCTGCTGATCGCCGACAGCGTCCTCGCCGACCCGAAAATGCACGCGCTCAGGCAGGGACGCTACGGCAGCTTCGATTCCGGCGACGGCGAACGCTTCGAAAACCGGGAACTCGATCTACCGGCCCTGCGCGACGTCGCCGCCGCCGCGGGCGAGCCCGCCCGGATCAGCGGCAAACAGGAACTGGTGGAAAACCTGATCAACGACCACATTTTCCGCGCATAGACGCACGCGCCTGCCATTCCCTCGCGCTCCCTCTATTTTCTTGTAGGCGGGTCCGGGACTGCTGTTGGGGCCGCTTTTCACACAGTAACCGGTCACGATCGTCGGGCCGGTTGCCGAACGCAAGGTCGTTTTGTCTGCTTGAATTGAGACGTCCGGAAGAGGTCCAACTCCACCTGCGCGGCGGCCGGGACGGCGAACGCGAACGGCAACGGCATGTCCGGCATGGCCCTTATGCTCGGCGGCGGCATGGCGTCGCTCCAGGCCCTCACCATCGCCGTGGATGCGGCGGGCACACGCCCCAGTTCGGGAAAAATGGGGCGGAGAACGCCGGGAAAGCCTGGATGATCCGGGCCGAACGAAGCCGATGCCGCAAGAAGCGAATCCCGGGTATTCCCCGGAAAACCAAAGCGTGGTTTTGTTTTGCTCACGAATCCAGTGGCTTGCTCCAGTCACGGAGCATAGCTCCGTACCGTTGCGGTCGCGCTCGAAGCCGCGCTTCGAAAACGCTTGCCTTCACCCATCGAATTCGGCGGCACTTCCCTGTGCCGCGGGGAAACTCTGACTTGATCAGCGCTTCCCTAATTCATCGCCTGTCGCAGGGCCTGCTCCTCCAGGCACTGGATGGCCGCGACCACCGGGTTCCAGCGGCCGGGGGAGAAGTCGTCCGCCATCTGTTGGGCCTCGGCGGCGGTCACGATCGTCGAATCGTTGGCCGTGCCCCGGAAGGTCTGCAGCACCCGCAGCCAGCGCTCCACATGGGCCGCGCCGTGTTGGGTCTCTTCGCTGTAGTCCTCCACGTCGTCTTCGAGTTCCTCGGAGACACAGGCCACGGGTTCCGGCTCCGGGTCGGTTTCGGTCCCGGCCTGCTGCGCCGCCGCCCGGGATTCCAGATCGGTCAGGGCTTCCACGATCGGATTCCAGCGGCTGGCGGTGAAGGCGTCCGCCATCTGCCGGGCTTCGGCGGCGGTCATGGCGGTGTAGCCCTGGTCGATGGCGTCCTGTTCGCCGAAAGCCGCCAACACGCGCATCCAGCGGGTTACATGGGCTGTTCCATGCTGCGTCTGTTCCGCCCAGGTCCGCACCTTCGCTTTCAACTCGCCGTAGTCCGCCGGTTGCTGAACATCGCCGTCCCGGGACGAAAGGCCGTCCTGGCCACCGCCGGACTTCAGGCCCTGGCCCGGTTTGTTGTCGATGGTCAGCGCGCCATTGATGATTTGGAAATAGTCCCAGCTTTCGCGCCCGAACTGGTTGGGTATTAACTCATCCGTCTTTATCGGCCCCAACTGGTTCCACACGCGGGAAAGGTCGAAGCCGAGGGTCAGCGTCTCCCTGCCCTCGTCGAGGCCGTCCCCGATGGCGGTGATCCTGTACGCCAGGCTCAATCCCTTGCAGACCGTCAACTTGCTGCCGAGGAAACTGTTTCCGAAGGGGTCGGGCGCGCCGTCCAGGGGTTCGATCTTGAAATCCTTGTTCAATACCGGATAGCTGCCGCGGTCGCCCAGGGACAGCCAACCATCGGCGCACCACATCAAACCGTCGCCCTCGCCCACCAGCAGGGCGCCTTCCCAGGCCTCGCCCTCCGTCAACGTGACTTCCGCGATCTTGATCGCACTACGGTTAGTGCCAACAAAGTTATAGTAGGGATCGGAGCCCGGTATTCCGAGCAACCCGTTCAAGACCTTGATCCCGCTGGTGTCGGGGAACGCGTCCCCATCAACGGATTGGATGCGGGTCGCGGTACCGGCCCGATAGGTCAACACGGCGTCGAGATCATGCGCCATGTTCAATTCTTCCGCGGTGGCTCTGTGTGCGGGATCAAGAACCAGGTGAACCTGGCCCCGGAGGCCGTATGATGTTTCGTTTCGCACGGCAACGGCGACAATGTTGCGGGGTTGCCCGTTCACGGTGAGCGTGAAATCCGAAGCCTGGGGCACCGAGTCGAGATCCAGATCCTTGTCGAAAAACATGCGCAAAGCCCTTCCCGCCCCCGACCATTCCGCGTACGCCAGGTTGAATGCATCCTGGACCACCTTGATCTTGAACGGATTCGGGTTCCTGGGCGTGGCGAAAATGGCATACGCGGAATCCCCGGCGACATTCGGTTGACCGAGGGCGCTATGCTGCACACGGCGGTCTTTCACCACCTCCGCCCAGATCGCGCCCTCGGCATCGGAATTGCGCACTCCCAGGGTGAATTGCTTGAAGTCTTTGGGACCCATCCAGAACGACACGGAGCGGCGCGAGGAACTGATCATGCCGTCGGCGGCGCCGGGGCCGCCGGCGGACGCGGCGAAAACATCGACATTCCCCGTCGCGCCGAAATTCACCACGACCCGGATTTTCTCAACATTGCCGTCCGAGGGCCATGTGGAGCCGGTGCGCACGTTGAACGTCACCTTGGGGGTCATGTCCTGGTCGGGCAGGCACCAGGCTTTCGAGGGCGGGTCGCCTTGTCGGACATAGCCGGGGCCGGGTCTGCCGCTGCTTATCACGCATTTGCCTTTCACGACCGTCGGGCCGTCCGGCATGCGCAGGGTTCGCACGACCACGTTGTCACTGGTTAACGGGGTAATCTGGACGGTCGGAAGGCGGTCCAGCACCACCTGCGCGAACGCCGGCGCCGCGAAGGCGAACAGCAGCGGCAGGCACAGGAAGGCTCGCATCAGGCCGCGCCGCGAACCGCGGGCGGAGGAAGAGGCGAATCGGAACGGAAACCGGAACGGAAGGGTGGCGACGCGGGTCGCGTCGTTCCCGGCGGCGGCGCGCCGGGGTTCAGACGGCGGGGCGGGAAGCTCCCGGCGGTCGCGCCTTTCGAGCGCGCTCATGGCTCGGCTCGGCTCGGCTCGGCTCGGCTCGGCTCGGCTCGGCTCGGCTCGGCTCGGCTCGGCTCGGCTCGGCTCGGCTCGGCTCGGCTATTATACTCCTCGATGCTTGAATTCTGAAATGGAAATCTTTCGATCACCGCGAAAAATGCGTTAAGCATTGTCGTCTCCTCCTGTAGTCTTGCCAAACACGCAGGTTTTCGACCGCATGGCCGCAAGCTTTATACCATACATCACAGCCGCCGCGGAACATCGTCGCCGCCGCGGGCGAGCCCGCCCGGCTCAGCGGCAAACAGGAACTCATGGAAAACCTTATCAACGATCACATCACCCGCGCCGGCCGCTAGCCGCGCCGCCTTCGGGAAAACAGTTTGCACACAGACTTTTTCGGAGTAAACTCCGAATTAGCTTAGCCAATTCGGAATTCATTACGAATGGGTCTGTACTCCCGCCAGCTTGCGCTCGACCTGCCGGCCGGACAGTCCGCCTTCCTCTGGGGTCCGCGCAAAGTGGGAAAATCGACCCTGCTTGCCGAACGCTTCCCGCGATCGGCGCGCTTCGATTTACTCGACACGCGCCGCCTCATTCAGTACCTGCGAGAACCGTGGGTCTTCACCGAACAGGTCATGGCGCTGCCGGAAGAACAGCGCCGACTGCCAATCGTCGTCGACGAGGTGCAAAAGGCGCCTGCGCTACTCGATGAAGTGCATCGACTGATAGAAACCGAGGGGCTGGGCTTCGTGCTGTGCGGTTCAAGCGCCCGCAAGCTCAAACGCGGCGGCGCCAATTTGCTGGGGGGGCGCGCCTGGCGGTTCGAACTCCACCCATTGAGCTGGCGGGAACTGCCGGAATTCGATCTCCTGCGGGCGCTCGACCGTGGGCTTGTGCCCAGCCATTACGACAGTTCGGCTCATCGACGCGCTCTTGGCGGATATGTAACCGATTATCTGAAGGAGGAAGTTTTCGATGAAGGTTTGACGCGAAACGCCGCGGCGTTTTCGCGATTCTTCGACGCCTTGAATTTCAGCCACGGGGAAATCCTGAATTTTTCCAGCCTGGCTAGAGACTGCGGCGTGGATTCAAAAACCGTGCGCGCATATTTCCAGATACTGGAAGATACGCTGCTTGGCCTTATGGTCGAACCATTCGCCCGGCGGCGTTCACGCGCCATCATCACGGGCGCGCCAAAATTCTATCTGTTCGATGTGGGCGTCGCCGGTCATGTTTGCGGGCGGCGCGTCGAGCAAACCCGGGGGGAAAATTTCGGCCGCGCCCTCGAGCACTTCATTCTCATGGAATTGCTGGCCTTTCGCAGCTATGGCGAGACTGATTTCCCGATACGCTACTGGCGAACCAAGTCCGGCCTCGGAGTGGATTTCGTGGCGGGCGCCCGCGGGCAGGTCGCCATCGAAGTCAAAGGCGCCAGAGTGCGCGGCGAAGATTTCAAGGGCTTGCTCGCCTACGCCGAAGAACACCGGCCCGACGCGTCCATCCTGGTATGCGCCGAACCCACGGCCCGGCGCATCGGGACAATCGACGTGTTGCCCTGGCAGGACTTCCTGGAACGGCTTTGGAAGGGCGCGGTGATTTGAGCGCCTAAACCGGCATAGACAATCCTGCCGAGCGCAATACGTCAAGTAACTGATCGCGTCTGAATCCTGCCCAGAGCAATAGCCAGCAAAACATCGCGTCATGCAAAAGTTTCTTCCTGGCAAATTCCCATGGATTCCGGGCCGGAGGTGATTCATTGTCGTCAGGTTCAATCGTGCCCTTTGATTCTCCAGAAGGCTAAATTTTGTCGACCTCATTGTATTCGGGTAATGCATCGCCACAGAAACGGCGATAGCTCCGGAAATCTCAAACAGTCTACGTTAGTTCCCAATTTGGCATTGAAGTCCAGATCAATGGGCTCCGCGCGATGTAAGGGTCCGCGGGCGGACCCGATGGAAGCGACAGACGAGCGAGACCTCCATAAAGTCGCGGGCGAGGCATGCCTCGCCCCTGCATGTTCGTGCAATCTTGAAAATCGGCGCTGGCATACTTATATTTGCGTGCCTGAAACAGGCGCCCGTGTGCGGGGCCGAATGTATCGGGCATGGGTCGGGCATAGACGGGGAATTGCGAACCAGTGATTGAAATCAGGAATCTGACCAGGAAATTCGATCAGGTCGTCGCGGTCGACGACCTCAGTTTCGAAGTCCGCGAAGGCGAGGTGCTTGGCTTTCTCGGGCCGAACGGCGCGGGCAAGTCGACCACGATGAAGGTCATCACCGGCTTTCTCGCGCCGAGCGCCGGCAGCGTCACCATCGACGGCTTCGACATCGGCGGCAAGCCGCTCGAAGCCAAGGCGCTGATCGGCTATCTGCCGGAAGGCGCGCCTTGCTACGGCGACATGACGACGCTGCAGTTCCTGCGCTTCATCGCCCGCATTCGCGGCTTTCGCGGCGAGGAAGCCGAGCGGCGCATCGCCGGCGTCATGGGCGACGTGGCGCTCGAATCGGTCGCGCATCAGACTATCGAGACCTTGTCCAAGGGCTTCAAGCGGCGGGTGGGCCTTGCCCAGGCGATCCTGCACGACCCCAAGGCGCTGATTCTCGACGAACCCACCGACGGTCTCGATCCGAACCAGAAGAACCACGTGCGCGAACTGATCCGCAACCTGGCGAAGGACAAGATCGTCGTCGTTTCCACTCATATCCTCGAAGAAGTCACCGCGGTATGCACCCGCGCAATCATCATCGACGAAGGCAGGATCGTCGCCGACGGTACGCCGGCCGAACTCGAAGCGCGCTCGCGCTATCACCACGCGGTCGAGGTGCGGCTGGCCGGCGAACTCGACCTGGCCGGCGAACTCGAAGGCGTGGCGGAGATCGCCGGAGTCGAGCAGGACCGGCTCGACCGGGCGAGTTTCACGATTCTCTCGGCGGGCAAGCCGATTTTCGCGCGCGTTTCCGAACTCGCCCAGCAGCGGCAATGGCCGGTCGAGGAGTTCCACGTGCGGCGCGGGCAACTCGAAGACGTGTTCCGCACCGTTACCGAAAACGCCGGCACGCGGGAGGCGGCATGATGCAGAAGCTCTCCTTAAACAACTTGGGCATCATCTTCCGGCGCGAACTGATGGGCTACTTCGCCACGCCGCTGGCTTACGTGTTCATCGTGATCTTTCTCATCACCAACGGCATTTTCACTTTCGAACTCGGGGGCTTCTACGCCCGGGGCCAGGCCGACCTGTTGCCGTTCTTCGGTTTCCATCCCTGGCTCTACCTGTTCATGGTGCCGGCCATCGCCATGGCGCTCTGGGCCGACGAACGCAAGACCGGCACCATCGAACTGTTGCTGACGCTGCCCGTAAGACTCGCGGACGCCGTGCTCGGCAAGTTTCTCGCCGCCTGGGCGCTGACGGGAATCGCCCTGTTGCTGACTTTCCCGATCTGGATCACGGCGAACTATCTCGGCGATCCGGACAACGGCGTCATCGTGGCGAGTTATATCGGGAGCTGGTTCATGGCCGGAGCCTATCTCGCCATCGGCTCGTGCATGTCCGCCTGCACCCGCAATCCGGTGATCGCCTTCATTCTGACGGTCAGCATCTGTTTCCTGTTCGTCATCATGGGTTCGCCGATCCTGCTCAACGCTTTTCCGGACTGGACGCCCCAGGCGATCGTCGACGCGTTCGCGGCGCTCGGATTCCTGACGCATTTCGACTCGATCTCCAAGGGCGTGCTCGACATCCGGGACGTGCTTTACTTCAGCGTGTTCATCGCCGCCTGGCTGCTCGCCAGCGCAATCGTCATTGAAATCAAGAAAGCGAATTAGGACTAGGAATATGACAACCGGACGCCTGGTATCACTGGTCGGACTGGTGCTGATCGCAGCGGCCCTGCTATTCGCGGTCGCCGTGATTTCCCTGCTGCCGGGCTGGCGCCTGGACCTGACCGAAGATCGCCTGTTCACTCTGGCTCCCGCGACCCGGGACATCGTCTCGAACCTTGAGACGCCGATCGAGCTGACATTCTTCTATTCGGATTCGGCGACCGAGGACGTGCCCCAGATTCGAACCTATGCCACCCGCGTGCAGGAACTGCTCGGCGAAATCGTGATCGCGAGCAACGGACGCCTGACGCTGTCGACCATCGACCCCGAACCGTTTTCCGAAGACGAGGATCTCGCCAACCAGTTCGGCATTCAGCCGGTTCCCGTCACCCAGGGCGGCGAAGCCATCTATTTCGGCCTCGTGGCGGCCCAGCCATTGACCGAAGGCGCGCCGGAAACCCTGCGCGTTTCCGAAACCATGCCGCTGATCCGGCCCGACCAGGAACCTTTCCTCGAATACGAATTCGTCAAGCTCATCACCCAGGCGGCCAATCCCGAACGCACCGTGGTGGCCCTGCTCACCGAGCTCGATGTCGACGGCGGCTTCGATCCGGGAACCCAGCAGATGCTGCAGCCCTGGTTCGTCATGGACGTCATCCGTCAATTGTACGAAGTGCGCCGCATCAGTGAGTTTGACGAAAGCATCGAGGAAGACGTCGATATCGTCATGCTCGTGCATCCGCGCGACCTGTCCGACCAGATGCTTTACGCCATCGACCAGCACGTCATGCGCGGCGGCGAAGTCATCGCCTTCCTCGACCCCAACGCCGATTCGCTGGTGACGCGCTCGCCCCAGGGCGTCCTCGTTCCCGCGGGCATGAGTTCCGATCTGCCGGGGCTGCTTGAAGCCTGGGGCGTGGAATACGACAGCAGCAAGGTGCTCGCCGACAGCAATCTGGCCTTGCGCGTTTCCATGGGTCAGGGCTCGCGGCCCGAACCGCATCTCGGCATGCTCGGCATTCAGCGCGCCAATCTCGACGGCGACGACATCATCACCAGCCGGCTCGAAACGATCAATATCTCTTCGGCGGGCGTGATCGCCCCCGCGGAAGGCGCCACCACGCTATTCGAGCCGCTGATGCAGTCCTCGAGCAATTCCATGCTGATGGAAGCGGCGCTGATTCAGGACATCACCGAACCGTCGGTGCTGTTCGACGAGTTCGAACCGACGGCAGAGAGCTACACCCTGGCGGCGCGCGTCAGCGGCGTCGTGGACTCCGCCTTCCCCGACGGGCCGCCGCCACCGCCGGTGGAAGAAGAGGAAGAATCCGGGGCGGCCGAAGAAGACGCGGCAGATGCGATCGATACCGCGTCCGCGGAAGAGGAAGCCGATACCGTTCCTCACATCGCGCAATCCGAAGGACCCGTCAACATCCTGCTGTTCGCCGACACCGACCTGATGTCGGACCGCATGTGGGTGCAGGTCGCCCAGTTCCTCGGCCAGCGCATTCCCCAGCCTTTCGCCAATAACGGCGACATGATCGTCAACGCGCTGGACAATCTCGCCGGCGGCGCCAATCTGGCAAGCATCCGCAGCCGCGGCGCCTATTCGCGGCCGTTCAACCGTGTTATCGAAATGCAGCGGCAGGCCGACGACCGCCTGCGCGAGGAAGAAGCCGAATTGCTTGCCCGGCTCGCGGATTCCGAAGCCGAAATCGCGCGCCTGAGCCAGAACGAGGAAGGCGAGCCGCTCGAACAGATCGCGCCCGAGATCCAGGCCGAGATCGACGGGTTCAACCAGGAAATGATCGACACGCGCCGCCGTTTGCGCGACGTACAGTTCCAGTTGACGGAAGATATCGAAAGGCTCGGCGCCAACCTGCAATGGCTCAATACCTTGCTCGTGCCGGTGCTGCTGAGCGTTCTGGTTCTGGGAGTTTTCCTGCTGCGCGCCAGACGGCGCCGCCTGGGCCTGGCGTAAGGCCAGCTACTGCGACGCCGCGACGGGACGGCGCGGCAGCCGCACGATCACGCGGGCGCCCTCGCCGGCCTCGCTTTCGATTTCGAGCGCGCCGCCGTGGGCTTCGGCGATCAGCCGGCAAAGATACAGACCGAGTCCGGTGCCGCCGGTATTGCGCCGGCGCGCGCTGTCGGCGCGATAGAAAGGCTCGGCGATCTGCTTGAGATGTTCCGCCGGTATACCCTCGCCCCGGTCGATGACTTCGATTTCCGCCTGTCCGTCCGGGAATGACACATTGACCCGGATCGGCCTGTTTTCGCCATGGCGTACGGCATTGTTGAGCAGATTGGTGAGCAGCAGCCTGATGCGCAACTTGTCGATATGGAATTCCAGGTCGGGCCGGGCGATTTTCACTTCCAGGCTGCCCTTGTATTCCACGTACTGTTCGGTAACCGAGCGCACGAAACCGCCGAGGCGCACAGCTTCGGCAACGAGCACCGAATGTTCCTGGTTGAGGCGTTCGGCCTCGATCAGGTCGGCGATCAGCAGGTCGATGTCGTTGATGTCCTCGCGAAGCTGATCGGTCTGCTCGCTTTCGTCGAGAAATTCCAGCCGCAATTTCGCCTTCGCCAGCGGCGAACGCAATTCGTGGCTGATCGCGAGCAGCAACTGGCGTTTGGCCTCGAGCATCGACTGCAGCGAATCCGCCATGTGGTTGATGCTTTCGGTGAGTTCTCCGAGTTCGTCCTGCCGGTCGCTGTCGACGCGAAAGCCGAGGTCGCCGTTGCGGATCCGTTCGGCGCCCTGCTTGAGCAGCCGGACGGGAGAAAGCAGCCGGTTCACCATGAAATAGTTGATCAGCAGCACCAGCGCGGCCAGGGTGAAGCCGACGTAGAGTACGAGGTAATTGATTGCCGGCTCGGGAACGGCGCGCTGATAGAGATAGAACTCGTAGCCGCCGCGCTCCACCATGATGATGTCTTCGCCGCCGATTCTGCGGATTTCGGCGTCGGCGCTCAGCGTGTGGTCGAATTCCGCCTGGGTGACGTCGATGCGGTCGTCGGTGTCGGAACTCCAGCGCATGATCGGGCTGCGAATCTGGATGGTCCAGCCGAGTTCTTCCGCCAGCCGCATGGCGTTGGCCAGATTGGGCGGCGAGCCGATGCTTTCGATGTCGATGATCGAATCGATGTTGCGGGTGAAAAAATCAGGGATCGCGTCGATCGTATTCCCGGTATCGGTGACCAGCCGCAGGGACCAGAAAATGATGATGAAGAACAGCAATACGGTGGTGCCGAAAATGAGCAGCAGGCGCAGGAACAGCGAGCGCCGGATTGACTGGATCAGCGCGTTCACAACTGCTGGCCGACGAAGGTGTAGCCGCGGCCCCAGACGGTCTTGATGAAACGCGGCGTCTTCGAGGTATCGTGCAATTTGTGCCGCAGGCGGCTCACGAGGGTATCGACGGCCCGCGAGAACAGTTCGGCGTTTATCCCGCGCAAGCGGTTCATGAGTTCGTCCCTGGAGAAGGTCTTGTTCGGAAATTGCATGAACAGGATCAGCAATTCGTATTCCATGGTGGTGAGATCGAGCACTTCGCCGTCGAGCTTCACTTCCCTGCGCGACGCGTCCACGTCGAGTCCTTCGATCTGCCTGATCTCGCGCGAATCGTAGTCGTCCAGGCTGCGGCGGAGAACGTTCTGGATGCGGGCGAGCAGTTCCCGGGGTTCGAAGGGTTTGGGCAGATAATCGTCGGCGCCGAGTTCGAGCCCGGCGATGCGGTCGTTGACTTCGGCGTGGGCGGTCAACATGAGGATCGGCAGATTTCCGTAGATCGACGTCTTGGCGCGGATTTCCTTGCACACGTCGAAGCCGTCCATGACCGGCAGCATGACATCGAGAATCAGCAGGTCGGGCTTGAGTTTCTTGAGCATCTCGAAGCCCCGCGGCGGCGTCAGGGCCACATGGCATTCCATGCCATGGCGTTCCAGGTACTGCGTGAGCAGCAGGCCCAGTTTCTCGTCGTCATCGAGGATCAGGATCTTCTTCACGCTTTACCCGGAAGCCTTGAATGATCTTTCGATGGTACGAATTCGCCATGGTCAATGCAATTTGCCTACGCCGCGGGCTCCCGGGTGGGCTTGCGCGCGGCGAGCGCCTTTCTCGCCAGTTTCACCGCGGCTCTCACTTGCGCCGGCGCGGTTCCGCCGAAATGATCGCGGGCGGCGACCGAACCTTCCACGGTGAGAACGTCGTAGATATCTGCTTCGATCCGTCCGGAAAAACCGTTCAGTTCCTCGAGGGTCAATTCGTGCAGTTCCCTGCCCCGCTCCAGCGCCACAGCCACGGCCTTGCCCGTCACGGCGTGAGCGTCGCGGAAGGCAAGACCTTTGCGGACCAGGTAATCCGCCAGATCGGTAGCGGTGGCGCAATCTCTTCCGGCCGCCTCGCGCATGACCTCGCGCCGGCATTCGATGGCGGGGATCATCTCGCCATAGGCGAACAGGCAGTCCTTGAGCGTGTCGATCAGATCGAAGACGGGTTCCTTGTCTTCCTGGTTGTCCTTGTTGTAAGCCAGCGGCTGGGATTTCATCAGGCTCAGCAGCGATTGCAGGTGGCCCTGGACGCGCCCCGCCTTGCCGCGGACCAGTTCGGGCACGTCTGGATTCTTCTTCTGCGGCATGATCGACGAACCCGTGCAAAAACGGTCGGGCAGATCGACGAAGCCGAATTGCGCCGACATCCAGAGCACGAGTTCCTCGGAAAAGCGCGACAGATGCGTCATGAGAATGCTGCCCGCGGCCGCGAGTTCGATGGCGAAATCCCGGTCGCTGACCGCATCGAGAGAATTGCCCGCGGGCGCATTGAAGCCGAGCAGTTCCGCCGTACGGGCGCGGTCGATGGGAAAGCTCGTGCCGGCAAGAGCGGCGGCGCCGAGCGGCGAGACGTTCACGCGCTTGCGGCAATCCGCCAGGCGGGCGTCGTCGCGCTCGAGCATTTCGTACCAGGCGAGCATATGATGGCCGAACGTTACCGGCTGCGCCGATTGCAAATGCGTGAAGCCGGGCATGATCGTATCGGCTTCGCGTTCGGCAAGATCGACGAGGGCCGTCTGCAAGTTCCACAACAGGCCGCGAATCGCGTCGATCTCGTCCCTGACGTAAAGCCGCAAATCGGTGGCGACCTGATCGTTGCGCGAGCGGCCGGTATGCAGTTTCTTGCCGACCTCGCCGATGCGCGCGGTCAAGGCGGCCTCGACGTTCATGTGTACGTCTTCGAGTTCGACGGACCATTCGAACCGGCCCTGTTCGATATCGGCGCGAATGGCTTCCAGCCCGTCGACGATCTGCCGCGCTTCCTCTCCGGTCAGCACCCCGGCCTCGGCAAGCATGGTCGCGTGGGCTATCGAGCCGGCGATGTCCTGCTTGTAGAGGCGCGCGTCAAAGCCCACCGAAGCGGTAAACCGCTCGATGAATTCGTCCGTCGCTTCGGAAAACCGCCCGCCCCAAAGCTTGTCGGGCTTGCCGGACTTGCCGCCGCCGGAATCGCCTTTCTTGTCGCCCATAAAATCCGCCCGCCGCCGGCAAGCTCGCCAGCCAGGAAAAGGCTGGCGATTATAGCAGCATGTATTTTCCGCGATTGACAGAATGTGGAATCACCGGATCAGACAACTGAAGCCCACTCAAGTCTCTTCGTTGAGCGTGTCGACGTAATTCCGGTAGACGAAAAGACGATTTCGGGCCCTGCCCGTCACTTCCTCCGCAATCCCCAGGGAGACCAGTGCTTCCATTGCCTTTGCGGCGGTGCGAAACGTCAGATTGGTTTTTTCACAGGCGTAAGGCAGTGAAACAAGGGGTCGCTCCATCAGCGCCTCGTGAATTCGCAAGGCGGAATTCGCGCGTTGTTTCGCGGCCGCGGAGATTCTTTCGCGATCCTCCCGAAACAGCCGATTCAACTGGTTCGCGGCCTCGAAGGCCTTGTTGGCGATCACCACGACGCCTTCGAGGAAAAACAACAGCCAGGCTTCCCAATCGCCATCTTGCCGCGTGCGATTCAGCAGTTCGTAGTAAGTCTCCCTGTTTTGCTTGAAGTAAAGACTCAGATAGAGCAGCGGTTCTTGCAACACACCGTCCGCACACAAGAGCAGCGTTATCAGTATGCGTCCCACCCGACCGTTGCCATCGAGAAACGGGTGAATGGTCTCGAATTGCACATGGGCCAGCCCCGCCCGTACGAGGGACGGCAGGGATTTACCGTCTTCATTGAGGAATCTTTCCAGATCGGCCATGCAATTCGGCACTTCGTTATGCGGCGGCGGGACGAAACGCGCGTTTCCCGGCCGGCTTCCGCCGATCCAGTTCTGGCTGTTGCGATATTGCCCGGGAAGCATCTGGCTTCCCCGTCCGCTCGACAGCAGGATTTCGTGGATTTCCCAGAACAATCGATTCGAGAGGGGGAAGCCTTCGCGTACTCGCCTGATTCCGTGGTCGAGCGCGGCTACGCAGTTGGAAACCTCGGCGGTATCGTGCCGCGGAACGCCCGGAACCTCCGCGAACTCGCTCAAGAGAAGGTCGGAAAGCGAAGATTGAGTGCCTTCGATCTGGGAAGACAGCACCGCTTCCTTGCGCACATAGGAATAGATGAGAAGCATTTTGTCGGGGAATATATGGGCGACTCCATCGAGCCGGCCAAGCGCCGCGGACGCTGCCGCCAGCGCCTTCAACAATTCGCCGTCCATTGCGATCGCAGGCCGTGGCGGCAAGGGCGCCGGCACGAATGCGCGAACGACCTCGCCACCCGCCGCAGTTTCGAGATATTCACCGGCCCGGTCTCGTTTCACGATTTCTCGCCTCTATTGCCGCTCATGCCGAAATCGACGACGATTATTATACTTTATCAGATAAAAGTAAAATAAAGATTTGGCTTATTGTACTTTCCGCACTACCTGCATGGGGTGTGAAACTCAAAGCGCCTCAGGCAACATTGCCTGTCCAAGCTTGTAGCAATATAGGGCACAGGGAATGTACTCGATATTCACGCCGTCGAACTGTGTCTCTCCGGTGAAGGTTCTGGTCGTGGCTGTCGCTGTCGGCAAGTTGGATGCGGAGTTCTTTTTGGCGAATTCAACCAGACCCTTCAGTTCGCTCGGGCGGCTGACATGCCGGTCCGACCACTTGATCTCGGTGGGATGAACGGGAGCGGCGCCCCAAGAGAACAACGCCAATATCACGAGGTCCACTTCCCTGAGTTGGCGACCGCTTTTCCATTGGGCGTAATGCAACTTTCTTGCGACATCCGCGTGCGACCATTGGCTGAAAATCGCGGTTTCCGCCATGTGCCCCATAGCTTCGTCATCTTCGTCAAGGGAAGAAAAAAGGGCAGCCCGCATTGAGGGATTGGTCAAGTAAAGCTTGAACTGTCTTTGTCTGCGGAAGGTCTTGCCGGAATCGTCTATCCGGTTGACCCTGAAGATCAGGAATGCGGCTTCGAGGTATTCCAGATATCGGTTGATCGTGATTTTCGACACGCCCGAACTGCTGGCCAAACCGTCGGGGCTGAATTCTTGCCCGGAACGGTATGCGATCGTGTTGAAAAGCCTGTTTAATTCAGGAATGTCCTGGATGCCGTACAGACTGGGCAAGTCCCTGAGCAATACCTTGTCGATGACGTCCCGCCCGAGATAGCGCGTCGAATCCCCTCTTACTTCCCGATTCAGGACTGCCTCGGGATAGCCGCCGTAATTCAGATAGTCGATAAACTCGCGATTCAATTCCCCTACATCCCGAACCATATAATCGATTTCCGAATTAGTTTGTTTCTCTTGTACCAGGTCGTCTTCCACCTTCTTGAAATTCAGAAATTCGGGGAATGTAAGGGGCGGCAAGTAAAAGTCTGTAAACCGCCCCGCGCCGCTTTCGGTGCTCTTGAGCCGCAAGGCGGCCGCGGCGGAGCCCGAAGCGATAAACCGCGTTGCGGGAAACCTGTCCGTCAGCACTTTCAGATGGACTTCCCAGTCCTTCAGGTACTGGATTTCATCGAAAACGATCAATCTTCGAGAGCCGGGGTCATGCGGTTTCAGCGTCTCGAACAGGTCGACCAGCCGCTCAAGCGTCATCCCGCTATACAAAGGAGTGTCGATGGAGCATGAAAAAATCCTGTCGCGTGGAAATCCTTCCGCCAACGCATGTTCGATCAACTGGTGGAGCATCACGGTTTTACCGACGCGCCTCGGTCCCATCAGCATGACGGACCGATGCACATTCCAGTTCAGCGCCAGCTTTCGGAAGGCTTTGAAATAGGCGCGTTCACGCAGACCGGACGCCAGCGGAATCGATCCTGTCTCCCACCAGGAGTTGTCGCGGGCGACACTTTTCCGCAGGTCCGTGTCGGAAATTTCCAGCATGGCAATGTCCTGTTAAGGAAAGTTGACTTATCTTAACAGGACGATATTGGACAATCAATTGAATTTCTGAGGATTTCCGTGCCCCGATAAAGTTTCGCAAGGCAATGACCCGGATTGCTTATTGTACTTTTTACCAATTGGCGAAGTTGTTAATTTACTTTTTAGCTAATAAGTAAATTAAAGAAGCTTGGCCTTAGAGTAACGATTCGAACTCCTCGTTTCGGACAGGAACGGCGCGATTGCGTAGAATGGCGGCGTCTTTCTTTCGCCTGACCGCGACATGCCCCGAACCGCCTTGAGAATCGCAAGCCGCAACAGCCCGCTGGCGATGTGGCAGGCGAACTACGTCAAGTCCTCCCTGCAACAGGCTCATCCCGGACTGGCAGTCGAAATACTCGGTTTCACCACCACCGGCGACCGCATGTTGCATAGCCCGTTGGCGCGGCTCGGCGGCAAGGGGCTTTTCGTCAAGGAACTCGAGCGCGCGATGCTCGACGGCGAAGCCGATATCGCCGTGCATTCGATGAAAGACGTGCCGGCACAGTTTCCCGAAGGCCTGGGGCTGGCCGTGATTTGCGAACGCGCCGACCCGAGCGATGCTTTCGTATCGAATGACTACGGCAGCCTGGCCGACCTGCCCCCGGCAGCCGTGGTCGGCACTTCGAGCCTGCGCCGCCAGTGCCAGCTCAAATGCCTGCGGCCCGATCTGCGGCTCACGGACCTGCGAGGCAATGTCGGCACCCGCCTCGGCAAACTCGACGAGGGCCAATACGACGCGATCATTCTGGCGAGCGCGGGCCTGATGCGTCTGCAACTGGAACAGCGCATCAGCGCAAGACTCGGCATCGCCGAATGTCTGCCGGCGGCAGGCCAGGGCGCCATCGGCGTCGAATGCCGCGCCGGCGATGAGTCGACGCGCGATCTGCTGGCTTGCCTGCGCCACGAGGAAACAGCGGCGCGGGTGGCCGCGGAACGCGAAGTCACGCTGGCGCTCGACGGCGGCTGCGAACTCCCCATCGCCGCCCATGCCTGCCTGGAAGGCGGCAATCTGCATCTGCAAGCATTGGTGGGCATGGCCGACGGCAGTGAGATCGTGCGCAGCGAGCGGAGTGGACCCATCACAAGCCCGCGAGATCTCGGCCGCGAAGTCGCGGCCGAATTGCTCGACCGCGGAGCGGACCGGATCATTGCCGAACTGCGCGACGGGGCCGCGTCTTGAGCAAACTCCCGCTTGCAGCTTGCCGCGTTCTCGTCACGCGCCCGGCCGGACAACAACGGGAACTGACCGCAGCGATCGAAGCCGCCGGCGGCGAAGCGATCAGCCTGCCGCTGCTGACCATCGAATCCATAGGGGACGCCGAGGCGGAAGTCCGGCTCAGGGAAAATCTCTCCCGCTTGCAGGACTACGACCTGCTGATTTTCGTCAGCGTCAACTCTGCCCAATTCGGCGTCAGGCGAATCGCGGAATGCGGCGCGGCGATTGCGCCGAAGACAACGGTTCTCGCGGTGGGCGCGGCCACGGCGCGGGAAGCCGCATCGCTGCTCGACTGCCCGGTTCATGGCCCATCCTCGGGCAGCGGCAGTGAAAGCCTGCTGGAGCTGCCGCAACTCGAAGATGTGAAAGACCGGCGCATCGCGATCTTTCGAGGCGACGGCGGCCGGGAACTGCTCGCCGCGGAATTGCGGCGGCGGGGCGCAATCGTGGACTACCTCGAAGTCTATCGGCGGACACTCGTTGCAGACGCCGCCGGGCAACTGCGGGAGATTCTGTCCGAAAGCCCGCCCGACGTCGCCGTCATAACGAGCGCGGAGGCTCTCGCCCGCTGGCGCGAACTGCTTGACGAAATCGCCGGACCTGCCAAAAGCCACGCAATCGCGCTACCATTGAAGGCGAATGACGGCGCCGCCCACAATGCGGATCATTGGTTTGCGATGCCTGTTGTAGTGCCTTCGCAGCGCGTGGCGAAACTGGCTGCACAACATGGATTTACCGCGGTCATCGATGCCGGCGACGCTGGAGCGAACGCGATAGTCGAAGCGCTCGCGGAACATTTCGGGCGGCGAAGCGATTGACGCAAGAGGGGCGCGAGTTTGGCCGAGCAAACGGATACACCGAAGAAAACACAACCCAAACCCGCCAAGGGGAAAACGGCGGAGTCGAATAGCCGCACGGCGCGGCAATCGCACACCGCGCGCAATCGCTTCCTGATCCTGCTGTTTCTGTTCGTCGCGGTACTGTTCGCTTCCGCGTACCTGCTGATGCAACTCGCCGTCATGCAGGGACGGCTGGACGAAGTTGCCGGCGAAAACACCGGGCTATCCGAAACCGTAGCGGCGCAGACGGCCACCATCGAATCGATGCAGGCGCAAATCACGCAGCCTGCCGAACCTGCACAGATGGATATGACTCCTCTGCGCGAGATGGAACAGCGTCTGCGCCAGGAAACCGATTCGCTGCAACGGCAACTCGGCGAAGTCAGCGCGGCGCAGCGCAACCAGCAGGTGCAGCCCGAACTCGGCTGGAAGATACGGGAAGCCGAATACCTGCTGAATCTGGCCAACCTGAAACTGCAACTCGAAGCCGACGTCGCCGGCGCCATCGTCCTGTTCGAAAGCGCGGACCGGGCGCTCGTCGAAGCCCAACGCGACGGCGCACTCTACATTCGCCAGACGATCGCCGGGGAAATCGCGCAATTGCGCGCGCTTGAGCCGCTGGACCGCGAAGGCGTCTATTTCCGGCTGGAAAGTCTGGCCGGCGAAATCACCCGACTCGACTTGCTGCTCAGCCTGCGCGAATCGATCGCCAGCGGCGGCGACGCGCAAACCGATACGGCGGCGGACAGCGGCTTCATCGTTTCCGGGCTGGAATTTCTCGGCAATGTTTTCGTCTGGCGCAGGTGGGACGAACGCCCCGAATTCGAACTCGTCGCCGGCCAGGAAGAATACATCCGCGAATCGATCCGCCTGCAGATCGAACAGGCGCAACTGGCCTTGCTGATGCGCGACGCGGCGATGTATCGCGCGAGCCTGCAAGCCGGCCTGGAACAATTGCAAAGCTACACCGGCGCCGGAAGCGCCGCCGATCTCGCCGCGGAATTCGGCGAATTGCTGCTGATCGACATAGCGCCGGAACTGCCGGTGTTGAACCGATCGCTGAACCAGGTCGGCGAATTCCTGGCCGGCGAGCCGCAATGATCCGCCTGTTCGTCTATGCCCTGGCGGCCATCGTCCTGGCGCTGCTCGCCATCGTATTCCTGGACCTGCCCGCCGACCCCGGCTATCTGCTGATCGCTTTCGGCGACTACACCTTCGAAACCAGCCTCCTCGCGCTGGCGCTGGCGGTCGTAGTCGTTTACCTCATCTACCGCCTGCTGCGGATGCTGCTCGAATGGATCAATCCCTGGCAACTGGCGCGCGCAAGCCGGCGGGTCGGCAGCCTGTTCAGCGCCGGCCGCCGCGGCAAGACAGAGGATGGCATGCTGGCCCTGTTCCGCGGCAACTGGCAATCGGCCTACAACCTGCTGATGCAAGGCAGCCGCGAGCGCGAAGCGAACGTCGTCAACTATCTCGCGGCGGCCTACGCCGCAAGCAAGCTCAAGCAGCCCGAACTCTGGACCAATTCCCTGGAAACCGCCGAACGACGCTACCCCCACGCGCGCTCGACCGTAGGCATCGTCCGCGCGCATCTGCTGCAAAACGACGGCAAATCCGAACAGGCTCTCAAATCGATCAACAACCTGCGCAAGTCCGTACTCAACGACGCCACGCTCCTCGGCCTGCTCAAACAGGTCTATATCGATCTCGAAGACTGGGACGAACTGGAAAAACTGCTGCCCACCCTCGAACGCAACAACATGCTAGACCAGGAAGAAATCCAGCGCTTGCAGCGGCACATCTTCGCCCAGCGCCTGCATGCAGTCGCCATCGGACGCGACACAAGCCTCGACCGCGAGCAGACCTTGAACAAGTTACGCCAGATGTGGAAAAAAGCCCCTGCTGATTTCCACCAGGCACCGGCGCTGGTAACCCATTACGCCAGATTCGCCCTGCGCCACGACGGAGGCAAGGACGCCGCTGCCGCCATCGAACAAGCACTCGCCACCCAATGGAACAGCGACCTGATCGACCTCTACGGCAGCCTCCCCTTCGGCGACGACATGCGCCGCCTGAACCTGGCCGAAGAATGGCTCGAAAAACACAAGGAAGACGCAGCCCTGCAACTAACCCTCGGCCGCCTCTGCCTCCGCAACGAGTTATGGGGCAAGGCAAAGGAGTACCTGCAAGCCAGCATAACCAGCCAGCCAACAGCCCCCGCCCACGGCGAACTCAGCCGCCTGCTCGAAAACCTCGGCGAACCCGAACCCGCAAAACGCCACCTGGCCCAATACCGCCAACTAGCCGCCGAACCCCTCCCGGACTTGCCGCAGCCTAAATCGACACAACTCAATCGAGACCCAACATAGGCCACAACTCATCGATTCGAGCTTTGACTTCGTCGGTCATCTTGATCGGCCGGCCCCATTGGCGATCGGTCTCAGCCGGCCATTTGCTCGTTGCGTCGAGCCCCATCTTCGAACCCAGGCCCGCGACCGGCGAAGCGAAATCCAGATAATCGATCGGCGTATTGTCGATCAACACCGTATCCCGAATCGGATCCATCCGCGTTGAAATCGCCCAGATCACCTCTTCCCAGCTTCGGATATCAATGTCCTCGTCCACCACGATAACGAACTTCGTATAGATGAACTGGCGCAGGAACGACCATATCCCCATCATCACCCGCTTGGCATGACCCGGATATTGCTTCCGGAGACTCACCACCGCCACCCGGTAGGAACAGGCCTCCGGCGGCAGCCAGAAATCCACGATCTCCGGAAACTGCTTCTGCAACAACGGCACGAACACTTCGTTCAAGGCCACGCCGAGCATCGACGGCTCGTCCGGCGGCTTGCCCGTGTAAGTGCTGTGGTAAATCGGATCGGGACGATGAGTAATGCGTTCGATGGTGAAAACCGGAAACGTCTCGACCTCGTTGTAATAGCCCGTGTGATCGCCGTAAGGTCCTTCCTCGGCGGTTTCCTCCGGATCGATCGTGCCTTCGAGCAAGATCTCCGCGCTCGCCGGAACTTGCAAATCGTTGCCGATAGACTTCACCACCTCGGTCTTGCTGCCGCGCAGCAAACCGGCGAAAGCGTATTCGGAAAGCGTGTCGGGCACCGGCGTCACCGTGGCCAGAATCGTCGCCGGATCGGCGCCGAGGGCGATCGAAACCGGAAACGGCTGCCCCGGATTTCGCACTTTCCAGTCGCGGAAATCGAGCGCGCCGCCGCGATGCGGCAGCCAGCGCATGATCAGCTTGTTGCGCCCGAGCACCTGCATGCGATAGATGCCGAGATTCTGCCGTTCCTTTTCCGGCCCGCGGGTGATGACCAGAGGCCAGGTCACCAGCGGCGCCGCGTCCTCCGGCCAGCAGGTCTGCACCGGAAACATGCCGATATCGACATCTTCGCCTTCGATGACGACCTCCTGGCAAGGCGCGGACTTCTTCACCGCCGGACTGACGTGCAAGGCGCGGCGATAATTGGGCAGGTTTTCCCAGAGGTCTTTCCAGTCCTTCGGCGGGGCGGGTTCGCGCAGAAAGGCCAGCAACTTGCCGACTTCGCGCAGGCCGTCGAGGTCCTCGCGGCCCATGGCCAGGGCGATGCGGCGCGTGGTGCCGAACAGGTTGGCGAGCAGCGGAATCTTCGATCCTTTCGGATTCTCGAACAGCAGGGCCGGCCCGCCGGCGCGCAAGGTGCGGTCGCTGATTTCAGTGACTTCGAGAGCCGGGTCCACTTCGGCGGAGATGCGCTTGAGTTCGCCCTGCTCTTCGAGCATGGCGATGAAATCACGCAGGTCCCTGAATGCCATGGCCCGGCCTCAAGACAGGGGGGCGCGGCTTACGTACGCCGCATGGACTTGAAGAATTCCTCGTTGGTCTTGGTGTTCTTCAACTTGTCGAGTATGAATTCCGTCGCCTGTACGTCTTCCATCGAGGAAAGCAACTTGCGCAGGATCCACATACGTTGCAGTTCTTCTTCCGTGGTCAGCAGGTCTTCGCGGCGGGTGCCCGAACGGCGCACGTTGATCGCGGGGTACACGCGCTTCTCGGCGATCTTGCGGTCGAGGTGGAGTTCCATGTTACCGGTGCCCTTGAACTCCTCGTAGATCACTTCGTCCATCTTCGAACCGGTTTCGATCAGGGCGGTGGCGATGATCGTGAGGCTGCCGCCTTCCTCGAGGTTGCGCGCCGCGCCGAAAAACCGCTTCGGCCGCTCGAGCGCGTGGGCGTCGACGCCGCCGGTGAGCACCTTGCCGGAAGAAGGCTGGGTGGTGTTGTAGGCGCGCGCGAGGCGCGTCATCGAATCGAGCAGGATGACAACGTCTTCCTTGTGCTCGACGAGGCGCTTGGCCTTTTCGATGACCATATCGGCCACTTGCACGTGCCGCGTCGGCGGCTCGTCGAAAGTGCTCGCCACGACTTCGCCGCGCACCGAGCGCTGCATTTCGGTGACTTCCTCGGGCCGTTCGTCGATCAGCAGCACGATCAGGCGGCATTCGGGATTGTTGCGCGTGATCGACTGGGCGATGTTCTGCAGGATCAGCGTCTTGCCCGCCTTGGGCGGCGACACGATCAGGCCGCGCTGGCCCTTGCCGATGGGCGCGGTGAGATCGATGATGCGGGCGCTGAGGTCCTCGGTGCTGCCGTTGCCGACTTCGAGTCCGAGCCGGTCCTGGGGAAAAAGCGGGGTAAGGTTTTCGAAAAGAATCTTGTGTTTGGCGGTTTCGGGGACGCTGAAGTTGATTTCGGAGATCTTGAGCAGGGCGAAATAGCGTTCGCCGTCTTTCGGGGGCCGGATCTTGCCGGAGATCGTGTCGCCCGTGCGTAAATTGAAACGCCTGATCTGGCTGGGCGACACATAGATATCGTCGGGTCCGGCGAGATAGGACGAGTCGGCCGAACGCAGAAAACCGAAACCGTCCTGCAATATCTCGAGCACGCCGTCGCCGTAAATGTCTTCGCCGTTCCGGGCGTGCCGCTTGAGCAGGAAGAAGATGATGTCCTGCTTGCGCGTTCGCGCGACGTTGTCGAGGCCCATTTCATGGGCCGTGTCGAGCAGTTCGGCTATCGGTTTCTGTTTTAGTTCTGTCAAATTCATGAGGGAGTTACCGTTTTGATCCGGCGGGGCTTGCGGGATGGAAGTTGTAAATGGATTCGGACCGGTGGACCGGTACGAGGTTGAATTCAGTGAGTTTTCCGGCAGGGGGAACCCTGCGCTTGTACCTGTGGCCGCGGTTGAAGGCCAAGGTTTTGGGGCGCAGTGTAATGCAAAGTTTCGTGGATAACAAGCAAAGTCTCGAGCAATCCCGCGCGCCGATTCAGCTCCGCGCGGCGAGCGGTTTGCCAAGAGGCAATTCGGTGCTGTACCTGACTTCGGTTACGGCAATGTGCGAATGCAATTCGCGAACCAGCGGGCTGGCGGCCAGCGTGTTGCGCACGAAGTCTTCGTAGTGGCGAATATCGCTGGTGACGATTTTCAGCAGGTAATCCCAGATACCCGCCATGGTGTAACACTCGACGATTTCTTCGTGGCCGGCTGCCTCCTCCTCGAATGCGAGCATGTTCTGGCTCCCCGAAGCAGTCAGGTTGACGGTTGCGAACACAACCACGTCGAGGCCGAGTGCGTTACGGTCGAGCAAGGCTACGCGGCCCTTGATCAGACCCGACTGTTCGAGCCGATTGATGCGGCGCCAGCACGGCGATTGGGAGAGGTTCACTCGCTCGGCGATGGCCGCCGTGCTCAGCGTGGCGTCCGCCTGGATCAATTTGACGATGGCCCGATCGTACTTGTCGAGTTCGACTGGCATAATTATTCCGTTTTTTAGAAATACGTAAATAATTTATGCATAGAATATCCGAATATCCGGCTAAATTAAATAAAATTTGCCCATCCGATTTGAGAAAATTTGCTCGTGCGGAAGTACTCGGAATTTCCGGCGAGCGGCAGGTTTCCACCGAATCGGTTGCCATGGAAATGGCGGAGGATATCCTTCGCGGCAGTAACCGCGCCAGGGAAGGCGCGGACCGATCGCTCGCCGCCTGAGGTCCGGTCCGCGTTCGCGCGAAATTCAGATCAGGTCGTCTACAAAGGCCGACAATTGCGATTTGGACAGGGCGCCGACCTTGGTGCCGGCGACATCGCCGTTATTGAACACGATCAGGGTCGGGATGCCGCGGATGCCATAGCGGGGCGCGGTTTGGGCATTCGCGTCCACGTCCATCTTGCAGACTTTCAATTTGCCCTGGTATTCGTCGGCCAGCTCTTCGAGCACCGGCGCGATCATCTTGCAGGGGCCGCACCATTCCGCCCAGAAGTCCACGAGTACGGGACCTTCGGCTTGCAATACATCCTGTTCGAAACTGGCGTCGGATACGTGAACGATATTGTCGCTCATGGGAACTCCTGAGGGTTCAATAAACGGAGGTTTAAACGGAGGCTCAAAAACAGATGCGTATGATAAGGACTGCCCGCCAGGATTCAAGTTCCCGTTTTCAATCGAGCAATCGCGCCGCGGCCGGCGCGAAATAGGTCAGAATGCCGTCGGCGCCGGCGCGCTTGACGGCGAGCAGGGACTCGAGCATTACCGCGTCCCCGTCCAGCCAGCCGTTCCCCGCCGCCGCCATGTGCATGGCGTATTCGCCGCTCACCTGGTAGACGAAAGTCGGCACGCCGAATTCGTCCTTCACCCGGCGCACCACATCGAGGTAGGGCATGCCCGGCTTGACCATGACCATGTCGGCGCCTTCGGCGAGGTCGAGCGCGACTTCCTGCAAGGCTTCGTCGCTGTTGGCCGGATCCATCTGGTAGCTGTACTTGTTGCCGCCTCCGAGCGAACCGCTCGAGCCGACCGCATCGCGGAAGGGGCCGTAATAGGAGGAAGCGTACTTGGCGGAATAGGCGAGGATGCGCGTATGGATGCTGCCTTCCTCTTCGAGCGCCGAGCGGATGGCGCCGATGCGCCCGTCCATCATGTCCGAGGGCGCGACGATATCGGCCCCGGCCCGCGCCTGGGACAACGCCTGGCGCACCAGGGCGTCGACGGTTTCGTCGTTGAGCACATAGCCGCCGTCGTCGACGATCCCGTCCTGGCCGTGGGTCGTATAAGGATCGAGCGCCACATCGCAGACCACGCCGAGTTCGGGCAGGGCCGATTTCAGTTCGGCGACCGCGCGTTGCACGAGTCCGTCCGGATTCCAGGCTTCGCGGCCGTCGAGAGACTTGGCGTCCCCGGCCGGCGAGGGAAACAGGGCAAGCGCCGGAATGCCGAGCGCCGCGGCTTCCCTCGCCTCCTTGAGCAGTTCGTCGACGCTCAGCCGAAAAACGCCGGGCATGGATTCCACCGCCTGCCGCTCCCCGGCGCCTTCGACGATGAACACGGGCCAGATCAGGTCATCCGGCGTGAGAACGTTCTCCCGCATCAGGCGTCGGCTGAACTCGTCGCGGCGCATGCGGCGCATGCGGGTGACGGGAAACTTGCGGTCCGAAGATGAATTGGCCAATTCGGGGCTCCTGCACTATATTAGCGCGGCGTGAACTTGTGCTTCGGCATTGCGAAGCGAAACATACCATATGCAATCCCCGGCTCCACAGTTCAATCGCCGCCTCGCCAGAAGCGCGGCCTCCGATCCCAGGGTAAACAAATGAAAAAGGCAAGACTCCTGATAGTAATTCTCATCGCCACCGTCCTGGGTTCGTGGTTCCTGTTCGACCTGGAACGCTACGTAAGCCTTGAATTCGTACAATCCCAATTGGGCGCCCTGCAGACGTTCACACGGGAAAATTTCGCCTTGACGGCGCTGATTTATTTTTCCGTTTACGTAGTCATGGCCGCGTTTTCGATTCCCGGCGCCCTGATGATGACCCTGCTCGGCGGCGCCTTGTTCGGGCTGCTCTGGGGAACCGTAATCGTATCCTTCGCCAGCAGCATCGGCGCCACCCTGGCGTTCCTGATCGCCCGCACGCTGCTCCACGACTGGGTTCAGAGTCGCTACGGGGACAGGTTGGCGCCCATCAATCGCGGTATCCGCAAGGACGGCGGATTTTACCTGTTCACGATCAGAATGGTGCCCCTGTTTCCATATTTCCTGGTCAATCTGGTGATGTCCCTGACTCCGATCGGACTGGGAACCTTTTATGTCGCAACCCAGAGCGGCATGCTGCTGGCGACGGCGGTGTTCGTGAACGCGGGATCCGAACTCGCCAGCATCACCTCGCTATCGGGACTCGTCAGCGGCTCGGTGCTGTTCTCTTTTGCCCTGGTCGGCGTGATGCCCCTGCTGGCGCGCTTCATCGTTGCCGGCATGCAGCGCCGCAAACTTTCACGCAGGTTCGGGCGGCCGCGCAAGTTCGACGTGAACACGGTCGTCATCGGCGGCGGTTCCGCCGGACTCGTCGCATCGCTCATCGTAGCGGGCGCCCGCGCGAAGGTGGTATTGATCGAGCAGGCCCGCATGGGCGGCGACTGCCTCTATACCGGCTGCGTGCCGAGCAAGTCGCTGCTCCGCAGCGGCCATGTCAAGCGCCTGATCGACAACGCCGCCGACTATGGAATGAAGGACGCGGGCGCGACCGTCGATTTCGCCGCCGTCATGGCGCGCATACGAAACATCATCGCCCGCATCGAACCGCACGATTCTCCGGAACGCTTCGCTTCTCTCGGGGTCGAGTGCGTTTCGGGCCAGGCAAGAATCGAATCGCCCCATGTCGTCAATGTGGGCGAACGCAGGATCACTACACGCTCGATCATTCTGGCAACGGGCGCGCGTCCGCTGGTACCGCCGATTCCCGGCCTGGACCAGGTGGATTACCTGACTTCCGATTCGGTATGGAACCTGGAAAGTCTGCCGGAACGCTTGCTGGTAGTGGGCGGCGGGCCCATCGGCTGCGAACTGTCCCAGGCGTTCGGCAATCTCGGTACCCGGGTTACCCAGGTGGAAATGGCGCCGCGCATTCTCTTTCGCGAGGATCCGGAAGTCTCCGAGTTGCTTGCCGAACAGTTCCGGCGCCAGGGCATAAAGGTGCTGACCGGCCACAAGGTCGTTCGATTCGGCAGCGACGAGGACGACGGCAACTTCATGGAAGCGGAGTACGAAGGCGAGCTCGCGCGCGTACATTTCGACCGGGTGCTGCTTGCGCTCGGACGCAAACCGAACGTGGAAGGATTCGGACTGGAAGAACTGGAAATGCCGCTCACCGCCGGGGGCTCGGTTGAAGTCAATCAATACCTGCAAACCGCCTACCCCAATATCTATGCCTGCGGCGATGTCGCCGGCCCGTACCAGTTTACTCACATGGCTTCGCACCAGGCCTGGTTCGCGGCGATGAACGCCCTGGCCGGCGGCTGGCGCAGAGTGGGCTACAAGGCCGTGCCCTGGGCTACGTTCACCAGTCCGGAAGTGGCCCGGGTCGGTCTCTCGGAACAGGAAGCGCGGGAGCGGGGCGTTGCATTCGAAGTCACGCGCTACGATCTGGACCTGCACGACCGCGCGCTGGCCGATGGGGCGAATCAGGGTTTCGTGAAGGTTCTGACCGTACCCGGAAAGGATCGCATTCTGGGCGCCGTGATCGTCGGCCGTCATGCCGGGGAACTGATAGGCGAATTCGTGTTGGCCATGACCCATGGCATGGGACTGGGCAAGATCGCCGCGGCGACGCACATCTATCCGACGATGCTGGAAGCCAACAAGTTCGCCGCCAACGTCTGGCGCAAGTCGCACATGCCGGAGAAGGTCTTTCCCTGGATGGAGAGATACTTCCGCTGGCAGCGGGGTTAGTCGAGGCGAAAGTTACGAACGAAACCATTCATTTCATCGGGCGATACGGATACAATCAGGCCTTCGCCATTGCAGTAGAACGTTTCCCCGGCGATGGGGAATCGAAGAGCCATAGGGAGCGAAAACAAAATGAAATATCTGCTTGGATCCTTGCTGCTGTGTTCCGTCTGGAGCCTTGCTTCCGTAACCGTCCATGCCTCCGGATCCATTCTGGCCGGCACGGGCATCAACCCGAGAGACGCTTATACGCTTGGCAAGGCGCTGACGTTCCAGAAACTCGCCTGCGCGACCTGCCCGTTGCAGGCGGGCGACCTCGACCGCGACCGCGCCGAAAGTCTGCGAGCGAGTCTTGAAGCCAGGGACGCCGCCGTCAAGCCGGGCACCCCCGACGACCGGCACATACTCGTGCTGTGCCCCGGAACGGAGTCCTCCGGTTGCGATAGTGAGGTGGATGAACAGGAACTCGTTCACTATTACCTCACCCGGCGTTTCAGACTATAGCCGCCGACAATTCTCGCGAAACGATTCTGAACGACAAACAGGATCGGCGATCCGGGAAAGGAGCATTGCCATGAATAATTCCAGCAGGATTCTCGTATTTGTATTTTCGGCGATTTGCGGCGCCCAGGTTCTGGCCGCGGGTTCGCCCTGGCTGCCCGCGCCGCAAGGCGGAAACGTCAGCGTTTCCTATGTCAACCAGGAAGCCACCGAGTTTTTCCGCCAGACTTCGAAAGTGCCCACGCCGGGCGGCGGACACGAGTTGTCGCAGTCCACTATCTGGGTGACCGGCACGTACGGAATCTCCGATGCCGTGGCGTTCGATTTCCAACTGGGACGGGCGGAAAGCTCTTACGCCACCGGTGTGGGTCTGCCGCCGTCCAGGGCCAACATTTCCGACCTCACCGACATCAATCTGGGCATTACCTGGCGGGTTGTCGACGAAGTCGTGAATCCGGACCTGCCGAGCATTGCCCTGCGCGCCGGATTGATCAGGGCGGGTAATTACGAAACCGGCCTGATCAACTCCATCGGCGATGGCGGGGACGGCTTCGAGTTTTCAGCCATGGCGGGCAAGTTCGTTTCCGACCGGTTCGCGCTTTCCGCGGAAATCGGATATCGCGACCGGAATTCGGATACGCACGATATCCCGGCGAACTGGTTTTATCGCTTCCGTGCCGGATATTTCGTTTCGAATCAGGTCAGCCTGAGCCTGAATTACGATATTGAGGACGCCACGTCGGGATTGAATATCGGAGTCCCGCCATTTTCACCCGCGCGCTTTCCGGACCTCGAAGAAGACATCCACCTGTTCGGGCCGGCAGTCAATCTGGTCGTTTCCGACCAGGTCAACGTTTCCGCCAGCTACGCCAGAGTCATCGACGGCCGCAACACCGCGGCGTCCGATGTCTTCGGCATTTCGGTCAACTACTCGTTCTTCTGAGCGGGGCAACCGGAACCGATGAAGGGCGCGATCACCAGGGCTGCGACAGCCGTATTCGCCGCGGTTTTCCTCGCGAATTTCGCCAGCGCCCAGAATCAGGCGGTGCTGATTCCGGTCTGGAACGCCGGTGACGATTCGAACGCCGCCACCATAGACCATTCGGTCTGGCAGTCGCTGCTCGATGCGTTCGTACTCGAACACGAGTCGGGAGTCAATCGCTTCGACTACGCCGCGCTCAAGGCGAACTCCGGCGAGCGCGAGAGGCTCCGGGACTATCTGGCGGAACTGCAAGCGATCGATCCGCGAGAATACTCACGGGCCGAACAAAAAGCCTACTGGATCAATTTCTACAACGCCTTGACCGTGGAAACCGTCACCGAAGAGTATCCGGTCGATTCGATCCGCGAAATCAGCGAAAGCCTGCTTGGTATCGGGGGTCTGATTCCCGTTGGGCCCTGGAGAGACGTGCGCGCCGAAGTTGCGGGAATCGATCTGACGCTCGACGATATGGAACACGGCATCCTGCGGCCGATCTATCGCGACCCGAGAATCCACTACGGCGTCAACTGCGCGAGCATTGGCTGCCCGAATCTCGTAACTACGGCCTTCAGCGCCGAGAACACCGAGCAATTGCTTGACGGCGCCGCCAGGGCCTATGTCAATCATCCCAGAGGAGTGGACATCGTCGATGAGGATTTCATGGTGATCTCCAGTATTTATACCTGGTTCGTGGAAGACTTCGGAGGCGATGAAAATGGCGTGATCGAACATCTGCTGCAATACGCCGAGCCCGAACTCGCGGAACAACTGAGGGAATTTTTCGGCTTCATCGAGTACGAATACGACTGGGCGCTCAACCAGCCCTGAACCGCAGCTTGAGAATCGTCGACAGAATCCCCACGCTCGCCCCGATAATGCCTTTCAGCGTGCCGCCCACTTTGGATTTGCCGAAGCGGCGGCGCGCGGTATCCACCGGCACTTCCTCGATTCGCAGTCCGTGCTGAATCGCCTTCACCTGCATTTCCACTGTCCAGCCGTAGGCCTTGTCCCGCATGTCGATCAGCTTGAGCGCGTCGGTCCGGATCGCCCGAAAAGGACCCAGATCGGTAATCCCGTGCCCCCACAAGGCCCGTATCACCAGACTTGCGACGTAGTTGCCGGCCAACTGCGGAATGGAAAGCGACCCTGGTTCCATTTTACCCAAAACTCGCGAGCCGATCGCCAGTTCGGCCCCCGCGGCGATGGCATCGAGCAATCTGCCCGATTGCCGCACATCGCAGGACTGATCGCCATCGACAAACAAGACCACGTCGACCGCCCGCAGTTCCCTTATACCGGCGAGACAGGCCATGCCATAGCCACGAACCGGCTCCGCGACCACGCGCGCTCCGGCCTGCCTCGCCGTTTCCGCCGTCGCGTCAATGGAGCCATTGTCGCAGACCACAATGTCGTCTATCAGACGCGGCCCTTTCGATTCCGCACACAACTCGAGCAAGGAGCCGACGACGTCCCCGATGTTCTTCTCTTCGTCAAGGGCCGGAATGACTACGCCGACGCTCAAGTCCCTGTACACTGCTATTTCACCTCTTGCGCGCCCTGATCGATCGTTGCATTCCGCCGGCGGCGCAAGTCGAGCACTAGCGCCGACCCGATCAGCCCGAATTCGAGCAATCGTACCCATAGCGGTTGCTCATAGGCCTGCAATCCGGCATCGGTGGGCAAGTTGATGCCCGTGATGTAGCTCAACAGCACGGCAAGAGAGGCGGTCCAGGCCCAAACGCTCGGATAAATCGCCGCGAACGGCAACAACCATATCAGATACCAGGGATTGATCACCGGCGAAACCAGCAGCAAGGCGCCGAACAGCCAGTCGCCGCGCGGAATCTCAAACTGCCCCCGGGAAACGTATTGCCGCGCGTACGCGATCCAGAAAGCGACAAAGACCAGACCCAGCACGACTCTCGCGTCAAAACGATCCATGACCGCCGCCAGCAATCCGAACAGGGCGGAATTGAATTCCCATTCCCTTGCGAAAATCGCCAGCGAGTTCAGGTCGGTTCCGCCCGTAATCGCGAAAGGCGCGTAAAGAGCCGCGACGGTGGCCGTAAAAATGAGCCAATGCACCAAACGGGCCCGCGCCAGCAGCAGGGGCGCCAGAACGAGCGCGAACACTTTGGCGCCGGCGGCCAGACCCAGCAGCAATGCCGAACCATGCCAGCGTTCCTGTCTTGCCAGAAGAATCGCGGCGAGCAACAGAACCAGGCCAATACCGTCCGGGTGGGCGGTGAAAGCGATTTCCTTGACGATCAGCGGACACCAGGCGTACAGCAGCACGTTGCGCGGCGACGTTAAACGCAGCAGCAGGGCGATCACCGCCAGATCCGCGAGAATCAGGAGAAATTGCACCATTTCCAGGCTGGCCGGACGCAACCAGTAAGCGAGCAGGAACACAAACTGGGTAACCGGAGCGTAGATGGTCTCCAGATCCGGATTGTTGACCTGACTCAGAACGGCCTGGAAAGCCGCCGGCACCGCCGGATCGACGAAGAACGCTTCGGGGGCCGCGCCATAAGGCGTGCCCGCTGTGGCGAATCGGTAACCGTCCCAGAGATAGCGGAAAAAATCGTCTTCGAACAGCGGACCCCCGAACAGTCCGCAAAGCCTGAACACGAGAGCCCAGAAAAACAGCCGGCTTATGGAAATCGGCCCGTCCTGGCGCACCGCGTACAGATACAGCCCGAATACCGGTAGCCCCGTCCACGCGATCAATGCGAAAAACTGCCCGAGTTCCGGTTCTCCGGGCGGACGCGCAAGTAATGCAAGGGCGAGATAGCCAAGGGCGCAGAACAGACCCACGGCGTTCATGAATCAGTCCCGGGCGGCGCGCGCCCATTGATCGCGGAACAGCATGAACATGCAGGCCGCGAACAGCATGACGAAAGCGACCATCGCCATTTCGGGAATGGTCAGCAGGCCGAGAAAACGGAATTGCACTTCGGCGCAGTTGCCGTCGCCTTGCAGCAGGAAGTTGAGAGAGTCGACCAGCGGGAAGTTCTGCAGCAGATAGTTCAGGCCGGGGCCGCAGGCGGGAATCTGGTCTTCGGGCAGATGTTGCAGCCAGATCTGCCGGCCGGCGAAATAGCTGCCGAAGATGGTCATCGCCCCCGCCACGCCGGCGTAGATGCGCTGGCCCCTGGGGGCGGGATTGTGGATTGCCCCCGCGAGGCAAGTCACGCCGCAAAGGATGATGAAAATGCGCTGGGTTATGCAAAGCCCGCACGGCGGCAGAAACATGACGTATTGCATGTAGAGCACGATGCCGATGGCGGTCATGCTGAAGGCGAAGACCGCCAGATTCAGAATGCGATTGTCAGGAATTGCCAGTTTCATGAAGCCTCCCGTTTGCGGCCGACGCGCCTGCACAGGCCAATGGTAACTTATGCCTCGCTTTCCTGGTAAGCATGACTCAGCGGCTCCCAGGCGTTCCAGTCGCGCAGAAACTCGTCGAAACTCATCTTGTCCGCGGCTTCGACCTCGCGCTGCCGAACGAGCGATTCCGCGGCGGTCGTTTCCATCAGTTCGCGCACTTCCTTGCCCAGGGGCTCCGCAGTCAGCGTTTCCGCGTGCCGCTTCGACACCGCCATCGAGAATTCGCAGAAGCTCAGGCCGTCCCGCTTCATGTCCGCCAGCATCATGGCCGACGGCGTAAGCGCCGGATCCTGAATCTTCGCGGCCTGCCGTTCGACGCTGTCCAGATAACCGCCGCCGTGGAAACGGTCCATCAGCGCAGCGCTGTGCTTCATGTCGTCGAGAAATTCTCCGCCCCAGTCCGCGAGTCCGGCCGGCTGGCCGCCGCGCTTGAGTTCGATCGAAGTGTCGCGGCCTTCTTCCACCACGCGCAGGATATTGTCCGCCACTTCGAAGAACTCCGCGCGATTGCATCGCGGGCTTTCGCTGAGCAGGCAATGCAGCAGAAAAGTATCGAGAAAGCGCACCTGCTCGGCGTCGATACCGAGCGGCAGGTAGGGATTCAGGTCCAGCAGGCGCAGTTCGACATATTCGACGCCGCCGCGCACAAGCGCATCCAGGGGCCGCTCGCCGCTGCGCGCAACCCGCTTGGGACGGATCGTGCTATAGAACTCGTTTTCCAGTTGCAGCAGGTTGACGTTGATCTGGCGATAGCTGCCGTCGACCTTGTGCCCGATTTCCTCGTACGGCGCATAAGGCTTCTTGATGGCGTCCTGCAGGCATTCCACATAAAGCGGCAGATCGTTGTAACAGACGAACAGCGATTTCTGCGCCTCGCTCTGGTAGCCCAGCCGCCCCATGCGCAGGCAGGTGGCGTCGGGCAGATACATCGTTCCCGTTTCCATCCGCTGCAAACGATGTTCGCGGCCTTCGACGAAACTCGTCGCCGCCGCCGGCGAAGCGCCGAACAGGTAGAGCAGCAGCCAGGAATGGCGATGGAAATTGCGGATCAGATGCAGATAGCTCTCGGTGCGGAAATCCTTGAGGGAGCCATTGAAGCCGACTATGCGCTGGTACGGCTGCCAGAACTCGTCCGGCATGGAGAAGTTGTAATGTATCCCCGCGATGGCCTGCATGAGACTGTCGTAACGATACGAAAGCCCGATGCGATACAACTGCTTGAGGCGGCCGATGTTGGAACTGCCGTAAGTCGCGATCGGCACCTCGCCTTCCATACCCGCCGGACAGGGCATGCTCGAAGCCCAGAGGATCTCGCCTTCCTCCATGTTCTCCAGCGTGAAACGATGGATGTTTTCCAGCGTCCCCAGGCAACCGTCGATGCTCTGATCCTTGGGCGTAATGAATTCGAGCAGGGCCTCGGAGAAATCGGTGGTGATATACGGATTCTTCAACGCCGAGCCGAGCGCCGCCGGATGCGGCCGCAGCGAAATGCGGCCCTCGGGCGTAACGCGCAGGCATTCCTTCTCGATCCCGCGGCAGACCGCGGTCCATTCGGGTTGAAAAAGGGGAAGCCCGTAGCGCTTCAGGGCAGCGTCGAAACGGTCGGCCACATCGACTCCGGAAAGGGGAAAACAACGGCGCAACGCGAAAGTGGCGGCATTATGGCAAAAATCGCCGGGGGGCGCGACCTTGCGCAGCGGCGCCACGTTCCGCCAGCTTCGGGTACAGTGAACCGGTTCCTGAAAGTCAGTTTGACGAGCCAGGTGGTCGTTCGCGATTCGGAGTCTTACATTCCGGCCCCGATCCGGTTTGAGTGGATTTCCCCGCGACCACGGCAGGAGGCAGACGGCCCAGAATCTCCTTTATGTCTTGTCGAATCTCGTTTATGTCTAGTCGAATCTCCTTCAACAGGGCGCTAACCACGCTGATATGTGAATTTACACGCCCCACCCATTGCCCTGTCGCGAACACGAGCCCCACAACGCTCAATACGGCGACAATGACAACGGGATTGCCAAACCATTCAGCCACAACTATCCCTCCCTTGGAATCTGCACAAATTGACAAGCGACTTTTTTTCGCCTTCGTTCCAAGCCTAGTGCGGAATGGAAACAGACACCAAATTTTGTGAGAAAAATTCTGGCTCAACGATTTCACGGGACCCATTCGGCGATTTGCTGGTCTTGGCGCAGGCGTGCGCGCTGGTGGCGGGCGGCTTGATGGATTTCCTCCAGCGCGGGTTTGTCTTCGGTGAGGCCGGGTAGGGAGTATGCGGCTTCCATGAAGAATTGTTCCATGCGGGGGCCGTCGAGCCAGGCGCGGGACCACCAATCGATCATGCGGTCACGCGCTTCCGTCAGGGTTTCCGCGGTAGGTAATCTGTCGCTTTTGCTCAAATTCACTTTCTCGGTTGCGGGAAGCAGATTCCACAAGTCGTTGTTGCGCCAGCGCGCCCATGGGAAACAATGGTCGATATGAAGCGAGCTTCTGATTCGCGCGGCGGACCAGACGCAGGTCAATGGCGAACCGCCATCGCGTAATTCCTTGGCCCTCAAATATGCGAGAGTCGTATCACGGCTGGCCTCAGCCCAATCGAAGGACTGTTCGTTGATTCGCGATGGTTCGGCGACTCCAACCCCCCATCCGGCGGTAAGCTGTCTCCACTCGCGCACGATTACCGGGTCCAGCCAACATGCAAACTGGCCCAGTGTCTGCCAAAGCGTTATGGGAATACGGAAACGACCAAAGCTTTCCAGATACTCCCGTGACAGGACAATTGGTTTGGCAGAGCTTCGAACAGATTTAAAGCCACATTCGAAAACCTGCTTATCCGGGGCACCTGGATAAGTGATGTAATGGGCTGGCATTTCCCCGATGTTGCGGCAGGCATCGCTGATTGCTTTCGTGATGATTACCGCCCGATCCTGGGTAAATCGGGCGCCGAGTCTGAGGTCGGACAGAGAAAAGTCTGCCAGTTTGTAGAAGGCTTCTTTTGCCCAACCATACCCGCCTCGTCCAGGCGGCCGTTGACGCAATTCGTGATGCAGCACCATTGGTGCATACAGCTTCAGCCAATAAAGCCCAACGGCGCCAAATGGAATCTCGACATATTGATCCGTTCGCGCCGTTACTATCCCCGGAGCGGTTTCCGCAAGTCTGACCAGTGTGCGCAACAGGCCCAATTTGTATGTCGAAGACTTGTCGTCATTGACGATGACGTGCCGCAGCAATGGCAGGTTTCCCGTGCCGTCGTCGGGCATCTCGAAAACCAGCCACTCCCAGTGAACATGGTCCCGGGAGCGGTCGGGATGCTCGTATCGGCCTCTCAGGCTGATGGCGCGGTTCCTGGCGTACTGGATCAGTTCATCGGCGCTGATGGGGTGGAAACCCCGGGCGCGGTTTTCCTCCTCGTCGCGGCCATGCCGCAGGCTGATCACGAGCAGGCCCGAGGGGTTCAGCAGTTCGGTGAGGATGCGGAATGCCCGTTCCTGTCTGGACACGGGAACATGCATCCAGACCGAGCGCAGCAGAATGAGGTTGAATCGGCGGCCCAGGGCGCGCAGTTTCTGCAGGTCTGGCAGTGTGTCGTCGAGCCAGGTGACGCGCGGATTGGACTTTTCCTCTCCCGGTTCGCGCAAGTCGCTCGGCTCGACGGCGAGTACTTCCCAGCCCTGCCCGGCCAGCCAGTTCGCGTCGCGGCCGGTGCCCGCGCCGATGTCGCAGGCGAAACCTGGCTTTCGCCCCTTGAGATGCTCACGCGCCCAGGCGCGATGAACCACCTCCGGGTCGTAGGCGTGATATTGCTCGAACAGTGCGTCCCGGTTCTGGTTGTAATAGGAAGTGCTGCTCAAGGCGATGTGCTCGCGTGGCAATTTGTTGTTCTGTCCGGATTCCGTGCCACGTGGGCCGGAAACGTCAAGAATAGCAGAAGCGCCAAGGACGGATTACGCAGTCCCTGGCGCAAAGACAACGCAAAACCGACAGCCAGATCATTTCTGAATTGCTCCGCCAGACCCTGAACGAGAGCAACGGTGCTTCTGAAGAGACCGGCGGTGACGGCGACGGTTACGGATTCAGACCCTTTCCTTCCCGAGGCGGTGTTGTGACAAATACGTTGATCAATGAATTTCGAGGAGACTTCGGCGACTCAGGATTCTTTACCAGGCGTATTCTCCCACGATGAACGGTTCTCTTACGCCTTCGATCATGGGTCCGCTTTCGTGCTCCGCCTCGATGACATAGCTGACCAGGCTGGGTATGCCGGGAATGTAGCGCCGGGATCCCCAGGGTTTCCAGAGAAAATCCGTCGCCACCAGTTTTTCCATCATGGCCGTAACGTGGGCTTCCCCTCTTTGCTGGCGGGCAAGAATCGTTCCGACCGCTTCCTCCAGCGCTTCCCGGTCAAATGTCTTTTGCGTTCTCACAATCTTTGCCAGCTCGACCAGGAATCTTCGGTCCTCTCCTTGCCACTGGTCTCTCCTGTTCTCATACAAGCCTTGCCGGATCGTGCCGGCTTCAGTAGACGCATTGATAATCTGTTCGTCACGAATACTTGAAGAATCGTGCTTTTTGGCCACCGCCCAAAGCGCTTTGCCCCATGCCTGCAGGAAGTACGGATAACATTGGCTGTCGGCAACGATTCGACCAAGCTGATCCTCGCCGATCGCGATGCCGTCGGCGGCCAGCGGAATACGGATGGCGTCCGCGGCGGCTTCGGGCGAAAGCAATTCCAGGCAGATCTTGTCTCCTCTTTCGTGGAAAGTCGCCCTTGAGCGAACCAGCACGTCGAACAAACCCGGCGTACCGGCCAGAATCAGCAGCAGCGCGCCCTGGAGCAGGCGGACTGATTGCGTGGTCTCCAATAACAAGCCGCAACATTCCGGGCTTAGCTTATGGGCTTCGTCGATAAGCACAATCGTCGGATGCCGGCGACAGTGTTCGGCGGTTCGCTGGAAAAGGTCATTAAGCGAAATCCCCGTGGCAGCCCAGTTCGCGCGCGCTCCCCGAACGCCCGTCTCTATAGAATCGATCGTGAAACTTTTCCGGTTGAGAAAAAGCCCGAAAACGTCCTCTTCCCGTTTCAGGGTCTTGGGTAAGGCCAGCACGATTCGGGGTTTCTTCCGCCTGAAGAAAACGCCCTTCTTTCTATTGGCGCTTGCCGCCGCCCATTGCAACAGTGCCGTCTTGCCGGTTCCCCGGGGTCCGATAATAACCAGATCGCCATGTTTCGCGTTTCCTTTCGCGACGCTCGTCAGGATTGTCGCAATTTTATCCTGCGCGGATTCACGACCCGCCAGATATGGAGGCATTGCGCCGAAACCCGGTGTGAATGGGTTTTCCCGATTGCTTCTCATGGCCGCGGCTCCGTGAAACTTCTGGCCGATCCGATAGTTCCGACCAAAGCCTGGTCGCTCAAGGCGATGCTCCGCGGGGGTCGTCGTGATCGGTCAACTTGTGGTATTGCCGATGCAGCCAGATCTTGTACTTGTAGTGGTGGGAGTATTCCACAATCAGCCGCGCTGAAATTATTACCAAAAACAGACGCAAGCCCACGCTTCCCACGATTTCAGGCCCGGTTCTTCCTTCCCATGCCGCCAGGAAGCCGAAAAACACAAGGACAAACAACAGGATGCCCACTGCCTTCCTATTGAAGTAGCCCCGATAGCGACCCGTTTCCGAATCCCAGATGGCTTCGGGCAGATACAACATGGTAATTAATGCCAAAACGGGTGACCCCAATGTCACACTAACTGAAAATGCGTCTTCCATCGAAAACTCCTCATTCGAATCGCGGGATCATAACTCTGTGGAGCCGCTCCCGCGGTTAACAATCAACGCAAAATGCCGGGGATGATTTTCGCCATCCCCGGCGCAATGCCTTGCGTGGCGTACATCAGTATTTTCTGATTCCAGTTACTGTGACTATCAAGAATCGCCGCCGGCGCTCGCGATATTGTTTACCGCTCGGTTTTGCAGCCACATGGTTCCGACCGTGTAGGCACTGAACATTGCCCTGCCGGCGCCATAGGCAGCCACGGCCGCACCGCCAAAAATAGCTGCCGGCACCGCCAAGGTCCCACCGACTACAGCTCCTTGCCAGCCGCCCGTTTGGTATCCTCCCATAACCCCTCCGGCTATCGTGATCCCCGCCGCCACCACTACCGGCGCCACGCCGCCGTCCACCTGTTCCATCTCTTCGTACGTAAGTTCTCTCATCGATCTTCTCCTTTAGCTGAGTTGAAGTTTGGTCTTGCAGCTAAAGGTTAGTAACGATGTCGCGAACCTGCGTAATTTCGCACGAAATGATTCTGGAGCGCCGAAAATCCCGGATCCGGCGTCCCTTCGACTCTCGTCGCAGCGTAACGGGAGGGTAAACGGATATTCTGAATACTTCCAGAAATTGAAGGGAAATTTCTATTTTTCCCTGAATTTCCTGATTTCCCGCCTCTGCTTCTTGGTGGGACGGCTCGGCGGGGGCCAGTGGGCGGGCCGGGATTTTCGCTCGGCGGCGAGTTCCTCGCGCTGGCGGACGCTTTCCTCGGTTTCGCGGTAGAGCAGTTGCGCTTCGGGGGCGGGGCGGCGGTCGTTGCGGACTCCCTCTACGATGACGGTTCGCTCCCAGTCGCCTTGTTGCAGACGAATCGTCATGCCGGGCTCGACGGTCTTGCCGGGCTTGGTGCGGATGCCCTCGCAGCGGACCTTGCCGCCCTCGATGGCCTGGCGGGCAATCGCCCGCGTCTTGTAGAAGCGCGCGGCCCAGAGCCATTTGTCGAGCCGCACATTGTCTTCCGCTGTTTTTGATGGCCGATTCATGCGGCATAGCTTACCCTGCTTTGCCGGCCCATTCTTGGGCTAACTCGCTACCAGGCCAGTCCTCCCGCCAGCATTGGCTCCCGAACGCCTGCGAATTTCTCGCCGCTTCCCTCCTCCGACTCAATGACATAGCTGACCAGGCTGGGAATGCCGGGAATGAAGTGCGTAGAGCCCCAAGGTTTCCAGAGGAAATCAGTTGCCACCAGTTTTTCGATTAGCGGGCTGGTTTCGTCCTCGGATCTGTCTTGCCCCAGCAAAATGTTGCGGACGGTGTTCTCCAATGCCTCCGGGCCAAACGAGTTTCGTATTTTCACCGCCTTGGCGATTTCAATCAGGAATCGTTGGTCCACGCCTCTCCATTGGGATCTTCGATCCTCGTACAAGCCCCGTCGAATTGCGTTTACTTCTTCGGCGGCATGGTTGACGAGTTCGTCATCTAGCGTCGTCAGTGCGCATTTGTTCGCCTCGGTCCAAAGAGCCTTGCCCCAGGCTTGCAGAAAGTATGGATAGCACTGGCTGTCGGCTACGATTCGTTGAAGTGAAACCTCCTTGATTGAAATCCCTTCCCTGGCCAGAGGTATGCGAATGGCGTCCGCGGCGGCTTCCGGCTCAAGCAGACCCAAGCTGATCTTGGCGCCCCTTTCGTGGAAGGTCGCGCGGGCGCGGGCCATTACTCCGTACAGTCCTGGTGTGCCTGCGAGGATCAACAGCAGCAATCCCCCTTCCTGCCGAACCGCCTGTACGATTTGAAACATGAAACCGCAAAGTTCCGGAGCAAGAGAGTGTGCTTCATCAAGGAGCAGAATCAGCGGCCGACGTTTGCTCTGCTTGACCAGCCGAGGGAAGAAGCCGGTTAGAGAGTTTCCAATGGGTAACCATTTGGCGCGCAATCCGCTAGGTCCGGTCTCGATCGTGTCGATATCAAAGTCTTTCGGACTCAGAAACAGTTTCGGAATATCCTCTTTACGCTTCAAAACGTCGGGAAGTATTCGCACAACTTGTGGTGTGCGTTTTTTTGAAAACAAACTCCTTTTCTTCTTGCCTGCCTCGAGCGCCGCCCATTGCAGCGCCACTGTCTTTCCCGCCCCTCTCGGACCAACTATCGTAATGTCGGTGACATTGTAGTCACCGTCAGCCAGCGCCTCGACTTGTTCGGATATCAAGTTCTGTTCAGTTTCCCGGCCGGCGAGATAAGGCGGAAACCGGCCGTAGCCGGGCGTGAATGGGTTCTTTCGCTTGGTACTCATAGAGCCGCTCCCTTCAAATCAATGCCAAAAAATGATTGCGGCAACAGTCTAGTGAAGTTGGTGGTGCGCTACCTAATTTTCGGCGAAAAAAGTCAGCGGGGCCGGAAGCCGGGAAGCAGGTCGGCGAAATCCTCGACCAGGGGGAATTCGTCGTGGTCGAGGGCGGGGCGGCGGCTGTCGGGTTTGTGGATGCCGTAGACGTGGCGGATGCCTTCCTGCCTCGCGCGGCGCAGCACGGGCAGGGAATCGTCGAAGAGGATGGTTCGCTCAGGGTCGAAAGGTTCGAGATCTTGCAGTTTTTCCCAGAAGCCGTGGCTTTCCTTGGCCAGATGCAACTGGTGGGCGCTGATGCAGCGATGGAAATAGGCGGCGATCTCGGCGTTGTTCATCTTGATTTCCAGGCTCGCCGGATGGGCGTTGGTGATCAGCAGCATGCGCTTGCCGGTGTACCATAGCGCCCGCAGGAAGGGCTCGACGTTGGGGCGCAGACTGATCTTGCGGGTGATCGTGCGCTTCAGCCCGGCGATTTCTAGATCGAGTTCCCGCGCCCAATAGTCGAGGCAATACCAGTTCAGGGTGCCGTAGACTTCGTCGGTTTTCTGTTGCACCAGATCCTGTGCGGCTTGCAGGCTGACGCCATGCCGGGCGGCATAGGTCTCGGGCACGAGCGTGCGCCAGAAATAGTTGTCAAAATGCAGGTCGAGCAAAGTACCATCCATGTCGAACATGATGGTGTCGATGCGCGGCCAAGGGGGTACGGGAACCGACATGCGGGAAATTTCCAATCAAATTCGCCGTCCGGGAACGGCGCGCTTCCAATGCCGGCCACAGCATAACCAAGGGAATGCGAAAAGCAACCGGCGTTAAGGAAACAATATGGAGTCATTGTTACGGGAAATCGAGACCATCGCGCGCCGGGCCGGCGCGGCGATCATGGAAGTCTACGAGTCCACGGGCGGCATGGCGGTGCAATACAAGGACGACGATTCGCCCCTGACCGAAGCCGACAAGCGGGCGAACGCGGTCATCGCCGCCGGTCTGGACGAACTCGAACCGCGGCTGCCAGTGCTGTCGGAGGAATCACCGCGCCCGGATTACGACGAACGGCGGCACTGGGAATGCTACTGGCTGGTGGACCCCCTTGACGGCACCCGCGAGTTCGTCAAGCGCAACGGCGAATTCACCGTCAACATCGCCCTCGTCGGCGATGGCGTGGCCGGGCTTGGCGTAGTACATGTGCCGGTCAGCGGAGTGAGCTATTGCGGGGAACTCGAGCTGGGCGCATTCCGACTGGAAACCGGAGGAGAGCTGACGCCGATCCGTTCCGGCGAGGCAAGCGCCGATGGGAAATTGAGAATGGTCGCCAGCCGCAGCCATCTCGATCCGCATGTCGAACGAGTGTTGCGGCGGCTCGAAGCCGAATTCGGCGCGGTGGAAACGGTCAACATGGGCAGTTCGCTTAAAATGTGCCTGCTCGCCGAAGGCCGGGCCGACATCTATCCGCGGCTGGCGCCGACATTCGAATGGGATACCGCCGCGGCCCACGCCGTACTCGCGGCCGCGGGCGGCGAAATCTACGATACGCGCTTCAAGCCCCTGCGTTACAACCGCGGAGAGGACCTGCACAATCCCCATTTCATCGCGGTCGCAAACACGGCGACTGAATGGCAGGCGATACTGACGCCAGCGCTGCCCACCGCCTGAGAGGCTCGGCCGCGGGCGAGGCATGCCTCGCCCCTACAGGGGGTTGCCGGCGCCGGTGCTGCCTGCCGGCTGAGAGGCCAGTTTGGTTCAGACGGGTTGCGCCTTGCAATAGTGGTCGATGAACTTCTGATGCGAGGGAAGCTGGCTTACCAGCTTGTCGACCGAGCCGTGAATGCCGGTCAGGAATCGTTGCAACTCTTCTTCGCTCATCATGTTTACGATCGGATGATATTGTTCGGGCAGCAGTCCCTGGCCGAGCATCACCTGGATCCAGGAATTCTCGCCGAACAGCTCGGTCGGTATCTTGAACACGCGCCCCGCCTGCTTGAACAACTCGATGCGATGTTTCAGCGAATCGGGGATGTCCATGGTGCGGCACTGGCGCCAGAAGCGCGTGTCGGTGCGATTGGTGACGTGGTAATGCAGGATGATGAAATCGCGCACGTTGTCGATCTCGAACTTCATCTGGTTGTTGAATTCCTCGACGTCGGGCGCCCGGATGCCATCGTAAGGGAACATTTGCATGAGGCGGATGATCGAGCGCTGGATCAGGTGAATGCTGGTCGATTCCAGCGGCTCGATGAAACCCGATGACAGGCCCATGGCGACGCAGTTCTTGTACCAGTGCCGGCGCCGCTGGCCGGCGTTGAATCGGATCACTCGCGGTTCAGTGAGCACTTTGCCTTCGACATTGTCCAGGAGCTTCTGGGTCGCTTCGTCGGCGCTCCAGTGTCTGCCGCTGAAAACCACGCCGTTGCCGACCCGATGCTGCAAGGGAATGCGCCATTGCCAGCCGGCTTCGCGAGCGATCGAACGCGTGTAGGGAATCGGTTCGCCGACCGATTCGGTCTGCAAGGCGATGGCGCTGTCGCAGGGCAGCCAATGCTTCCAGTCGTTGTAACCGGCATTGAGCGTCTGCTCGATCAGCAGGCCGCGAAAGCCGGTGCAATCGATGAACAGGTCGCCTTCGATGACCTGGCCCGATTGCAGGCGGATCGCGGTGATATAGCCTGTGTCCGCGTCTTGCTCGACGAATTCGATCTTCCCTTCCTGCCGCACGGCGCCGTGCTCCTCGGCGAGGCCGCGCAGGAACTTCGCGTACAGCGATGCGTCGATGTGGTAGGCGTAGTTCAGCCCCAGGCTCGGCATGACCGCGAACTTGTTCTGCACCGCGGCGGCCCATTCGTTGCAATATTCGCCGAACTCGCGCGCGATGCCCATCTTCAGGCCTTTCAGCCAGAAATGCTGGAAACCCGCGGCCCAACTGTCCTTGCCGGTCCAGCCGAAGGAATGGATGTAGTCCTCGTTGACGTCGCGCCAGCTTTCGAACTTGATGCCAAGCTTGAAGGTGCCCTGGGTCGCCTTGAGAAAATCCTGCTCCTTGACCTTGATCAGGTCGTGATAGGTGATCAGGGTCGGGATGGTCGCTTCGCCGACGCCGACGGTGCCGATCTCTTCGGATTCCACCAGGGTGATGTCCAGCGTCTTGCCCAGCAGCCGCGACAGGGCCGCGGCGGCCATCCAGCCGGCGGTGCCGCCGCCGGCGATAACGACCTTGTGAATCTTGCGGTTTTGCATATTCGTACTCTCCGGAATCGGCGGCCCGTGATATTTCCTATCGATTCAGCCGGTTCATCAGATCGGCGTGCAACTGCTTCGCCCTGGTCTCGTCGAGTGGGGCGAGACAGCCCCTGCCCGGCTCCGGGATATGTTCGTACACCGACTCGTCGGCGTCGAAAACATAGTGATTGAATACCCCCTGCCAGAGTTCGCGCTGCCGCGGAGGCAGGTCGCGCAAGGCGAGGATCGCGTGCATCAGAGCGTTAGTGGGCGAGCCCATGAAACCCGGCGAGTTGCACCACCAATAGTTGATCAGCATGTTGAATTCGTCCCTGGACTCGACGTGGTGCCACCACATGCTCGGGATGAAGATCGCATCGCCCGGTTCCAGCAAGGCGGTCCGCGCGTGCTTGAGAGCCTCGGCGAATTTCGGGAAACGCTCCAGATCGGGGTTTTTAATGTCGACCAGACTGATTGCCTGGCCGGACGGCGTCTTGTCTATGGGGCCGACATACAGATTGCCGATCTGTTCCGGCGGGAACAGCGTGAAGCGCCGCTCGCCCGCCACCACGCAAGCCACATTGTCGGGAAAATCGTAATGCGCCGACACCCGGGTCCGGTTTCCGAGCCAGAAACTCGCGAGCGCGTCGTCAGTGGGCAATTCCACGTCGTTCTGCGCCCGGAAGCCGGGCATCCACTTGTCGATGGGAGTTGAACCGATATACAGCGTCTTCAGACGCTCTTCGCGGTCGGGTTGGGCGAGTTTCGAAAAAACCTGGGGCAGGCTCGCCTTGCCGGCGACGAAGTTGAAGCCGGTGAAATCCTCGTTGTAGAAAAATCTGCCGTCTATCGAGGCATCTCCCGCATAAACCGTCACCGGCTCTTCGCGCCAGAATTGCGCGAGATAGCGGGCGGCGTCGGGGATCGATCCGCCGCATTGCGCAACCGCGGGCCACTTGCTTACCAGCCCCTGCAGCAATACGGGTTCGGTCGATTCGAACACCTGTTGCGGTATCGCGCCGCCGGCGCAATCGAGGCTTTTCACCGGCGCCTGTTCAGACATCGGATCCGCCCTCGCCGCTGCCTTCCAGTCTCGCGTTTTTTCGTTCGGCCAGGATCTGCAAATTGCCCATGGACGCGATCACCATGAAAATCGGCATGAGAAAGCCATTTTCGTTCAATTCCCCGAGCGCCTCCGCGGACAATCCCTGGACTTTTTCCTCGTTCAGGCAATGGAAGCCGATCAACTGGTTGCGCGAACCGTCCTTCAATTCGATTTCGAGCGTCATGGATTCGATCAGATCGTGTCTTTGCAAGGCGCCGACAAAAGTCTTGTTGTGTTCGATGCCGAGCCAGATCGATTCCAGCAGGTCGGCGGCCTTTTCGAGGAAAGGCGTGCGCCCCCCGAGAGGCTGGAACAATGGCTCGCCATGTTCGGTATTGACCCTGGGATGGTCCATGTCGATCGATAGCACCCGCGTGCGAACCGGCTCGCCCTCGCTTTTGGACTCCTGATATCCGATCAGAAAGGGCTCGCGCCGCACCATGGCGGGGATGTAAGGCGCCTGCCAGCCGGAATCGTCGAGAAACAGGTTTTCGCGCTCCTGGAACCCGAACAGCGCCAGCGGAGAGAAATCGCCCGAACTGTCCTGCTGGAACAGGATCGGATAGCAGGCCTGCGCGTTGCGGAATTCAAACGGAAACACCGTCGACTGCATGATTCCGTCGCCAAAACGTGCGGCGCGGTCGGTGATGACCTTTACCTCCGCGTGATTGACGTTATTGAGAAGAGCGTAGTTCGGCATGGCAGTCTAGGCCGCGGCCCGGTTGGTGATAGCGTTGATCAGTTCTCTGGTCTTCGGCAACAGGCGCGCCATCTGCTCCGCTTTCATTCGCGCGTCATGAAAAACTTCGTCCGCCCGCTTGCGCATCCGTTCGTCCGGCGCGTTGCCGGCCGCGGCGTAGCGCGGTCTGAAACCCATTCCGTAAAGCACATACTGGTAGCTCGCGGAAGGAAACAATTCGTCCAGGCGCGGCGCATCGTCGTGCCAGGGCGGCTGCTGTTGCCAAAGCGTCAACTTCTCCCGCAGGCTTTCGGGCCAGGTTTCCCGCGAGCGGTTCTCTTTCCAGTAATCGCTGTCCTCGCGAGCGCTGACCGCATAATGCAACTTGAGGAACTCGACGATTCGCCGCCAATGGTAGCGCATCCTGGCGTTGAACCGTCCGGCGACGACGTCCATGATTTCGCGGTCGCGCGGCAACTGCTCGCCGATGATGGCCGCTGATTGTTCGATCAGCACGAGAGCCGAGGCTTCGAGCGGTTCGATAAAGCCCGCCGACAAGCCGACGGCGACGCAGTTCCGCACCCAGAACCGTTCCCGGTAGCCCGGCTCGAAGGGAATCGTCCGGTAGCTGAGTCGGGCGAGGTCAACGCCGGAGGAAGTTTTTTCGACATAATCCTTGAGCGTCGCGAGCGCGGTCTCCTCATCGGCATGGGCGCTCGCGTGGACGTAGCCAATGCCGCGGCGGCTGCTCAGGCCGATGTCCCAGATCCAGCCATGGGGCTGGGCCGTAGACAAGGTCACGGGAGCGATGGGGTCGCCGGGTTCGGCGTAGGGAACCTGCACCGCGATGGCCCTGTCGTTGAACAGCACGTCCTTGACCGAGGCAAACGGACTGCCATAGTGAGCGCCGATCAACAGCGCTTTCTGCCCGGTGCAATCGACGAACAGGTCGCCCGGCACTCTCTCGCCGGTATCGAGCGTGACCGCGTCGATGTCTCCATCCGGGCGCGGCTCGATGTTTTCCACATTGCCGGAAATGTACCGCACACCGAGTTTCCGCACCGCATGCCGGTGCAACAGCCCGGCAAAAGCGCCGGCGTCGAAGTGGTAGCCGTAATTGACGGTGAACGCGTATTGCGGAGCGCCCGCCTGTTTCGGCGCGAGCCCGAGCTCGATCACGCGGGCCTGGGGAGTGACCAAATCGGCGAAAGCCGTGCCGCCGCCATGGGCGAGCCAGTAAATCGCCGGGTTCAGGTCGGAATATTCCAGCGGCAAGCTGAAAGGGTGAGTGTATTCCGGAAACCCGGGCAGGCCGGACCAGCCGCGGAAGCGGGTGCCCTGCTTGAAGCTCGCGCCGCATTCGCGAATGAGGTCGTCTTCGGCCAGGCCGATTTTCCTGAGCGTCATGCGCATCGATGGCCAGGTGCCCTCGCCTACGCCGATGATTGGGATGTCGGGAGATTCGACGAGAACGACTTCGACCGAGCCGTCGCCGCGCTTCCGGGATTCGGCCGCGACCACGCAGGCGGTGATCCAGCCGGCAGTACCGCCGCCGACGATTACGATTTTGTGGATGGGTTGACTCATCGCTCAGGCCGAATCGTTTCGGGGCGATGATACCAAGAGAGGCCGCCCTGGCAGGCGGCCTCTCTCGATGCGGCTCAGAACTTGTAACGGAAGCCGATGTTGTAGCGCGGGCCGGACTGGGCGGCGAACAGTGTCTGGGCCTTGTCCCGGCCGTAAACATGCGTTGTTTCGTCGGTCAGGTTCAATCCGTCGAAAAACACTTGCCAGTTTTCGTTGACCCAGTAGCTCGCGCTCAGGTCGACCTGCTGATATGCCGCGACATAAGTGGGCCCGACGCCTACGTTCGCCTGGCCGGTTCCCGCGAGGAAATCGTCGCGCCAGTTCCAGGCCAGCCGCACGCTGATGTCGTTCTGGTCGTAGAAGGCGATGAAGTTCGCCGAATCGCTCAGACCGGTGAGTACGAACTGTTGCTCGCGGCTGAAATTGTCGTAACCCACGTCCGCGTCGACGATGGTGGCGTTGGCGATCACGCCGAAGCCGGTATCGCCGAAATTGTGCTGAACGACGATTTCCCAGCCTTCCATCTGCGCCTGTTCGATGTTTACCGGAACGGTGAGTTCGAACGGCGCCGCCGGATCACGTCCCGCCACGCCACTGATCACGCCACCGGCGGCGTCGACCCCGGCCGCGTCGGCTCGATTTTCGAGAATCCAGCCGTACAGGGTTCCACCGTCGGAACTTCCGGTGGCCGCTCTCGCCTCCTGACCGAGCGGTCCAAGGGTAGGATGCGGCAGGCCGAAAGTCTCTTCGGTCACGAATGAAGTCCCGATGAAGTTCTCCACATCCTTGAGGAAATAGCCGACGGCCGCATAGCTGTCCTCGGCGTAGTACCACTCAAGGGAGACGTCTCGATTGAGCGAATCGAACGGCAGCAGGTTCGGATTGCCGCGATTACCCGTGCCGCCGTCGATTCGCAGCAACTGGTTGATCGTCTGACCGCCCTGGATGTCGCCATAACCCGGTCTGGTCAGGGTTCGGCTGATGGAAGCCCGGGCGACCAGATCCGGCGTCAGATCGAACTTGAAGTCCAGATTCGGCAACACGAGACCATAGTTTCCGACCAGAGATGTGAAGTCCGGATCGCCTTGCACCGCCGAAAGTTCGTTGCCGGCAACCCAGTTGATCCCGGTGAAAGCCGGAGACAGCGCTTGCGAGGCGATATCGGTTTCCTCGTAACGCATGCCGAAGCGGATATCGACCGGGATGTCGCCCAACTCGGTACCCATGTGCGCCTGGAAATATACCGCGAGGGATTCTTCCTGGGTGCGCCTGTCGGAACCGAAATTGCTCGAGGCGCAAAGGTCGGAGAAGCAGTCTCCGCTGTGCGGCGCGGCAAACGGGCTCGCATCTCCGGAAGACAGAAGCTGTTCGGTTCTGGCAACCAGATCGGACATGTCGAAGGTGTAATAGTCGGTCTGTCTGCGCGGGTCGCCGCCACCGGGTATGTTCGCGAACGCGCTCGCGGACGAAGCCGGAGTCAGCAAATCGGCGATCGCGCCGCGCTGGGTCACGCCGCCCCAGGCGTCGCGTTGCACGACCGAGCCCGCCGAGCGGTTGTTGACCTCGGTGAGCTGGATGCCGAAATCGATGGATTCGACGAAATCAAAGTCGGTTTCGTAAGTGCCCGAGGCCGTGGCCTGGTTGATGTCCATCTTCGACAGATTGTTGGTGAACACGCTGCCGGTGACGATCATGTCGTCGGGCGAAAGCGGATCGTTCAGACCGAGTTCCAGAATCGGCAGGTCGGCGCCAAAATAGCCCGTGGTCCGGTCGCGAGTGAATGCCGCGGTCGAAAGCAGGGCGGAATCGCCGAAGGGACTGTTGGGCGAACGTTCCGCGTTCGAATCGTGATAATCGAATTCGAGCGTCAACTGGTCAGAAACGTCCCACATCAGATTGAGCCCCGTCGATCCGTTCTGGGTGCGCCAGGCGTCCTCGCCACCGCCCATGGAAAAGTCGGAATTGGACGAATTCTCGGTGTAGATCAGCGGGCTGGCCTGGGGACCGTCGGTCCAGAGGGTTTCCTGCCCGCCGAAATTGAACCAGGCCGACAGATTGCTGTAGGACCGGGAAAGTTCGAGTTCGGAATAGGTGTAGTCCAGCGTTGCGGTCAGATTGTCGGCCGGGCGGAACTGCAGAGTCAGTTGGCCGTTGGTGCGGACGCGGTCCCATTCGGCGATTTCATAGCCGATGGCCTGAGGCACCGAATACAGGTCGCCCTCGCCCGGACGATTCTGCTGGTTCGGGTCGGTATGCGGCGGAATGCCGCCCCACTCCGACGGGCCGATGCCGCACCAGCAGTTGTCGGTTTCGCCGGGAAACGTGCGCCAGCCGCCGACGTTGACGGTGCCCGCGCCGTTGTTGCGCTCCTGACGCACCGCGCTCAGGGCGATGCCGACGGTGTCGTCGGCGAAGGTGTTGGAAAACAGCGCCGAAACTTCCGGCGTCAGACTGTCGCCCTTTTCCGTGGATTGGTCATGCAAGCCACTGGCGGCGGCCGTGAAATTCAAGCCGGGCGACTCCAGCGGCCGCGTGGTGCGGATGTTCAGCGTGGAGCCGATGCCGCCCGTGGGAACGTCTGCCTGGCCGCTCTTGTAGACCTCCACTGCCGAAATGCCTTCCGCAGCAAGGTCGCCGAAGTCGAAGGACCGGCCGAGCCCGCTCGAAGTCGGCATCTGCCTGCCGTTCAACAGGACGAGATTGAAATCCGGGCCGAAGCCGCGAACCGTTACCCGCGCGCCTTCGCCGCGTTCACGGTCGATGGAGACACCCGTGATCCGCTGCAGGGATTCGGCAAGGTTGCTGTCAGGAAAGTCGCCGATGTCCTCGGCGGTGATTGCGTCGACGACCCCGTCCGTGTTCCGCTTCAGGTCCATCGACGCCCTCAGGCTCTGCCGGATCCCCGTGACCACGATTTGTTCGATCGCCTGCGCCCCGGGTTCCGCCTGTTGCCCATACACCGCTCCGCCGGCCATTGCGAGCGATACCGCCGCAGCCAACTGCGACTTTGCAAAATTCCTGACAGCCACCTTGATTCTCTCCTCCACCTTCCCGGGCTAAGCCTGACAGCGCGGCGCGGGGCGGTGATTTGCTTGATCCCGCCGGTTTGGCGAGAAAAATGATAACGTTGTCATTTTGACTTATAAGCTACGTGGAAAGCGTTGTCAACCTTCTTTCGCATCAAATTTTTCAAATGCTTGCCAGACGCTCTCCGAGGCTCGCATCAACCTCTTTTTTGCCGGAACTTTCACACTTCGAATGCAATTGCAATCCATGGCCGATCGGGAAGACCGCTCCCGCCTTCGAGAGCAGTCCGTCCTTATGCTTCGGTCCCGGCCAGGGAGTCGGCAATCGGCCGGTAAACTCGTAGTCCCCCATGAGCACTTCGGCCACGCCCCGGCCTTCGGCGCCGGGCAGCCAGCTCGCGACGAAGGCCGCGGAAACGTCGAGTTCCTCGCTGACGATCAATGGCCGGCCCGACACCAGCACGGTGACCACGGGAATGCCTTTGGCGGCGATGTTGCGGATGCAAGCCAGATCTTCCGGATGAGTATCCGAAAGCACCAGGGTATTGGCGTAGGCTTCGAGCGGATTCATCAGTCCGTTGATCCGTGATCCTGCCTCTACAAAAAGATGATCGCCCTGCCGGATGTCGCCATGGCCTTCGGCATAAGGCGTCTCGCCGATGACAACAATCGCGAGGTCGTGCCGTTGCGGGTCGGCGTCGCCGCCGTCCGGCGCCTCGCTGAGCACGGCGTTCGGCGCGAGCGCCCGGATGCCTTCCCAGATCGTTTCTCCCCGGATCGTTTCGCTGTCTTTCTCACCCTGCCAGCTCACCGTCCAGCCGCCGCATTGATGACCCAGATTGTGTGCGTTCTTGCCGGCGACCAGGATTCGTTGCTCGCGATTCAACGGCAGGACATCTCCTTCGTTCTTGAGCAGCACCTGGGATTGCCGGGCCGCTCTCCGCGCCAGTTCCCGGTGGGCGGCGCAGGCGAAATCCTCGTTGCCGGCGCCGGGCCTGCTTGCCGGACGCGGCATGTCGAACAGTCCGAAGCGCAGCTTGGTGCGCAGAATGCGGCGCACGGCGTCGTCGATCCGCTCCATTTCCACATGCCCTTCCAGCACCTGCCGCTCGAAGGTGTCGATGAATTCCTTCCAGCGTTCGGAGATCATGAACATGTCCAGACCCGCGTTCACCGACTTGCGGATCGCCACGCCGTAGTCTTCGTCGAGATAGTCGATCCCGTCCCAATCGGATAGCACGATGCCTTCGAAACCGAGCTTTTCCTTGAGCAGTTCGGTAACGAGGAAGCGGTGGCCGTGACACTTGTCGCCGTTCCAGCTGTTGAAAGACACCATGACCGACATGACGCCTTCGCGCAGCGCGGGATAGTACGGCGCGATATGGGTCGTTTCGAGGTCTTCCCAGGACAAGGTGGTCTCGCCCTGGTCCATGCCCTGCCAGGTGCCGCCGTCGCCGACCCAATGCTTGACACAGGCGATGACGCCTTCCGCCTGCAAGGCGGCGACATGACTTGCGCCGAGCCCGGCGACGAGTTCGGGATCGCTGCCGAAACTTTCGTAGGTCCGTCCCCATTTGCAGTTCTGCACCACGGAAAGCGCCGGGGCGAAATTCCATTCCAGCCCGCTGGCGAGGACTTCCCTGGCCGTGGCGCGGGCCACTTCGGCAACCAGTTCCGGGTCGCCCGCGGCGCCGAGGCCGATGTTGTGCGGAAACACCGTGGCGCCCTTGAGATTGCCGTGGCCGTGTACCGCGTCAACGCCGACGAGTATCGGAATCCCGGGGCTGTCCTCGTCCCCGACCGCCGCCTGCCAGAACGCGTCGTTCATGGCCACCCAGTCTTCGCGCGTGTTATCGCCCGGGTGGGAGCCGCCGCCGCAGAGAATGGCGCCGAGCGCATGGCGCTTCACATCTTCCGGCGTCGCCGAAAGCCGTTCGGCCATCGTCATCTGGCCGATCTTCTGGCGCAGCGTCATGCGCTCCAGCCAGGCAGAAAGAATCCCTTCCTGATCCTTGTCCGACATCAAGATATTCTCCGGGCTACTCAAGACTCATCTACATAAAAGGGAATGTTCGCGTGGGCGGCGCGGCCCCGGCCGTCGCCGACATAAACGAAAAGGCGGTAAGCGCCGGGTTGCGCAGGCGCCTGCAAACTGATTTCCGGCAGCCCCGGATCGGCTATCAGGCCGTCGAGTTCCGGCGGTGTTTCTTCACGGTCGCCGCCGGTCTGGGTCGCGGTGCTTTCTTCCATCACGCGCCAGTCGAAAATCAGACCGTCGCCGTCGGGATCCCCGGCGCCGACCGCCGCGCTATAGTCCTGCCCCGCCGCCAGCCGGATGCTTTCGTCCGCCTGCCGGCCGTCGAGCCGCATTTCCTCGAGCAGCGGCGCGCGATTGTCCGGCCATTGCCCGCTCCAGATTCGATGCAACACGTCCACGGCCTGGGTGCTTCGCCCATCGGCGGTGAACACGCCGTACCAGGTGGGAGTGCGTTCCTGCTTCTGGCCCCACAGGAACGCGTAATTGCCGATCAGCCGGCCCTGCATCGGCGCCAGCATTTCCTCGTAGGCGCGGCGGTAGACATCCGCCTTGGCCGAACTGTTCAGTTCGATGGGCGCGCCCCATTCGGTCAGGGGCACTTCCCAATGGCCGATGGTGCCCCATTCGGTGATCATCAGCGGCATCTCCGGATCGACTTCGGCCAGCATCAGCGGCAGGTTGAACACCTCGCCATAGACCTGAACGCTCAGAAAATCCAGATCCGGCGCGCGCTGTTCGATCTCCCGCCAGAGTTCCGGCCACATGCCGGCGGTCGTTGAAGTAGTGGGATGCCAGGGATCGAGTTCGTGAATCATGCGCGAGATGTCGTTGATGGCGTCGTACACGCGCGGATTCTCGTATTCGAGGTTCATTTCGTTGCCGATGACCCAGGCGAGCAGGGCCGGATGGTCGCGGTAACGCAGCACGATTTCCCGCGCTTCCTCGAACTGCCGCGCAACGGCTGCTTCGTCGTCGTAATCGAAGCCGTGCCGCTCGCGTGCGATTTCGATGCAAAGCGCGACCGTCAGCCCGAGTTCATGGGCGATATCGAGAACGCTGCCGTCGCCCGGCCGCCAGGTGCGCACCGAATTGGCGCCGTTCGCGGCGAGGGATTCGAGGTCGCCGAGCGTCTCGGCGCCGGCGCCCCTGATGTGGTAAGGCTCGCCGCCGCGGTAAAGCGTGAAGTTGCCCGGTTCGCCGCGGATTTCGACGGGGATGGGCCCGTCCTGGGCTGTCGCGCCGGCGCTCAAGCCGGCGGCGCAGACGAGTCCGGTCAAATGCAATCGCAATCTGTTCATGTTCCGCTCCTCGCAGCCAGCGTCTGTTCCAGTTCTTCCAGCGATTTGCCGCGGGTCTCCGGCATGATGCGAACGAGCATGGCAAGTCCGGCAATAGCCACCAGGCCGTAAATCAGAAAAGTCAGGCTGCTGCCGAAAGTGGCGAGTTCCCACGGGAAAAGCACCTGCACCAGGAAACTGACGCCGGAATTCACCAGGCCGACGAAGGAGATCGCCGCCGCCCTGACGTAGTTGGGAAACAACTCGGCGAACAGCACCCACATGATCGGACCGGTCGAAAACGCGAAACAGGCGACGAAGCCGAGGATGCCGACCAGGACAAGTGTCGTGTCGACGCTGATCGCTTCGGCCACGAGTTGCGATTCCAGGCCGCCTTCGTCTCCGATTCCGGCATCGCCGAGCGCCTCGCGCAATTCGTTCTCGCTGTCGAAACGCTGGTCGCCAAGCGGCTCGAGCGCGGACCGGATTTCCACATCGGCAACCGCGGCGATCGAGTCCTCGCTCAACTGGTAAGTGGCCTGGTTGAAAGTCCAGGACAGCAGCAGCATGAAGACGGCGATGCCGGCCAGGCCGGTAAACAGCAACGGCTTCCTGCCGAGCCGGTCGATGCAAAGAATCGCGACGACGGTGAACAGCAGATTGACCAGGCCTACGAGCACTGCCTGCAGGAATGCGGCGTCGTTGCCGAAACCGCTTTGTTCGAAAATCATCGGCGCATAGAAGAACACGGCGTTGATGCCGGTAGCCTGCTGCACGATGCCGATGGTCAGGGCGATCAGCAGCACCAGACGCAGATGCGGACGCAACAATTCCGCGAACCCGGCCGGCGCCCCCGCCTCCTCGGCAGCCAGGCTTGCCTGGATGGCTTCATGCTCGCGCTTGCCGTTGTCCGCGCCGTTGATGCGTACCAGAATATCGAGCGCTTCGTCGTCCCTGCCCCGCAACTGCAGCCAACGCGGACTTTCCGGAACCCATTGCAGCGCGATCAGATAAAGCAGGGCGGGCAAGGATTCAACACCCAGCATCCAGCGCCAGAGGTGCTCGGGGCGGATCAGCGGAAAATCGCTTCCGGACCATTGCAACAGCAGATAGTTGCTGAAGAAGGCGGCGGAAATCCCGATCACGATATTGAGCTGATTCAGCGATACGAGGCGGCCGCGGATAGCGGCCGGGGCGACCTCGGCGATGTACATGGGCGCGACGATCAATGCCGCTCCGACGGCGAATCCGCCCACCATTCGCGCCAATACCAGCCAGGAATAGCCGGGCGCGACGGCGCAGCCGAATGCCGAAAACAGAAACAGCAGCGCCGCCGCCCGCAGCACGCCGACGCGGCCGATGCGATTGCTGAGCGGACCGGCGCCGAGCATGGCCAGGGTCGAAGTCAGGGTCAGGGAAGCGACGGCCCAGCCGAGTTGAAGTTCGTTCAGGCGGAACTCGTCTTCGATGAATCCCACGACGCCGGAAATTACCGAAGCGTCGAAGCCCATCAGGAATCCGCCCAGCGCCGCGCTCAGGCTGGTCAGCCAGATATAGGCGCCGCCCGCGTTCGCGGCCCGGGTATGCTCTGCCGGCATGTGGAAATCCCGAAAATGTTCTCAGGCCCCTCTATTACCAGCAAGCTGACAGCGTTGTCAATGAAAGTCGGCCGGACAGCCGGAGAATGTGTCAGGCGAGGGACGCCGTTGATTCCCTGATGACCACTTCGCATTCGAACGGCGCTTCCGGCTTTGCCGTGTCGCTGCCGTCGAGCTTGTCGATCAGCAGGCCCGCCGCGGTTTCGGCCATTCTGACGATCGGTTGCCGCACCGTGGTCAGCGGCGGCCAGATGCGCGAGGAAAACCGCGTATCGTCGAATCCCGCGATGGAAAGATCGCCAGGCACGTTCAGGCCCCGCCCCCGCGCTTCGAAGATCACGCCGGCGGCCATGTCGTCGTTGCTCGCGAGGATCGCGCTCGGCGGCTGCGGGAGGTCGAGCAGTCTGGCCGCCGCGGTCTGGCCCGAGTCGAAATCGAAGTAGCCCTGCCGCACCAGGCGCGCCGAATAAGGCAGGCCGTTCTTCTTCAGCGCCTGGCGGTATCCGGCGAAACGCTTGGCGCTCGCGCCATGGTCGGGATGGCCCTTGATGAAGCCGATGGCCCTGTGGCCCTGATCGATAAGCAATTCAGTTAGCGAGAAACTCGCCGCTTCGTCGTTGCAGAGAATATTGATCTCGTCCGGCGCCGGTTCCCGGGGCGTAATCGCCGCAAAGGGGATTTTCATTTCCCGCAGCAGGGCCGGCACTTCCGGCAGGTCGCCCAGGGGGGCGGGCAGCACGAATCCCTCCACTCGCGCATTCAGGGCGAATTGCCTGATGTGCTCGACTATCTCGGGATCGGGCAGGGTCAGCGGGCGCAACAGCAAGGTGTAGCCCGCGGGTTCGCAAATGCGCAGCGCTCCGTTGAACAGGTCGTTCAGATAGCTGAACTCCTGCGCGTTTTCGTAGATCAGCCCGACAACGCGCGACCGCTTGCCGCCCAGTTCTCGCGCCGCGGCATTAGGCAGATAGCGCAGTTCCCGCACCGAGCGCAGCACCTTGTCCCGGGTCCGCTGGCGCACATTGGGTTCGTTGTTGACCACGCGCGAAACGGTCTTGATGGAGACGCCCGCGCGGCGGGCGACATCGAAGATCGTTGCCTTGGTCCGTTCCGGGGTCATTCGGGAGTTTCCGCCGATACGCTCAGACTGGCTGAGGGAAGCGGACATTCTACATGACTTCCCGAAAGCCCGGTTTCAGCGCACTTCGGCAATCAGCATCGACCGCGGCGGCAACACGAGTTCGCCGCCGGCGATCGAACCCTGAGGCGCCCTGACGACGTCGAGCTTCTCCAGGCGCCGGCCATTCAGGGCATCCAGTTGTCCGAGCCCGATTGCGCGTTCCTCGCCGTTCAGATTGAAGCTGAGCAACAGGGTCTGTTCGGCCGAGGAGCGAGCGAAGGTCAGGACGTCTTGCCGCACGGGCAGAAAATCGAGATCGCCTCGAAGCAGCGCCGGCTGGCTCTTGCGGAAATGCAGAAACGCCCGGATGCATTCGTAAACGGAATCGGGGTCCCCCTGCTGCGTGTCGGCCGCCAGCGCGAGATGACGCCGGTCCACGGGCAGCCAGGGACTCGCGTCCGAAAAGCCCGCGTATGGCGCGTGCTGCTGCCAGGGCATGGGCGTGCGGCAGCCGTCCCGGCCCTTGTACACCGGCCAGAAATTGATCCCGTAGGGATCCTGCAGGCGTTCGAAAGGCACCTCGGCCTGCGGCAATCCGAGTTCGTCGCCCTGGTAAATACACAAGGCGCCGCGCAGGCTGCCGAGCAGGATCGAAAACAGTTTCGCCGACCGCGCGTCCGGTTTGTTGTCCGTCCAGCGGCTTGCGACGCGTTCGACGTCGTGGTTGCCGATCGCGAAGCAGTGCCATCCGCCGTCGACTTTCTTCTGCAAGCCTTCCAGCGTTTGCCTGATGGTTCGGGCCGAACCGTCCGGTCCCATCAGATCGAAGCTGTAGGCCATGTGCAGCCGCCGGTCTCCGCGAGTGTACTCGCCGATCACGTCCGCCGAGCGTTCCGAGCCGATCTCGCCCAGGGCCACCGCATCGTAGCGGTCGAGCAGCCGGCGGATCTCCTCGATGTACAGCAGGTTGTCCGGATGAGTATGGTCATGGACATGGGCCTGCATGGCGTAGGGCGACGCGGCCTGGCCGCCCGCGAGAAATTCGTTGCGGGATTCGGACTTGGGCGGATTGTCACGCAATTGCGGATCGTGCATGCAGAAATTCACCGCATCCAGCCGAAAGCCGTCGACGCCGCGCTTGAGCCAGAACGCGAGGTTTTCGAGCCCGGCCTGACGCACGGCGGGATTGTGACAATTCAGGTCCGGCTGACTCGCCAGGAAGTTGTGCAGATAGTATTGCCCGCGGCGCGGTTCCCATTGCCAGGCGACGCCGCCGAAAACCGAGAGCCAGTTGTTGGGCGGGCTGCCGTCGGGCCTGGCGTCGGCCCAGACGTACCAGTCGGCCTTGTCGTTGTGACGGTTCTCCCGGCTTTCCAGGAACCACGGATGACGGTCGGAGGTGTGGCTCAGCACCTGGTCGATGATGACGCGGATGCCGCGCCGGTGCGCTTGCGCGAGCAGGGCGTCGAAATCCTCGAGTTTGCCGAACAGCGGGTCGACGGCGCGGTAATCGCTCACGTCATAGCCGAAATCCTTCATCGGCGACTTGTAGAAGGGAGATATCCAGATCGCGTCGACGCCGAGCGCCTCGATATAGTCCATGCGGCGCGCGATGCCCCGCAGATCGCCCGTGCCGCTGCCGTTGCTGTCCTGGAAGCTGCGCGGATAGATCTGGTAGATCACGGCGTTGCGCCACCAGTCGCCGGCCGCGCCGCCGAACCCGTCCCGCGGCGACCGTGACGCGACGGGGCGCGGCGCGGAACCGCTATCGGCGTGTTTCAATTCCATATCTCAAGGGCCATCTGTATATCCGACCCGAGTATATTGGCAAAAACGGTTCTTGCGACCGGGCTGCAATCGTATTCATTACGCGGGTTTTGAATCGATCCGGGCGATATGCTATTGCTTTCGATCATGCGCAAAATTGCAGCCCTGACAGTGTTGCTCGCGCTGGCGGCGTGTTCCGCGGACGAGCCGGCAACCGGGCGCGGCGCCGGAACGGCGGCGCCGGAAGGGGAAATTTCCACCACCCCGAATCCGCTGCCGCAGGCCGGCGCCGAAGCCTGCGCCGCCGGTCCCGATCCGCTGCTGCAAGTCGCCTCGCCCGAATGGAGCGAACAGGTCATCTACATGTTGATGATCGATCGCTTCGACGACGGCAATCCGGCGAATAACGACCAGGGCTACGACGAATTCGACCCCGACCGGCCCAGCCACTTCAGCGGCGGCGACTTGCAGGGCGTGATCGATCGCCTCGATTACCTCCGCACGCTCGGCGTGACCGCATTGTGGATCACACCGCCGCTGTACAACCAGTGGTGGAGCACGCCGTATCAGGCCGCCGGCTGGCACGGCTATTGGCCGGTGCATTTTCAGGAAGTCGACCCCCACTTCGGCACGCTCGACGATTACAAGCGCCTGTCCCATGAGCTGCATTGCCGGGGGATGTACCTGATCCAGGACATCATCGCCAATCACGTCGGCAATTTCTTCGCCTTCGAAGGCGAATACGACCCCGACGACACTGCCAGCAACTTTTATCTGCTGGAGCCGGATTCCCACCAGCCGACGCCCGTGCAACACCCTTTCAACATGATCGACCGGCGCAATCCCGAACATTTCGCGGCGGACATCTACCACTGGACGCCGACGATCCAGGACTTTTCCGACCCCTACCAGGAACACTACTACTCGCTCGGCATGGTCAACGACATCAACACCGAGAACCCCGAGGTAATCGCGAAGTTCAAGGAGATTTACAAGTACTGGATCGACGAGGTGGGAGTGGACGCGTTCCGGATGGATACCGTCATGTTGGTTCCGTTCGAGTTCTGGAACCGCTTCCTGCGCGACGGCGACGGCATCTACGCTCATGCCCGCGAGCGCGGCAAGGCGCATTTTCTCACCTTCGGCGAAGTGACCGGAGCCTCGGATCCTTACGACGACGCCATCGAACGCAAGGTGATCGCCTACCAGGAAACGGACGGCTTGCCGGGAACGAATTCCATGCTCGGGTACCCTCTCTACCATGAAATCAACCGGGTGCTGGCCCGGGGCGTGGAATCCGCCTCCCTCGCCTACCGGCTGGAACGATTTATGGAGCTGTACCCGGACCCTTTCACGATTCCAAACTTCATCGACAACCACGACACGGCGCGATTCCTGGCGGCGGGGCATCCGGCGGCTTTCCGCCAGGCGCTGGCACTGCTGTTCACGATTCCGGGAATTCCCATCCTGTACCAGGGCACGGAACAGGGCCTGCCGGAGTCGCGCATGGCCATGTTCGCGGGTGGTTTTCGCAACGCCGAGGGGTCCTTCGACGAGAATTCCGGGTACTTTCAATACGTTCAGCGGCTGACCGCCTTGCGCGCGGAACATCCCGTGATGACCCGCGGCGGTCTCGAAGTGCTGGCGTCCGAGTCCAGCGGGCCGGGCGTGCTGGCCTACCGGCGCGAATACGAGGGCGAAAGCGTGATTGTCTTGCTGAACACCGCCGATCACAGCGTGTTCGCGCATCGGCTCGATGTGGGCGCGTCGCCGTTTCAGCGCCTGGAAGAGTTGTTCGCCGAACCTGTTGCGGAACCCGGGGCGCAACCCGCTGTCACCGACGCGGAGGGACGCTTGAGTCTGCGGCTGCCGCCGCGGGCGGCGGTGGTACTGCGGTCCGCCGGCGAAACGGTGACTTTCGAAGAGCAGCCGGCGAACCTGGACATTACGGTCGAGTCCGCGGGAATCGAAGGCGCCGTTTTCACCGGGGATTTCGAACTCAGCGGCACGGTCAGTCAGGGCAACGCGCCATTGCAATTGATCCCGAACGGCAACCTGGACCGCGCGGCCGAATTCACCGCGGACGATCAGGGCGCCTGGCGGATAGACGTGCCGGTTCGCGACCTCGGTGAGGCATCCCGCTTCCTGCAGGTTTACTCGGCGGAATTCGATCAAATGTCCGAGCGCGTCAACTACCGGACCCGGGTTGTGGATGCGGAGTTGACGGCCCGGATAGAGGACGATCCGGACGACGCCTACGGCCCCACGGGAGAATACGTGAGTCCGCTGCAACCCGAGAGCGGGCGTCAGCGCGAAATCGAATCCGTGAGCGCGCGAACCGCCGGACGCAACCTGGAGCTCGCCGTGACCATGGCGGAGATCACCACGCCCTGGTTGCCGCCCTACGGTTTCGACAATGTTCTTCTGACCATCTTCTTCGACCTTCCCGGCCGGGAGGGCGCGACGGAACTGCCCTTGCTCGACGCAAGCGCGCCGGAAAACATGGATTGGGACCTCGCGCACTTCGCCCGCGGCTGGGACAGTTATACCTATCTCGCTTCGGGCAGCGACGCGAACCGCCAGGGGGACAAGCTCGGCGTCTCGCCCCGGCTGAGCACCGATCAGGACAGCCGCACCATCACGCTGTTTTACGAAGGAGCCGCGCTTGGAGTCGATGACTGGACGGGAAGCCGCGTCTACGTGACCACGTGGGAGTCGACGGCCGAAGGCGACTACACCGACATCCGGCCCGAGCCCAGCGAATGGTTTTTCAGCGGCGCCGAGTCCGGCGACCCGAAGATCATGGACGACGTATTGCTTGAACTGGGGCGGAACTGAACCGCCTCGATTCCGGAGGACCCAAATGAAACGCATGCGCCCGATCCACTGGTTTGCCGCCGTCATGATTCTGCTTGCCGGCAGCGCCCCGGCGGCCGAGCGGCCGCCGAACATCGTGTTGCTCGTGGGCGACGATCACGGCTACCCCTACTTCGGCTTCATGGGCGACGAAAATGTCGTGACGCCCGCGATGGACGCCCTCGCCGCGGGCGGAACGACGTTCTCCCACGCCCACGTCACGGCGACCTATTGCCGCCCGTCGCTGCGCACGCTGATCACCGGCCTGCATCCGGTGCAGTACGTCCAGCGCGAAAACGAGATCGTTCAGCGGCGCCGAAGCGAAGAACCCGGCTACGCCACGCTTGGCGACAGGGAGAGAGGCCTCTGGGAGCAGGTCGAAAAGGCCGCGGCCATGCGTGAATTCGAAACGCTGCCGCTGCTGCTCGGCGAAGCCGGCTATGTGAGCTGGCAGGGCGGCAAATGGTGGGAGAACAACTATCGCAACGGTCATTTCACCGAAGGCATGAGCGAAGGCTGGGACATGTCTGCCTACGGCGGCGACTCGTTCTTCGAGGAATTGATGGGCGCCAACGGCAACGACCTGGTGCGCGAGACGATGGAGCCGGTGTTCGATTTCATCGACCGCAACCGGGAGCAGCCGTTCTTCATCTGGTTCGCGCCTTCGCTGCCGCACGTGCCGTTCGACGCGCCCTACACCTATAGCAAGTACTACCAGGACATGGACATCTCGGAATCGGCCAAGCTCTACTATTCCAACGTGACCTGGTGGGACGATGGCGTGGGCCGGCTCATGGACCACATCGAAAGCCACGGTCTGATGGACGATACGCTGTTCGTCTACATCAGCGACAACGGCTGGGAGCAGGAGCCGGACGTCGAATACAAGGTGGAGGAAGCCGCGACGATCGCGGACGACCTGCTGCTGGGCAACGGCGGTCATCTGGGCAAGAACGGGCTCTACGACATGTCCTTTCGCTCGCCGCTGGTGTTTCATTGGCGGGGCCGAATTCGCCACTCGTTCAACACTTCGAGCCTGGTCTCGTCCCTGGACATCTTCCCCACGATTCTCGATCTTGCCGGAGCCGAAATTCCCGAGGGTCTGCCGGGCAACTCGCTGCTGCCCCTGATCGAGGGACGCTCGATGCCGGAGCGGACGCATATCGTCGGCTATACCGACAATCGGCGTTCGTTTACCACGCCCATGGGGGAACGCGCGGAAGGCTACTCGGTGCGCACGCACCGCTGGCAATTCCTCTGGTACGCGGACACTGACGAGAAGGTGCTTTACGACGTTACCGTGGACCGTCTGGCGGAGAACAATCTGGCGGACGACTACCCGGATCTCGTGGCGGAATTTCAGGGTCTCATCGAGGACTGGAAAGTGGAGGTGGGGATGCCGGAGGCTATCGCTATATACGAGTGAGAAATTTCACGATTCACGCAGTGCCAATTGTCTAGCGGCGCAGGATTCGGTTCATTTCCTCGTTGGCGGCTTGCAGGGCGGAGCGGGCGTCCATTTGCCCGGAGGAGGTCAGTTCCAGGGCGGTTTCGAGTTGTTCGAAGACCATGAAGGTGGCGCGCGTTGTTGGTACTTCGGCGCCGAATTCGGCTTGCTGCAGGTAGATGTTTAGTGTGGTGTCGGCGGCGATTTCGGGGTCGGTCGCGAGGGCGCCAAGCGCCGGAATCATGTAGGTTTCCAGTGCGAATTCTTTTTGTACGTCGTAGGAGGAGAGCCATTGGGCGAGCTTGACGGCTTCCACCTTGCTTGCGCTCTGTTTGGACACGGCCCAGCCGAATACGCTGAACATGGGGCCCATGCGGAGGCCTGTTTCGGACACGACGGGCATGACGGCCACGCCCAGGTCGAGTCCGGCCGCCAGATAGGCGTTCCAGTTCCAGGAACCGTCGAGCACCATCGCGGCCCTCGATAGCTGGAATTGCGTCGACATGTTCTCGATGCCGGTGCTCGATGCGGCCACGCCATGGACGCGCTCGAGATCCAGGAACCATTCGAGCGCCCGCTCGGAGCCCGGCGAGTCGAGCGTAGGATTGTCTGCGGAGTCGAACAGCGTTGCGCCGAAGCCTGTCAGGAAAGGGATGAACCAGTAGGACCACTTGAGCGGCACCGCGAAGCCGAGGGCGTCGTCTCCGGTCAGCGATTTTGCCGCGGCGATAAGGTCGTCGGTGGTCCAGTCGTCGCGCGGATAGTCGACTCCGGCGGCATCGAACAGGGCCTTGTTGTAGATCAGCGCCAGCGTCCCCTGACTTACGGGAATTGCGTACAGGGAAGTCCCGTAGCGCATCGCATTCAGCGCGCGCGGTTCGAAGCGCGACCGCTGAACCGGCGTCAGATGGGGCCGCAGATCCTCGAGCAGCGGCAATCCCTCCACCGAGATGTGGCCGATCCTGCCGAGTTCCGTATCCGAAAGGCGCACCAGATCCGGCGCCTCCCCGCCTTGCGAGGAATTGATGAACTGCTGGAGATTCTGCAGGTAGGGAATGCGCACGGGCTCGACGACGATTTCGGGATGCGCAGCTTCAAAAGCCGCCACTGCATCCAGAAAAATCCGCTCATCGACGCTGTTGGCCCCGAAGGTGTGCCAAACCTCCAGGCTCGCCGTCTCTGTTTCTGCTTCCGCCCCAAAACCCGAGACCGGCACAAACAATGCCGCAATCAGCAATACCAACGCCCCAAGAGCCAGCTGACTGCCAGCCCCACGACGACCAGACCTTTCACCGAATGCTGCCATAGCAAAACATACTAACAGAACGCTCGGTCCGTTCAGGTATGGGTATGCACTGCGTGAGTCGCCGCTGGCTGGCAAGGGGTTTAGCGGACGCCGTAAATACATCCATGTAGGCTTCGGGCTCGACATCCTGTCTCGCACGCCCGCTAAACCCCTTGCCAGCCAGCGGCGACGTATCGAGGCCACAACGGCCCACCAGGTCAACACCCGAAAGACATGTGGAGGGACTCATACCCCGTCTGGCGCCGATAGACGTCTCCTCCTTCATAGCGGGGCTCGCTTTCAATCACTTCCATTTTCAGGCCCTTGCTCCCGATCAACCCGATCAGCGTCCTGAGCAGCAAGCGCGCGTGGGTCGCGCCGAGGCATCGATGCGGCCCGGCGCCATAGGCCAGATGCGGGTTGCTCTTGCGATCGACGATGAATTTTTCGGGCGATTCGAAGACGGTTTCGTCACGATTCGCCGAGGCCCAGCACAATGCGGCCCGGCCATCCGCCGCTACGCCGATTCCGTGGACATCCGTATCGCGCGGACAGACCCGGGCGATCAGGGTCAGTGGCGAAGCGACGCGGACGATTTCCTCGGCGGCCATGCGCGCCAGCAGCGGATCGCCCTGCAACTTGCGCAAGTCTTCGGCATGCGTGGCGAAGTGCGCGAGCGTCATCGACACCGCGGCGATGACCGTATCCCGGCCGCCGGCGAAAACCAGATTGGCGAATCCGACCATCTCCTCGCGGGTCAGCGGCCGGCCGCGAAACTTCGCCCGGCTCAGTGTGCTGAAAAAATCGTCGCCGGAGGCGCTTTCGGCTTCGGCCCGGTCGAACTGACGATGCAGATAGCGGTCCAGGACGTTGCCCTTTTCCTCGCTGTGCCCGTCGGGGCCGGCGAAGACGTGCAGACCCCAGCCGATCCACTCGTCCGCGGCTTCCCGCGGCATGCGCAGCAGCAGCGCGAGCGCCCGCGATTGCAGCGGCAACGCGAATTCCCGCACCACCTCCACGGCGCCGCCGGCCGCGGCCGCGTCGAGCATTCCGGAGATGAGGACACCCACGTCTTCGGTCAAGCGCGGCCGGGCGGAAACGTTGAAGAACGGCTGCACGATCGCCCGGTAATCGGTGTGCTCGGGCGGGTCGGTCTCGATGGGCAACTGCCTGACCGCGCGCACGCGCTCTTCCGATGGAATGGGAATGCGGAACGGCGCGTCGGAACTGTAGGCGCCGTAGTCCTGCGCCGCGGCGAGCACGTCCCGGTAGCGGAGAATCATGGGAATCTTCTCGCCCATGAACTCTGCGTCCAGCACGCCCGTGCGGCGGCGCTCTCCGGCGAAGGGGTCGGTCGTGTCCCAATCGGCCGGCACGCGCGTCATTCCTCGAAAATGAGCGCCGCGGGAACGGCCAGACTCACCCGGACTTCGCGGTCTTGCCCGCCGGCGGTTCCCTGCGCCTGGTCGGCGGTCCGGCGGCGCAGCGCCCGGATCCAGTTACCGCCGGCTTCGAGGTGGTACACCGTGTCGCTGCCGAGGTGTTCCACGCCGCCGACGCGGCAAGGCACGTCGCCGGGACTCCCGCTGCCGTCCCCGTTGTCCAGAATGCGCACATCCTCCGGACGAATACCGAAGATGCCGGGGCCGTCCCGGCCGGCCAGGTGCTCGGGCAGCGCGAAGCTGAGTTCGCCGGCCGTGAAGACTCCTCCCTCAGCGGCGCCCTCGATGAGGTTCATGGCCGGCGTACCGAGGAAGGAAGCGACAAAGGAATTCGCCGGCCGGTGATAGGCTTCGAGCGGCTTCGAACTTTGCTGCAGCCTGCCTTCGGAGAGGATCGCGACGCGGTCGGCCAGGGTCATCGCCTCGACCTGGTCGTGGGTGACGTAGAGCGTGGTCGTGCCGTGGGCTTCGTGCAGGCGGCGCAGTTCGAAGCGCATGCGGTTGCGCAGCTTCGCGTCGAGGTTGGACAGCGGCTCGTCCATGAGCAGGACCTTCGGGCGGCGCACCAGCGCCCGGCCGATGGCGACCCGCTGCTGCTGGCCGCCGGAGAGTTCCCGCGGTTTCTTTTCGAGCCACTTGTGCAAGTCGAGCAATTCGGCGGCTTCCTCGACCCTGGCGGAAATTTCTTCGGCGTCGACCCGCGCGTCGCCCCGGCCGCGGCGCAGTCCGAAAGCGAGGTTCGCGCGCACGGTCATATGAGGGTAGAGGGCGTAGGACTGGAACACCATGCCGAGCCCCCGGGCGCCGGGGGGCAGGTCGTTGACTCGTGACCCGCCGATCCGGATTTCCCCGCGCGTGATGTCTTCGAGACCCGCGAGCAGCCGTAGCGCGGTCGACTTGCCGCAGCCGGACGGACCGAGCAGCACCAGGAACTCGCCCTCGCGAACCGTGAGATCCAGCGCGTCGAGCGCCACGGCGCCGTCGTCGTAGACCTTGGTCGTACCAATGAACTCAACGTCGGACATAGACCTATCCTTTGACCGCTCCGGAACTCATCCCCTGGATCAGCGATTGCTGGAACAGCACGAACAGTATGACCACGGGGATGCTCACGACGATGCTGGCCGCGGCGAAGTCGCCCCAGAGCTGGCCGGTGGCCGGAATCATCGACGCCAGTCCCACCGGCAGCGTATAGGCGTCATTGGAGGTGTTGAACACCAGCGCCAGCAGGAACTCGTTCCATGCCGTAAGAAACGAGAACAGCGCCGTAATGGCGACCGCCGGCAGCGACAGCGGCAGCACCACGAAGAAAAACACTTCGACCCGGTTGCATCCGTCGAGCAGCGCGGCCTCTTCCAGCGCGCGCGGCACGGCGTCGAAAAAGCCCTTGAGCATCCATACGCAGAGCGGCAGGGCCGTTACCGAATAGGCGACGATCAGGCCGAGGCTCGTATTGAGCAGGCCGAGAGTCTTCATGACCATGAAGTACGGCACCAGGATGATGATGCCCGGAAACATCTGGATGAGCATGAAGACGAACATCGCCCCCTTGCGGCCGGCGAACTGGTAACGGCTGAACGCGTATCCCGCGGGGATCGCGAGCAACAGGCCGACCAGGGTCGTGCCAAGCGCCACGACAAGCGAGTTGCGGGTCCACAGCCAGAAGGCTTCGCCGCCCAGCACGGCGCGAAAATGTTCGAGCGTGAACGCGTCGAAGATGGCGCCGCCGAGGATGTTTCCCGGCGAAATGGAAACATCGACGATCCAGATCACCGGCGCCACGACCAGCGCCACCGCGTGTATCAGGAAGGTATGCAGGGCGAATGCCTCGAACCTGGGCGCAAGGGTGCGGTTTCGGGCCAGTCCCAGTTCCGCCGCGCCGGCGTCCTGCGCGCCTGCGCACCAGGATCCGCTGAGCCCCGCGGACATCCAGTAAAGCGCCAGGGCCGAGGGGGCAAAGAGCCAGGAAGTCGCCCACAGATCGTAGAAGGTGGCGTCCCGCCGCAGCAGGGAAAGCAGGCCGAGCACGAGAATGGCGGCGGCGAGACCCTGGCCTGCGTAGCGCCGCCACCGCTGCCGGCCGTCCGGTAGCGAAGCGCGCAGAATCAGCAACAGCACGATCGCGCCAAGAACGCCCAACTGCTCTGCGCCATTGCCGCGTAGCGCTTCGCCCGCGAGGATGAGCAGGTTGACCAGCGCCGCGAACGGGAGCCACACGCGCAAGGCGCGAATCTCGACCGGAACGTACCATCGCTCGGCGAGCGTTGCGGAGCCCTGGCCGCCGTCCGTGGAATTGTGCGTGTTCCCGTTCACGCCACCGCCTCCATGGCGCGGGTACGTTTCAGATACGCCCAGGAAAATCCGATCAGCACCAGGAAAATCAGCACCGACCACGCGGCGGCGACCCCGTATTGTCCGTACTCGAACGCGACGGCGAACACATGGGTTATCAGCGTGTCGGTCGCGCCCGGCTCGCCGAAACCGCTGTAGGGATTGCCCCGGGTCAACAGATAGATCGTATTGAACGAGTTGAAGGTCCAGATGAAGCCCAGCAGGCTTACCGGCACCAGGGTGCCCTTCAGGTTCGGCAGGGTCAGGTGGCGAAACTGGTTCCAGCGGCTGACGCCGTCGATCTCCGCCACTTCGTACATGCTCGAGGGCAGGGCCTGCAACGCGCCGCTGAAGACCATCATCATGAATGGCGCGCCCAGCCAGATGTTCACGAGGATCACGACGGTGCGGGCCGAACCCGCCCCATCGAAGAAATCGATGGCGGTGCCGAGCAGTCCGTTGACGAGACCGTCCGGTTGCAGCATCCCGTTCCAGGCGAGTACCGAGATGTATCCGGGAATCGCCCACGGCAACAGCAGGATCGTGCGATACACCATCCTGCCCCGCAGTCCGCGGCGATCGAGCGCAACGGCCAGCGCGAGGCCGAGGGCGACATGGGCAAGCACATTGCTGACGGCCCAGACGAAAGTGAACAAGGTCACGCGCCAGACTCCCGGACCGGCGAAGACCGTCGCGAAGTTCGCCAGTCCGATCCAGGCCTCGTCGCCGAGCCGGCTCTGATCGGCGTTGGTGAACGCCAGCCATATGCCATAGAGGATCGGGTAGAAGGTCAGCGTGGCCAGCGCAATCAGGGCCGGCGCGACGTAGACGTGGGCCAGCCGGGACTTCGAGCGGCCCTGGCGCGCGTCCTGCCGGCGCAGGAACAACAGCAGGGCGACGGTCGACAGCACGACCAGGCTGAGCGCGTACAGGACGGGCCGCGTATCCGGCGGAGGCGTCCGCTCGTCGGGAACTTCCGTGCGGCCAACCACGGGTTGCAGGCTTTCCGTATCCACGAGCGGCGCGCCGTCGGCGCCGACGGGCACCACGGCGATCCATTGTTCGGCGCCGGGCGTCATGCCGCTCAGCGCGCAGGACCAGTTCGAGGCGTCCGGGTCCGCAACGGGGCTGCCCGCCGCGTCCCGGTGAATCGGCAAGCCGTCGCTCCAGCAGCGGTCGAAGAGGACGTCCTCCGGTCCGCGCGCAAGGGCGGACGTGTCGGCCACGCGGATCGTGGAATGCAACTCGGCCTCGCCCGTGCTTTCGAAAGCCTGGCCCGCATACCAGATTTCGAAGCCCGCTATCGTCTCCGCCGGCGCGTAATCGACCTCGATGCGAATCTGCCGGTACGCCTGCGCCGCGTCGTCCACCGAGACCTGCTGTGCCTTTGCATGCGGGACGCCGGCTCCGGCGGCGCACAGCAACAGCGCCGCGCATATCCAGGCGGTCAAGCCGGCATCAGGACGATGGGGCGTCACCATGTTCCTCGTATTCGCGCAGGTAGACCGGATTAGCCGGCGTCTTGTAGCCGAGCCGGGCATGGGGATCCTCGCCGCAGACGACGTGGACGCTGCGATTGTCCGAACCGTGCCTGCTGCCATCGGCGAGTTCCTCGTCGAGGCGCCAGTGCAACTGGCTTTGCGTGCTCATGTAGTGGTTCACGAGCGCGCGCCGATAGCGGCCGCTGGTATTCTTCCTGCTGCGATGCAGCAGGTAGCCGTTGAAGAACAATACCGATCCGGCGCGCAATTCGACGGCGATTTCGTTGTCGTCGTCGAACCCGTGGCTTTCCGGGGCGGGATCGAACTCATCGGTTTGGCTGTGCTCTCGGAACGGGTACAGCGTGCCGGCAAGATGGCTGCCGGGAATCACCCGCAGGCAGCCGTTGTCGAGAGTCGCGTCGTCGATGGCGATCCAGGCGGCGCAAAGGCTGCGGTCCCGGGTGGGAATGAAGCACTCGTCCTGGTGCCAGGCCTGGCCCGGCTTGCCGGGCGGCTTGGCGAAGAACATCGACTGCATGCACTTGACGCCGCCGTTCCAGTGGCCGGGCCGCAAGTGGGCGCCGACGATTCGTCCGAGCACCTCCGTGATGCCGGGATGGGCCGTGAAGCGCCGAACGACCGGCGAAACGAAATGGGGCATATGAATGCAGAGGATGCGCTCCAGGGTTTCAGTAACGCTTTCAGTAACGCTTTCGGCGTCGCCGACGCCGGCGGAAACGGGTTTGATGCCGGGTGCGTCGTACCCTCCCCGGGCAAGCTTGACGAGATCGGCTTCCAGTTCGGCAAGTTCGGCGCCGTTCAGGAGGTCCTCGACGATCAGGTAACCTTGCTCCGCATAGAAATCGGCCTGACCGGCAGGCCGGGGAAGCGCCGCGTGGTCGTCGCGCATCGTGTTGCTCTCCCGGAAAATGAAAGATTGTACATAATGTTCGTTACTTCAAAACGAGAATTGCCGCAATTGAATTCGATTGCAAAAGCCGCGGCGTTGACGAACGTCCGGGCTTCAGGTAAACGGGGAAAACCATTGGCCGATCGCGAAGACGCAAGTCATGTCGAAGCTGGATGCGGGAACGGACCCGGGACAGGTTTCCGCGGCAAACCGCCGACTCTACGCCGAAGAGGGCTACATGGTTCTCGAAGGCGTCATAGCCGGCGATATGCTGCAGATGCTGCGCGAGGAATGTTCCTACTTCCTCGGCTACATGGATGCGCGCTTCGATGCCGGTCTCGTCGCGGACGGCGCGCTGTCCTTTCGCGGCAAGCGATATTTCGTCAACAACCTCTATCGCTACAGCTCACGGACGTGGCAATTCATCTTCGGCGACCTCATGGCCGAGGTCTGCCGCGCCACGCTTGGAGACGAAGCTTACCTGTTCAACGAACAGTGGGTCGTCAAGGGCAGTGAACAGGGCATGGACTTTTCCTGGCACCAGGATTCGGGTTACGTGAAGTTCATGGATTCCGGCACCACGCACAGGCCATACGTCACGTGCTGGTGCACCCTAGACGCCGTCGACGAAGCCAACGGCACCGTGTACCTGATGCCGCATTCCCGGGGCGGAACGGCGAACAGGATCATCGACCATGACCGGGATCCGGAAACCAACGATCTCGTCGGCTACGCCGGCGACGATCCGGGTATCGCCATCGAGGCGCCCGCGGGCAGCGTGGTCGCGTTCTCGAGCTACAATCTTCACAGCAGCGGCGCCAACAGCACGGACCGCATGCGGCGCGTCTACCTGCCGCAATACGCTCCCGCCCCTGTCCGCCACTCGCAGTCGGGCGAGCGCTTCAATCTGGCCGTGCCGTTCCTCAAGGAAGGGCGCAACGTCTACGATCACGCAACGGATACCCCGGAACGCTGGGGCGGCGCGGCGCCTCCGGGACAGGCCGCCGACTCTTCGTGAAAACTCCGGAGCACGCGCCAGTTCAGCAAGTCGTCATCGCCGGAGGCGGCACGGCCGGCTGGATGGCGGCGGCGCTGCTCGCAAAGACCATGGGGCCCACGGTCCGCATCCGCCTGGTGGAATCCGAGCAGATCGGCACGGTGGGGGTGGGCGAGGCCACGATTCCTCCCATCCGGGAATTCAATCGGGTGCTCGGCCTGGACGAAAACGATTTCCTGCGCCGAACCCAGGGCACCTTCAAGCTGGGCATTCAGTTCCGCGACTGGGGCCGCGCCGGCGATTGTTACATGCACGCTTTCGGCGAGATCGGGCGCAATCTGGGCCAGGGCAATTTTCACCAGTATTGGCTGCGAGCCGTCCGCGAAGGCCACGCCGGCAGGTTCTGGGACTATTCGGTCAACGAGACCGCCGCCCTGGCGAATCGTTTCAGTCAGGTCGACAAGCTGCCCGGAAGTCCGCTGCAAGGCATCATCCATGCCTACCATTTCGACGCGGCGCTGTACGCGCTCTATCTCAGGGAATTCAGCGAACGGCTGGGCGTGACCCGCATCGAAGGCAAGATCGCGCATGTGGAGCGGAACGCGGACAGCGGATTCATCGAAGCGCTGGCGCTGGAAGACGGCCAGCGCGTGGCCGGCGAGTTTTTCGTCGATTGCACCGGTTTCCGCGGACTGCTGATCGGACAGGCGCTCGGCGTGGACTACGAAGACTGGTCGCACTGGCTGCCATGCGACCGGGCGGTTGCCGTGCCGAGCGAGCGGGTGGACCCTCTCGGTTCCTATACCTGTGCGACCGCCCGAGAAGCCGGCTGGCAATGGCGGATTCCCCTGCAGCATCGCATCGGCAACGGCCATGTCTATTGCAGCCGCTACATGAGCGACGACGAAGCGGTTTCCGCCCTGCTCGACAATCTCGACGGCGCCGCGCTGGACGAACCCCGGCTGCTGAAATTCACCACCGGCAGGCGCAAGCAGTTCTGGAGCCGGAACTGCGTCGCCCTGGGACTGGCCGGCGGTTTCATGGAACCGCTTGAGTCGACCAGTATCCATCTCATTCAAACCGGCGTAAGCTGGCTCATGCGGCTGTTTCCGGACCGTCGCTTCGAACAGGCGAACATCGACGAGTTCAACCGCCGCAGCCTGTGGGATTTCGACCGCATCCGCGACTTCCTGGTGCTGCATTACATATTGAACGGGAAAGACGATCTGCCCTTCTGGCGCGATTGCCGGAATTCGACCCCGCCGGAAGGGCTCAAGCATCGGATGGAGTTGTTCGAGGCCGGCGGCGCGGTGTATCGCGAATTGGGAGAACTGTTCACGGAGTCGGCATGGCTGCAGGTGATGCTCGGCCAGAATATGGCGCCGCGGAGTTACCATTCGATAGTGGACGGCATATCATCGCAACAGTTGCGGGATTATCTGAACAACCTGAAAACCATTATTCAGGGCGCGGTGCGGCAATTCCCGACGCATGAGGAATTCATCAACCAGCATTGCGCCGCGCCGTCGCCCTGATCGATCGTGAGCCCGGCAAGAAAGTCGGGGGCGGGAGGAGAACAATGATTCGAATTTCAGCTTGTGCGAAGTCCGGCGCGCGAAAACTGCGCTTTCTGGCCGGATTCCTCTGTATCGCGATTTTCGCGCTGGAAGCATCCGCGCAATCGGACGCCTTCAGGAATCCGATATTGCGCGGCGGCTATCCCGACCCTTCCATCGTCCGGGTCGGCGACGACTTCTATATCGTCAACTCCACGTTCGAGTATTTTCCCGGCCTGCCCATCCATCACAGCAAGGACCTGGTCAACTGGACGCTGGCCGGATACGGCATCCACGATCCCGAACTCTATCGCGACGCGGTCAATCTCGTGGATGTCCAGTCCGACGGCGGCATACACGCGCCGTCCATACGCTGGCACGACGGCCTGTTCTATATCATCACCACCAATGTCTACAACCCCGGCGGCGGTCGGCCGACGGAAATGGTCAACTTCATCGTTACCGCGGAAGACGTGGCCGGGCCGTGGTCCGAGCCCCACGTGATCGAAGGCGCCCCGGGCATCGATCCCGATATCTTCTTCGACGACGACGGGAAAGCCTGGTACGTCGGCAATCACGGCCCCGCGGATCCGGAATTTCCCGGCCAGGGCGAGATCTGGCTGCAGGAACTCGATCTCGAAAACTGGCGGCTCACCGGCGACCGGCACTTCCTCTGGCGCGGCGCCTGCGACGGCACCTGGGCGGAAGGTCCGCATATCTACAAGCGCGACGGCAGGTATTACCTGCTCATTGCAGAGGGCGGCACGAGTTACAACCACGCGGTGATGATTGCGGTCAGCGACGAAATCACCGGCCCCTACATATCCAACGACAGGAACCCGATTCTCACCTCGCGCAATCTGTCCTACAGCAACTGGGTGCATAGCACCGGCCACGCGGACATGGTGGAATTGGCGGACGGGCGCTGGTACATGGTGGCGCTCGGCAAGCGCAACGACGAGCAGGGCGATTCCAATATGGGGCGCGAATCGCATCTGGTGCCGGTCGAATGGGAACGGGAGCCGTTCGAGTGGAAGGACCCCAGATACGAATGGCCTGTCGTTGCGCCGGCCACGGGCAGAGTCGAAAGATCCACGCCGCTGCCTTTCGAAGACGCTCCGCAATACCGGAACGATACCTTCATCGACGATTTCGACAGCGAAAGCCTGGGTCTGCAATGGAATTTCAGGAGAGTGCCGCTGCCCGGCATCTATTCCCTGGACAGCCGGGAGGGATATCTGCGGCTTTACGCCCATGAAAACGTGATCACCGAGCGCGGGCGCGCCGCGCTGATGGGAGTGCGGCAGCAGGAAAGCGATTTCCGGTACAGCGTCAGGATGGAGTTCGAACCGGAACAGGAAAACGTCGAGGCCGGAGTCAGCCTGTTTCAGAAAGACAATAACTTTCTGAACTTCACGGTGGCGAGAAGCGGCGGGGAAAACATCTTGCAACTGACGCTGGCGGAAAGAGACCGGGCGCCGGTCACGATCGAACGGCGGGCGCTTGGCGATTACTCCGGCGAAATCGTGCTGCGGGTCGTATCGCGTGACCACCAGTACCGCTACGAGTATTCCCTCGACCAGGGCGACAGCTTCACCGTATTCGCCGAAACCGACGCCGCGAGGCTGATAAGCCGCGGCTACACCGGCGCTTACCTGGGCGTCTACAGTTCCGGCAACGGCAACGCATCGGACGAATACGCCGACTTCGATTGGGTGCGCTATGAAGGCTACGAGAGAATCTGATCCATGCTTGCTTAAATCGGCGCGGGCAGGGAAGCGAAGTTGGCCTGTCTTGTGATTCCCTGATACGCTCCCGCCCATGAACGAGCAGTTAAGACCCTAAAACGCAATGGATGAGCGTAGACCAAAAGCCCCACCCATCAAAACGCAAGGCATCAAGACGAAACTGATTCCGTTGATCCGGGATAGCGCGTCATCGTGGCCGGGTAGGGGAAAATGGGTCGAACCGTTTCTCGGCTCCGGTGTGGTTCTGTTCAACGTGGCCCCGCAACGGGCGCTCGCGGGCGATACGAACGAACACGTCATCAGGCTATATTCCGACATTCAGCGCGGCCTGCTCACCGCGGAGAAAACGAAAGCATACCTGGACAGGGAAGCCGAACTGCTCCGGCTTGACGGTGCGGAGCATTACTACCGAGTCCGCGCCCGGTTCAACGAATGTCATGACCCGCTTGATTTCCTGTTTCTCAATCGTGCCTGTTTCAATGGCTTGATGCGCTTCAACGGCAAGGGCGGTTTCAACACGCCTTTTTGCCGCAAGCCGGAAAGATTTCGGCAAGCCTATATCACGCGAATCTGCAATCAGATTCTATGGGCCGCCCAAGCAATGGCCGGCAAGGATTGGGAATTCGTCTGCGCGGACTGGCGAACCACCCTGGCTTCCGCCTCGGCCGATGATATCGTTTACGCCGATCCGCCATACGCGGGCCGGTTCACCGACTATTTCAACAAATGGACGGACGCGGATTCGAGCGATCTTGAACGAACCCTGAAAGCGCTTCCCTGCCCGTTCCTTTACTCTATGTGGGCGGAAAACAAGTATCGGCGCAACAGCAATCTTTATGCCGCATTCGATGGCTACGACATCAGGACGCACGACCATTTCTACCATCTCGGCTCGACCGAAGACCTACGCAACAAGATGACGGAAGCGCTTGTCGTCGGATGAGGGATTTCATTCTCGACAAGCTCGCTTCCATCCAGAACGGATACAGCATCTGCGGCTTGGTGGACCGGCGGGGCCGGGTCTATCCGCTGGGATCGGATACAAAGGTCATCGGCGCGATATTCGAGATTGTTGCGCGTCAGGTAATTGCCGCATACGCGGCCCGAAACGACTTGATCCTGCTCGAACCGAAGCAACAGAATTTCTACCCCGATTTCACCTTGATGCGCGGTGAAGACGACCCGGCAAAAATCGCCATAGACGTGAAAACCACCTACCGGCGCTCGGAAAATGCGACGTTCTCCTACACGCTTGGCAGCTACACGAGTTTTCTGAATCCCGAAACCCAATCAAAGAACATCGTCTTTCCCTACAGCGAGTACAAGGAACATTGGATCATCGGGTTCGTATACAACCGCGTTGAGGGGAAGCGGGCGGCGGATGCGTCGATTTACTCGTTTGACGAACTGCAAAACATAGTTCTGCCCTTCGATGATGTCGAGGTATTCGTGCAGGAAAAGTGGCGAATTGCAGGCAGGCATCCCGGCAGCGGCAATACCGCGAACATTGGCAGCTTGCGCGGGAGGCTGGAGGACTTCGCGGCAGGTAACGGCGCGTTCTCGTCCCAATCAGAATTTGAGGCGTACTGGCGCGAGAAAGGCGCATTGCGTAGAGAACGAAAATAGAAAGTTCGTCTATTGGCAGACTCATACGAAATGCCTCCTCATGTGTAAGCACGCTGATTTTGATAAGGCGCTGTGAGCGGTGGAGTTAAGTCCTGGCTTGGGTCTCCAGATCGCGCAGCGCAACGTCGACTTCGCGCCCTCGCACGGTGATGCAGGCTTCGCCATCGCGGGGGATGAGCCAAGACAGTTCGCGCCAAACGATTTCGGCGATGGTCTGTTTGCGCGCCGCGTCATCGGAAACCAAGAGCCGCGTTGCCATATGAAAGGCGGTTTGCTCGAAATTATCGCGCTGACTTTCCCAGGAATCGGCGCCAGCGTCATCCGACGGCGAAAAGAATGCGTCGCGCATCAAATCGGCAAGGGCGCAGGGAGCCAGATCGCTATTCAAAGTCAACAACGGCAGCGCATCCTCGACCCAGCCCCCGGGCTCGCCGACAAAAGCGAGGTCAGTGGGCAGGTCGATTCTGCTTTCCGATTTGGCGGCAGATTTGATCGTTGCCTTAATCCGGATCAATTCGGGCCGCTGCGGCAATGGCTTGTCCCCGCGCTTTGCGAATGCGCCAAGTGGCTCCGTTCGCCCCTCGGCAGTGATTTCGGTTGAAAGACCCGTCACGCGCGATATCGCTTCATACCAGTCAAATCCCATCAGTCGCTGATCCATCCTAAAAAGTCTTTCGTGCAAGCCATTTTTCCGGGCCGCCCGCCAAAACGCTTGTGATTCCGGCGGTTCGAGGTCGCAGGCGACAATCAAAGCTTCATCTTCCACCGCTTTCGGTTTGGGCGCTTCACGAAAATCATTGAAATCGGCGAGATCCGGCAACCATGACGCGAGTTCCGGCGGCGGCGGAGGCAGGTTGATGCCCGCTTTTTGAGCTTTTCGCCAAGTGTCAAACGTAGGTCTCGGTTCGGGTTCGCCCGCCATTGCTTGAAAGATTGCCAACTGCGCGGCTTCCCGCATTTCCGCCAAGAATGGCGTTTCCACCGCTTCCTTGCGCGCTGGCAGCACAAGTTCGAGTTCCGGGCAATTTTCAACATCGGCCGCGACTCGCCAAGTAGCGCCAAAGACTGTGTCTGCGTCCGGCAGGCTTACGTCAATATTGAGGCCGAAAAAATTCAAGTCCGGGTCGCGCATGCCAAAACGCAGTTTGTTTTTGAACACCCCAAAAGTCAGTCCGCGCCAGCGCTTGATCGAGACAGCGCCGTCCAAAAAAGCGCGTTGGGGAAGCAATTCGCCTCCCTGCGGCGTATGGGGCGCGTACTCAAACCGAACGGGCAACGGATAATGCAGGGCTGCCGCTTCCAGCGCCGAACGGATCTGGTATGCGTTTTCCTGTTCTTCCACCAAAAACGATACCTTCGTGCCATGCGGCTGCGGAGCTTCGGCGGTGGCATGTACTTTGGCTTCAGCTTCTCCCAAGAAATGCTTGGGTTCAAGCACGACTTGAAAACCCGAAACAGCTCTTGGATCGCCAATTTCCGGTCGGGGCCGCGAGGCCACCACGCAGCCCCGGCGGGCCATGCTAAGCATGCCCATCCCGGCGGCATCCTCCTGCTGCACAAAATCGTCGGCCCAGCCATTTTGACCATACCAAAGCAGCACCGATGGATCGGATATGCCTTCGCCGTCATCCGTTACTTCAATGCCAAAATGGTCGGATCTCTCCGGTCTGTCCAGCGTGACGCGCACTTCCGTGGCCCCGGCGCGGCGGGCGTTTTGCAGGGTTTCGGTGAAAATATCCGACAGAGTGGCGGAAAAGCTTCTGGAAACCCGTTTGAGGGCCGAATCATGCATACGGGCGCGGATGGCGGGAAAATCTCTCATGCTGGCTCTCCATCAAAGAGTAAAAATTCGCCCCATCCGTTGCCGGACAGAACATTCGTGTACAAAGTCTAGGAAACGTTTTGAAGAAACGCTCGGATTTGGCCAAAATCGATGACGGTGTGAAGACGCGGCTTCGCATGTGCGCCGCCGAGCATCATTTTTCGATGGGGGAAGTGGCCCTCAACTCGAACTCTAGGAATTCTTCGGAATGGCTATGAACGATTTATTTTCATGCTTGCGTAAATTGGCCGGAAAGCGAAAACCCTTCCGGCCCGCCCTGCTGCCGGCACTGTTCGCACTTATGCTTGGCGGATGTTTGCCGGCGGCGCAGGAACCGGCCACTGGTACAACAGTGGCGCCGAACATCGTGTTCATCATTGCCGACGATCTGAGCTGGGCGCACGTGGGCGCCTATGGTAGTGACGAGGTGCGCACGCCCAATCTCGACCGGCTGGCGCGTGAAGGCGTCGTTTTCGAAAACGCATTTGTCAGCACGCCTTCCTGCACTCCTTCCCGGGCGTCCATCCTCACCGGCAGGAACGGTTTCGAACTGGAAGAGGGGGCAACGCTCTGGGGCTATCTGCCGGCCCGGTTCGCGACCTGGACCGAAATCCTGGCGCAACACGGCTACCGGGTCGGCGCTACGGGAAAGGGCTGGGCGCCCGGATTCCTGATCGACAGGGACGTCAATCCGGCAGGCCGGCCCTGGAACGGGATTCGAAGCCGGCCTTACGGCGACCGGTTCGAAGAATTGCAGATGTCGGACATCGACTACGCGGCGAATTTCGAGGCATTCCTGGACGCCGCCGATGAGACCCGGCCGTTTTCGTTCTGGATGGGAACTTTCGAGCCGCATCGCGGCTATACCGAGGGCGTGGCGGCGGCGCTCGGCATAGATTCGGCAGCGGTGACGGTGCCGCCGTTCATGCCCGACGCCGGCGAAGTGCGCGACGACATCGCGGAATACTACGCCGAAATCGAATACATCGACGCCCAGGTGGGCCGGGTGATGGAAGCGCTGGACCGGCGCGGGCTGCAGGACGATACCATCGTCGTATTCACCTCGGACAACGGCATGCCCTTCCCGCGGGCCAAGGCGACTCTTTACGACTACGGCACGAGAATGCCGTTGCTGTTCTGGTGGGGCGACAACATCGCCGGCGGCCGCAGGATCGAAAACCTGGTCAGTTTGACGGACATCGCGCCTACTTTCCTGGAGTTCGCCGGCGTGGAAGCGCAAGCGGAAATGAGCGGACAGAGCCTGGCGCCCCTGCTGATCCCCGGCACGTCCGGCCAAGCGGCGCGGGAAGCGGTTTACATGTACCGCGAGCGGCACGGGTTTTATCCGGATTCGGGCGGAATGTCCTTTCCGTCGCGGGCAATCAGGACGTACGATCATCTGTTGATCTGGAACGCGAGGCCGGACGCGATTCCGCTAGACGTGGACGGTGGCCCGGCGAAATCGTTCATGGAAGAAAACGCCGGGGAATACCCTGCCTTGCATGCGCTGAGTTTCGGGCCGAGAAGCGAGTTCGAACTGTACGACGTTCGCGCCGACGCCTGGCAGATGCGCAATCTCGCCGCGGACGGAAGCCACGCGGAATTGCTGGACCGTCTTGGCGAACGGTTGTTCTCCTATCTCGAATCGCGGCAGGATCCGCGCATGTTAGGCCGAGCGGAAGAATTTCGCTATGCGCCCTATTTCGGCGTGGTTTTCGGGGACGGACTGCTGCGATGGACGCCGGAACAGCAAGGCCAGGAAATGAGCTTCGACGAGCGGCGCGAGCTATTGCGCCGGGCGTACGAGACGATCGGCGAAGAGGCGTTTTTTCGCCGCATGATTTCTGAGCAGGACGGAGGGCTTTGAGCCGCTCCGATATGAATACGTATGCATTTTATTGCTAAACCGGGCGCATAAGCCTATAAGTTCGGGATAGCTGAATTCCAGACATCGCCGGATCGGTGAAACTGAGAGGAATACCATGACGCGAAGCGTTTCAATAAGTGAGCCGCGAGGAACAAATTTTCGCCGGAAAGGCGATTTTTCAAAGAATCTGAAGCCGCTTTCCCTGGCCGTCGCCGCGGCGCTGGCTCCGCTCGCCGGGACGGCCGTGGCCCAGGAAGGCGCGACGATCGAGCAAATCGTCGTTACCGGTTTCCGCCAGAGCCTGCTGAATTCCATGGCGACGAAACGGAATTCGGAGTTGATCGTGGAAGCGATATCCGCCGAGGATATCGGCAAGCTGCCCGACAACAGCATCGCCGAAGCCCTGACGCGGCTGACGGGACTCGCCGGCCAGCGCCTCAACGGCCGCCAGCAGGTGATCAGCATCCGCGGCCTGGCGCCTGATTTCTCCACCGCCTTGCTGAACGGGCGCCAGCAGGTCAGCGCCGGCGACAATCGCGGCGTCGAATTCGACCAGTACCCCTCCGAACTGCTGCAAGGCGTCGTCGTCTACAAGACGCCGGACGCTTCGCTGACCGGGCAGGGACTCGCCGGCACGGTGGACATGCGCACCGTAAGCCCGCTGGATTACGACGAGCGCGTCGTCGTGGTCAATGCCCGCTACGAGATGAACGAGTACGGCGCGCTCAATCCCGAACTTGACGACGCCGGCTGGCGCTACACCGGCTCGTACATCGACCAGAACGCCGACGGCACCGTCGGCGTGGCGCTGGGCTTTTCCCATATCGGCTCTCCCAGCCAGCGCGAAGTGATCGACATCTGGGATTACAACGATTACAACGGCGCCCAGGGGATAACCGGCATCAATCCGAAGGCGCAGTCCGGCGAGCTGACCCGCGACAGCTTCATGGCCGTACTCGAATTTCAGCCCAACGAGCGCGTCACTTCCACGATCGACGTCTACCGGTCGAGCTTCGAGGAATCCTCGCTGTCCAGGCAATACGAGTTGCCCCTCTATCCTGCCTGGTTCTCCTGGAACACCGGGGTTAATCTGGCAAACGAACAGGTCAACAACGGGCTGATAACCAGCGGCACGTTCAATAGCGCCAAGGCGGTCATCAGCAACAATCTCGAATCGCGCGACGCGGATCTGTGGGCCGCCGGCTGGAACCTCGAGTTCGATGTCAACGACGACTGGGACGTAACCGCCGACATCAGCCATTCCGCCGTCGACCGCCAGGACGTCATCCTCTCGCTCAACACGGGAACCGGCCCCAGCGGCCAGGGCGCGACGGACACGATCGGATTCGTCATCGGCAATCATGCGCCGCGCTTCACGTCCTCGGCCGATGTCCTCTCGCCGGGCGCGACGGTGCTGACCAGCCCGATGGGTTGGGGCAACCCCGCCATTCCCGGCGGCCAGGTGGGTTACGACAACCGACCGTCGATCGAAGACGAGTTGACCCAGATCAAGCTCAGCGCCGAGCGCTATCTCGGCGGCGCAATCAGCAGCGTCGATTTCGGCGTGCAGTTCGATAGCCGCAGCAAATCGAGAAACGCCAGCAACCAGGGCTTCCTCGGGCTGACGAGCGGCGAACTCACGCAGGATTTCACGCCCACCGGCGCGGTCACCGTTCCCTTCGGCCTGGCGACCATCGCCACTTTCGATCCGGTCGCCTTGTACGACAGCGGAATCTACTACCGCGCGGATCACTTCGGCGGCGGCGTGCTTTCCAACGACTGGACGGTGGACGAAGACGTGACCGTCGCCTACGTCAAGTTCAATATCGAATCCTCGCTCGGCGATGTGCCGGTGACAGGCAATTTCGGCGTGCAGGCAGTGCGCACCGACCAGAGTTCGTCGGGGTCGAGCGCCGCCAACGGCGGCTGGCCGCCGCCTTCGAGCGCAGCGGAAGCGACCACCTTGCAAACGGTCACCGGAGGCGCCGACTACACCGAATACCTGCCGAGCCTGAACCTGAATTTCGAGATCGCCGACGCGCAATACATCCGTCTGGGCATCGCGCGCACTCTCGCCCGGGCGCGGATGGACGAGATGCGCGCCGGCCGGGAAGTAAATTTCAACGCCAGCCTGGCCGATTCCACGGATATCAACCAGGCGCCCTGGGGCGGCAGCGGCGGCAGCCCGGATCTGCGGCCCTGGATGGCGGATTCGATCGACTTGTCCTATGAATTGTATTTCCCCGACGCCACGGGCTACTTCGCGCTCGCGACTTTCTACAAGGATCTCACAACCTACATCTACGAGCAGCCCAGACTCGTTGACTTTGCCGGATTTCCCACCGGCGGCGTCACTCCGGCGCTGACGACGGGCATCGTAAGCCGGCCTTCCAACGGCGATGGCGGCAACATCTCGGGCTACGAACTGTCGCTGCAAGTCGCCGGCGAAGCGCTGAATCCGGCCCTGGAAGGATTTGGCGCGGTATTCAACGGTTCCTGGACCGACAGCGAAATCGAGCGCGGCACCGGCGACCCGTCGACGCCCTTGCCGGGTCTGTCCGATACCGTCATGAACCTGACTTTCTATTATGAAAGAGGCGGTTTTTCGGCCCGGATAAGCGGCAATCACCGCTCGGATTTCCTCGGCGAGGTGCAGGGATTCGGCGCGGGCCGGACCTTGCGCTCGATCAGCGAGGAACAACTGGTTGACGCCCAGCTCAGCTACAGCTTCGAAGGCGGCCAGTTGGACGGCCTGACGCTGTACCTGCAAGGCACCAATCTGACCGACGAACCTTTCGTCGGATTCCTCAACAACGATCATCGGATGGTCAAGGACTGGCAGTCCTACGGCGCGACCTACTTCGTCGGCGCGTCGTACCGGTTCTGACGCCGGCCACGGCCGATGATCCGCTCGGCGTTGACATCACCGGCGGGCGCCCTGGCGTCCGCCCTGGTGTTGATTTCCTGGGTAAATTTCGCCCAGGCGCAGATCGAAGTTCCCGACCCGGACGCCCTCGACGCGGTCCTCGACCGCTTCGTCGAAGAGGGCCACTATCCCTTCCTCTACGCCCGGCTAGAAGACCGCGACGGCAATGTCGCATACGAGCACAGTGTCGTGAATCGGGACCTGCTGCCGGACGCGCAGATCGACGGGCAGTCGTGGATTCGAATCTGGTCCATGAGCAAGATCGTCACCATCTCGGTAGTTCTCGACCTGGTGGAAGACGGCGTTCTGAGCCTGGAAGATCCGGTCGCGAGCTACATTCCGGAACTTTCCGACATGCAGGTCGCGGTCACTTCCGATGGCAGGAGTCTGGCTGAACTCGACTTCGGGCAAGCGGACCCGGCCTGTCCGTTTGAACTCGTTCCCGCGGACACCGTGATGACGGTGCGGCACCTGATCAACCACGAAGCCGGTTTCTATTACGCCACCACGGGAATGCCGTGCATCGACTCCGCGCTCGCCGACAGCAACGTGGTGACGGCGGCGGATTCCGACGAATTTATCGCCCGCCTCGCGGACCTGCCGCTGATCCAGCATCCGGGAACCACCTATTACTACGGGACCAATACCACGATCCTGGGAATGGTGGCCGAACGCGCAACGGGCTTGAGTCTCAAGCAACTGGTGGAAGAGCGCCTGACCGGACCGCTGGGTATCGAAGGATTGCAATACGATTTGCCGCCGGACGCCGAATTGCCGCCGAGAATCAGCGGCCAGGGCGGCACGTTGCGACCGGCGTTTCCCGGCGAACTCGATATCTTCGGGCCGGACGTGCCCGACTACGACCCGGAGCACGAACTTTATCTCGGCGGCGAGGGCATGGTGGCCACCGCCGACGGCTACGCGGATTTCCTGAGAATGCTGCTCAATCACGGAACGCTCAACGGAACGAGATTGCTGGAGACTGCGACGGTCGAGGACATTTACGCCCCGCATACCCAACTCGACAATCCCGAAGGGCACAACGGCTTCAACCTGTGGGTGACCGGCGAGCCGACCAGGACCCGCGAACAGGGCGAAGAGGGCTTGTGGGTCGGCGGCGGATACGAGGGAACCCATTTCTGGGTCGATCCGAAGCGGGAATTCGTCGGCATAATCATGTCGCAGATTTTCTGGATCAACGAAGATGGCTACGGCAGGGACGAGGCGTTTCGCGGCGAACTCTACCGGCAATTCTGGGCGGCGGAATCCCGATGATCGCGTCGCCCGTCAAGCTGTTTCGTCCCTTGATTGCCGCGCTGGCAGTCTGCCTGGGAATGCCGCTTTCGGCCGTCTTCGCCGCGGAAATCCAGCGCGTCGAACCGCCCAACTGGTGGACCGGCTTCAGCGAACCCGACCTGCGGCTGCTCGTATACGGCGACGGCGTCGGCGAACTGCGGCCTGCGGTGGACTATCCGGGCGTCACGGTGCTCGATACGCTCGCGACGGAAAACCCCAACTACCTGTTCGTGCGCTTGCGCATCGCCGCCGATACCGAGCCCGGCGAGTTCGATATCGTGTTCGTCGGCCCCGATGGCGAAGTAACGCATCCATATCGCCTGGACGCGCGCAACTCCGATCCCGGACATACGCGCGGATTTTCCTCGGCAGACGCGATCTACCTGATCACTCCGGACCGGTTCGCCAACGGCGACCCCGGCAACGACGAAATCGACGGCCTCGGCGATATCGTCGACCGTACTCAGCCGGGAGCCCGGCACGGCGGCGATCTCAAGGGCATCATCGATCGTCTCGATTACATTGACGGGCTCGGATTCACCGCCGTATGGCTCAATCCCGTGCTCGAAAACGCGATGCCGGCGTTTTCCTATCACGGCTACGCGACCACCGACTTCTATCGGGTCGACCCGCGCATGGGCAGCAACGCGGATCTCGCGGAACTGGCCCGCGCCGGACGCGAAAGGGGAGTGGGACTGATCATGGACATGATCGTCAACCATAGCGGGCTGCATCACTGGTGGATGGACGACCCGCCCATGGACGACTGGGTGCATCGATGGGACGGCTATGTCGAGACCAATCACGCCAAGACGCTCAGCGTGGACCCCTATGGCGCCGAAATCGACCGGCGCGAACTTTACGATGGCTGGTTCGTGCCCGACATGCCCGACCTGGACCAGGACAATCCCCTCATGGCCGAGTACCTGATTCAGAACGCCATCTGGTGGATCGAGTATCTGGGCCTGGCCGGAGTGCGCATGGATACCTATCCGTATTCCGGCGGCGAGTTCATGGCCGAATGGACGCGGCGGGTGATGGAAGAATTTCCCGATTTCAACGTGGTCGGCGAAGAATGGACCGAAAACCCCCTGATCGTCGCGTATTGGCAGGGCGGGGCGGACAAGCACGACGGGTATCGCTCCTGGCTGCCGAGCGTCATGGACTTTCCCCTGAACTCGGTGCTCGCCCCGGCGCTGCGCGAGCCGGAATCCTTCGCCGACGGCTTCATCGAACTGTATTCGATGCTGGCGAACGATGTGCTGTATCCGGACCCCAACGCCCTGGTGATCTTCGGCGACAATCACGACATGATGCGAATCTGGTCGCAACTCGGCGAGGACTACGGCCTGTTCGAATTGGCCATGACTTATCTGGCGACCATGCGCGGCGCGCCCCAGGTCTATTACGGCACCGAATTACTTACCGCCAGCAGCGGCGACCACGGCGTCATTCGCAGCAATCTTCCGGGCGGCTGGGCGGGCGATGCCGCGGACGCCGTATCCGGAGCGGGATTGACCGAGCGGCAATTGCAGGCGCAAGCGCTGGTCCGCACGCTCTTCAACTGGCGCAAGACCGCCACCGCCGTCCATGAAGGCGGTCTCACCCACTTCCTGCCGAGAGAAGGCGTATACGTGTATTTCCGCTACTTGGGCGAAGAGCGGGTCATGGTCGTGCTGAACAAGAACTCGGACCCTTACGCGCTCGACCTGGCGCGATTCGAGGAAGTTCTCGGCGATGCGCGACAGGGCGCGGACATCATTCGCGGCGAGACTTACGATCTGACCTCCCCCATCGAACTCACGCCCCGCACAGCGCTCGTGCTGGAAATCGACTGACGCGGTTTCGCCTTAGCCAAGCACGATTCCGAGAAAGACAAGCGCGCCGACCCACTGATTGTTGACGAAGGCCCTGAAGCAGGCCTCGGGCTGACGGTCGCTGGTCAGGATCTGCTGCCAGGCGAACAACAGGCTCGCGCCGACCAGGGACAGGTAATACGGCAATGCCAGGTCGAACTGCCGTCCCGCCAGCCACATCGCGGCGATGAACATGACCTGCAATACGCCGATCATCATGTTGTCCGCGTCGCCGAACAGGATCGCCGTGGATTTCGTGCCGAGACGCCGGTCGTACTCCCGGTCGACCATGGCGTATTGCGTATCGTAGACGATGGTCCACAGGCAGTTTGCGAGAAACAGCAGCCAGACCGAAGCGGACAAGCTTCCGGTCTGCGCGGTGAAGGCCATCAGGATGCCCCAGGAAAAAGCGACGCCCAGCACCGCCTGGGGCATGTGGGTGACGCGCTTGAAGAAGGGGTACGAGACGATGATGGGCACGGCGGCTGCCGCCAGCAATATCGTCTGCAGATTGGTGAACAGCACCAGCACGAGGCCAACCAAGGAGAGCGCGGCGAATCCGTACAGGGCGTCCCGGCGGCTCAGTTGCCCGGTCGCCAGCGGACGTTCGCGGGTGCGCAGCACTTCGCCGTCGATGTGATAGTCGGCGAAGTCGTTGATGCAACAGCCGGCGGAGCGCATGACGACCGTGCCCGAGACGAAAATGAACAGCAGGCCGAAGGAAGGGACACCGCCCGCGGCAAGCCATAAGGCGCTGATCGTCGGCCAAAGCAGAAGATAGATTCCCACCGGCCGATGCAGGCGCACCAGGTAGAAGTACGCGATCGCCTTTTCCCGAAGTTGCGGTCTTCGTTCCAAGCAGTCGGCGGCAACTGTCCGGAGTCGTCCGGCCAGGCCCGGCAATCCTGCCGATAACTTGCGAAAACGTGCGGCGAATTCCCGGGTGTATCCGCGTAATCGCTTCATCGCTCAGACATCCGCGTAATGGCTGCTTTCGCCGAGCCAGCGGCGGATCAGCGGTTCGGCCACCGCGGGGTGGCTGTTGAGCAATTCGTCGCAGGTATCGCGCACCTGTTCGAGCATGTCGCTGTCGCGGCTTATGTCCGCCACCTTGAAGCTCATCAGGCCGGTCTGCCGGGTGCCGAGCAACTGGCCGGGCCCGCGCAGGCGCAGGTCTTCCTCGGCGATCAGAAAACCGTCGTTGCTTTCGCGGACGATGCGCAGGCGCTCCTGGCTCAACTCTGACAGCGGCGGCTGGTACAGAAGCAGGCAATGACTTTGCTCGGCGCCCCGGCCGACCCGGCCGCGCAACTGATGCAGTTGCGCCAGTCCCAGGCGTTCCGGATTCTCGATCACCATGAGGCTGGCGTTGGGCACGTCGACGCCGACTTCGATCACCGTCGTGGCCACGAGCAACTGGATTTCGCCGTGCTTGAAGCCGTCCATGACTTCGGCCTTTTCCGCCGGCTTGAGCCTGCCGTGCACGAGCCCGACCCGGATTCCCGGAAGGGCTTCGCGGAGTTGATCGGCGGTGGCTTCGGCGGCCTGGGCCTGCAAGGTTTCGGAATCGTCGATCAGGGTGCAGACCCAATAAGCCTGCCGGCCGCCGCCGCAGGCCGAGGCGATGCGTTCCATCACCCGGGCGCGTCTTTCGTTGGAAAACACGACCGTGTTGACGGGACTGCGGCCCGGCGGCAGTTCATCGATGACCGAACAATCGAGATCGGCATAGGCGCTCATTGCCAGTGTCCTCGGGATCGGCGTTGCGGTCATCACCAACTGATGGGGGCGCGTCGATCCGCTGCCGGCCTTTTCGCGCAGGGCGAGCCGCTGATGGACGCCGAATCGGTGCTGCTCATCGACGATGATCAGCCCGAGGCGCTGGTACTCGACCGATTCCTGGAACACCGCGTGCGTGCCGATCAGCAAGTCGCAATTTCCTCCCGCGAGGTCTTCCAGCACCTGTTTGCGCGCCTTGGCGCGGGTCTTGCCCGAAAGCCAGCCGATCCGCACGGGCAGGTTTTCGAACCATTGCCGGAATGTATGCAAATGCTGTTCGGCGAGAATTTCTGTCGGCGCCATGAGACTGACCTGGAAACCCGATTCGATGGCGTGCAAGGCAGCCAGGGCGGCGACCACGGTCTTGCCCGAGCCCACGTCGCCCTGTACCAGGCGCATCATCGGCGCCTCGCCGGAGAGGTCGTCGCGAATTTCCCGATAAACCTTGCGTTGGGCATCGGTCAATTTGAACGGCAGGGTTTCGGCAAAACGCTTGAGCAGCGCCTGCCTGCCGCCGAAGCGCGGCGATTGCAAGGCTGAAGCGTCGAGTTTCAGGCGCCGCATGCATATCCGATGGGCGAGCAATTCCTCGAAGGCCAGCCGCCGGCGCGCCGGACTGTTGTCCGTTCGTCCCGACCAGTTCAGTTGCAGGTCCGCGGGCGGCTCGTGCAGCAGGCGCACCGATTCGGCGAGATCGATGCCGCCGAAGTCGCGCAGGAAATGCGCCGGCAGCAATTCAGGCAGTTTTTCCGTGCGCGCAAGCATTTCCAGGGCTTGCTGCACGAGCTTGCGAATACGGTTCTGGTGAACGCCTTCGGTGGTCGGATAGACCGGCGTCAGCGAATCGGGAACCGCGTCGGCTTCGGCCACGCCGGACAGGATGCGGTATTCGGGATGATACATCTCGATTCCGCTACGGCCGTAGCGCACTTCTCCATAGCAGCGGATCAACTTGCCCACGGCGAGCCGGGTCTGCTGCATGGCGTTGAAATGATAGAAGCGGATGCTGAGCATGCCGGTGCCGTCGCTGACGACACAGCGAAAACTGCGGCGGCGGCCGAACTGGACGCCGCTGTCGACGATTTCGCCCTGGACCTGCACGCAATCGCCGAAAAACGCCTGCCCTATGGGCGTGATGCGCGTCCGGTCCTCGTAGCGGTACGGCAGATGGAAAAGCAGATCCTGGATGCTTTCGATGCCGAGATCGGCCAGCCTGGCCTTCATTTTCGGACCGACGCCACTGAGGCGATCTACGGAAGTCTGGTCCAGCGGCCGGCCGGTCATGTGACGGGAAGCGGGCGCGTCAGTCGCTCAGAATCGCGTCGATCTCGACCATCGCGTTTGCGGGCAACGCGGCGACGCCGATGGTGACCCGGGCCGGATAAGGCGCATTCAGACGCCGCGCCATGATCTCGTTGACAGTCTTGAAGTTGCCGAGATCCGTCAGATAAATCGTCATGCGGATCGCATTGTCGAGATTCAGCCCCGCCGCCGCGGCGACCGCCGCCAGATTGTCGAAAACCCGCTCGGTCTGTTCCTCGATGCCGCCTTCGACCAGCCGCATGGTTTCCGGGTTGAGCGGAATCTGACCGGACAGGAATACCAGCGAGCCCGAGCGCACGGCCTGGGAGTAAGGACCGATCGCCTGTGGCGCGTCCCCGGTGTGAATGACTTGCGATGCGGGCATGGAAATTCTCCCGAATTGTGCGCGGGCCTGATTGCCGCGGCCTAGTGAGTGATGGTTTCGCCGCGGCCGGATGGACGGCGGGTCTTGCGGCCCTTGACCCTGGTAACCCGGGTCACCGCCTTGATCATGCGGATCTTGCGCATGACCCGGGCCAGATGTACGCGGTTTTTCACATTGATCAACAGATTGACGATGCTGAAGTGCGCGTCCCGCTCGTCGGTGCTGATTTTCTCGATATTCGCTTCCGCGCCGGTGATGGCCGTGGCCAGGGTGGCAATGATGCCTCGCTGGGGTTCGAGTTCGACTCTGACCTCCACGGTAAACTCGCCCTGGACTTCAGGATCCCAGTTCACCTCGACGAATTTTTCCGGATCGCTGCGCAATTCGGCGACGTTGTTGCAGTTGTCGGTGTGGATCACGAGCCCGCGTTCCGAACTGATATGGCCGGTAATGCGGTCGCCGGGAATCGGATGGCAGCAACGGGCATAGTTCATTACCGAACTTTCGCCGCCGCGCACGAGCAGGTTGCCGAAAGTTTCGTCGCCGGTGGGATTTTCGTTCAAGGCTATCAGGCGCTGGGCCACGGTGTGCGACATGCGATTGCCGAGACCGACTTCGCCGAAGAGCTTGTTCAGCGAATCGAGCCGCAGATGTTCGAGCGTCCTGGCGACGGCTTCCTTGGATATGGAGTTCAGGCTGGCGCCGAAACTGGCCAGCGCCTTGGTCAACAGGCGGCGGCCGAGGGCGACGGACTCGGATCGCCGCTGACTTTTCAGGAAATGGCGAATGCCCGTGCGCGCCTTGGCGGTCACGACGAAACTGAGCCAGGCGGGATTCGGCTTGTGGCCCGGAGCGGTGATGATCTCCACGGTCTGCCCGCTTTCAAGGGGCTCGCTCAGCGGCGCGAGCCGGCGCGAGATGCGGCAGGCGACGCAGGTGCTGCCGACGTCGGTATGGATAGCATAGGCGAAATCCACGGGGGTCGAGCCGGCCGGCAATTCGAAAATCTCGCCTTTCGGCGTGAAAACGTAGATCTCATCGGGAAACAGGTCGATCTTGACGTTTTCGATGAATTCGAGCGAGTTACCCGCGTTCTGCTGCATTTCCAGCAGGCCGTTGACCCACTCCCGCGCGCGGATATGGGCATTGCTCGGGATGTCCTCGCTGGACTTGTACAGCCAATGGGCGGCGATGCCGTTGTTGGCCATGGCTTCCATTTCCTCGGTGCGAATCTGGATCTCGATCGGCAGGCCGTGCATGCCGAACAGGGTCGTATGCAGGGACTGGTAGCCGTTGGCCTTGGGAATGGCGATATAGTCCTTGAATCGGCCCGGCACGGGCTTGTACAGGCTGTGAATCGCGCCGAGCACGCGATAACAGGTGTCGACCCGGTCGACGACGATGCGGAAGGCGTACATGTCCATGATCTCGGAAAAGGATTTCCGCTTGCTGCGCATCTTGTCGTAGATGCTGTACAGGTGCTTTTCCCGGCCGATGGTCCGGCCCGGCAGCCCTTCGCGCTCGAGGCAGGCTTCGAGCGAAGTCTGGATCTGGGTGACGATTTCCTTGCGGTTGCCCCGCACCTTGCGCACCGCGGCGCCGATGCGGCGGTAGCGCAGGGGATAAATGGCTTCGAAGGCGAGTTCCTCGAACTCGATCCGCATGTCGTTCATGCCGAGCCGATTGGCGATCGGCGCGTAGATTTCCAGCGTCTCCTTCGCGATCCTGCGGCGCTTGTCGGGCGGCAGCACGTTGATCGTGCGCATGTTGTGCAGGCGATCCGCGAGCTTGACCATGATGATGCGCAGGTCGCGCGACATCGCGAGCGCCATCTTCTGGAAGTTCTCGGCCTGGGCTTCGGCCTGGGAGCGGAACTTGATCTGGCTCAGTTTGCTCACCCCGTCGACCATTTCCGCAACGGAATTGCCGAACTGGGACTTGATCGCGGTCTTGGTGATGCCGGTGTCTTCGATGACGTCGTGCAACATGGCGGCCATCAGGGACTGATGGTCCATGTGCATCCTGCTCAGGATGCCGGCTACCTGGAGGGGGTGAGTGATGTAGGGGTCGCCGGTGCGGCGGGTCTGGCCTTCGTGGGCCTGTTCGGCGTAGTAATAGGCGCGCCGCACCTGGTTGATCTGCTGTCTTGCCAGATAGCCCGACAGACTCTCCGCCAGCGTGTCGATATTCTCAATCTGCAGGGCTGTCAATATGCGCCTCCCGCTCCGATCAATCCCCTGCTTCGGGCTCGGGCGCCGGCGGTTCCGCCAGTTCGGGCTGCTCCAGCATGATTTCCATCTCCTGCTCGAGTTCCTCCATTCTCATTTCCGGCTTCTGGGTAAGGATTTCGGGGCCGACCAGTCCCTGGGCCACTTCGCGCAAGGCGAGCACGGTGGGCTTGTCGTTGTCTTCGGCAACGAGCGGATCCTTGCCTTCGGTCTGCAACTGCCGGGCGCGCTTGCTCGCGACCATGACGAGTTCGAAGCGGTTGTCCACCTTGTCCAGGCAGTCTTCAACGGTAATTCGCGCCATCTGCGGCTCCTCCCGGTTTCACCGGAACATTGTACAACGAAGTCCCGCCTCCGCGGGCCGCAAATTCTACTGGATTCCACCGCTGATTGCATCGGCGGCGATTCGGAGGTAACTCGGCAATTTTGCACCACATTGGAAAATTGCCTCGGCAGATTTTGAACTAGGTGCAAAATTGCCGTATTATCGCGCCATGACTACCATTCAACGTTATCTCACCGAGCAGGTCGTCAGCGACCTGGCGCGCAAGATGGTGTTTGTCGCCGGTCCGCGGCAGGTAGGCAAAACCACGCTGGCGCGAAGCCTGCCGGCCAGCCGGGATGGCTATCTCAACTGGGATGTCGACGAACACCGCAGCCGCATTCTCGCGGGCAATCTGCCGGATTCGAATTTGTGGCTGTTCGATGAGATTCACAAGTACCGCCATTGGCGCAATTTCCTCAAGGGGCTGTATGACACCCGCCAGCCAAGCCAGAAGATACTGGTCACCGGCAGCGGCAGGCTCGACCTGTACCGTTTCGGCGGTGATTCGCTGCAAGGCCGCTACCATCTGCTGCGGCTGCACCCCTTCTCCTTCGCCGAACTCGGAATGCGCGCAAACGGCGAGTTGAACGATCTGTTGACTCTGGGCGGATTCCCCGAACCCTGGCTTGGCGCCAGCGAGACGGAGGCCCGGCGCTGGTCCATGCAATACCGCAGCCGGGTGATCCAGGAAGAGGCCTCGTCGCTCGAAGGCATCCGCGACCTCGGCCAGGCGGAAGCGACGCTGATCGCGCTGCCCGAGAGAGTGGGTTCGCCGTTGTCGATCAACTCCCTGCGCGAGCTGCTGCGGGTGAGCCATCACACGATGAGCGCCTGGCTGGACGCTTTCGAGCGCTTGTACGCGATCTTTCGCCTGCCGCCGTTTGTTTATCGAAGTTCGCGCGCGGTGCAAAAGGAGACCAAACACTACCACTTCGATTGGTCGGTCGTTCCCGAAGCCGGCGCGAGGTTCGAAAACCTCGTTGCCTGTCATTTGTTGAAGTGGGTTCACTGGCGCCAGGACGCCTTCGGCGAGGATCTCGCACTGTGCTACTACCGCGACCGGGACGGACGCGAAGTCGATTTCGTCGTGACGGAAAGCCGCAAGCCCCGCTTGCTGGTGGAATGCAAGCGCTCCGACGGCGACCCGACAAAAGGATTGAAGTATCTGAAAAACCGCTTCCCCGAGGCGGAGGCATGGCAGATCGCGGCCGAAGGGCGCAAGGACTACAAGACCGCTTCCGGCATCCGGGTGGCGCCCGCCCGGGTATTTTTGCCCGGACTGGTGTGAACCCTGCCTTGATCCGTCGCCGTCGGGTGGCGGAGGGTTCAGCGGACGCTGTAAATACGTCTGGGTTGGCCGCCTTCGATTGGTTTGTGCATGCCATCCCTGGCGCGACATTGGTGGCTTCGCTAACCCCCAGCCTTGCCATCCATGGCAAGTCGTTCGGCCCTCAAAAAGCTTTTGCTTTTTGTCGGCTGCGCCGACCGGACCTCACCCATGTCTCGCACGCCCGCTGAACCCTCTGCCACCCGACGGCGACTCACATTGTGCATATCAGGATTGCTACAGGGAATTCATCAGGTTGGCGTAGCGGAATTGTTGTTCTTCGCGGCGCAGGTGGCGGGAGCGGATTATGGCGCGGATGTCGGCGAGGGCGCGTTCGAATTCTTCGTTGATTACCAGGTAATCCGATTTTCTTGACTGGGCGAGTTCCTGCCGGGCCTGGCGCATGCGGCGTTCGATGGTGTTTGCGTCGTCGAGGGCCCGGGTTTCGAGGCGTTGGCGCAAGGTTTCGACCGACGGGGGCAGGATGAAGATGGAGCAGGCGGTCGGGTCGAGTTTGCGGACTTGCTCGGCTCCCTGCCAGTCGATTTCGAGGATTACGTCGAGGCCTTGCTCGCGGTGCTGTTGTACCCATTCGCGCGAGGTGCCGTAGTAGTGGCCGTAGACTTCGGCGTGTTCGAGGAAGGCGTCCGCGTCCCGCTTGCGCTCGAACTCTTCCCGGTCGACGAAGAAATAGTCGACGCCGTCGCGTTCTCCCTCGCGTCTCGGGCGGGTCGTGTGGGAAACCGAGATGCAAAGCGAATCGTCGTCCTTGACGAGTTCCCTGACCAGGCTGGTCTTGCCCGCCCCGGAAGGGGCGGTGACGATGAAAAGCGCGCCGCTTGTCATGGCGAGTCCAATCAGAGCACCCCGGGTTTCTGCAGGGCGGCTATCCTGTCTTCGAGCGGCGGATGCGACATGAACAGCGCGCGCAGGCCGGTCGGGCGGCCGCCGTTGATACCGAAAGCGGCGAGTTCTCCGGGCAGGTCTTCGGCCTGGTTCTGTTGCAGACGCTGGAGGGCGGCGATCATTTTCTGCCGGCCCGCCAGATTGGCGCCGCCGGCGTCGGCGCGGAATTCGCGCCAGCGGCTGAACCACATGACGACGATGGTCGCCAGAATCGACAGCACGATCTGGGCGACGAGGGAAACGACGAAATAGCCGATGCCGAATCCGCGTTCGTTTCTGAATACGACCCGGTCGACGACGTGGCCGATCACTCTCGAAAGGAAGATCACGAAAGTGTTAAGTACGCCTTGCAGCAGTCCCATGGTAACCATGTCGCCGTTGGCGACGTGGGCGACCTCGTGAGCGAGTACGGCCTCGGCCTCGTCCTGGGTCATCTTGCGCAGCAGGCCGCTGCTGACCGCGACCAGCGCGTTGTTGCGCCGCATTCCGGTGGCGAAGGCGTTTACCACGTCGGACGGAAAGATCCCCACTTCCGGCATGCCGATGCCGGCGCGTTGCGCCTGGCGCTCGACGGTTTGCAGCAGCCAGCGCTCCTGCTGGTTCGATGGCGTCTTGACGACTTCCACTCGCATGGAGCGCTTGGCCATCCACTTCGACAGGGCCAGCGAAATGAAGGCGCCGCCGAATCCGAACGCGGCGGAAAACACCAGCAATGCGTTCATATCGAGACCCGTGCCGCTCGAAAGCAGCATCTGTTCGATGCCGAACACGCGAAAGGTGACGCTGATCAACAGCAATATCGAGAAGTTGGTCAACAGGAACAGCAAGATACGCATGATTTACCTCCGTCTCGCCTGGGGCGTCAGAATCCCAGCACCTGATAGTTGCCGTCGAGAATCAGGCGCACGGAGACATATATGCCAAACATCGGGATTGCGATCCAGACGAAGTTCAGGCTGAAAACATACACCCACAAATCGAACGGGCTGAGCGATTTGTGACGCCCGGCAACGCGGAAACTGAACCAGTAAAGCGAACTGTTGTAGACCCAAAGCCAGAACAGCATCACGCCGATGATTCCAACCGCGACGGCGGGCAGGAAGTTCACGGTATAGGCGGCATACAGGATCAGGGTCGGAATCCAGCTCGTGAATCCGTTGGCGACATCCACGTTGAAGGCGTAGGAGCCCCGGTCCTTGTAGGCGTCGTCGTAATGGCAATAGGATGCCCATACATCGATCCAGAAGGCCGGCGACAGGATTTTTCCGGGCGAAACCTTCGAACCGAGAAAAGCCATCGCGGGCGAAACTCCGGTTTCCCGGCTCAGTTGTTGCCAATGTTCGGCCCGTTGATCGATGCGGTCGTGCGCCAGGTAGAGACTCACTTCCCAGAGACAGATCAGCAGATTGGTCGAAAAGAATACGGCAAAGACGCAATAGGCCAGACTCAGATGGCCGTAAAGGCCATAGCGTACGGCCATGCCCAGCGCGGCCAGCGCCACGATGACGAGGATCGCGAAAGGCAGCGCCGGAATTCCCCTGTTGCCGCCCTGTTGTTCCGAATTGTCATTCAATGTTCTGTACCTGTTCCCTGATTTGTTCGATGAATACTTTCAGATCGAGTGCATTGCGGGTGGTCTGGATCGCCGCGGATTTCGAACAGATGGTATTGGCTTCGCGCATCAGTTCCTGCATCAGAAAATCCAGCGGCCTCCCGGCCGGATCGCCGGCGCCCATCAGCCGCTCGATCTCGTTTACATGGGCGTCGAGCCGGTCGAGTTCTTCGGCGATATCCGCCTTGGTCACGAGCAAGGCGACTTCCTGCTCCACCCGTCCCGGTTCGAGATCGACCTGCAACCCGGCGATATTGTCCAGCAGAGTCTGGCGCTGAGCGGCGAGAATCTCCGGCAGGGAAGCGCGCACTTCCGCCAATATCTCCCGAATCGAGCCGACCCGCTCGCGGATGACAGCTTCGATTTCATCGCCTTCCCGTGCGCGGCCGGCGAGAAACTCGTCAAGCGCCCCGTTGAACAGCGACAGCGCTTCCTGTTCCAGGTCGCCGTCGTCCGCCGCGTCGGTCTCGATGACTCCGGGCCAGCGCAGAATATCAAGGCTCGAAGGCAGGCGCGAGTCGCCGAAAGAGTCGTGAATCTTCTCGCTGGCCGCGGCCAGGCTTTCCAGCAGCCGGGCGTTCAGATGCAACTCGTTCGGCATAGCTTCGGACTCCCGAAACCGCAGCGTGCAATCGACCTTGCCCCTTTTCACTCGGCCGCGGACGGTCTTGCGAACGGCGGTCTCCAGATTGCGGAATGCTTCCGGCAGACGAATCGAAGTCTCCAGATACCGGTGATTGACCGAACGGACCTCCCAGATCAGCGTCCCCCGTTCGAGTTCGGCCTGTTTGCGGCAGAACGCCGTCATGCTCAACATAATGTGCCTCTCGTCGCGCAGGCCAATTCTAGCGCACTGGCGGGCCGCGCGTTGCCTTGTCTTGTGCCTGCCGCTTTCGGGATAATGCGCGCAATCGTGGAACGGGAGCCGATTTCCCATGATCGAAACACTGGGGAGCCAGGCAACAAGGACCGGGGGCAGGACGGCCGGGCAATTGCGTGAAATCAGGCTGAGCCGGCATTACACGCGGCACGCGGAAGGATCGGTGCTGGTGGAGTTCGGCGACACGAAGGTACTTTGCAATGCCAGCGTGAATGCTTCGGTGCCTTCCTTTCTGCAAGGTTCGGGGCAAGGCTGGGTCACGGCCGAATACGGCATGCTGCCGCGGGCGACCGGCGTACGCATGGCCAGGGAAGCGGCGCGGGGGCGCCAGAGCGGCAGAACCCTGGAGATTCAGCGCCTGATCGGCCGCGCGCTGCGCGCGGCGGTCGACCTGCCGGGCCTCGGCGAACATACGATCAAGCTCGATTGCGACGTGATCCAGGCCGACGGCGGTACGCGCACGGCGGCGATAACCGGAAGCTGCGTAGCCCTTGCCGACGCCCTGGATCACCTGCTCGCGGAGAAACTCATCGCCCGCAATCCGCTCAGGCAGATGGTGGCCGCGGTCTCCGTCGGACTGTGCGAAGGCGCCATCTTGCTCGACCTGGATTACGGCGAGGATTCGACGGCGGAAACCGATCTCAATGTCGTGATGACCGAAAACGGGAATCTGATAGAAGTGCAAGGCACCGCCGAGAAAGGCGAATTCAGCCGGGGGCAACTGACCGAAATGCTGGATCTCGCGGAGAGCGGCATTGCCGGTCTGATCGAATGCCAGCGGCGGGCGCTGGCGAAGTAACGGGTCGTCTCATGCAGGACTTTCAGCGCCAGTTTCTCGAATTCGTCATCGACCGGGAAATTCTGCGCTTCGGCAGTTTCACGCTGAAATCCGGCCGTGTCAGCCCGTATTTCTTCAACGCCGGGCTGTTCAACACCGGCGCCCGGCTCTCTTTCCTCGCCGGCAGCTACGCGCAGGCCATCGTGCATTCCCGTCTCCCCTTCGACATGTTGTTCGGTCCGGCCTACAAGGGGATTCCACTCGTCGCGGCCACCGCCATGGCGCTATACCGGGATCACGATCTCGACGCGGCCTGGTGCTTCAATCGCAAGGAAGCGAAGGATCATGGCGAAGGCGGCACGCTCGTCGGCGCCGAACTCGCGGGAAGGGTATTGCTCGTCGACGATGTCATCACCGCCGGCACCGCGGTGCGCGAAGCGGTGGACATCGTGCGCGGCCGGGGCGCCGAACTCGCCGGAATACTGATCGCAATGGACCGGCAGGAACGGGGCGCGGGGCCGGCTTCGGCCATCCGCGAGATCGAACTGGAGTTCTCCACCCGGGTTGTCAGCGTGGTGAATCTCGAGGACGTGATCGACTACCTCGGCGCGGACGACGGCAGCGAATTGCATTCCCACCTCGACGCCGTGCGGGCCTATCGCGAGCGATACGGCGCCGGGTGAACGCCGTTCGAATCAGCCGGTAATGAGAGTGCCGACGCCCTCGTCGGTGAAAATTTCCAGCAGCAGCGCGTGTTCGACGCGGCCGTCGATGATGTGGGCGCTATGCACGCCCGAACGCAAGGCGTCGAGCGCGCATTCCACCTTCGGCAACATGCCGCCCTTGAGGATGCCGGTGGAGGCGAGTTCCTCGACCTGTTTGACTTTGAGCCCGGTGAGCACATTGCCCTCGTCGTCCTGTACGCCGGCCACGTTCGTCAGCAGGATCAGTTTTTCCGCACCGAGCACGCCGGCGATGGAGCCGGCCACCGAATCGGCGTTGATGTTGTAACTGACGCCGTTTTCGTCGGTGCCGACCGGTGCGATGACGGGAATGAAATCGCTCGCCTTCATCATTTCGAGCACCTGGGTGTCGATCGAGACGATTTCCCCGACCTGGCCGAGGTCGACGAATTCGCTTTCGTCGGCGTTGTTGCGCGCTTGCAGCCGGCGCGCGCGGATCAGGTTGCCGTCCTTGCCGCTTATGCCGACGGCCTTGCCGTGATTCTGGTTGAGCAGGCTGACGATCTCCTTGTTTACCTGGCCGCCGAGCACCATTTCGACCACGTCCATGGTGCGGCTGTCGGTCACGCGCAGGCCGTCGACGAAACGCGATTCGATATTCAGTTGCTCGAGCAATTTGCCGATCTGCGGGCCGCCGCCATGGACGATGACGGGATGAATGCCGACCAGTTTCATGAGCACGACATCGGTCGCGAAACTCTGCTTGAGCGCTTCGTCGACCATGGCGTTGCCGCCGTATTTCACTACTACCGTATTGCCCGCGAACTTCCGTATGTAAGGAAGCGACTCGGTCAGAATCCTGGCGACGGTGCGTGCCCTGCTTACGCTCAGCGACATGGCGCGATTTTCCCGATAAGGTCAGTTGTTCAAAACGGCGGCTGCAGCGAATCGTCGGCGCGCAGGATCAGTTCCCGGAAATCCGCCTGAATCGCATCCAGCCTTTCCCGCGAGTCCGCTTCGAAGCGGCAAAGCAGGGCCGGCGTGGTGTTCGAGGCCCGGATCAGGCCCCAGCCGTCGGCGTATTCTACGCGCAGCCCGTCGATTTTGATAATTTCCGCCCGGTCGAAATCCGCCAGATCCATGATTCTGTCCATCAGCGGGAATTTGAGCGCCTCGGGCACGGACAGGCGCAATTCCTCGGTTCTGCACCCTTCGACGCTGGCGCCGAAGGCCACGCTTGCCGGTTCAGGCCTTGCCGCGAGCAGTTCGGCGATGCGGGCCGCGGCATAGACGCCGTCATCGAACCCGAACCAGCGGTCCTTGATGAAAATATGCGCCGACAGTTCTCCGCCCAGCGGAGCGCCGGTTTCCCGCATGGCGAGTTTCATGAAGGAATGCCCCGAGCGGCGCATGCAGGGTTCGCCGCCCAGTTCCCTGATGCGCCGCGGCAGGCGGGTACTGCATTTGACGTCGTAAACGATGTTGGCGCCGGGGTAGCGCGGCAGAATGTCTTCCGCGAGCAATTGCAGGATCGATTCGGCTTCGACGATGGTTCCGTTCTCGTCAACGATGCCGAGGCGATCGCCGTCGCCGTCGAAGGCAATGCCGAGATCGGCCTCGCCCGCCACGACTTCGCGGCAAAGTTGCGCAAGATTCTCGCTCACTGTCGGATCGGGGTGATGGTTGGGGAAGTTGCCGTCGAGTTCCGAATGCAGCGCCACGACCTCGCAGCCGAGCCGTTCGAACAAGGCGGGCGCCACTACCGCCGGAACCGCGTTTGCGCAATCGATGACGACTTTCAGCGGACGTTGCAGGCGCACGTCGGCGGCGATGGTCGAGAAGTAGTCGTCCAATACGTGCAGATCGCTCATGAGCCCGGCGCCTTGGGAGAATTGGTTCTGTTCGACACGCCGGCGAATCTGCTGGATCTGATCGGAATCCATGCTGGTGCGCCGGAAGACCGGCTTCAGACCGTTGTAATCGGATGGATTATGACTCGCGGTCATCATCACGCCGGAGTCATGAGGGCTCGTGTGCGTGGCGAAATACAGCACCGGCGTCGGCGCGACGCCCAGGTTGACGACATTGCAGCCGGAAGCGCGGATGCCGGCGCCGAGCGCGTCGAACAGTTCCGGGCTAGAAAGCCGGCCGTCCCTTGCCGCGAGCAGCGTATCGATGCCAAGCGCGAGCGCTTCGCTGCCGATCGCCTGGCCGATGCGGCGCACGAGATCGCGGCCGAGCTGTTCTCCGGCGATGCCGCGAATATCGTAGGCGCGAAAGATTTCCGCTGGAACTGACGCCTTTGCGGTGGACTGCATAGTCATTCGGCGATTTTCAATTTGCTATCGCCCGGATCGAGGCGGAGTCGCAAAATCTCCATGGGGATTTTATTGGCATCATACATGCCATCCATGGCGCGAGTTCTTCGACTTCAATTACCCCCAGTCTCGACATCCTGTCGAGCCGTTCGACCCTCAAGAAGCTACGCTTCTTGTCGGCTATGCCGATCGGGTCTCACCCGCCGGCAAGCGTTCGGCGATCATTTCGAGCATTTTTCTCGCCACGGCTTCCTTGCGGGCGCGGGGGATTTCGACCTCGCCTTCCGCGCTGATGGCGGTTGCGGCCACTTCATCGCTGCTGAAGGTTTCCGTGGCGTTGTTGGCGAACAGCAGGTCGAGCCCCTTGCGCTCGAGCTTTTCCCGGCCGTTCACGGCCACGTCTTCGGTTTCCGCCGCGAAGCCGACCACCAGCGGCCGCGGATTCAGGCGTGCGACCTCGCCGATGATGTCCGGATTGCGCACGAGTTCGATATTCATGCTCGCTTCTTCTTTCTTTATTTTCCCGCCCTTGCGGTTCGCCGGGCGGTAGTCGGCCACCGCCGCCACGCCGATGAACGCGTCGGCGTCGGCGATGCGCTCCATGGTCGCCGCCAGCATGTCTTCGGCGCTGGTGACGTCGATCCGGGTTACGCGATCCGGCGTGGGCAAGGCCACGGGGCCGCTGACCAGGGTCACGCGGGCGCCGGCGGCCACGGCTTCGGCAGCCAGGGCATAGGCCATTTTTCCCGAGCTGTGATTGCTCAGGAAGCGTACCGGATCGATCGCTTCCCGGGTCGGTCCGCCGGTTATGAGCAGATGCCTTCCGGCCAGGGGCTCGCCGGTGAACAGTTCCGCGCAGGAAGCGAGCAAATCGTCTAGTTCGACCATGCGCCCCGGTCCAACGTCGCCACAGGCCTGATCGCCTTCCGCGGGCCCGAACACGTGATAACCGCGGCTGCGGACTTCGTCCAGATTCCGCTGCGTGCCCGGATCGGACCACATGCCCTGGTTCATCGCCGGCGCGATGGCGATCGGAGCGGAAGTCGCCAGAATCAAGGTGGAAAGCAGATCGTCGGCGCGGCCATGGGCGGTGCGGGCGAGGAAATCCGCGCTCGCCGGCGCCACGAGCACAAGATCGGCCCAGCGCGCGAGTTCGATATGACCCATGGCCGCCTCGGCTTCGAAATCGAGCAGATCCGTCAGTACGCGGTTTCCCGTCAGGGCCTGCATCGTCAGCGGCGTGACGAATTCCCGCGCCGCGCGGGTCATGACCACGCGCACCTCGGCCCCGGCCCGCGTTAACGAACGGGACAATTCGGCGCACTTGTACGCGGCGATTCCACCGGTAATGCCCAGCAGAATGCGCTTGTTGACCAGGGTTTGCATATCCAGGCGCGGCTTCCCGGGGGCATGGAAAGAGAGGACGGCCAGACTAGCAGCAAGCCCCGCCGGAAGCAATTTGCCCGAAACCTGCCCGCAACGATTTATGCCCAAAACAATGCCATCCGCGAAATCCCTTCTATGCTGATTCGCAAACGGAGGATACGCGATGACGATCAAGAACTGGCCGTTGCTCGAAAGGCCGCGGGAAAAACTCTTCGAAGTGGGGGCCAAGAATCTCAGCGACGCCGAACTGGTGGCGCTGCTGCTCGGCAGCGGCGGGAACGGCAAATCGGCGCTCGACCTGGCGCGAGACCTGCTGCGCCGCTTCGATGGCCTGGCCGGTTTGCTGTCGACCGACTTCAGGCAGATATCCCGCGTGCCGGGCATCGGCCCCGCCAAGGCCGCGAGCCTGGCCTCGATGCGCGAACTCGGCCATCGCCAGTTGTACGCCGAAGTGCAGAAGCGCGACGTGCTGAGCAGTTCCCAGGCTACCAGGGAATACCTGCGCGCCCGCTTCCGCTATTGCAAGAGCGAGATCTTCAGTTGCATCTTCCTGACCAACCAGCATCACATATTGCGGCTCGACGAACTGTTCCAGGGCACGATCGACGGCGCCGCGGTCTACCCGCGGGAAGTGGTGGAACGCTGCCTGGCCTATAACGCCGCGGCGGTGATCCTGGCCCACAACCACCCGTCGGGAATCGCCGAACCGAGCCAGGCCGACATCGCCATCACGCGCAAATTGCGCGTCGCCCTCGAAACCATCGACGTCCGCGTCCTCGACCACCTCATCGTCGGCAGTTCCCAGGTCGTCTCCCTCGCCGAACGCGGCCTGATGTAACAACCCACGAGGAAGCCTTCGATTGACTACCAAGGATTTTAAGTTATATATTAAATCCTCACTTGGCGCCGGATCGGGGCAAAGCGATCATGGACATTTGGTACATGTGGTTTCCGGAGCTTTACTTGATGTGTACATGACAACGAGAGTCAAGAAGCAATACGACAAACTCGATGCGAGAGATCGGGCCCGTTGCGAGAGATGGATGAGAAATTTTTCAAACGAGTTGAACCAGAATCTGATTGAAACGCAATGTCGCTCCGAAGGCAGATTTCATACCGGCGGCGCGGATGGAAAGGAAGTGCAGATATTCGCGTTCAAGTCACGTCAAGTCCGAGTCTATGGAGGGCAGATTCCAAGTACCAGACGGTTTGTCTGTTCAGAGATCGAACCTGCCAAGAAACAAGCTGCCGCCGACCAGGAAAAGCTCAAACGGGCTGCGACGAACCTGGGAAAACTTGCAAGTCAACGGTAAACGTGGAGGAAAGTCGATGTTTGGACCAAAAAATGCGGAAGAATCGCTGATTTTTGCGATTGAGGAATTTGTCGCGGATTCGCAGTATTGCATCCAGAAAGTCATGAATGAGAAGAAAGTCAGCCGTTCTGAATTGGCGAGAAGGCTTGGGTGTACTCCGGCGAACGTAACCCAGATGCTTTCGGAGAACAGTAATTTGCGACTCGATACCGTAGCGAAGATTTTCCATGCCTTGGAAGACAGGTGCGTTCTGAAAAGCGAGTACCTTGAAAGCGAGAATCAAACTCAGGAGTTCCCCGCTCTTCAGGAACGGGTGTCCTGAGCCTCTTCAAATTTGCTCGTAAACTTGCAAAAAGACGGCGGAAAAGCTAAACCTTTTCAGGTGAGACAAGTGCGGAACATTGTTTCCAAGTATGGTCTTGTGAAAGGAAAAAGCGATGCTTAAGTACCGAGTCAATTTGCGATGGAGCGATGAGGATAAAGCCTTCATCGCCAGAGTCCCGAAACTTTCGGGATGCATGGCTCATGGCGAAGACCCGGAGTCCGCCCGTGGCCAGATTACGGAAGCCTTGAAATTGTGGATAGAAACGGCCCAGGAAGCGGGTGAACCTCTCCTACCGCCCGAAGGCGAACCTGTCAATCCGCCCTGACCGAGATTCAGTGTTAAGGACTAATTCCGCAGGATGCGGCCGGCCTCGCGCATGGCTCTCGCGATCAGAATCTGAAAATCGTCCTGGTCGGCTCCGGCATCGATTAGCATTTGCTCCATCTCGAAGTCCCAGAAGCCGATGGCATTGTCCAGGGCTATAGTGCCCGCCCTGCCCGTTGCATCGGCGCCCAGCGCCAGCAACTCGCGTACGGCATCGGTGTGGCCGCGCATCGAGGCATGATACAGCGCAGTGGTAAATCGGTAACCGGGTTGGAAGTACTCCAGATCTGCGCCGGCTTCAACCAGTACTCGAATCACCTCGACATGTCCGTAGGACGCAGCTTCGTGCAGAGCGGTTCCTTGCCTGATCTCGTCAGCCCAGTTCACGTCAGCGCCGGCTTCGATCAAAACTCGCGCCATCGGTGCGTTGTCGTGGAATGCCGCCCAGGTAAGTGGGCTGTTACCGCCATCTGCGGTTGTCTCGTTCACATCCGCACCCGCGGCGATCAGGCTTCTCACGGCGTCAAGATCATTTGACAGGGCCGCACCGACAACCGTTTCGTCTCCGTATCCTTCGGCCTCGAGTTCCTCTTGACTCTGATCCATTTCCCGCCGGAAAGTCTCCATCTGGCGCTGATGCTCGTCCCAGAAAGCCGTCAGCTGCTCCGGTGAGAGCACACTTGAAAGCCGTTGCCGCAAATGTCCCATATCCCGTCGCTGATTCCATTGCTCTTCCCCGCTGATTTCGCCCCATCCAGAACGGCGGATCAGTCCGAGATTGTGGGCCTCGTGCTCCACGATCATGTCTCGTACGCTCGATTCGTCCTCCTCGGTCAGGCCGAGCCCTGCGAAAAATTCTTGCCAATCCTCCTCATACGCGCGCGCTCCCTGTTCCAGGGGGTTGTACTCCGCTCGTCGGCGTTGCTCCCACTCTTCCTCTGTCAGCCTTTTGTCGAGTATTCCGTCGTATTCGTCCGCCGTGAACGGGTCCAGTACAAATCCAATGACTGCGTAAAACCATCCCAGGGCAATCACTTGCATATCTCGTTCAGGGGCTTCTCGAAGGTCTATCGAATCGTAAAAGTCGTAGTCGGGCGATTCGATGGCTGCCGTGTTTCCGCCGTCCGTCGATAGTGGCGGTCTGGAATAGACGAAAATCAATGCGGCTGCGGCAATTCCCGCCAGCAGTAATGAATATACAACCTTTTTCTTAGTCACCGAATTGTCCTCGTTCACCCTGGCCGGACACTGATCCAGGCACAATGCAATTGTGCATCAGTCAGGCTTTTCGCGCCAAGCGTCATGCCACAGTCGGTTGATTTGCGCCAATCGCTGGGCGAGGTATGAAAGTACACGCTCCGGCTTGCTCCGCGGGGGGTGTTCTGGTATAAATCGCGCCTCTTCGAAACCGCCGGCCGCCGGCCGGCGACTACAGGGGTCAGTACGATGGCGCGAATCTGCATGGTTACCGGCAAAGGGCCGTTGGTGGGCAACAATGTTTCCCACGCGCAGAACAAGACCAAGCGCCGCTTTCTGCCGAACATCCAGAGCCACCGCTTCTGGGTGGAATCGGAAAAGCGCTTCGTCAAGTTGCGGGTTTCCACCAAGGGCATGCGCATCATCGACAAGAACGGCATCGACAAGGTGTTGGCCGACATTCGCGGGCGCGGTTTCAAAATTTGAGAATACGGGTATGAGAGAGAAGATCAAGCTGGTTTCCAGCGCCGGCACCGGCCATTACTACACCACCGACAAGAACAAGCGCACCACCCCCGACAAGATCGAAATCCGCAAGTTCGATCCGGTCGTGCGCAAGCACGTGATCTACAAGGAAGCCAAGATCAAGTAGTTCTTTCAGTCTGGCCGCGGCGCCGTCAATCCGGCCGCCGGGCGGTGAGCAGCACCCGCGCCGGGGCGGGATAACCCTCGATCGTCCTGGTCGAATCTTCCTTGTTCAACGAATTCACGAGTGACTCGAAAGGCATCCATTCGGTAGTGCGTTGCTCCGCCGGCGTGGTCATGCTTCGGTCGATGAGTCTCCAGTCGACGAATCCGCAGCGTTCCAGCCAAAGCTCCAGTGTTGCAATCGACGGAATGAACCAGACGTTGCGCATCTGCGCGTAACGATTCTTCGGCGTCAGGCTGTAGCCTTCGCCGCCCTCGACGAAAAGCGTTTCCAGCACGAGTTCGCCGCCGGGGCGCAGGCAGTCGTGCAACGCGACGAGATGATCGAGCGGCGAGCGCACGTGATACAGCACCCCCATCGAGAAAGCCGTATCGAAATAGCCGCTGCGTCCGGGAAACTTTTCCAGCGCCATGGGCAGCACCCAGCAGTTCGCATCCGGCACGAAGGATTTCAGCGCCCAGAACTGCATGGCGTAGGGGATATGCGGTTCGAGGCCGATAACCTGCGCGGCCTGCCGGCCCAACATGCGAAAGCAGTAATAGCCGTTGCCGCAGCCGACATCAAGCACCTTGCGCCCTGCAAGGGAAGCGATTCGCCCGTCGAGCCGCGCCCATTTCATGTCGGCGCGCCATTCGCTGTCGAGGTCGATGCCCAAGATCTCGAACGGACCCTTGCGCCAGGGAATGAAATCCAGCAACTGATTCCGCAGTCGCGCGCGCGTCGCCTCGTCGCAGTCGGCGGGGCCGCCGATGAGTACCCTGTCGTCGAAATCCGTCAGGGAAGGACGAATATGCGGCAATTGCCCGATCTGCCCGAGGCGGCGGCGGATGTCGCCATGACGGATCCGGCCCAGACTTTCCCCGGACAGGAACTCTTGCAGGGAAGACAGCGTCGTGCCGTCCAGTTGCTCGAGCAGGGAGGCGAATTTCATCGGCCGTCCCGCTTGCGGGCCACCATCGAAGCGAAATTGAAGCACTGGAACCATTGTTCCGCGGATTCGAATCCGGCCTCGGCGAGACGGGCCTTGTGCACCGCGAGAGTTTCCGGCAACAGCACTTTCTCCAGCGCCGCGCGCTTGCGGCTGATTTCCATCTCGCTGTAACCCATGTCCTGCTTGAACTGGTGGTACATCTCTATGTAAAGCTCGTTCAGGCGCGCATCGCCCAGGACGATCTTTTCCGACAGGATCAGAATGCCGCCGGGCATCATGCCGTCGTGAATCCGCCGCAGGAGCGGCGCCCGGTCCGCGGGAGGAATGAATTGCAAGGTGAAATTGAGGATGACAACCGAGGCGATTTCGACGGCGCAGTCCCGGATGTCCTCTTGCCGGCATTGCACGGGGCCGCCGCCGAGCGCCGCGAGCTTTTTTTCGAGACCGTCGAGCATGGGGCGGGAATTGTCCACCGCGACGATCTCGCAGGGCCGGCCTTGCATACGCCGGGCGACGGCGAGACTGGCCGCGCCGAGACTGCAGCCCAGATCGTAGATGCGGCTGCCGGGCTGAAAATTCTTCTCCGCCAGACGGGCGGTCATCGCGATGATCGTGGTATAGCCGGGAACCGAGCGGTGAATCATGTCCTCGAACACCGCCGCCACTTTTTCGTCGAAGACGAAATCGCCCGGCAGCATGTCGCCGGCGTACAACCTGTCGCGGGGAGGCTCTTTCATGTTCCGGTCTTGCGGTAAAGGAGGTCGCGGACTTCGTGGCCGAGCCGCCTGCCACGGAGTTCGAAACGGGTCAGCGGGCGCTCGGGATTTTCCCAGCAGGCATTTTCACCGAAACGATTGCTGAAGCCGGGAATCCGCTCCATGACTTCCAGCATGTGTTCGAGATACGGCGGCCAGTCCGTCGCCAGGTGAACTTCGCCGCCGGGCCTGAGCCGGCTCTGCACCAGCCGCATGAAATCCGGCTGCACCAGGCGGCGCTTGTGATGGCGCTTGCGCGGCCAGGGATCGGGGAAAAGCATGAGTACCCGGTCGACGCTTTCTTCGGCCATGTTGCCTGCGAAGACTTCGACCGCATCGTGGCAGATCAGCCGCAGGTTCGTGAGATCGTGTTCGACGATGCCCTGCAACAGGCGGCCGATGCCGGGCCGGTAAACGTCGATGCCGAGAAAATTGACATGCGGCTGTTCGCAGGCCATCTGCAACAGCGATTCGCCGGAACCGAAGCCGATTTCTACCGTCAACGGCTGCGCCAGGGGAAACAGCCGGCGCATGTCGAGAAGCCCGGGCTCGAACTCGATGACATAACGCGGGGAGTATCGTTCGATCGCGCGTCGCTGCCCGCCGGTCAGGCGCCCGGAACGGATTACGTAACTTCGAACCGGCCTGCGCGCCGGACTTTCGCTTGTCGCGATCACAGAGGAGGAAAGAATGTTCCGGTTTCAGGCGAGGAAGCGCTGGCGTAAAGCCTGCGCGGCATACGCCCGGCGAGAAAGGCTTCGCGCCCCGCGGCCACCGCCTTTTTCATCGCCGAGGCCATCAGCACCGGTTTTTTCGCTTCGGCGATCGCGGTGTTCATGAGGACGCCGGCGCAACCGAGTTCCATGGCAATGCTCGCATCGGAAGCGGTTCCCACTCCCGCGTCGACGATGATGGGCGTGGTCGCGTTCTCGAGAATCATGCGAATGTTGTAGGGATTGCGGATGCCGAGCCCGGAACCGATGGGCGCACCGAGCGGCATCACCGAAACGCAGCCGATCTCTTCCAGTTCCTTGGCCACGAGTGGGTCGTCGCTGGTGTAGACCATCACGTCGAAGCCGTCCCTGACCAGAATTTCCGCGGCTTTCAGAGTTTCGGTGACATTCGGAAAAAGCGTTTTTTTGTCGCCGAGAACTTCGAGCTTGACCAGCTTGTGACCGTCGAGCAACTCCCGCGCCATCTTGCAGGTACGCACCGCTTCCTCGGCGTTGTAGCAGCCGGCCGTGTTGGGGAGGATCGTGTACTTTTCGGGAGAGATGACGTCGAGCAGACTGGGTTCGTCCGGATTCTGGCCGAGATTGACGCGCCGGATGGCCACGGTGACGATCTCGGCGCCACTGGCTTCGAGCGCGTCCCGGTTTTCATTGAAATCCCGGTATTTTCCGCTGCCGATAATCAGCCGGGACCGGTAGCTTGCGCCCGCTATCAGCAAGGAATCTTCCGCGGCCTGGGTCATGACGTTGATTTCAGCCCCCTCCTATCGCCTGCACGATTTCCAGTTTATCACCCGGCGCCAGCATGGTGGCCTCGAATTCGCCGCGCGGTACGATTTCGCCGTTCAGTTCCAATGCGATCCTGCGGCCGGTAACGCCAAGTTCGTTTACAAGTTCGGCCACGGAAAGCGGCTCGGGCAGGCTTCTGGTTTCCCCGTTGACGATCAGTTCCATGCGAGGCCTTTCAGATTTGCCGGCCGGCGGCGAAAACGCAAAGACAGAGCCAGCCCGCGAGAAATCCCAGCCCACCGATCGGCGTGACGGCCCCGAGCCAGCGCGCGCCGGTCAGCGCCAGCAGATACAGGCTGCCGGAGAAAAGCACGATGCCGGCGAGGAACAGGTAGCCGCTCGCCCTCGGCAGGGCCGCGGCGGGGAATTGCAGGCCCAGCAGGGCAACGCCGAACAAGGCGAGAGAATGATAGAAATGATATTGCACCGCAGTCTGGTAATTGGCCATCAGATCCGCGGTGAGCCTGGCGCTGAGTCCGTGGGCGCCGAAAGCGCCTAGCCCGACAGCGAGAAATCCATTGGCGGCGGCGAGTAAGAGAAAGACTTTGCCCATGTTTCAAACCGGTATAGGGGCGAGGCATGCCTCGTCCGCGCAATTCCGCGGCATCGGGCGTATCGGGAATCCGCGGAAGGGGTCAGGCCGCGATTCGCGCCTTGATCTTGTTCATGGCGTCTTTTTCGATTTGCCGCACCCGCTCGGCTGAAATGCCGTATTCGTCGGCAAGTTCGTGCAAGGTCGCCTTGGCGTCCTCGAAGAACCAGCGCTTCTGCAGAATGTCCCGGCTGCGCTCGTCGAGTTGCGCCATTGCCTGGTGCAGCGACGCGCCGGTAACTTCTTCCCACTCGGATTCTTCCAGTTGAATGGCGGGGTCCGCGCCCTTGTCTTCGAGATAGTTCGCCGGCGCCCGGAAATCGTTGTCGTCGGAACTTTCGGGGTCGGCGTCGAACGACCTGTCGTAGGCGCTCATGCGGCCTTCCATCTGCCTGACCACCTTGGCGTCGACACCGAGATCCTCGGCCAGCGCCTCGGCTTCCTCGTTGTTGAGCCAGCCGAGTTGCTTCTTGGAAGAGCGCAGATTGAAGAACAGCTTGCGTTGCGCCTTGGTGGTGGCGATCTTGACGATGCGCCAGTTGCGCAAGATGAATTCATGCATTTCCGCGCGGATCCAATGCACCGCGAAGGACACCAGGCGCACGCCCACATTCGGGTCGAAGCGCTTCACGGCCTTCATCAGGCCCACGTTGCCTTCCTGGATCAGGTCGGCCTGGGACAGGCCATAGCCGGAATAGGTTCTGGCGATATGCACGACGAAGCGCAGATGCGCGAGTACGAGTTGGCGCGCGGATTCCACGTTGTCATCGTAGAAATAGTCGCGTGCGAGTTCGCGTTCCTGCTCGGGAGACAGCACCGCGATATTGTTCACGCTCGCGATATAGGCGGTCAGGTCCCGTCCGGGACTGGCCGGCCAGACTGGTTGGATTGCTGTAGAGGCGTTGCCGCTCACTGTAGTTGATCCCTTTCTCTTCCTTGCCCGCTTTGCGAACAACCGCTAATTTTCTGGCTTTTTCGCTTTATTGTCAAGACTTTGCAGTCTTTTCACGTATTCCGACTGCCCTGCTAGTGGTATATGGACAATTCGGGAGAATTCAAGTTCCTTTTCAGGCCGGGTTTACCGCCGCTCAATCGCTGAACAGCGCTTCGACGAATTCGCGCGCGGCGAAAGGCCGCAGATCGCTCGCCTGTTCGCCGATGCCGATGAATCGCAGTGGTATGCCGAAACGTTTGGCAATGGCGAAGACCACGCCGCCCTTTGCGGTGCCGTCGAGCTTGGTCAGCACGATGCCGGTCAGGGAAGTGCTCTTGTGGAAACTTTCCGCCTGGTTCACCGCGTTCTGGCCCGTGGTCGCGTCGAGTACGAGCAAGATCTCGTCGGGTATGCCTTCGTCCTGCTTGCGCAGCACGCGCACGATCTTTTCCAGTTCGCGCATGAGATTGTCCCGGGTGTGCAGGCGACCGGCCGTGTCGGCTATGAGCACATCGATTTCCTTCGCCCGCGCCGATTGCCAGGCGTCGAAGATCACCGCGGCGCTGTCGGCGCCGGCGGCCTGTGCAACGACCGGTACATCGTTGCGTTCGCCCCAGGCCTGCAACTGCTCGACCGCGGCGGCGCGGAAGGTGTCGCCCGCCGCCAGCATCACCGAATGTCCTTCGTCGCGCAGCCGGCGCGCCAGTTTGCCGATGGTGGTGGTCTTGCCGGCGCCGTTGACGCCGACCATGAGAACGACAAACGGCCTGCCCTGTGACGTAACCTGCAAAGGCTGTTCGCAAGGCGTCAGGATTGCCGTCAGTTCGTCCTTGAGCGCGGCGACGAATTCCCCGGAATCGGAGAGGCTGCGGCGGTCGAGTTTCCCTTGCAGGCCGGAGATCACCCGGTCGGTGGCTTCGAGCCCGACGTCGGCGGAAAGCAGCCGGGTTTCGATATCGTCGAGCAGTTCGGCGTCGATCCGGCCATGACCCGCCACCATGGCCGCCATGCCCTCGCGCAGGCGAGAGCCGGTCTTGTTCAGACCTTGTTTCAGGCGGGAGAACAGCCCGGCGCGCCCAGCGCCGGATTCGGACTCTTCCTCTCCGGAGCGCGAAGATTTTCCGAACTTGAGCATGCAATGTTCTCGAAATTGGCGGCGGGCTATGCTATCACCACCCCCGCCCGGCGAACAAAGAGGAACGCACTGGCTTATGGGAACGAGTTCACAAGGATCGGTCAGGAAGAAGCACGCCCGAACGGGGAAGAAAGCCGCCGTGCGCATCATCGGCGGCGAATTGCGCCGCCGGTTGCTGCACTTTCCGGATATCGACGGTCTGCGGCCGACGCCGAACCGGATCCGGGAAACCCTGTTCAACTGGCTGCGGGACGAAGTCGAGGGCAGGATCTGCCTGGATTTGTTCGCAGGCAGCGGCGCTCTCGGATTCGAAGCCCTCTCCCGGGGAGCCGCGCGGGTGATACTTGTCGAACGCAACGCGAGCGCGTGCCGGGCGCTGGCGGAAAACGCGAAGATTCTCAAGGCGGAAAACGCGGAAATCCATCACACCTCGGCCTGGGACTGGCTGCGCCAGACCCGTCAGCCGCCATCGAGCGTCGAACTCGTGTTTCTCGACCCGCCTTTTGCCGGCGGCCTGTTGCCCCAGGCTTGCGAAACGCTTGAACGCAGCGGCCTGCTCGCCCAGTCCGCGCTGATCTATCTCGAAGCCGAGACCGAAGTGGGGCCGCAACAGTTGCCCGGCAACTGGACCATGACCAGAACCGGCTCCGCCGGCGACGTGCATTATTTTCTGGCGCGGCGCGAATGAACCGCCGGAACGCGTATTCCGCATTGAACGGTTTTCGTGCGGCCTGGTGGCTGCCCGGCGGGCATCTGCAATCCTTGCGGCGCAAGTTCGGACCGGGAGTGACAGTCGCCCAGGAGGGCGAGCGCCTGCCGCTCGAAGACGGCGACTTCATCGAATTGGCCTGGGTCCGGCCCGGCGGCGAGATCGCTCCGGGCGACCCCGTCGTTTTCATTCTTCACGGCCTGTGCGGCTGCTCCGAATCACTGTACGTGCAGGCATTGCAACATCATTTGCTCGCGCGCGGCGTCGCCAGCGTGGCGATGAATTTCCGCGGCTGCAGCGGCGAACCCAACAACAAGGCGCGCAGTTATCATTCGGGGGTTTCCGCCGATGCCGATCAGGTGTTCCGGAAACTGCATGAACGGTTTCCAGACAACCCCTTCCATTGCGTCGGCTACTCCCTCGGCGGCAACGTGTTGCTGAAGTGGCTGGCGGAAACCGGCGGTCCGCCAGGGCTCGATCGGGCGGTGAGCATTTCCGTACCCTTCGATCTGGCGCAATGTTCGGCCGCCTTGGGCCGCGGCTTGACCCGCTATTACGGCCGTTACTTTCTCGGCCGCCTGCAACAGGATCTGGCGGCGAAAAAGCGCAAATTCCGGGAAACCGGCAATGACGCGGAACTGGCCCGGCTCGAAGAACTCGGCCCACCGCAAGGCATCGGCAGCATTTGGGAGTTCGACGACCGCGTCACCGCGCCGCTGCATGGTTTCGCCGATGCGGCGGACTATTACGCGAAATGCAGCAGCCTGCCGCTCCTGGCCGAGATAAGGACGCCGACCTTGCTGATCCAGAGCGCCGACGATCCGCTGGTGCCAGCCGCCTCGCTGCCGGACCCGACCCGGCTGCCGGAGAACGTGCGCCTGGAACTGACACGTTCCGGCGGGCATGTCGGATTCTTCGCCGCCAATGGCAGCCGCCTCGAACAGGCGATTGCCGATTTTCTGGTTTGTTAGCCACAAGCCTATTGGCTAGAATGCCGGCTTCATCCAAAACATCCGCCGCCATGAAAACCGTCGTCTATCCCGGCACGTTCAATCCCATAACCAATGGCCACAGCGATCTGGTGGAGCGGGCTTCCCGCCTGTTCGACAAGATCATCGTAGCGGTGGTGGACGCCAATCTGAAAACAGGCAACTCGCTGCCCATCGACACGCGTCTGGCGCTTACGCGGGAAGTGCTCGGGCATCTCGACAACGTCGAAGTGCGCAGTTTCGATAACCTGCTGACGAAATTCGTCGAGGAATGCGGCGCCAATATCATCTTGCGCGGCCTGCGCACGGTTGCAGACTTCGAATACGAGTTTCAACTCGTGGGCATGAACCGCGTACTGGCGCCGGAGATCGAAACGGTGTTCCTGGCCCCGGCGGAACACCTTTCCTATATTTCCTCCACTCTGGTGCGGGAAATCGCCTCTTACGGCGGAGACATTTCCAATTTCGTGCATCCGGCTGTGGCGAAGGCCATTTCTGAAAACAATCAGGTCTGACAGGCCGGACAGAACACCGTGGAGCGCTGGCCCAGGCGAATTTCGCGCAGGCTGGCCGAACAGCGCACACAGCTCTCTCCGCCGCGCCCGTAGACGTTCAATTCCTGTTTGAAATAGCCGGGCCTGCCGTCGCCGCCGCTAAAATCGCGCAAGGTGGTTCCCCCGGCACAGATGGCCTTGCCAAGTACAGTACGAATAGTCTCAGCCAGTTTCTCGTAGCGTTGCGCCGAAATCCTGCCGCAGGCCCTTGAGGGATGGATGCCGGCAAGAAACAAGGCTTCGCAAGCGTAGATGTTCCCAACTCCGACAACTATTCGGGAATCCATGATCAGATTCTTTACAGCGGTCTTGCGCCCGCGGCTTTTTCGATAAAGCAAGGCGCCGTTGAAATCGTCTCCCAACGGCTCCGGTCCGAGACCCCGTAACAATGGATGCTCCCCAGCATCCAACGGTTGCCAGAGCATACTGCCGAATTTGCGCGGGTCGGTGTAACGCAACGCCTTGCCGGAGTCGAACACGATATCGACGTGAGCATGCTTGCCGGGAGGCTCGTCCGCCGGAGTCAGCCGCAAACTGCCCGACATGCCCAAGTGAACGATCAGCACTCCACTCTCGCATTGGAACAACAGGTACTTTGCGCGCCGCCCCACCGAAGTGAACCGCCTTCCAGTTAACTCGTCCGCCAGCGCATCCGGAATCGGCCAACGCAGGCGACGCTCGCGGACATCCACCCGGACGATCTGCCGGTCTAGCACAAGGGGCTCCACGCCCCGGCGCGTAGTTTCGACTTCGGGAAGTTCGGGCAAATCGGTCTCCGGCGGTCATGGCCGAACGAGGAGCCACAGTTATAATGTGGCCCCGCCGCAAAGTACAGGACGCCGGTTCCCAATCATGACCAAAGAAGTTCCGATGCTTCGGATCGGCGTCGACGTCGGCGGGACGTTCACTGATTTTCTCTGTGTAAGGTCTGTTCCCGGCGGTGAGTTCGAGCTGTCGGTCTACAAGACTCCCTCGACGCCTCGCGCGCCTGAACTCGCGGTGCTGGAAGGTCTTGCTGAGATGGGCGTGACGCGCGAGCGCTTGCAGATCGTGCATGGAAGTACGGTCGCGACCAATGCCCTGTTGCAGCGGAAGGGCGCCCGCACGGCTTTCGTAACCAACCGGGGTTTCGGCGACATGCTCACCCTGGCGCGGCAGACCCGCCCACACCTGTACGCGCTGGAATTCGAACCCTCCCCGCCGCCGGTGGAGGAAGAGCTTTGCTTCGAAACCGGCGGCCGGGTAAGCGCGGACGGGCAAACCATAGACCCGCTGACGGCGGACGACCTGGCTGCGTTGACCGCGGAGTTGCGCAAGCTGAAAACGGAATCGGTGGCGATCAACCTGTTGTTCTCCTTTCTCGACCCGAGCCACGAGGAAGCCATCGAGCAAGCCGTGCGCGAATCCTTGCCCGGAGTGTTCGTTTCCCGCTCTTCGCGGGTGCTGCCCGAGTACAAGGAATACGAACGCGGCATGGCGACCTGGCTCAACGCATTTCTGGGGCCGGTGGTGAGCGGCTATTTACGCCGCCTGCAAGCGGGCCTGGATCATCTGCCCGCGGGTTCCTCGCTGCAGGTCATGCAATCGAGCGGCGAGACCATCAGCGCCGGCAAGGCGGCCGACTCCGCGGTGAACCTGCTGCTTTCCGGACCCGCGGGAGGGCTGGCGGCGGTGGAATATCTGGGCCGCCAGATCGGGCGAAGCAAGCTGATCAGTTTCGATATGGGCGGCACTTCCACGGACGTCGCCTTGCTCGACGGGCCCATCGGCATCACGAGCGAAGGCCGGCTCGGGGAGTTTCCCGTCTCCGTGCCCATGGTGGACATGCATACCATCGGCGCGGGCGGCGGCTCCATCGCCTATGTCGACAGCGGCGGCATGTTGCAGGTCGGGCCGGAGTCGGCGGGGGCGGATCCGGGACCGGTCTGCTACGGCAAGGGCGGAACCGGACCGACCGTAACCGACGCCAACCTGTTGCTCGGCCGACTGCCCGCCGGCGCGCCGCTGGCCGGCGGACTCGAACTCGACATCGATCTCGCCCGCGAGGCCGTGGCCGGACTCGCGGAAACGATCGGCCTCGACGTCGAGGCCACCGCGCAAGGCATCGTCAGCATCGCCAACGAACACATGGTCGAAGCCATCCGCCGCATCTCGGTCAACCGCGGCTTCGACCCGGCGGAATTCCTGCTCGTCAGTTTCGGCGGCGCCGGCGGCCTGCACGTCTGCGCGCTCGCCGAAGCGCTCGGCATCCGCCTGGCGGTCGTGCCGGTTTACGCCGGCGTCCTGTCCGCCCTCGGCATGGCGGTCGCCGACCAGGGAAGACAGTTCTCACGCACCCTGCAACGCACTGAGGAAGACGATCCGACGACGCAGATCGAAAGGGAACTTGGGCAGTTATCGCGCCGGGCCGAAAACGAGTTCGCGGGCGAGGGGCTCGATATCGCGAACCTGCAAACGCGGTTCAGCGTCGATATGCGTTATACCGGACAGTCATACACCCTGAACCTGCCCTGGACCGGCTGGGATGCGACCCTGGCGCATTTCCACGAACTGCATCGGCGCCGCTACGGTTACGCGCTGGAAACGCCTGTCGACGCGGTAAACGTACGATTGCGCGCCTGGTTTTCCGGCCAGGCATTCGATCTGCCGCCCCAAAACGAAGCGCCGGCGGGCGAACCGGAGCCGGAAACCCGGCGCCGGCTGCTCAAGGGAGAAACCGTCGCCGGGCCGGTCACCATACCCGAGTACGCCTCCACGACCTGGATCGCCCAATCCTGGCAGGCCCGCTTCGACGACTTCGGCAACCTGTTCCTGGAACGTGTTGAATGAACTGACTTGGCCGATACTACTAGTAGCCTTCCGCGTCAGATAGAAACGGAAAAAAGAGAGATTCATTCCACCTCAGCCAATATCGAAAATATCAATATGTCCAAGAAGTTACACGCACCGCCAGACGTGTTAGCCCTGTATGAGGGAGTGCCCGCGTACTGGATGCAAAATGGGAAGACACCGATAGGAAAGTTGGTGACTGCAAATGGGGAGTTTACTTGTTTTATGACTACGACAAGGAGCCAATCTACGTCGGACAGACAACGGAGAAGATTCGTACTCGAATCAGGCGACACTTGACGAATCAGCGCACCGACGCCGTTGCGATGAGTGTGCTCGACCCGTTCGAGGTGGCTGAAATTGAGATATGGCCATTCTGGGACAAGCCCGGAGATGAAGTATTGAATCAAGCTGAATACACCGTTTATTGCCATGCCCTGAGTAAATCGCAGTTCAACGTTGTGCTAAACGAGAAAGAGCCTGAAGAAAGGGACCTTATCGAACTGCCTCCGTCTATCCGACTCCAGATTCTGACTGGTTCGGTGCGTGGAGACCGCGAACACCCGGATTTGCGCCTCGCGCGTCGAGCAAGGACCATAGCTAATCTTGCTCGTGTAATCAGCGAGCGCAAAGTGGGAACTGGAATTCGCCGCACACTGTGGGCGCAGGCCCAACGTCTTGAGTGGCTTGCCAGAAGGCGGCTGGAAGAGACCGCCGAGCACGTTAATCCCGAAGACTCACAAGATGACGGGCTTGGGAACGAGGATGATTGACTCAATGGGCCCCATCTCACCGGGCTCCAGAACTTTTTGCGCCAAAAATCTCTCGTTTTCGCCCCGCTTCTATATACTTAGTCACATATGGAAAAAGTGACTTGCAATTACTACGAATTCTTCTCCGGCGCCGGGATGGTGCGGGCCGGTCTCGGTGATCAATGGCGTTGTCTGTTCGCCAACGACATAGACGCCAAGAAGGCGGCCACATACACCCGAAATTGGGGTGGAGCGCAGTTGCTCTGTGGCGACATCAACGACGTAACTGCCGATCAGTTACCGGGTTTCGCCGATTTGGCGTGGGCTTCCTTTCCGTGCCAGGACTTGTCGTTAGCAGGCAGCGGCGCAGGCCTGGAAGGCGAGCGATCCGGCACTTTTTGGGCTTTTTGGCGCCTGATGCAAGATCTAACCGACGAGTCGCGGGCGCCCAACGTCATTGTTTTGGAAAACGTGTGTGGAACGCTAACGTCCCACGGCGGCAGAGACTTCAAGGCGATTTGCCGAGCCCTGAGAGACGGCGGCTATCGTTACGGCCCTCTGGTAGTGGATGCCGCACTCTTCCTGCCCCAGTCCCGTCCTCGCCTACTGATCGTTGCGGTCAGGAAGGACATCAAAATTCCCGATGGCTTAGCTAGTTCTTGTCCGTAAACTCCGTTTTCTGGTCTTTTTTCGTTTGCCGATTCCGTCCGATCGGTTGTAACCGGGTATCCGGGAGGCGGTTTTTCTTCGATCCAGTGGGGGTTTGCGTCGTTTCCGGCGCGATCCGGCCCGC
>JAJDYJ010000088.1 GCA_022822865.1 Pseudomonadales bacterium | reverse complement strand
GCGGGCCGGATCGCGCCGGAAACGACGCAAACCCCCACTGGATCGAAGAAAAACCGCCTCCCGGATACCCGGTTACAACCGATCGGACGGAATCGGCAAACGAAAAAAGACCAGAAAACGGAGTTTACGGACAAGAACTATTTAGTGATCTTAACTCAAAAAATACCGGGAAATACATAAAGTTTTCCTCAATTATCTTTCGATATGAATATTTGAGGAAAACAGACTTTCCACTTCCAGCCAGCCCCGTAATCACGACCTTTCCGCCAGATGTTCTAAATTGTTGAAAAAAATCTTGGGACGAAACTTTTTCCGCCATTAGCTCAAAGTTTGGTGCAACGAAGCAATCTGTTAACTTTACAGGATTATTTCTATCAATAAGTGTTTTTAATGTTTCACATTTGGCATAATTTGCAGCCAAATATTTTGGCAAATCATCACCCAAGGATAAATTTGCATTACTTGAGCTTTTGCTCGACCGCCTTGTGGATATCTTTTCAATAAATCTCTCGGCTGATTTTTTTATTGCAGATGCCGCGAGTGTGCTGAGTACGGCGGTAGAAATTGGTTCTAGCATTGATTTATTATCCATTTAATTCTGTTTAATGGGAGCCTAATTGTTGGCTGATTATTTGAAGATTGCAGTATCTTTAGACATGCTACGGTCAATTTGATGTGCAAAATATTTTAGATGTTTCGTTTATGGTGATCAAGTTTTATGTTTATTAAGCAAATATGCACCGGCCACCAATAGCGCGACGACTGAACAGACCCTAACACAATGGTTTCTGTAACGCACCGTTCTACGTCGACGAATTTCTCCGACCGAGGCGATAACGATAGAAACAACAATACCAATGATACTAAACACCATTTCCATACATTGACCTCCAAAGTGTGGAGGCTGGGGTCGGAATCGAACCGGCGTACGCGGAGTTGCAGTCCGCTGCATGGCCACTCTGCCACCCAGCCTTCGTCTCGGGGGCACTATAGCAAATCGCCGATGCAGATTCCCGCGCCGGCGGCGCGTCTCGGCGGATTTTGCTGGTTGAGGAATTGGAGCGGGAAACGAGACTCGAACTCGCGACCCCGACCTTGGCAAGGTCGTGCTCTACCAACTGAGCTATTCCCGCATCAGGCAGGCGGCATATTCTAAAGGCAATGGGGTTTGAGTCAAGTTGGAGATTCTGCGACTTCGCTTCGCTGCGCGCAGAATGACGGGTGGGGGGCTTCGCTGGGCGCAGAATGACATTGCGTTAGGCCTGGTCTGAGTCGCGCAGGGTTTGCCGGGCGCGGTGGAAGTATTGGGCCATGGACCATAGCGCCAGGATCGCGGACAGGTAAATCAGGCCCGCGCCGAGCAGCCAGAGCAGGCGCGGTTCGCCGTCTTCGGGCAGCAGCAGGGCGATGATGGCGATCATCTGGATCGTCGCCTTCAGCTTGCCGGAGAAGGCCACGGCGACGCGTTTGCCCCTGGCCGCGGTCCATTCGCGCAAGGCGGAGATCGCCAGTTCGCGCACGACTATGACGGAGACCGGCAACAGCAGCGCCGGATACGCCGCCAGCAGCACCAGCGAAACCACGACGACGAGCAGTTTGTCGGCGACCGGGTCGAGGAAGGCGCCGAGTTCGGTCGCCTGGTCGAGCTTGCGGGCGAGATAGCCGTCGAGCCAGTCGGTCAGGCTGGCGACGGCGAAGACCGCCGCGGCGAGCAGGTGGGCCTGGGGGATGTTCGAGTAGTAGAAGCCCAGGATCAGCGGAATCAGGAGTATGCGCGATACGGTCGTCAGGTTGGCCAGGTTCATTGTTCTTGCTTCCCTCAAAAAGTGCCGTGCAGGTGCTTGTATATTACTTCGGCCATCTGCCGGCTGATGCCGTTGACCTTGGCGAGTTGCGTTTCGCTGGCGCGGAACAGTTGCTGGCGGCCGCCGAAATGGCGCAGCAGCTCGCGCCGCCGGGCCGGGCCGACGCCGGGAATGCTTTCCAGGAACGAGGTTTTGCCGGCCCTGGCGCGCCTGCGGCGATGCCCGGCGATGGCGAAGCGGTGGGCTTCGTCGCGCACCTGTTGCAGCAGGTGCAGGGCCGGGGAGATCGAATCCAGGCTCAGTTCCCGGGTCTTGCCGCCGTGACGCAGGATCAGGGTTTCCTGGCCGGGGCGGCGGCTGGCGCCCTTGGCGATGGCGAGCAGGGGGAGTTTTTCGACGCCGAGTTCCTCGCAGACTTTCGCGGCGCGGCCGAGTTGACCTTCGCCGCCGTCGATGAGCGCCAGGTCGGGCATTTTGCCTTCGCCGGCGAGCAGGCGCGTGAAGCGCCGTTTCAGCGCCTGTTCCATGGCGGCGTAATCGTCTCCCGCCGTGACGGCCTTGATGTTGAAACGCCGGTAGTCGCTCTTGGCCGGGCCGTTTTCGTCGAAGACGACGGCCGAGGCGACGGTTTCCCGGCCGGCGGTGTGGCTGATGTCGTAGCATTCGAGCCGCGCGGGGACTTTTTCCAGTTTCAGCGCGCGTTGCAGGAACAGCAGGCGGCGGCGGATGTTCTGCCGGCTGGCGAGCAGGGTTTCGAGGGACTGGCGCGCGTTGGCGCCGGCCATTTCCAGCCAGCGGGCGCGATGGCTGCGCACCCGGGCGGCGAGTTTCACCTTGCGTTCGGCGACGTAACTCAGCGCGGCCTCGATCTTTTTCGCTTCCTCGGGCAATTCGGGCACGATCACCTCGCTCGGCATGAGGCTGGCCTTGCCGCCGGAGAGGTAGACCTGGGAGATGAAGGCCGCGACGACGTCGGTGGCGTCTTGCGCGAGCCGGAACTGGGGGAAATGGCTTTTCGAATCGATGATGCGCCCTGCCCGCACGTGGATGACGTGGACGCAGGCGTAGGGCTGGTCGAGTTCGGCGGCGATGATGTCGGAGTTGCCGCCCTTGTTGGCGACGACCTGCTTGTCCTGGATGCGGCGCAGGGCGGCGATGCGGTCGCGGATGACGGCGGCCTTCTCGAACTGTTCGCGGGCGGCGGCGGCTTCCATGTCTTTTGCCAGCTCGGTGAACAGCCGGTCGCTCTTGCCTTCGAGGAACAGTTTCGAGTAGCGCACCTGTTCGGCGTAGTCCTCTTTCGAGACGAGGCCGACGCAGGGCGCGGTGCAGCGCTTGATCTGGTGTTGCAGGCAGGGCCGGGTGCGGTTGCTGTAATAGCTGTCCTCGCATTGGCGCACCTGGAAGACTTTTTGCAGCACGTTGAGGCTGTCCCGGGTCGAATGGGCGCTGGGGTACGGGCCGTAGAAGACGCCCTTGCCGCGGCGGCTGCCGCGGTAGAAGGCGAGCCTGGGGAAGTCCTGGTGTTCGGTGAGCAGGATGTAGGGGTAGGACTTGTCGTCGCGCAACTGGATGTTGTAGGTGGGGCGGTGCCGTTTGATGAGCGATTGTTCGAGCAGCAGCGCCTCGGTTTCGCTGTCGGTGACGGTGACTTCGATGCCGGCCACCTTGTTCAGCATGGCGAGGCTGCGCGCGTTCAGGGCGGAGCCGCGGAAATAGCTGCGCACGCGGTTGCGCAGGTTGGCGGCCTTGCCGATGTAGATGACCTTGCCGGCGCCGTCCTGCATCTGGTACACCCCGGGCCTGCGCGTGAGGCCGGCGATGTAGCTTTCGTGATCGAAGGCGTTTTTTGTAGCCATGTGAAGGGGTTGCATCCTTTCGTGCCGCCCGAAAAGCTTAGCGAACCCCAGCCCACTGCTCAAGCTGAAGCATGGATCCTGCGACTCCGCTTCGCTACGCGCAGGATGACGCATCTCACCAATGTCATTCTGCGACTCCGCTTCGCTCCGCGCAGGATGACGCATCTCACCAATGTCATTCTGCGACTCCGCTTCGCTCCGCGCAGGATGACGCAATCCACTAATGTCATTCTGCGCGGAGCGAAGCGGAGTCGCAGAATCTCCAGGTTTCCGTGATTTAGTGAGCACCAACAATGCGGACTTCGGGCTCGAGGGTGATGCCGAATTCGGACTGGACGCGGTTTTGCATTTCCATGGCTAGTTGGTGGAGTTCCTTGCCGGTTGCCCCTCCCCTGTTGACGAGGATCAGGGCGTGGCGTTCGTAGACGCCGGCGGCGCCTTTTTCGTAGCCCTTGTAGCCGCATTGGTCGAGCAGCCAGCCGGCGGGGACTTTTACGCCCTCTTTTGCGGGGAATGACGGCGGGGAGTCGTAGCGGCTGCTTAGTTGTTCGAACTCGTCCTGGGAGATTATCGGGTTCTTGAAGAAGCTGCCGGCGTTGCCGATTTCGGCCGGGTCGGGGAGCTTGCGGCGGCGGATGCGGCAGACGGCTTCGAATACGTCCTGGGGCGTAACAGGAGATTCTGCGACTCCGCTTCGCTCCGCGCAGAATGACGAGTTGGCGGCGCTTTCGAGTTCCTCCATCAGCGCGGGGTAATGCAGGTTTGGGGCAGGCTCGCGCGGGAGTTGCAATGTCAACGAACTGACAACTTGCGGCTGCGGGCGGGGTTGTTTCAGGGCGCTGTCGCGATAGCTGAAGTTACAGTCCTCGCGGGCCATTGTGCGCAGGCTGCCGTCGGCGCAGTCGAACAGTTCGAGTTCGACGAAGAAGCTTTCGAGTTCGACGCCGTAGGCGCCGATGTTCTGCACCGGGGCGGCGCCGGCGCTGCCGGGGATCAGCGCGAGGTTTTCCAGGCCGTACAGGCCGTTTCGCAGGCAGAATTGCACGAATTCGTGCCAGTTCTCGCCCGCGGCGACGGTGACGAGGCCGCTTTCCCGGTCGATTTCGACGCCGCGGTTGCGCATGAGCAGGACCATGCCGGGGAAATCGCCCGCGAACAGCACGTTGGTGCCGCCGCCGAGCAGCAGCAGGGGCAATTCGCGGGATTCAGCGAGTTCGACGGCCTGTTGCAGATCTTCGCTTGCGTGGATTTCAGCGAGACACGCGGCGCGCGCCGCCACCCCGAAAGAGTTGTATGGCTGCAATTCCGCGTCGCAGGTGAGCTTCATGAGGCGACCGGCAGATTCTGCGACTCCGCTTCGCTCCGCGCAGAATGACAGTGGGGAGGGTGACGTGAGTTCCTTCGCGCGGAATGGCGGGTGGGGGTGTCATCCTGCGCGAAGTCGCAGGATCTGGTCATGAAGAATCTCATCGTGTTGCAAGATATGCCGTATTTGCCGCAAGGTCTTCCTTGGTATCGATGCCCGGCGGGAAACACTCGGTGGAAACGCCCACATGTACTTTCACGCCGTTGCTCAGGGCGCGCAGTTGTTCGAGCCGTTCGCTGCGTTCGAGGTCGGATTGCGGCCAGTTCACGAAGCGGTTCAGCAGCTCGACGCGGTAGGCGTAGATGCCGATGTGGCGCAGGGCCTGGGCTGCACCACCATGGGGAATCGGCGCACGGCTGAAATACAGCGCGAATCCCTGCTCGTCGCGCACGACTTTCACGGCGTTCGGGTCGGCGAATTCGGCCTCTTCGGCGATTTCCTCGCACAAGGTCGCGATCCCGGCTTGCTCGTGCTCGGCGAGATTGCGCGCCACCTGATTGATCGCGGCGACCGGAATCAGCGGCTCGTCGCCTTGCACGTTGACGACGATCTCCTCTCCGCGCAGCCCCAGGATATCGGCGGCTTCCTGGATGCGGTCGGTGCCGGTGGCGTTGTCGGGCGAAGTCATGACGACCCTGGCTTCGGTCGTTCGAACGAGTTCGGCGATGCGCGCGTCGTCTGTGGCGACGACCACCTGGCCGGCCTCGCTCGCCAGCGCACGCTCGATGGTGCGTTGCAGCACCGGCTTGCCGGCCAGGTCGAGCAGCAACTTCCCCGGCAGGCGGCTCGAAGCGTAACGGGCCGGAATGACGACGGAGAAGCTCATGCCGCAATCCTGGCGGCGTAGTCGCCGGACGTTGCGGCAAATCCGGCCGGAATGATGTCGCAGAACGTCACCGCGCCTTTTCCCGCTCATCGAAGCTCATTTCCCGCGCTTCCTCGGGGAGCATGACCGGCACGCCGTCGCGGATGGGATAGGCGAGTCCGTCGGCCACACATAGCAATTCGCTCGCCTGGCGGTCGTAGCGCAATTCGCCCTTGCAGATCGGGCAGACGAGTATGGCGAGCAGTTTGCGGTCCATTTTCGGTTTCCTGTCGAATCCCTTCAGGCCTTCGCTTTCGTCTTCACCTGCCTGATTCGTTTCAGCAGGTCCTTGACGAATGCCGGCGGCAGTTTCATTTCGGCGCGCAAGGCCCAGAAATTGGCCGTCGCGAACCGGCGGCATTTTACCGCATCCTTTTCGGTCATCACGATGGGCTGGTGTATGTCGACGCGTTCGCCTTCGAAATCTTCGGCGCTGAACTTGTGATGGTCGGGGAATTCGATGCGGGCCAGCGGGTACGGCAGGTTTTCCATCAGTGAGTAAAAGCGCTCCGGATTGCCGATGCCCGAGACGAGTTGCAAGGTGTGGCCGACGTGGAATGGCGCGCCGGCGAAAGAGCGCTCTTCGCCGCTGGCGAGATTGACCAGGGAATGCGGCTCCATCGTTGCCTGGTATAGCGGAACGGGGACTTCCAGTTCTTCGGCCGGCTCTCCGTTGACGACAACGAAATCGACCTCGTGCAGCCGCTGCCGCGGCTCGCGCAAGGGGCCGGCGGGCAGCGGCAGGCCGTTGCCGAAGAGGCGTGCGCCGTCGACCACGGCGATCTCGATGTCGCGATGCAGGCGGTAATGTTGCAGGCCGTCGTCGCTGAGTACGACGTTGACCTTGTGTTCGGCGAGCAGATGCGCAACGGCCGCGGGGCGGTCCGGGTCGACGACCACGGGACAATCGGTGCTTGCCGCGATCAGTACGGGTTCGTCGCCGCATTCGTCCGGGTCGGAATCGGCCGTGACGTCCAGGGGAAAGCTGCCGCTTGATGCGCCATAGCCGCGGCTGACGATCCCCGGCGAGAACTTGCGCTCCTTGAGTTCGAGCGCCAGGGCGATCAGCAGCGCTGTCTTGCCCGCCCCGCCAACGGTGATATTGCCGATGACGATGACCGGCTGCTTGCCGAGCCGCCTCGCCCCCGCGCTTTGCCGCTTGCGCCGCAATGCGGCCAGTCCCCGGAACAGCAGGGAGAACGGCCATAGCAGGTACAGCCATGGGTGTCCCCTGATTTCCCCGTACCAGGCGCGTGCGAGAAAGTTCATGGGCGGGGAGATTCCGCGACTGCGCGCGGAATGACACTCCGCCCCGTCGTTCTGCGCGGAGCGAAACGGAGTCGCAGAATCTGCGGAGTCAGGCGCATTATTCGCGCTCGTCGTCGGAGAACTGCATGGCGCGCAGACGGGAGTAGTAGCCGCCCTTGGCCAGCAACTCGGCGTGATTGCCGGATTCGACCACCTGCCCCGCTTCCAGCACGAGGATCCGGTCCGCGTTCTCGATGGTGGACAGACGATGGGCGATGACAAAGGTGGTTCTGCCCCGGGTGAGCAATTGCAGGGCCTCCTGCACGTGCTGCTCCGATTCGGAATCGAGGGCCGAGGTCGCTTCGTCGAGAATCAGGATCGGCGCGTCCTTGAGCAGCGCCCGGGCGATGGCGATGCGCTGGCGCTGGCCGCCGGAAAGCAGGCCGGCGTCGTCGCCGACCTGGGTGTCGAGCCCGTCCTCGAGTTCGGCGATGAATTCCATGGCGTGGGCGTTGCGGGCGGCCTCCTCCACCCGCTCGCGGTCGAAACTTTCCTCGCCGTAGGCGATGTTTTCCGCGACGGTGCCGTTGAACAGCACGACGTTCTGGCTCACCACGGAGATCTGGCCGCGCAGATTGTGCAATTCGTAGTCGCGCAGGGAGACGCCGTCGAGGGTGATGTCGCCGCTGTCGTACGGGTAGAACCGGGCGATCAGCCGCACCAGGGACGATTTGCCGCTGCCGGAGCGGCCGACGAGGGCGATGGTCTGGCCCGGCTCGGCGACGAGGCTGACGTTTTTCAGCGCTTCGACGTTGCCGTCGTAGGAAAAGCTCACGTCGTCGAATTCGATCCAGCCTTGGGCTCGTTCGGTCGTGTAACTGCCGGTGTTCGCTTCGGGTTCCTCGTCCAGCACGCCGAACACGCTGCCCGCCGCCGCCAGGCCGCGCTGGATCACCGAATTGACCTGGGTGAGCTGGCGGATCGGCCGGGACAGCAGGCCGGCGGTGGTGATGAAGGTGACGAACTCGCCCGGCGTCTTGTCGGCGAAGAAATCCGGCGACATCGCGAGCCATACCAGCACCGCCATCGCCATCGCGACGATGAATTGCACCAGCGGCGTGCTGATGCCCAGCACCATGGCGATTTTCATGTTCTGGCGCCGGTTGCGGTCGCTGGCGCCGTGCAGTTTGCGGTTCACGTAGGATTCGGCGTTGAAGATGCGCACGACCTGGTAGCCCTTGATCGTTTCCAGCGTGATCTGGGACACGTCGCCCATGGAATCCTGCATCTGCTTGCTGTAGCGGCGAAAGCGCGTGGACGCGGCCTGCACCACCAGGCCGACCACGGGGGCGATAATCAGGAAAATGAGGCCGAGCCGCCAGTCGGTGTACAGCAGGGTGGCGAGCAGACCGATCACGATCAGGCCTTCGCGCACGAGAATGGCGAAGGCGTTGCTGCAGGCCTCGGTCACCTGGGAGACGTCGTAACTGAACTTGGAGACGAGCTTGCCGGGCTCCTTGCCGTCGAAGAATCGCGCGGGCAGCAGGATCAGCCGCTCGCTTAACTGGGAACGCAATCTATGGGTGACGTGACTGGCGATATGCGCCATGGAATAGCCGCCGAGAAAGCCGCCGAGGCCACGCACGAGGGGGATGGCGAGGCAGTTGAGCACGGCGAAGCTGCGCAGGCCGGCGGCGTTTTCGGAGCTGATGGCGTCGGTGAGCCAGCCGAACCACCAGGCGAGCCAGGGGGTGGTTACGGCGAAGAGGATGAAGCCGACGATGGAGAAGAATATCGCGCTCCGGAACGGCGCGGCGTAGCCGAGCAGGCGTCGGTAGAGTTCGCCGCCGGATGCGGCGGTTTCTGCCTTGTTGCTGTTCTGTTCGGGGTCCATTTGCTTCTCTTGCGGCGCTCAGTTGCGCTCGATATCGCGGGTGGCGATTTGCAGGCTGGCGAAGCCGGCCGCGCCGATGCTTTCCATGGCGGTCACCACGGCCTGGTGTCTGGCGTTCTCGTCGGCGGTGAGCACCACGAGCAGGCTGTTGTCGCCGTCGGCGGCGCGCTCGAGCGCGGCGATCAGGGTGGTGATGCGATTATTGGCCAGCGCGGCGCCGTTTACGAGATAGTTGCCGTCGCGGTCCACCACGACGTCGATGCGCGCCGCGGGCGCTTCGGGGGTTTGCGCGTTGGCCTGGGGCAGATTGACTTGCATCCAGTTCTCGCGATTGAAGCTGGTGGTGACCATGAAGAAAATCAGCAACAGGAAGACGACGTCGATCAGGGGCGTGATGTTGATCGCCAGTTCGTTATGTTGTGCGCCGCGGCGGAATTTCACGCTGCCTTCTCCTTGACCTTGCGGTCGCCGAACAGGATTTCAACCAGTTTGACGGATTCCTGCTCGAGTTCCAGTACGAGGGCGTCGACGCGGCGGCGGAAGTGGCGGTGGAACATGAGCGAGGGTATGGCGACGGTGAGGCCGGCGGCGGTGGTGATCAGGGCTTCGGAGATGCCGCCGGCTAACAGGCCGGCGTCGCCGGCGCCCTGGATCATGATATCGTCGAAAACCTGGATCATGCCGAAGACTGTGCCTAGCAGGCCTAATAATGGGGTGATGAGGGCGATGGTGCCTAGGGCGTTCAGGTAGCGTTCGAGGTCGTGTACTACCTGGGCGCCTGCCTGTTCGATGGCTTTGTTCATTTCGGGGCGTCCGTGGCGGGCGGCTATCAGGCCGGCGGCGAGTATCTTGCCTAGGGGGGAGCCGCGGCGGATTTTGCCCAGGCGGTCGGCGTCCAGTTGTTTGTTTTTTAGCCAGGTCCAGATTTGGGCCATTAGGTAGGGGGGTGCGATTCGGGGGCGGGCGAGGCTCCAGAATCTTTCGATTACTATGGCGGCGGCGACGATGGAGCACAGCAGAATCGGGAGCATTAGCCAGCCGCCAGCCCTGATAACGTCGATCAATCCACCGCCCTCTTTTGCGCCGGCTGGTTCGCCTGGCTGTTTCTGCGGACTAATGTAACACAGCGGGTTGGGGAATCTGTGGCTTCGATGCGTTGACGTATTGTGGCTTCGATCCGTCGCCGTCTGGTTTTTGGGGTTCATCGGACGCTGTGAATACGTCCCTGTACGCTTCGCGCTCGACATCCCTGTCTCGCACGCCCGCTGAACCCCACACACCAGACGGCGACTCACGTTGTGCGGGGCCGACCATTCGTCACTCTGGCAGACCCGCCATTCGACATTCTGCGCGGACCTGGGATTTGTCATTCTGCGCGGACCTGGGATTTGTCATTCTGCGCGTAGCGAAGCGGAGTCGCAGAATCTGCAGTCTCGCCAGTAGCGGGGGTGACTCGTGCGAAAGCTGCTTATTTGCAGGTTCGTGCCGGGCCCGGACAGGACGAAACTGATCATGCCTTCGGCGCTGGTATTCAGCATATTCGGGGTGAAAACAGCCGCCCGTTCCAGTACTCGTGGAGACGGGTGGCCGAAAGGGTTGCGGTATCCGGCAGCATAAATGACATATTCCGGATCGACCATTTTTAGGAAGGGCCAGGTTGATGAGGTGTTGCTGCCGTGGTGGGCGGCGATCAGTACGTCGCTTTGCAGTTCCCCTCGCAAGGCTGCTGCCAGTTCGCGTTCTACGCCGGCTTCTATGTCGCCGGGGAGTAAGGCGGTGAAGTTGCCGGCGCGGATCTGTAGTACGCAGGAGTTGTCGTTGTCGTTTTCACGCGGCGCGCCGGGATGCAGGAAGCGGAATTCGACCTCGTCCCAGCGCCAGTTTATGAACTCCCGGCAAGCATAGGCCACTCCGGTCGCCTGTGGCACGTTGAAGCTGCTGTAAACGCGGTCTACCGGCAGCGCGGCGGCTATGGCGGGGTAGCCGCCGGCGTGGTCGTCGTCGGAGTGGCTCAGGATTACGGCGTCTAGTTTGGGGGTGTTCATTTTTTCGAGGACGGGTAGTACTACGCGGTCTCCCATGCTGGCGTCGGGGGAGAAGCTGGCGCCGGTGTCGTAGAGGAGGGTGTGGCGGCGGGTTTGGACGATGACGGCGAGGCCCTGGCCTACGTCGAGGATGTGGAGGCGCAGGAGGTCTTCTCGGGGTGGTTTTGGCGGGGTGAATAGCAGGGGGAGCATTAGTAGGGGGGTCAGGGGGCGGGCGGGGAATCCTTTTGGGAGTAGGGCCAGCAGGCTGCCGGCTGCGAGTAAGGTCAGGGTCAGGGTGGCGGGGGTTTCTCGTTCGAGGATGGCGAAGTCGGCGCTCAGGGTGACTGTTTGGTTCAGGGTCCAGAGTAGTAGTTGGAGGAGCCAGGTTACCAGTTGCAGCAGTGTTTCTGTGAGGGGCTCGCTGATGGGGATTGCGCAGACGGCCAGCAGGCACAGGGGGACTATGCAGAAGCCGACGAGGGGGATGGCGGGGAGATTGACGAGGGGGCCCAGGAGGCTTACTTCGCCCATCCAGAACAGGAGGGGGACCAGCAGGCCGGCGGCTACGGCTAGTTGGGGGCGCAGGCTGGCGATTAGCCAGGTGGCTAGGGTGGTTGGGCGTGGGCCGGGGGGTTGGGCAAGCAGCAAGGCGGCTACGGCGAGGAAGCTGAGCCAGTAGCCCATGCCGAGGAAGCTTAATGGGTTCAGAGTCAGGACTACGGCCATGGCTAGCAGGAAGCGGAGGCTGGCGGGTTGTTTGATGCTGAACAGGGTGGCGAGCATGAAGACGGCGGCCATTACGAGGGCGCGTTGGGCGGGGAGTCCGAAGCCGCTGATGAGGCCGTAGGCGCATGCGGCGGCGAGGGCGGGGATCAGGGCGATTTTTTGTGCCGGGGATAGCAGCATCAGGGTTGGGAAGCGCTTGACGGTGAACAGAGTGAGGCCGTAGGCGAGCAGGCAGATCAGGCCGATGTGCAGGCCGGAGATTACGAACAGGTGGTTGGTGCCGGTCTGGCGGAAGAGTTCCCATTGTTCGTCGGTAAGACCGCTGCCGTCGCCGAGGGCCAGGGCTACGATGATGCCGGCGGTTTCGTTGCCTCGCGCAAGCCGCAATTGCTCGGCGCTTGGCTCGCTGTCGTCGCTGGATGGCGGCGCGTGGGTTGTTTCCGGCCTTTCGGTGTCGCTCGCCAGTCGCAGCAGGTCTGCTTTCAGCTTGGCGCGGAAGGAATCGAGCCAGGCGGTTCCGAGTTCGGGGGCGGGCATTACCTGGCCGCGGACGTAGCCTCGGGCGGCGACGCCGCGCTGGAAGAGCCAGGCTTCGTAGTCGAATACGCCGGGGTTGGCGAGTCCGCGGGGGCGGTTCATTCTGATTTCGAAGCGGTAGGGTTGGCCGGCGAGGATTTCCTCTTCGCCGTAGTGGTTTAGCAGCACCTTGCGGTCTTCGAAGCCGTGGTCCGAATGCTGGATTTCGAAGGTGAACTGCTGGATTTCGTCGAAGCGGCGCGGCAGGCCGCGGACGATGCCGCTGACTTGCATGTCGACGCCTTCGAGTTCGGGCGCGAGTTGCGCGTCGAGCCGCAGTCCGGCCCAGACCAGATGCCAGGCGAAGCCGAGCAGCGCGGCCGCGGCGAGCATGGTCGTATTGCGTTTGAGCCTGCTGCCCGGGCCGGTTGCTAAAAACATCGACAGCGCAACCACGGCAAGCACCGCGCCGATGGCAACTTCCGGCCGCGGCGTCAAACTCGCCAGCGTCAATCCAGCAATGTAGGCAATAAGCCCGGCGCGCAAGGTTTCGCTCCATCTCCCGGAACGAAATATAGAAACGGAATCGCGGAAAGGCGCAATTTCGGGCTGATTTCAGCCGGCAATTCTCATTTTGGCGTTGAGGCCTCCTATCGAGGTCGGTGGCTTCAAAAGTCGGCACCCTGTGAGTCGCCGCCGGGGGGCGGGGGGTGCGGCGGGCGTGCGAGGCAGGATGCCGAGCCCGAGCCTACATGTATGGTCCGCCCCGCGTTTGCAAGCGTGAAGTTCGTGTGATGGGCAACACGGGAATCGGTTGCGAACATGTATCCGGCCTCTGTGTCGGAGCGCTTCGCTCCGGGGCCCTGAGGGGTTCCGCACATGCGC